>NZ_JAQFWP010000088.1 GCF_027706745.1 Nocardiopsis suaedae | reverse complement strand
CCGGGGTGCTCCCGCCGGGCGCTCGGGGGCCGCTCTGGGCCGATATCGGCTACCCACGGTGATGGCGAGGGCGGTAAGCGGGCCTGCTGTGCTGTTTGGGGCCCTTCTGTGGGCAGAACGTGTTCTGGAATCGCGATGACCGCGCACCCCCGCCGCCCGCGCCGCCGCCCCGGGCGTCGATCAGGGCGCGGGAGGGGCCCCGGCCCCCTCGGAACCGGGCGAACCGGACACCGGGCGGGTAGCGGCCGGGCCGGAACCCGCCTTTGGGACGCCACGGACGGCCCGGTGCCATCCAGCGCGGCGAAAGGGACGCTTTGAGCGTGACCGCGTGGCGGATCCGCCACGCGGGACGGCCGACCTCCTCCCCGCCGCGCCCGGAATGCCCGGTTGCAGGGTGTCCTATCGGGCGTTCAACGCACCCCGGGGCAACGAGTGTGCGCTTTCGACCACTCCCACCCGCACAGAGTGCACTTTTCTGGACACTCGATGCCCGGACGGGACCCCGCGCGCCCGGCACGCCCCGAACACCTCCCCGGGGCGCCTGCCTGCACCACAAGTGACCCGCCGCCCGGCAAGCAGGCTCGGGGAACCGCCCCGCTTTCGCCGTCGCCGCCCATCACGGCGACCACGCACACGCCGCACGGCCGACAGCGCTGCCGAGAGTGCCGCTGACCTTCGTCGTCGCCGCCCCGACCTCGCACTCCGGCCACCCGCCGCCCGGCCATGGCCCGCGAGCGGGGCACCAGCCGCCCCGCCCACCCGGACCGCGAGGAACCCGCCACCCGGCAGGCAGGCCAAGGGAACCGCCCCGCTTTCGCCGTCGCCGCCGTCTCCCTTGCACCCCGGTGGCCTGGCACTGGCTGGAGTCCGGGAGTGGGGCACCGGCTCCGCCGTCATCGCCGGGCACGGTGACCATGCACGTGCCCGGCGGCCAGCAGGCAGGATCGGGGAACCGCCCGGCGTCCTCCGGTGCCTCCGGGGGCCCAGCGGGGGAAGGGCCCCGAGTCAGGGAACGCGGGAGAACGGTCGCCCGAAGGGCGATCGCCGGAACCGCCGCCCTCGCCGCCCTCGCCGTTCTCGGCCGTCTGCCGGTGTCCGGAAGCCTCCGGGCGCCCGCCCCGGCTCAGTGGCCAAGGCGCAGGGCGTCGCGGTACCAGCCCTCCTGATCGGCCAGCTCCTGCGGGGTGCCCTCCTGGAGGACGCGGCCCTCGGAGAGCACGTAGACGCGGTCCATCCGCTCCAGCCCCGCCAGGTCGTGGGTGATCAGCAGGGTCGAGAACCCCTCGGCGTCCGCCGCGTCCAGGACGTCGGCCATCACCGCGTCCCGGGTGTCGGGGTCCAGGTGCGCCGTCGGCTCGTCCAGGACCAGGATCCTCGGCGCCGCCAGCACCGCCCGGGCCATCGCCAGGCGGCTGCGCATCCCGCCGCTCAGCCGGGTGCCGTGCACCCCGACCTCGGTGTCGAGCCCGTGCGGCATCGCCCGGACCTCGTCGGCCAGGCGCGTGCGCTCCAGGGCCTCCCAGAGCCGCTCGTCGCCGCCGTGCGTGTCCGTGTCCCCGCCCTCGTCCGCGTCGGTCTCGGGCAGCGCCAGGCGCAGGTTCTCCCGCAGGGTGGAGGCGAACACGTGCGGGTCCTGCGGCACGCCCCCGATCGCCCGCCGCGCGTCGTCCCGGTCGTAGCCGAGCAGGTCGGCGCCGCCCAGCTCCACGGTCCCCGCGTCGGGGTCCCGGAACCGCAGCAGGACCTCGGCCAGGGTGCTCTTGCCCGCGCCGCTGGGGCCGAGCACCGCGACCTTGGCCCCGGTGGGCACCTCCAGGTCGATACCGCGCAGCGCCCACGGCTCCTCCGGGCCGTACCGCACCTTCAGCCCCCGCACCCCCAGGTCCGCCGGGGGCGGGTCGGGCAGGGCGGCCGGATCGGCGGGCGGCTCCACCATGGCCGGGGTGTCCAGCACGTCGAACAGGCGCGCGCCCCCGGCCCGCAGCGCCCCCAGCCGGGCCGCCACCGCCGGCAGCGGCTGCACGATCTCGAACGCGGCCAGCGTGGTCAGCACCAGCACCGCCAGCGGCACCGGGTGCAGCGACCCGTCGTCGACCGCCGCCACCCCCAGCAGCAGCGACGCCCACACCGTCAGGCCGGTGACCAGCGCGGTCGCCCCGGCGCCGAAGCCCAGCAGCCCCGCGTCCCGGCGGGCCAGGCGGGTCAGCTCGGCGTCGGCCTCCTCCACCCGGTGCACCGCCCGCTCCATGGCACCGTAGGCGACCAGGTCGGGGGCGCCGTGCAGGGCGTCGACGAGGGAGGTGGACAGCCGCCCCCGCGCCTCCGCCTGGCGCTCGCCGGGGGCCCGGCCCAGCCGGGCGGCGATCAGCGGCACCGCCAGGCCGGTGAGCAGCAGCCCGGCGGCCAGCACCAGTCCGCCGGGGACCAGCAGCGCCGTGCACACGGCCGTGGTCACACCTCCGGCGACCACCGCCACCAGCGGCGGGGTGAGCCCGCGCAGGAGCAGGTCCTGGGTGGACTCGGTGTCGCTGACCAGACGGGAGACGAGGTCGCCGGAGCGGAGCGGACCCATACTGCGGCGCGAGGCGCCTCGGTTGAGGGTGGTGGTGGGCGACGAACCTGTACTGCGGTGCGAAGCGCCTCGGTTGAGGGTGGTGGTGGGCGACGGGCGGGCTTCGGTGCGGGCGAGCCGCTCGTAGACCTTCACGCGCACGTCGGCCAGGGTGCGGAACGCGGCGTCGTGGGTGACCAGCCGCTCCAGGTAGCGCGCCACCCCGCGGGTGACGCCCAGCGCCCGGGTGGCCACGATCGCCACGCTCAGCGCGGTGATCGGCGGGTGCTCGGCGGCCTTGGCGAGCAGCCAGGCGGCGATGCCCAGCAGCGCCACCGCCGACCCGGTGGCCACCGAGCCGAGCAGGACGCCGAGGGCGAACCGGCTGCCGCGGGGCCAGGCCAGCAGGACCATCCGCACCAGCGGATCGCGGCCGCGCCCGGGAGCGTCGGCGCCCTCGGCGGCCGGTGGGGACACATCGGCGGCGCTCATCGGAGGGCCTCCCTCTCCAGGCGGCCGGCTCGGACGGGGACCGTCTCGTCCACATGCGCGGCCCACCCGGTGTCGTGGGCCACCACGACGCCGGTGCGCCCCTCCAGCAGCCTCGCGACCGCCGTCCGGACCGCGGCCGCGTTCTCGGGGTCGAGGTGCGCCGTGGGCTCGTCCAGAAGCACCACCGGCGCGTCGCGCAGGAACGCCCGCGCCAGGGCGACGCGCTGGCGCTGCCCCGCCGACAGGCGTGCGCCGCGCTCGCCCAGCGGGGTGGCGTACCCCTCGGGCAGCTCCCGGACGAAGGCGTCGGCCTCGGCCAGCTCGGCGGCCCGGCGCACGGCGTCGTCGTCCGCGTCCGGGGCGCCGAGCCGGATGTTCCCGGCCACGGTGTCGTCGAAGAGGTAGGGGTGCTGCGGCACCCACGCCAGGCGGCTCCGCCACGCGGCGGGGTCGACCCGGTCCAGGGGGAGTCCCCCGGCGCCGTCGGCGGGCACGGCGAGGATGCGGCCCTCGGTGGGCTCGATGAAGCGCAGCAGCAGCGACAGCAGCGAGCTCTTGCCCGACCCGCTGGGCCCGGCCAGCAGGATCCGCCGCCCGGCGGGCACCTCCAGGTCGACTCCGGTCAGCGCGGGCCCGTCCCGGCCCGGGTAGGTCAGGCCGACCCCCTCCAGGCGCAGCCCCACGCCCTGCTCGGGGAGCTCGGCGGTGCGGTCCCGGGACGGCTCGGGGGCGCGGGGGGCGCCCTCCGCGTGCTTGTCCAGCTCCGTGAACACCTGCTCGGCGGCGGCCACCCCCTCCATGCTGGCGTGGAACCGGGAGCCGACCTCGCGCAGCGGCAGGTAGGCCTCGGGCGCCAGGATCAGCACGAGCAGCGCCGTCTGGTAGTCGAGCATGCCGTACATCAGCCGGATGCCGATCTCGACGGCGACCAGCGCCACCGCCAGCGTGCTCAGCAGCTCCAGCACGAACGCCGACAGGAACGCGATGCGCAGCGTCGCCATGGTGCTGGAGCGCTGCTCGTCGGTCATCCGCCGGATGATGCGCGCCTGGGCCTTGGTGCGGCGGAAGACCGCCAGCGTCGGCAGCCCCTCCACCACGTCCAGGAAGTGGCCGCCCAGCCGGTGCAGGCGGCGCCACCGGCGCTGCGTGCGCTCCTGGGTGTGCCAGCCCACCAGGGCCATGAACACCGGGATCAGGGGCAGGGTGACGGCGATGACCACCGCCGAGATCCAGTCCGCGCCCGCCACCACGGTGAGCACGGCCAGGGGGACGAGCACGGCCAGCACCAGCTGCGGGAGATACCGGGCGAAGTAATCGTCCAACGCATCGAGGCCCCGCGTGGCGAGCGTCGCGACCTCTCCGGCGTCGGCCGTACCCGTCCCGGCGGTGACGGTCCCCCCTGACGATCGGACCGTCCCGCCGTCCGGGAGAGGCGAGTCCCCCGGCCCGTCCTCCGACCCCGCGCGGGCGCCGTTCCCCGGTTCGGCGCCGGTGCCGGTCACGTGTGCGACCAGGCGCCGGCGGAGCTGGGACTTGGCGCGCGCGGCGGAGCGCAGGGCGGCGGTCTCGGCGCCGTATGACAGCGCCGCACGGGCGATCGCCACCGCGGCGACGGCGGTGATCGCCCAGGAGAGTGCGTCCAGCCCCGCCCCGCGTGTGGCCCCGGCGATCGTGTAGGCCAGCAGCCAGGCCTGGGCGAGCACCATGCCCGTGGTGAGCAGGCCGCTCGCGACGGCGACGGCCAGGTGCACGCGGACGGCGTCGGCCGTCCGGACCAGGCGCGGGTCGAGGGGGCGCATTCGGATCCCTTCGGCGGAGCGGCGGGCGCCGCTCTCTGGGGCGCTACTCGGCGGCGGAGGCGGGGCCGGAGCCCTGCCCACCGCCACCATAGGCGGGCACCGGCTCGATCTGCTCCCGGGTCACCCGCTTGCGGAAGACCCAGTAGCTCCAGGCCTGATAGGCGAGCACCACCGGGAGGAAGACCACCGCCACCCAGCTCATGACGGTCAGCGTGTACGGCGCCGAGGACGCGTTGGCGACGGTCAGGCTGTAGGCCGGGTCCAGGGTGGAGGGCAGCACCGCGGGGAAGAGCGACCCGAACAGCGTCACCGACGCCAGCCCGATGGTCGCCGCGGTGCAGGCGAACGAGCGCCCCTCCGAGCCGCGGAGCGCCAGCAGCACGCCCGCCACCAGGGCGGCGGCCGCGGCGGCCACCACCGGCCACGTCCAGGCCTTGCCGTGGGCGAGCTGCGTCCACACCAGGAACACCGCTCCGGCGGGGACCGCCACGACGGCGGCGCGCAGCGCCGCGGCCCGGGCGCGGGCCCGCACCGGCTGGCCGGTCTTGAGGGTGAGGAACAGCGCCCCGTGCAGGACGAACAGCGACAGCGTGGTCAGGCCGCCCAGCAGGGCGTAGGGGTTGAGCAGGGAGAGCAGCCCGGCGCGGAGGATCTCGTCGCCGTCGACCGGCATCCCGCGCACGATGTTGGCGAAGACCAGCCCCCACAGGAAGGCGGGCACCGCGCTGCCCCAGAAGATCGCCCGGTCCCACCAGGCGCGCCAGCGGTCGGTGTCGCCCTTGCCGCGGTACTCGAAGGCGACCCCGCGCACGATGAGCGCCAGCAGGATCAGCAGCAGCGGCAGGTAGAACCCGCTGAAGGCGGTGGCGTACCAGGCGGGGAAGGCGGCGAACATGGCGCCGCCGGCGGTGATCACCCACACCTCGTTGCCGTCCCAGACCGGGCCGATCGCGTTGATCATGACCCGCCGGTCGACGTCGCGCCGCCCCAGGACGGGCAGGAGCATGCCGACCCCGAAGTCGAACCCCTCCAGGATGAAGTAGCCGGTCCACAGGACCGCGATGGCGAGGAACCAGACGGTTGCCAGATCCATGTCTCAGGTCTCCTAGCGCGTGGCGCGGTGTCGGCGGGGCTCAGTAGACGAACGCGGGGACGTCGCCGGTGTCCTCGCCGTCCTTGGGCTCGGGGACGACGTGCGAGGGCCCGGCCTTGACGTAGCGCCACAGCAGCCCGGCCTCGACGACGGCGAGCACGCCGTAGATGAGGGTGAACACGGCGAGCGAGAAGGCGACCTGGCCCAGGCTGACCCCGGGCGAGACGCTCATCGCGGTCAGCAGCTCGCCGTGCACGGTCCAGGGCTGGCGGCCCATCTCGGTGAGGACCCAGCCGAAGATGTTGGCGGCCAGCGTCGCCGGCAGGGCGGCGATGGCGGCGTAGTAGAACCAGCGGGTGTGCGGCAGCCGCCGCTTGCGGGTCAGCCACAGCCCCAGCGCCGACACCGCGACGCCGAACAGGCCGAACCCGATCATCAGGCGGAAGGACCAGTACAGGATGAACACGTTGGGGATGTAGTCCACTTCCCCGTACTCGGCGTACTCCTCGTTGTACTGCGCCTGCAGGTCGTTCATGCCCTCGACGGTGCCGTCGATGGTGCCGGTGGCCAGGAAGCTCAGCACGCGCGGGATGGTGATGTCGATGGTGTTGACGCCGCTGTCGGTGTCGCCGACGGCGAAGGTGGAGAAGGGCGCGCCCTCCTCGGTCTCCCAGTGGGCCTCGGCGGCGGCGAGCTTCATCGGCTCGTACTCGGCGGCGAGCTTGGCCTGGTGGTCGCCGGAGTAGACGACCACGACCCCGGCCAGCAGGGTGACGACCATGCCCGCGCGCAGCGACTTGCGGAACAGCTCGTGGTCGCCCTTGGGGGGCGCGGTGCCCTTCTCGCCGGTGTCGCCGTGCCGGCGGTTCCGCCAGAGCTTGAAGGCGCTGACGGCGGCGACGAACATCCCGGCGGTGATGAAGGCGGCCGAGACCACGTGCAGGTAGGTGGACCAGGCCTGGGTGTTGGACAGCACCGCCCAGATGCTGGTCAGCTCGGTGCGGCCGTTCTCGGGGTTGACGGTGAACCCGACCGGGTGCCGCATCCAGGCGTTGGCGGCCAGGATGAAGTAGGCCGACAGGTTGGTGCCGATCGCGGCCAGCCAGATGCAGGCCAGGTGCACGCCGCGGGGGAGCCGGTCCCAACCGAAGATCCACAGCCCGATGAAGGTGGACTCCAGGAAGAACGCCAGCAGCGCCTCCATGGCCAGCGGCGCCCCGAACACGTCGCCGACGAACCGCGAGTACTCGCTCCAGTTCATGCCGAACTGGAACTCCTGCACGATCCCGGTGACCACGCCCATGGCGAAGTTGATCAGGAAGAGCTTGCCGAAGAACTTGGTGGCCCGCAGGTACTCGTGCCTGCCGGTCCGGTACCACGCGGTCTGCAGGGAGGCGACGATGACCGACAGGCCGATCGTCAGCGGGACGAACAGGAAGTGGTAGATCGTGGTGATACCGAACTGCCACCGTGCCAGGTCGAGTGCTTCCATGCGCCTCTCCAGCCAGCAATGGACCGATGGATGCGGCCGCTGGTCCGGAGGAACCGGACCGACGTGCCGTAGTACGACACAGCGTAGTGCTACGGCATGTAGTAGATCCACCGGGGTGCCGCGGCCGCGGAGCCCGCCCCGTAGACGACGCTAGACGGGCGCGGCCCGTCGGCGCAGTATCGGCGGGCCGCTCTTTACCAGGGGTGATGCGGAGTTTTCCGGTGTCCTTGCGTACCGGGGGAGCGGCCGCATCCGCTCCGGGGGCGCCGCGCGCAGCGCGCGCGGGGTGACCGAGAACTCACCGGCGGGGGCGGCGGGGCGGGGCGCCGGAGCGGTCCGGGTCAGTACTCGCCCGGGGGCAGCTCGGGGACCTCCGCCGCGATCGCCTCGCTGATCGCCACCAGCCCCTGGGCGGGCGCCCCGTACGAGGGCGGGACCGACACCTCGACATAGGCCTCGCGCGCCATGGAGGTGTAGAGCGTCGGCTCGTCCTGCGGCTCGGGCAGCCACGCCACCCCGTCGACCACCGTCAGCTCGGCGTCCGGGCGGTAGGCCTCCGGCCGCTCCACCCCGCAGCGCAGCGAGATCACCGGGTCGCCCCAGGCCGCCACCAGCGGCGAGTCGGGGTCGGTGGCGACGCGCCCGGAGTCGTAGAGGGTCTCGGGGAGCCGCTCGGCCAGCGCCTCGCAGAGCGCCGCGGTCTCCTCGTCCGGCTCGGGGACGGGGACCTCGACGGCGCCCCCGGTGCAGCCGGCCAGCACCAGGGCCGTTCCCGCCGCGGTCACCGCCGCTCGCCTGTGCATCGGCCCTCCAGCGTCCTCGCTCGCTCAGATCTGCACGATCGGGCAGGTCAGCGTGCGCGCGATGCCGTCGAGCCGCTGGATGCGGGCGACCACGAGCCGCCCCAGCGCGTCGATGTCGTCGGCCTGGGCGCGCACGATCACATCGTAGGGGCCCGTCACGTCGTCGGCCTCGCGGACTCCGTCGATCCCGCGGATGAGCTCCGCCAGATCACCGGCCCTGCCGACCTCGGTCTGCACCAGAACATAGGCCTGCACCACGGTGGAACCCTCCCAGATCACCCAGAGAACATGCGGACGGAGCGGCGGCGTCCGGAACCGGCCGCGCGCCGCACTCTGACGGGGTACGCGCGGGTCTAGACCACTGCGCCGGATTGGTCACCGTACCCTGAGGGCTGTGTCGAGCACCATTGGGGACCTGGGCGAATTCGGCCTGATCGCGCGCGTGACGGCCAGATTCCCCGAGACGGACGATGTAATCCTCGGGCCGGGAGACGACGCCGCGATCGTCTCCGCCGCAGATCAGCGCGTGGTCGCCAGTACCGACGTGCTCGTGGAGGGGAGGCACTTCCGGCTCGACTGGTCCAGCGCACGCGACATCGGCCACAAGGCGGTGGCGCAGAACGCCGCCGACATCGCGGCCATGGGGGCGAGGACCACCGCCCTCCTCATCGGCCTGGCCGCGCCCAAGGACCTCCCCGTCGCGTGGGCGGAGGACTTCGCCGAAGGGGTGCGCGAGGAATGCGCCGCCGTCGGCTGCACGGTCGTAGGCGGGGACACCGTCGGCTCCGCCACGCTCACCGTCTCCGTCACCGCCCTGGGCTCGCTGGACGGTGCGTGCTCGGTGCGCAGGAGCGGGGCGCGGCCGGGCGACCGGATCGCCGTCACCGGCCCCCTGGGGCTGTCCGCCGCGGGGCTGGCACTGTTCCAGGAGGGGCTGGCCGACGAGGACGCCGCGCGCGCCGCGGTGGCCGAGCACCGGCGCCCCGGGCCGCCCTACGCGCAGGGGCCGCGCGCCGCCCTGGCGGGGGCCCACGCCATGCTCGACGTGAGCGACGGGCTCGTCCAGGACCTCGGGCACATCGCCGCCGCCTCGGGCGTCGGCGTCGACATCCGGCGCGACGCCCTCGACCCGGCCCCGGGCCTGCTCGCCGCCGTGGAGCTGCTGGCCGCAACGGGCCACCCCGCCGGGGGAGCGGGGCGCCCGCTCCGGGAGGCCGCAATCGACCTGATGATCACCGGGGGAGAGGACCACGCGCTGGCCGCCGCCTTCCCGCCCGAGGCCGCCCCGCCGGACGGCTGGTCGGTCATCGGCGCGGTGCGGGAGGCCGCCCCCGACGGGCCGCGCGTCACCGTCGACGGAAGGCCGCCCGCAGGCGGCGGCTGGGACCATTTCGGCCGGTGACGCGGTGGACCGCGGACGGAGCAGGGGGAGGAGGGGCGAAGGGGGCGGCCGCGCGGACGGGGTGAGAGAGTCGGGTTTGGGGGGTAAATCACGCTAAGCTGACGCCCCGCGCCGCCTGTGCGGGGCGAGGGACGGAGCGTGGATCGGAAGGCTGTTCGTTATGGGGCGCAGAAGCGGGTCCGGCGGCGGCCGGCGCGGTGCGCACCGCTCCGAGCCCGAACACTCCGGGGCACTGCGGACCGTCGGCCTGATGCTGGGCAGCACCGTGCCCAAGCGGGTCCGCCCGCCCCGGCTGCTGAGCGTGCTGCTGATCTCCGGGGTCACCGTCGGGCTCGTGCTCTTCGGCTACAGCACCACCCAGATCTACCTCAGGTTCAGCGAGCCGCCCGTCGAGCACGGCGCCACGCCCACCGGCCCCTCCGCCGGACCGAGCGCCCAGGAGCCGGAGGGCGGGGGCGGCGAGGCCCGCGCCGAGGAGGACGCCTCCGGCGCCCCGGCGGCCCTGAGCTACACCACCGTCGAGACCTCCTCGACGGCCTTCACCGGAAGGGTCACCCTCACCAACACCGGCCCGGCCGCCCTGGAGGGCTGGGAGCTGGTGCTGGGCTTCGACACGGCGCGGGTCACCTCCGCCCGGGACGTGGACTGGGAGGCCACCGGCGACGGCATGGTGGCCCGGGAGCCCGCCTCGCGCGGCGGCCTGGCACCGGGCGAGTCGGTCGAGGTGACCTTCACCGCCGAAGGCGTCGCACAGCCGCCCACCAGCTGCACCTTCAACGGAGCCCCCTGTTCCCTGTGATGGGTCCCTACCACCGATGATCTCGACGGAAGTGCTGTCAAAACCGCTGGTTTGACAGCACTTGCGTCGAGATCATCGCGGGACCGTCGCAATACGAGGGGCGCCGCGCCGGATCACCGGCTGCGGCGCCCCTCGTCCATGCGTGAGCGCGTCGGCGGTTCGGAACCGCCCGCGGTTCAGCGGTCGACCTTGCCCGCCTTGATGCAGGAGGTGCACACGTTCATGCGCTTGGGCGTACCGCCCACGCGGGTGCGCACGGTCTGGATGTTGGGGTTCCAGCGGCGGCGGGTGCGGCGGTGCGAGTGGGAGACACTGTTACCGAACCCTGGGCCCTTGCCGCAGACGTCGCAGACGGAAGCCACGGTAACTCCATTCAAGCGCTCGGGCCCGCATGCGCTCCGCACGCGTGCTGGTCGACCCGAGAGAGGTCTGATGATCATGCAGGTCGGCGCGGTGCGCCAACCGTGGAAGCGTACACGATGCCCAGGGCGGCCGCTAAACGGAGCGGACGCCCCCGAAGGGCCCGTGCCCGCACCGCCCGATCGGCCGCCCGCGGCGGCGTCCCGCCGATCCGGGACGGCGGTGCGGTCTCCGATTATAGCCCGCCCCGGCCACCCGCCGGTCCGGCCCCGGTCAGCGGCCCCTCCGGGCGTCCCACCGCGTGCCTGCGAGTGTCCGGTCCCCGCATGTCGCAGGGGCGTCCTACAGTGGCGTCCACTCCTGCCCGACGGCCCCGAAGGCTCCACGCCCCGCTCGTGCGCGCGTGGGACGATTCACCCCGGGTCGGGGACCACGGCATCCTCGCCGGGCGGTCGTCCGGCGGACCTGCGCGACGGGAGGAACACCGGTGATCAGTTGGGACGAGCCGCTGCGCACCACCCAGGGCGCGGCCGCGGCCAAGAAGTTCGCCGCCGAGCTCGACCTGCACACCGCGGGCGACCTGCTGCGGCACTACCCGCGCCGGTACGCCTACCGGGGCGAGCTGACCGACCTGGCCGCGCTGGGCGAGGGCGAGCAGGCCACGGTGGTGGCCGAGGTGCTCAGCGCCACCAAGCGCGACCTGCGCGGCGGCGGCCGCGGGCGCCCCCGCAGCCTGCTGGAGGTGGTGATCACCGACGGCACCGGGCGGCTCACCCTGGCCTTCTTCCACAACGCCGGGTACCACCTCAAGGAGCTGCGTCCGGGGCGGCGCGGCATGTTCGCCGGGAAGGTCTCCACCTACCGCGGCAAGAAGCAGCTCGCGCACCCGGTCTACGAGATGCTGCCCGACGACGGCACCGGCGACGACCGCGCCCGCGAGTTCGCCGACCGGCCCATCCCCGTCTACCCGGCCACCAAGGGCCTGACCTCGATGACCATCGCCCGCTGCGTGGCCACCCTGCTCGACCAGGCCGAGGGCGGCGGGGGGTTCGCCGACCCGCTCCCGCCCGAACTGCGCGAGCGGCACCGCCTCATCGGGATCGGCGAGGCCCTGGAGGGGGTCCACCGGCCCGCCGACGGCGACGACATCGGCCGCGCCCGCAAACGCCTCAAGTGGGACGAGGCCTTCGTGCTGCAGCTCGCCCTGGCGCAGCGCCGCGCGGCCGCCGCCGACGTGCCCGCCCGCCCCCGGCCGCGCGCCGCCGGCGGCCTGCTCGACGCCTTCGACGCCGACCTGCCCTTCGAGCTGACCGCCGGCCAGAAGGAGGTCGGCGAGGTGGTCGCCGGGGGCCTGGACTCCGCCCACCCGATGCACCGCCTCCTCCAGGGCGACGTCGGCGCGGGCAAGACCCTGGTGGCGCTGCGCGCCATGCTCCAGGTGGTCGACGCCGGCGGCCAGGCCGCGCTGCTCGCCCCCACCGAGGTCCTCGCCCAGCAGCACCACCGCTCCATCACCCGGATGCTGGGCCCACTGGCCGAGGGCGGCCTGCTCGGCGGGGCCGAGAACGCCACCCGGGTGGCGCTGCTCACCGGCTCCCAGGGCGCCGCCGCCCGGCGCGAGGCGCTACTGGAGGCCGCTTCCGGGCAGGCCGGGATCATCGTGGGCACCCACGCCCTGCTGCAGGAGCACGTCTCCTTCGCCGACCTGGGCCTCGTCGTCGTCGACGAGCAGCACCGCTTCGGCGTCGAGCAGCGCGACGCCCTGCGCGAGAAGGCCGCCGACGGGCGCCCGCACGTGCTGGTGATGACCGCCACCCCCATCCCGCGCACGGTGGCCATGACCGTCTACGGCGACCTGGACGTGGTCGCCCTGGACCAGCTGCCCGCCGGGCGCGCGCCCATCGCCACCCACGTGGTGCCCGCGCGCGACAAGCCGCACTTCCTCGACCGCGCCTGGGAGCGCATCCGCGAGGAGGCCGCCCAGGGGCGCCGGGCCTACATCGTCTGCCCGCGCATCGGCGGCGACGACGGGGACGAGGAGGGGGCCGCCGCGCCCGCGCCGGAGGAGGGCGAGGAGGAGCGCCGCCCCCCGCTGGCGGTGCTGGACGTGGCCCGCACCCTGGCCGAGGGGCCGCTGTCCGGGCTGCGGGTGGAGGCCCTGCACGGGCGGCTCGCCCCGGAGGAGAAGGAGGCGGTCATGGCCCGCTTCACCGCGGGGGAGACCGACGTGCTGGTCGCCACCACCGTGATCGAGGTGGGCGTGGACGTGCCCGACGCGACGGTGATGGCGATCATGGACGCCGACCGGTTCGGCGTCTCCCAGCTCCACCAGCTGCGCGGCCGGGTGGGCCGCGGGAGCCTGCCGGGCCTGTGCCTGCTGGTCACCGAGGCCGAGGAGGGCGGCCCGTCCCGGCAGCGGCTGGACGCGGTGGCCGCCACCACCGACGGGTTCGCGCTGTCCCGGGTCGACTTGGAGCAGCGCCGCGAGGGCGACGTGCTCGGCGGCGCCCAGTCGGGGCGGCGCTCGTCGCTGCGGATGCTCACCCTCCTGCGCGACGAGGAGCTCATCGGCGAGGCCCGCGCGGAGGCGGCCGCCCTGGTCGGACGCGACCCGGAGCTGGCCGCGCACCCGCCCCTGGCCGCGGCCCTCGACGAGCTGCTGGGGGAGGACCGCGCCGACTTCCTGGAGAAGGCGTAGGCGTCGCGTGGGGGGCAGGGCCGGTACGGTCTACGGCATGACCCGCATCATCGCCGGTACGGCGGGCGGACGCCGCCTCGCCGTCCCCGACGGCCGCACCACCCGGCCCACCAGCGACCGCGCCCGCGAGGCGCTCTTCGCCTCCGTGCAGTCCGAGCTCGGGCCGCTGGACGGGCTGCGGGTACTCGACCTGTACGCCGGGTCGGGGGCGATCGGGCTGGAGGCGCTGTCCCGCGGCGCCGCGCACGCCCTCATGGTCGAGGCCGACCGCAAGGCCGCCGCCGTCGTCCGGCGCAACATCGCCTCCCTGCGCCTGCCCGGCGCCGAACTGGCCGCCGACCGGGCCGCCCGGGTGCTGGAGCGCGGCCCCGGCGGCGGGCCCTACGACCTGGTGGTGGCCGACCCGCCGTACGCGGTCCGCGACGACGAGGTCGGCGCGCTCCTGGCCGCCCTGCGCGACCGGGGCTGGCTCGCCGCCGACGCGCTGGTCGTGCTGGAGCGCTCCGCGCGCGGCCCCGACCAGGAATGGCCCCGCGGTTTCGAAGGGACCCGGGTGCGCCGGTACGGCGAAGCGGCGCTTTGGTACGGTCGCGCCGCGAGTCGTCCCGAACACGCCCCTGCCGAGGGGGATGATCCCGGGTAGAGGGGGCAGCGCCCCACCCGGCAGGAAGGAGCGGTCACCGTGCGACGCGTCGTGTGCTCAGGGTCGTTCGACCCGGTGACCAACGGCCACATCGACATCATCGGCCGGGCCGCCCGGCAGTTCGACGAGGTCGTGGCCGCCGTGCTGACCAACGTCAACAAGCGCGGGCTGTTCAGCGTCGACGAGAAGCTCGACATGCTCCAGGAGAGCGTCAAGCCGTTCGACAACGTCACCGTCGACACCTTCGACGGGCTGCTCGTCGACTACTGCCGGGACAACGGCATCCCGATGATCGTCCGCAGCCTCCGCTCGGTCAGCGACTTCGACTACGAGCTGCAGATCGCGCAGATGAACTACCGGCTGGCCGAGGTGGAGACCGTCTTCCTGACGGCCAACCCGCAGTACTCCTTCCTCAGCTCCAGCCTGGTCAAGGAGGTCGCCCAGTACGGGGGCGACGTCGACGGGCTGGTCACCCCGTACGTGCAGGAGCGCCTGCGCGCGAAGTACGGCGAGCGCGGCTGACCCGGCCGGGGCGCCCCTCGGCGCGCCCGGACGATTTGGGCGCGACCTGCCGGATCGCTAGACTGACGGTTTGACCGCGGTCCCTCCTCCGCACGCGCGGCGTGCGGGGAAGGGGCCGCGGCCACGTCAAGGCGACCACCCGCGTCGGCCCCGGCCGACCGTACCGAAAGCGCGATCACACTGACTCGTATCGATCCCCGGTCCCCGTTCGCGGTCGACACCCGGCCGCTGGGGCGGCAGCCGGGCAGCATGCGCACCATGGTCCGCATGGTGCCCGCGCCGGCGTCGCTGGCCGTCGGCACGGCGTCGGTCCCCGAGGGCTCCGACATCGAGCTGGACTTCCGGCTCGAGGCGGTGCTGGAGGGGGTCCTGGTGACCGGCACCGCCCGGGCCCGCTACGAGGGGGAGTGCGGGCGCTGCCTGGACCCGGTGTCGGCCTCCTTCGAGTCGGCCTTCCAGGAGCTCTTCCACTACCCGGACGAGGACGCCTACGGCCGGCCGGAAGAGGGCGCGGACGCGGACGCCGACGAAGAGGACTACTATCTTGATGGCGACCTGCTCGACTTGGAGCAGGTCGTCCGCGACGCGACCGTGCTCGCGTTGCCGCTCTCGCCGCTCTGCCGGGACGACTGCCCCGGCCTGTGCGCCGAGTGCGGCGTCAAACTCGCCGAGGCCGGCGCCGACCACGGCCACGGCGAGCGCGTCGATCCCCGGTGGGAGGCGCTGCGCAAGCTGGGCCTGGATTCGGGCGACAGCTAGTTCTTCCCCGCGGACCGGCGGGGGTACCGGTAAGTGAGCTCCCGCGCCGCGGGGGTGACCCAGGAGGATTGAAGTGGCCGTCCCGAAGCGGAAGATGTCGCGGGCCAACACCCGCATGCGCCGTTCCCAGTGGAAGGCGAAGCGCCCGTCGCTGGTGAACTGCCCCCGCTGCCGCGACCCGAAGGTCCCGCACCAGGCCTGCCCGACGTGCGGCACCTACAACAACCGCCAGGCCGTCAACCCGGCCTAGCGTACGCGCGCGGCGGGTCCTCTCCCGGAGCCCCGGGAGAGGACCCGCCTTTTGGGCTGGGCCGCCCCCCGGCCGACAACCTCGAATAAGCTTGACTTCGCGCCGATTCGGGCCCATCCCGAGGTCGTGGTGGCCGCCGATGGCGGTGCGGCGCCCCGGCGCCCGCCGCGCAGCGGCGGCCACCACGGCTTCGAGCGACCCTGGACGGCTCGGAAGCGGCCGCGTGCCCCGGCCGGCGGGGGCGTGGGCCGCCGTGGATCTAGGGAGTGAGCGTCCGGTGTCCTTTCAGATCAGTGCGGCCGAGGCCAAGGAGTTCCACACGGCCATCGGCGTGGAAATCGACGGCGAGGTCCTGGCGCGGGCGCTGACGCACCGCTCCTACGCCTACGAGAAGGGCGGCCTGCCCACCAACGAGCGCCTGGAGTTCCTCGGCGACTCGGTGCTCGGGCTGATCGTCACCGACACCCTCTTCCGCGAGCACCCCGACCTGCCCGAGGGGCAGCTGGCCAAGCTGCGCGCCGCCGTGGTGAACATGCGCGCCCTGGCCGACGTCGCGCGGGGCCTGGGCATCGGCGGCTACATCCGGCTGGGCCGCGGTGAGGAGGGCACCGGCGGGCGCGACAAGTCCTCCATCCTCGCCGACACCCTGGAGGCCATCATCGGCGCGGTCTACCTCGACCGCGGCCTGGAGACCGCCTCGGACCTGGTGCACCGGCTGTTCGACCCGCTCATCTCCACCGCCTCCGGGCTCGGCGCCGGGCTGGACTGGAAGACCTCGCTGCAGGAGCTGACCGCCTCGGAGATGCTCGGGGTGCCCGAGTACCACGTGGACGAGAGCGGCCCCGACCACCAGAAGACCTTCCGCGCCACCGTGCGCGTGGCCGGCACCGACTACGGCGCCGGGGAGGGCCGCAGCAAGAAGGAGGCCGAGCAGCAGGCCGCCGAGTCGGCCTGGAAGGCCATCCGCGCCCGCTCCGAGTCCGCCTCCACCGACGCCCAGGGGTAGGTTCCGTTGCCCGAGCTCCCCGAGGTCGAGGTCGTCCGGGGCGGGGTCGAACGCTGGGTGGTGGGCCGCGCCTTCGACGGCGTCGAGGTGCTGCACCCGCGCTCGGTGCGGCGCCACGCGGCGGGGCCGCACGACTTCGCCGACCGCCTGTCCGGCCGCACCGCCGGGGCCGCCGCCCGGCGCGGCAAGTACCTGTGGCTGACGCTGGACTCCGGCGACGCGCTCCTGGCGCACCTGGGGATGAGCGGCCAGCTCCTGGTGCAGCCGGAGGGCGCCCCCGCCGAGCGGCACCTGCGGGTGCGCCTCCCGCTGCCCGGCGACGGCCGCGAGCTGCGCTTCGCCGACCAGCGCACCTTCGGGCACCTGATGGTGGCCCCGCTGGTGGAGGCGCCGGACGGGGGCGTGGTTCCCGACGTCGTGGCGCACATCGCCCCCGACCCCCTGGACCCGCTGTTCGACGAGGACGTGTTCACCGCCGCGCTGCGCCGCAAGCGCACCGAGATCAAACGCGCATTGCTGGACCAGTCGCTGGTCAGCGGTATCGGCAACATCTACGCCGACGAGGCGCTGTGGCGCGCGCGGCTGCACTGGGCGCGGCCGGCGTCCGCGCTGAAGCGGGCGCAGGTGTCGCTTCTGCTGGAGCAGGTGCGGGAGGTGCTGCGGGAGGCCCTCAAGGAGGGCGGGACCTCCTTCGACGGGCTGTACGTGAACGTCAACGGGGAGAGCGGCTACTTCGAACGCGGGCTCAAGGCCTACGGGCGGCGGGGTGAGCCGTGTGAGCGGTGCGCCACACCCATCCGCCGGGACGCGTTCATGAACCGCTCCTCCTTCAGCTGCCCGCGCTGCCAGCCCCGGCCCCCGGGGTGCGGGCGCGCCGCGGGGGGCGTGAACACGTGAGCGAGGAGGGACCGGCCATGGGGGAGACCGGGCAGGACGCCGCGGAGTCCGTCCGTATGACGGCGTGGGTGCGCGGACGCGTGCAGGGCGTGGGGTTCCGGTGGTGGACGCGCGCCCGCGCGCTGGAGCTGGGGCTCGCCGGTGCGGCGACCAACCTGGCCGACGGCCGTGTCGAAGTCGTCGCGGAAGGGGCGCGCGAACGATGTGAGGAGCTTCTCTCACAGCTCAAAGGGGGTGCGACCCCGGGGCGCGTGGACGGGGTCGTGGAGACCTGGGCACAGTACCGGGGTTCCTACACAGGGTTCGCCGAGCGGTGAGTATCCTAGAAGGGTGACGCGATTCGCGGGTGCCCCCCGCAACGCTTCCCGCAGGGCGGGAACGGGGCGCCTCTGTGCGGGTCGTGCACTGTGTCCTGCTCAGGTCACAGTGCGGTTACCGACAGTTCCGTGCAACCTTGACCAGTGACGTCCGCGGTGAGACTCTGGAAGGCAGACCGCGCTCCGATTCCACCCACGAGGCGGGTGGCGCGATCCTGCTCGTGGCTCATATGCGTGTGAACCTCATCTGGTCACTCAGTGTGGAGGACCCACATCATGGCGAAGGCTCTACTCGGCCACGTCGGCGGTCCTGACCCTCGTATGGTTCAGGAGATGCGACGACTGCAGAAGCGGGTACGCGACCTCGAAGACGAGATCGGTCGGCTCCAGGCGCGCAACGACCAACTCTCCGCGTCCGTCGCCGAGGTCGCCGTCGGCGCGACCGACCGCGAGCCCGCGCTCGCGTAACCACAACTCTCACGCACTCGGGATAAGGGACGCCCCGGCCGCCGTCTCGGCGCCGGCAGCACAGGCGTCCCTTGGGTGCTTACCTTGGGGATTCCCTTCCCGTCCTCTCCGCGGCTCCGCTGCCCTCACCCGGGGGTGTACCCCCGGTGATTTCGCACAATCCTCGCCGTGGCGGGCGACTCTCGGGCCGAATGCGGCCGCTTTCCCACGCGTCTCGTGGCACCCTTGAGACCGCCGGTCCGAAGTCCGGACCGGAACCGGGATCACCGGTGACGCCGAGGCCGGAGGGGGCGCGGGGTGTACCTGAAGAACCTGACGCTGCGCGGCTTCAAGTCCTTCGCCTCCGCCACCGCCCTGCGCTTCGAGCCCGGGATCACCTGCGTGGTGGGACCCAACGGCTCGGGCAAGTCCAACGTGGTCGACGCCCTCGCGTGGGTGATGGGTGAGCAGGGGGCGAAGAGCCTGCGCGGCGGCAAGATGGAGGACGTCATCTTCGCGGGGACGTCCTCCCGCCCGGCGCTGGGGCGGGCCGAGGTCTCCCTGACCATCGACAACTCCGACGGCGCCCTGCCGATCGACTACACTGAGGTCACCATCAGGCGGACGATGTTCCGCAACGGCGGCTCGGAGTACGCCATCAACGGCGACACCTGCCGGCTGCTGGACATCCAGGACCTGCTCAGCGACTCGGGCATCGGCCGGGAGATGCACGTCATCGTCGGCCAGGGCCAGCTCGACACGGTCCTGCACGCCGGCCCCGAGGAGCGGCGGTCCCTCATCGAGGAGGCCGCCGGCATCCTCAAGCACCGCAAGCGCAAGGAGAAGGCGCTGCGGAAACTGGACGCGATGCAGGGCAACCTGGACCGCGTCACCGACCTGACGGCCGAGCTGCGCCGCCGCCTCAAGCCCCTGGGGCGCCAGGCCGAACTGGCCCGCAAGGCCCAGGTCATCCAAGCCGACCTGCGCGACGCGCGCCTCCGCCTGCTGGCCGACGACATCGCCACGCTCACGAACGAGCTGGAGAAGGAGGAGGCCGACGAGGCCGAGGTGCGCCGCCGCAGGGAGGCCGCCGAGCGGTCGCTGAGCGAAGCGCAGGAGCGCGAGTCCGTCCTGGAGGAGGACGCCGCCCGCTCCGCGCCCGCCCTCAACCGCGCGCAGGAGGCCTACCACGGGCTGTCCCGGCTGCGCGAGCGGTTCGGCGCCGTCGCCGGTCTGGCCGCCGAGCGCCACCGCAACCTCGCCGCCGCACCCGAGGAGGAGCGCGGTGGGCCCGACCCGGAGGACCTGGAGCAGGAGGCCGAGGAGGCCGCCGCCCAGGAGGAGGCCCTCCGCTTCCGCCTCGAAGAGGCCCGTGAAGGGCTGGACGGGGCCGTCCGCGTCCGCACCGGGGCCGAATCCGCGCTGGAGGCCGAGGAGAAGCGGATCGCCGCCGCCGCGCGCGCCGCCGCCGACCGCAGGGAGGGCCTGGTGCGCCTGCGCGGCCAGGTCGACGCCGTGCGCGGGCGCCTGGCCGCGGGGGAGGCCGAAGTCCAGCGCCTCGACGAGTCCGCCGCCGAGGCCCGCGAGCGCGCCGAAGCCGCGCAGATGGAGTACGAGGAGGCGGCCGAGGCCTCCGAAGGGCTGGAAGAGGGCGACGCCGAACTCGACGGCGCCCTGGAACAGGCCCGGACCGACCTGGAGCAGGCCGACGCCGAGCTGTCCCGGCTGCGCGACGCCGAACGCACCGCCGAGCGGGAACGCGCCGCGCTGTCGGCCCGCAAGGAGGCCCTGGAGATGGGCCTGGAGCGCAAGGACGGTGCCGCCGCCCTGCTCGCCGCCGGGGACGCGCTGCCCGGCGCGATCGGCGCCATGGCCGAGCTGGTGGACGTCGAACCGGGGCACGAGACCGCCGTCGCCGCCGCCCTCGGGGCGGCGTCCGAAGGGGTGGCCGTGCAGGGGGCCGACGGCGCCGAGGCCGCCCTCGCGCTGCTCAAGGAGAACGACGCCGGGCGCGCGGGCGTGGTCCTCGCCCAGGCCCGTCCGGCGGTCCCCCGCGCCGACTGGCCCGAGCCGCCCGAGGGGTGCCGCTACGCCCGCGACGCGGTGACCGCGTCCGACCGCCTGGCCGACGCGGTCACCGCGCTGCTGGACCGCACCGTGCTGGCCACCGACGCCGCCCAGGCGCTCCGGATCGCGGCCGCCGCCCCCGCCCTGACCTGCGTCACCCCGGAGGGGGACGTGTTCGGCGGGGCGCTGGTCCACGGCGGGTCGGCCGCCGCGCCCAGCGTGCTGGAGGTACAGGCCGCGGTCGACGAGGCCGCCGAGCGCATCGCCGCCGCCGACGACGCGTGCCGGGAGGCGGGCGACGCCCTCGCCGGGGCCCAGGAGCGCCGCGCCGGTGCGGCCGCCCGGGTCGAGGAGCTGGGGGCGCGCCGCAGGGAGGGCGACAAGCGCCGCAACGAGCTGGCCCAGCGCCTCGGCAAGCTGGGAGGCCAGGCCCGCTCCGCCGAGGCCGAGGTGGAGCGGTACGCGGCCGCCGCGGCCAAGGCCGCCGCGGGGCGCCAGGCCGAGCTGGACAAGCTCGCCGACCTGGAGCAGCGGCTCGCCGCCGCCGAGGCCGAGCCCGACGAGGACGACGAGCCCGACACCGGGCGCCGCGACGAGCTGGCCCGGGAGTCCTCCGAGGCCCGGCAGGCGGAGATGGAGGCCCGGCTGGCGGTGCGCACCGCCGAGGAGCGGGTGCGCTCCATCGAGGGGCGGGCCGCAGGGCTGATGCGCCAGGCCCAGGCCGAGCGGGAGGCCCGCGAGCGGGCGGCGCGCCGCCGCCGCGTCCGCGCCGAGCAGGCGCGGGTGGCCGAGGCGGTGGCCGAGGCGGCCCGGCTGTCGCTGGAGCGCATCGAGCGTTCACTGGCCGACGCCGAGCGGGTGCGCGCCGAGGCCGACCACCGCCGCCAGGAGCAGGAGGGCGAGCTCAAGACCGTGCGCGCCCGGGTGCGCGAGCTGTCGGTGGAGCTGGAGAAGCTGGTCAACAGCGTGCACGGAAGCGAGGTCGCGCGGGCCGAGCGCCGCATGCGCCTGGAGCAGATGCACACCCGCGCCGTGGAGGAGCTGGGCGTGGAGGTGCCGGTCCTGCTCGCCGAGTACGGGCCCGACGTGCCGGTCCCGCCCCCGGCGGACGCCGAGGGGGAGGCCGCGGTGCCGGTCCCCTACGTCCGCGCGGTGCAGGAGAAGCGCGCCAAGGAGGCCGAGAAGAACCTCAACCGGCTCGGCAAGATCAATCCGCTGGCCCTGGAGGAGTTCGCGGCCCTGGAAGAGCGGCACGCGTTCCTCAACGCCCAGCTGGAGGACCTGAAGAAGACCAAGCGCGACCTGCTCACCGTCGTCAAGGAGGTGGACGACCGGGTGCAGGAGGTGTTCACGGGGGCCTTCTCCGATGTGGAGCGGGAGTTCGCGAAGATCTTCGGCCGCCTGTTCCCGGGCGGCGAGGGCAAACTGGTGCTGACCGAGCCCGGGGACATGCTCTCCACCGGCGTCGAGGTGGAGGCGCGTCCGCCGGGCAAGAAGGTGAAGCGCCTCTCCCTGCTGTCCGGAGGCGAGCGCTCCCTGACGGCGGTGGCCTTCCTCGCCGCGATCTTCAAGGCCCGCCCGTCGCCGTTCTACGTGATGGACGAGGTCGAGGCCGCCCTGGACGACACCAACCTGCAGCGCCTCCTGGTGATCTTCGAGGAGCTGCGGGCCTCGTCCCAGCTGATCGTCATCACCCACCAGAAGCGCACGATGGAGGCGGCGGACGCGCTGTACGGCGTGACGATGCAGGGCGACGGCATCTCCCAGGTGATCAGCCAGAAGCTCGACCGCAAGGCCGCCGAGGAGATCAACCCCCAGATCGCCTGAGCAGGGTTCGGGCCTCGGGCCACCCCCGCGGCTCGTCGCCGGGCGCCCCACTGGCGTCGCTGTTGGTAGGGGCGGTGGCTCCCCGCCCACATGTACAGTCCGCCAGGTCTCTCGTGACTTCGTGAGGCCCAGCGGGTCCCCCGCTCCGGGCCCCGGCCGGGCGGCGGGTTGCCGGGGGGTGGGGTGGTGGGGCGGCGACGACGCAGGTCAGCGGCCCTTGCGGTAACTCTGTCGGCCGCCGGGTGTGTGCGTGGCCGGGGTGCTCGGCGGCGACGGCGAGAGCGGGGTGGTTCCCCAGGCCTGCCTGCCGGGCGGCGGGTTCCTCGCGGTCCGGGCGGGCGGCGGCTCGGCCGGTACCCC
>NZ_JAQFWP010000087.1 GCF_027706745.1 Nocardiopsis suaedae | reverse complement strand
TTATGAGCCCAGCGAGCTACCGAACTGCTCCACCCCGCGTCGGTGTGTCTTCACAGTAGCGCGGATCCGCACAGGTGCCAAACCGGAGCCCCGGGCGGGGCCCAGCGGCCGGGGAGGCGTCCCCGGCCGCCGGGCGCGGAAGGGGGCGGCTAGTTCCCCTCCTCCTGCTCGTTGCGGGCCTCCTCGGCGCGCTCCAGGGCGTCGGCGAGCTCGTCCTGGGCCTTGCCGTAGGCCTCCCAGTCGCCGTCCTGCAGCGCCTGCTGGCTGTCCTCGTAGGCCTGGGCGGCGTCGTCCAGCGCCTGGGACAGCGCGTCGCCGCCCCCGCCGCCTCCGCCGGCGTCGCCTTCGCCCTCGCCTTCGCCTTCGGAGGCGTCCTCACCGGCTCCGCCCTCCTCCAGCGGCCCCTCGCCGCCTTCGAAGAGGTTGTTCAGCGCCACCTGGAGGTTCTCCCCGATGGCCACCTCGTCACCGAAGGCCACCATCACCTGCTGCAGCAGCGGGTAGGCGGCCCCGCCCTCGGCCTGCACGAAGAGCGGCTCCACGTACAGCATGCCGTCGCCGAACGGGAGGGTGAGCAGGTTGCCGTAGGTCACCGAGGTGGCGTCGCTCTGCTCCAGCGGGAGCAGGACCTCGCGGACGCTGGCCTCGGACTGGAAGGCGTTCTGCACCTGGCCCGGACCGAGGATCACCTTGCTGCGCGGCAGCTCCAGCATCCGGATCTTGCCGTAGTCCTCCGAGGACGGGTCGCTGACCACCGACATGAACGCCGCCAGGTTCTCCCGGTCCCGCGGGACGAACGTCGAGGTGAGCGAGAAGTGCGCCTCCTCGTCGCCGGGGTAGCGGATGGTCTGCCGGTACGGCGGCTCGGGGCTGTCGCCCTCCTTGGTCGGGTCGGCGGGGATGTCCCAGAAGTCCTGCCCGCCGTAATAGGCGTCGGCGTCGGTGACGTGGTACTGCTTCAGGATCTCCCGCTGGACCTTGAACAGGTCGTCCGGGTAGCGCAGGTGGCTGCCCAGCTCGTCGCCGATCTCGGACTTCTTGGTGACCACCCCGGGGAAGGCCTTGGACCAGGTCTGCAGGACCGGGTCGCTCTCGTCCCACCCGTAGACGGTGACCGTGCCGTCGTAGGCGTCCACGGTCGCCTTCACCGAGTTGCGGATGTAGTTCACCTGGTTGCCCGGCAGCGCGGTGGCGTTGTTGCCGCCCTCGCTGAAGGTGTCCTCGGTGGCCTGGGAGAAGTCGATCGGCGTGGAGTAGGGGTAGCCGGAGCTGGTGGTGTAGGCGTCCACGATCCACTGCACGCGGCCGTCCACGATGGCCGGGTAGGCGCTGCCGTCGACGGTGAGGAAGGGCGCGACCTTCTCCACCCGCTGCGACGGGTCCCGGTCGTACATGATCTTGGACTCGTCGGTGATGGCCGTGTTCAGCAGGATGTCCGGCTCGCGGTACTTGAGCGCGTACAGCACCCGGTCGAAGAACGAGCCGAGCTGCACGCCCCCGTCGCCCTCGTAGTGGTTGGTGGCCTGGCTGCCGGGGTCCTCGGAGCCTCCGCCGCCGCCCTCGGTGGCCTCGGGCGACTGCTCGGGCGACTGCTCGGCGCCCTCGCCGCCGCCTTCGCCGCCGCCCTCCTGGCCGTCGGCCGGAGCGCGGGCCTCGTCGGCGCCGCCGCCCCCTTCACCCTCGACGTCCTCGGAGGTGGTGATGTCCTCGGTGCTCTCGTCGGCGTCGAGCGGGTAGTCGTACTCCGGCTCGGCGTTGACGATCGCGTAGTCGGCGCCCTGCTGGCCGTAGTAGATGCGCGGCTCGTACTCGCCGGTGACCTCGGACAGCTCACCGGTGGGCGGGATGTTGTACTGCGTGAAGACCGGGCGGCCCTCGTTGTCGACCTGGTTGCCGGCGGCCGCCACGATGCCGAAGCCGTGGGTGTAGACGGTGTGCCGGGTCAGCCAGTTGTCCTGGCCCTCGGGCGGCCCGTCCAGCTCGCGCGCGGCGATGATGGTGTCGACCGAGTTGCCCTCGGCGTCCTGGTAGCGGTCCACCCCCAGCACCTCGGGGAACTGGTAGAAGCCGCGGACCTGCTGCATCTGCTGGAAGGTCTGGGAGACGACCGAGGGGTCGACCAGCCGGACGCTGGGGATGGTGGAGGCCTCTTGGGAGAGCTGCTCGGGGGTGAGCTCGGTCTCGGCGTCGTAGGTCTGCGTCTCGGCGTCGGCGATGTCGTAGGCGTCCCGGGTGGCCTCGATGTTGCGGGTGATGTAGGGGTTCTCCGCCCGCTGCTCGTTCGGGCTGACCTGGAACTGCTGCACCGCGGCCGGGTAGACGCCGCCGATCAGCACCGCCGAGAGCACCAGGAGCCCGAGGCTGACCAGGGGCACCATGGCGTTCTTGAAGTAGATGTTGGCGAAGAACAGCGCCGCGCACACCACCGCGATGATGGCCAGCACGATCTTGGCGGTGAGCACCGCGTTCACGTCGGTGTAGGAGGCGCCGTAGGTGTAGCCCCGGTCGGAGAAGACCAGTCCGTACTGGTCCAGCCAGTAGGCGCCCGCCTTCAGCAGCACGAACACGCCCAGCAGCACCGACAGGTGCACCCGGGCGGCGGGGGTGGCGCGCTGGCCCTGGGTCTGCAGGCGCACGCCGCCGTACAGGTAGTGCACGATCACCGCGGCGATGAACGCCAGCACGACCGCGGCGAACAGGTACCCCAGCACGGCGCGCAGGAAGGGATAGGTGAAGGCGAAGAAGGAGATGTCGACGCCGAACTGCGGGTCGGCCTGGCCGAAGGGGGTCCGGTTGGCCCACTGCAGGAAGGTGCCCCACTCGGCGCTGGCCGAGGCGCCGGTGAGCAGCCCCAGGCCGCCGGCGATCAGCCAGAAGAACAGCTTGCGGTGCGGATCGATCGCCATCCGGTAGCGGTCCAGGCCCTGCTGCTCCAGGCTGGCCGGGCGGGTCAGCGGCCGGGTCCGGTAGGCGAAGTACACGCTCGCGCCGACGAACACGGTCATCAGCACGGCCCCGCCCACGAACAGCAGGGCCCTGGTGCGGATCTCGGTCCAGAAGACCGAGGTGTAACCGACCGAGGCGAACCACTTGTAGTCGGTCACGAAATTGGCGGCGACCAGCAGACCCGCGACTATCACGACGACGGCCACCGCGACAGGCGCGAGCAGCCGGTTACGTCGAGGCATGCGCGCGGTGGGTGCGCCGGGCGTTCGGAAGCTCACGCCTCCCCCTCGTCATGTTCGTCAATGGACGGCGAGGGGACAGGACCCCTCTGTATCGGCAACTTATTGTGCGCGCGCCGGGTTCCCGAAACCCCGCGCCGGGCGGATGACAACATCACATCGGCACGGCATCGGCGGCGTATCGGATGCACGGTGCCCCCGACCCTACTCGGCCGGGGCGGGGCGTCAGGGGCCGCGATCGGGCACCATGGACGCGTGACTCTCAACATCCGCGAAGCCGTCATGGACCTGGAGCAGCACGCCTCCGAGCAGGGGTGGGACCAGCCGCCCCGGGTCTACGCCCTGGTGCCCACCGCCGAGCTGGCCCGGCGCGAGCCGGCGCTGGCCTCGATGCTGGGGCTGGACGCCTCGGCCGACCCGGCCGAGCTGACCCCGGTCGAGCAGGAGCCGCTGCCCGACGGGGTGCCGCTGGAGGAGGCGCTGGGCCGGATGGCCTGGCCCGAGGCGGTGGCCGGGTGCGCCCTGGTCATGGAGCGCCTGGTGGTCAAGGGCTCCGACGCGACGCTGGACCCGCCGCGCGGCGGCACGGGCGACTGGGCCGCCGCCCAGGACGGCTCGGAGGAGGTCCGGATGGTGGCCGGGGTGCTGCGGGACGGCGGCCGCCACGCGGCGCTGCGGATGCGCGCCCACGACAGCGACGACCAGGTGCTCAACGGCCCCGACCTGGTGCCCGCGCTCACCTCGGCGCTGGAGCTGACCCTGCAGGAGGACGAGGACTGACCGCGCCGCCCCTTCTGTCGTTGATCTCGGGGAAACCGGCCCTACAAGCGCGCTCTTAGGGGCGTTCTCCCCGAGAGCAACACGGGGAGGGCGGGCGCGTCACGCCCCGGGCTCGCAGCGGGGCAGGTCGGACAGGCCCTCGCCGGACTTGATGGCCTCCAGGGCGGTCAGCGCCCCGTCCAGCTCCTCGACCTTGAGGACCTCCATGTCGCCGGCGGCCGCCGAGTCGAAGGTCTGCGGGCAGCTCTCGGCCGGCACCAGGAAGTACTCGGCGCCCTCGTCACGGGCGCTGACCATCTTCTGGGCCACCCCGCTGACGCCGCCCACCTTCCCCTCGGCGTCGATGGTGCCGGTCCCGGCCACGTCCGCGCCGCCGGTCAGCCCCTCGGGGTCGAGGCGGTCCATGATCCCGAGCGCGAACATCAGCCCGGCGCTGGGGCCGCCCACGTTCTCGATCCGGAAGTCCACGTCGAAGGGGAAGTCCGGGTCGTCGGCGATCATGATGCCCACGACCGCCCCGCCCTCGCCGTCGTCCTCGGTGGTGACCTCGACACCGGTGCGCTCACCGTCGCGCTCGACGGTCAGCTCCACCGGGTCGCCGGGCTCGCGGTCGCCGACCCGCTCGGCGGCCTCGCCCTTGTCGGCGACCTTCTCCCCGTCGACCTCCAGGAGCACGTCCCCGGCCTTGAGGCGGCCCTGGGCGGGGGCGTCCTCGGTGACCGCGGCGACGACGGGCCGCAGGTCGTACTCGACGCCCATCTCGCCCAGCGCCGCCGCCACCGCCGCGGTCTGCGAGTCGTCCATGGCCATCGTCTGGGACTCGCTGACCTCCTCGGCGCTGCGGTCCGGCGGGAAGAGCGCGGCCTCGGGCAGCACCGCCTGCGTCGGCGAGAGCCAGGCGCTGATGACGGTGAGGATGTCCATCCGCCGCCCGGGACCCCCGGCGTACTGGACGGTGACCATGGCCAGGTCGCCGTCGTGGCGGTAGCTCTCCCGCCCGTCGATCCGGATGACCGGGTCGCCGTCGGCGTCGTCGCCGATGGTGTTCAGCGAGATGCCGGGCGAGGCCACCAGGTAGGGAACCGGGAGGAACGCCGCCCCCACGGCGATTCCGACCAGCAGCACGACCGCGGTGATGAGCGTCTTGGCGCGACGGAGCATGGTGCCCAGACTACGGCCCCCGGCGGGCCGGGCGCCTCCGGCGTGCCGCCGCGCCCGCCGTCAGCAGGCGCCCACCCATTCGGCGTCGCCCTCGGTGAAGCGCTGGTGCTTCCAGATGGGGACCTCGGCCTTGATGTCGTCGATGAGCCTGCGGCAGGCGTCGAAGGCCTCGGCGCGGTGAGCCGCCGCGGCGGCGACCACCACCGCGTTGTCGCCGATCTCCAGATCGCCGACGCGGTGCAGGGCCGCGACCCGCCACACCGGGCGGCCGTCGCGGGAGGTGTCGGCCACGACCTTCTCCATGACCCGGCGCATCTCGGCCTCGGCGGTCGGGTGGGCCGAGTAGGCCAGCCCGGTGACGCCGCGGCCGTGGTCGTGGTCGCGGACGGTGCCCACGAAGAAGGCGGTGCCGCCCGCCCTGGGGTCGCCGACGGCCGAGACGGCCTCGTCGACGGAGATCGGTGTGTCGCGCAGTCCTACCAGAGTGATGGCTTCCACATGCATGACCGTATCAACGCCCTACGACGGCAGGAGGAACGTCCAAGCAGCTCACAGGCTGAACGGCGGCGCCTTGGAGACCTCTACGACCCGGCCCGCGGCCCCCGTCGCCCCACGCTCCCCGCTGGTGGTGTGGTTCCCGCATTAGACCACTGCACGGGCGTGTGGTCCATGCCTTTGCACGTTCCATCGCACGTTCACCCGCCTTCGGGGGCGGGGGCCGATGCCCCACCGGCCCATGGTCCCGCACCCCTGGCCCAGGCCGGGCGTCCGGCTCCGGCCACGGCCTGCCGCCCGGTTCAGGACTTCCGGCGCTTGCGCAGGTGGCGGACGGCGGCCGCGGTACCGATCGCGGCCACGGCGGCGCCCGCCGCGCCGGCGGCGGTGACGGCGGCCTCCTTGCGGCCCAGGCGGCGGCCGACGATCGCGGTGGCCTCCCCCTCGGACTCCACCAGCGCGCGCAGCGCCTCGGCGTTGCCGTAGGCCGGCTTCCACCCGGCCTCGCGCAGCGCGGCGCAGTCCACCACGCACGGGTACACCAGGTGCTTCAGGTCCCCGGCGGCGGCCGGGGTGATCCCGGCGCGGTGCAGGCGGCCGGTGGCGCCGAAGGCGATGCCCGGCGGCACCTCGAAGCGGCGCAGGCCGGTGATCTCCTCGGCCTCCTCCTGGCCGAGCGAGCCGTCGCACCCCACGGCCAGGGCGGTGTCGCCGCCGCCCGCCCCGCCCAGGGCGACCAGCTCCAGGGCCGAGGCCAGGTCCTCCACGTGGCAGAACTGCCAGCGCTGCTCCACCCCCTTGACCGAGATCAGCCGGGGCGCGGCGAAGTGCCGCCCGACCACGGTGTCCAGGCCCGGGCCGACCAGCGGCGCCGGGCGCACCACGGCCACCGAGAGCCCGGGGTGCGCGCGCCGGGCCCGCTCGCCCACCTCCTCCACCTCGGCGAAGTCCCCGGCCAGGCCGTCGGCGCCGTCGGTGCGCACCGGCGCGTCCTCGGGCAGCGGTATCGGGTTGTCCGGGGCGGCGCCGTAGACGGCGGTCCCGGTCACCAGGACCGCCTGCGGCACGCGTTCGGCGGCGGCCGCGGTGAGCACGGTCTGGGCGGCCCGCACCGCGCGGGCGCGCCGCTCCCGGCGCGGGGTGTCCGCCGAGCGGTCGGTGTCGGCGTGCACCAGCACGTCCACCCCGCGCAGCCGGGAGGCCAGCGCCGGGTCGCACACGTCGGCCGAGCGCCACTCCACCCCGTCGTCCGCGGCCAGGTCCTCGGGGGGCGGTCCGGCGTCCACGGCCACGACCCGCCCGGGGGCGGGCAGCCCCCACGGGCCGGACCCGGAACCCGCGGCGGCCCCCAGTCGTTCCACCAGCAGCCGGCCGACACCGGCGGCGGCCCCTGTCACGGCCACCACCGGCCCATCACCCCGCGGACTGTGCTCAGGGCGAACCTGGCTGTTTCGGGTACTCACTCCGGCCTGCTCCCAGCTAACGTGACAGTGGAGACATTCCTATCCTGCCTGAGGTCTGATCGTGAGCGACCTGCCATTTGGTTTCAGCATGCCCAACGACCCCGACGACGAGTCGGGTCGCGGCTCGGGCGACTCCGGCTCCGGGAGCGGCGGCCCAGGCGGAGAGACCCCGGGGTCGCCCGGCGGGTTCCCGCTGGGCGACCCGCAGCAGATGGCGCAGATGCTGCGCCAGTTCGCCGACATGATGGCCGCCCAGCCCGCCCCCGGCGCGCAGCAGGCGTCGCCGGGCGGCGTCAACTGGGACATGGCCAAGAACATCGCCCGGCACACCGTCTCCCAGAAGGGGGACGCGAGCGTCTCGCCCGTCGACTCGGCCAAGGTCGAGGAGGCACTGCGCCTGGCCGACCTGTGGCTGGACGGCGCGACCCCGCTGCCCTCCGGCGTCCAGACCGCGCAGGCCTGGAGCCGCTCGGAGTGGGTGGAGCGCACCATGGCCGCCTGGACCCGCCTGTGCGACCCGCTCACCTCCCGCATCGTGGAGTCGATGGGCGCCAACATGCCCGAGGAGATGCAGTCGGTCGCCGGGCCGCTGATGGGCATGGTGCGCCAGATGGGCGGCATGCTCGTCGGCCAGCAGGCCGGCCAGGCCATCGGTGAGCTGGCCGGGGAGGTCGTCGGCTCCACCGACATCGGCCTGCCGCTGGCCGGGGAGGGGCGCGCCGCGCTCATCCCGGCCGGGGTGGAGGGCTTCGGCGAGGGCCTGGGCGTGCCCGAGGAGGAGGTGCGGCTGTACCTGGCCGCCCGCGAGGCGGCGGTGCACCGGCTGTACGCGCACGTGCCGTGGCTGCGCTCGCACGTGCTCGGCCTCATCGAGGAGTACGCGGCCGGGATGTCGTTCGACATGAGCGCGCTGGAGGAGCGGCTCGGCGGCATCGACCTGTCCGACCCCGAGGCCCTGCAGGAGGCGCTGTCCGGCGGGGAGGGGCTGCTGCAGCCCCAGGACACCCCGCAGCAGAAGGCCTCCCTGGCCCGCCTGGAGACGGCGATCGCGCTGATCGAGGGGTGGGTGTCGGTGGTCGTGGACGACGCGGTGCGCGGCCGCCTGCCGCAGTCGGCCTCGCTGGCCGAGGCGATCCGGCGGCGCCGGGCCACCGGTGGGCCCGCCGAGCACACCTTCGCCACCCTGGTCGGGCTGGAGCTGCGCCCGCGCCGCCAGCGCGAGGCGGCCCGGCTGTGGACCGCCCTGACCGAGGCGCGCGGCGCCGAGGGGCGCGACGCGGTCTGGGAGCACCCGGACCTGATGCCCTCCGGGGAGGACCTGGACGACCCGGACGCGTTCGTGTCCGGGCGCGCCTCCGGCGGCGACCTGGACCTGGACATCTCCCGGCTGACCGGGGAGCTGGACCCCGGCGCCGAGGGGGAGCGCGGGGACGGCGGGGACTCTCGCGGCGACGGCGAGGGCTCCCGCGGGGACGGGGACACCGGTACGGACGGCGGGGGCGACGGGGACGGGCGCGCATGAGCCTGGCCGCCGACGTCAGGGCCGTCCTGGAGGCCTGGTCCGCGCCCGATGCCCGCAACGACGGGCTCCGCCGCTCCTACCTGGCGCACATGGACGCCCACCCCGACGCCCTGAGCCGCTCCTGCGCGGCCGGGCACTTGACCGCCAGCGCCGCCGTGCTGGACCCGTCCGGCTCCAAGGGCGTCCTGACGCTGCACGGCAAGGTCGGCCTGTGGCTGCAGACCGGCGGGCACTTCGAGGAGGCCGACACCACCCTGGCGGGCGCGGCCCTGCGCGAGGCCGAGGAGGAGAGCGGCATCCGCGGGGTGGAGGTGCTCCCGGGCCCGGTGCGCCTGGACCGCCACCGGGTGGGCTGCTGCGGGGGCACCTGGCACTTGGACGTGCAGTTCGCGGCGGTGGCCCCGGACGGCGCCGTGCTGGCCATCGACCCGGAGGAGTCGGACGACCTGGGCTGGTTCCCGGTCGACGACATTCCCGACCCGACGGACGACGCCTGCCGGGCCCTGTTCGCCGCCGCCTCCGAGGCGGTGCGCGCGCGGCGCTAGAGGGGTGCATGACAGGGGCGCCGGGAGCGGTCATCGGACGCGGCACCCCCGTCACTTTCCGTGGCCGCCCGGGGCCGACCGCCGGACCGCGGTCAGGGGCCCCGGACGGGGGCGGGGATCAGCGGAAGCTGAGGGAAGCGGTCACCGACGCGGGGTCGGGGCACAGGAAGCCGCCCTCCGCGAGGGGGATCTCGGTGCTGGTGGTGTAGGTGCGGGTGTCGCCGTCGCGCTGGGCCGACACGCCGGTCCCCTCATAGCGGCAGGTGATGCCGAGGACCGACACGGAGATGTCCAGCACGTCGACGGTGAGGGTGCCCGCGGCGTCGTCGAAGGTCACGCCGGGGTCGTTGTTGAGGGCGGCGGTGGTGTCGCCGTCACAGGACAGGTTCCCGGTTCCGGACGTGTTGATCGTGGTGCGGTCGACGGTCAGGGGGGTGGGGGCCTGGTCGCTGGTGACCCCGTCGGTCCAGGAGCACGACTGGCCCTCGGCCGAGATCGTGCCGTCCACGAAGCCCTGCGCGGCGGCGGCGGGCGAGGCGGCCAGGCCGGTCAGGGCCAGGGCGCCGAGGACGACGGCGACGGGTCTGGGGGAGATACGGGACACGGTACCTACCTTCGTGTGCGGGGCTACCCGCCGGTGTTTCCGGCCGGTAATTTACGCGAAGGTAATTTCGCGTCCTGGGCGCGTCAATCCCCCGAACACAAGAGGATTCCGGCCTCTTCCGCCACGCCCACCGCTACACAGCGCCGACCTGGACATACGGAACGTCGTCAGCGGAGAGGCCCGATGGCCGCGCTGCGCTCCCGGTGGGCTCCACCGTGTCAGGGGCGCCGGGCGCGAGAGAAGCGGGTGCGGCGCGGAGCCCCGCGCCTGCCGGGTCCGGGCGTCCCGGGACGGTCATTCGCCGATGACGTCGTCCTCTTCGGGCGCGGACTCTTCGGCGCTCCCGCCGTCGGCCAGGCGGGAGGCGGCACTGACGCCTTCGAGGTACCCCCGGGCCCGCTCGGCCTTGGGGTAGCGGTGCACCATCTCCCAGAACTCGGGCCCATGGTGCGGGATGACCAGGTGGACCAGCTCGTGGACCAGCACGTAGTCCATCACCCACGAGGGCATGCCCGACAGCCTGCGCGACAGGCGGATCGCACCGGTGTCCGGGGTGCACGACCCCCAGCGGGTGTTCTGGTTGTCCACCCAGCGCACGCTGTCCGGGCTGACCAGGCCGTCGAGATAGCGCTCCGCGAGCTCCACGGCGCGCTCGTGCAGGGCGGCGTCGCCGGGGCGGCGGCGCTCCTCCCTGGCCTCGAGCCGGTCCAGCATCCGACTCACCCAGCGCTTCTCCTCGGCGCGGGAGAACGTGGCGGGGACGAGGACGACCGTCTTGTTCCCGTCGCGGTAGGCGGACACCGTCCGCCTGCGGCGGGCACTCCGCCGTACCTCGATCTCTGTGTTCTGAGGCACAACGTCACGGTATCCCAGAGTTGACTCCTACCACAGGGGGAGATTGCGCATTTTTAGGGATGCGGCATGAACGATCCCCTGGTCGGACCCCGGGACGGGTCCCGGACGGGCCGGAGGCCGGCGCCCCGGTGGGGCGCCGGCCTCCGGCGACGGCGCCGTCGCGCCGTCAACACAGGCGCGACCAGCTTATTTCCATGAGCGCGCGCTCCATGCGGGCGTGTTCGCGCATCTCGGCCCGCAGTTGCCGGGCCGACAGCCTGCGCCGCTCGCGCTCCCGGTGGGCGGTGTCCCCCTCGGGCAGCGGGGCGGTCTTCAGGGCGGCCATGAGTTCGTTCAGCATGGGTTCGGGCTTCCTCTCGGAATTCGGTGTGAACCGGGACGTCGGGGCGTGGGTGCGGCGCGTCCGCGCCGTGCGGTCAGGCCGCGACCGGCTGCGGGTGCTTGCGGGGGCGGCCCCGCGGACGCTTGCGCGGGACGACCTTTCCGGCGACGAGCAGTTCGCCGCCCCAGACCCCCCACGGCTCACGGCGCTCAAGGGCGTCCGCCAGGCACTGCTCACGGAAGGGGCAGCTCTGGCAGACGGCCTTGGCCGCCTCGACATCGGCCGGCGCCTCGGCGAAGAAGAGGTCGGGCTCCCTCCGGCAGGGAACCTCGGCCTCACCGAGCCACGGAGTCTCCAGGACCGACGCGAGCATCGGTGTCCTCCTGATCTTTCGTCTACGCGTTGCGACTTCGACGGTCGGATCTTCGATCCGGGGCCGGTGCCTGATTGCCGCGCCGCGGAGATCGGTCTCCGCCCTTCAGGCGGGGACCGGTTCCGCGGAGACGAATGTGGCCGCGGCCCCTGTGCGGGGCCGCGGCCACGGAAGACTCGCTCGGCGTCTGTTACGCCGGTCTACTCCGTGGACACGCCCCCACTGCGCCCTGCGGGCGCGGGGTTGCTGCGTGAACGAACCCGGGCAGTCCGCGTTCGGCCTGAACCGGACGCACTCCTCCCGTGATCGCTGCTTCGACGTCGGCCTGGATCAGGCCGGCCTTCAGGTCGCGGAGGCGCCGGGCGCCGCCGGTGGCGAAGGACATGTCGAGGCCGCTACGGGCGGAATAGGTCGCAGGGCCGAACGGCACGCCGCGCTCGGTGCCCCACTCATCGGCGGAGAGCACCATGAAGCGCGGGGCCGTGCCGGACACGGCACCGAATGCGCTCTTCATTGCGATCATCGGATGGGACACCTCCTCTCGGTCGGGTACGCGGCTCTCGCCGCGGACCGTTGCGCGGTCGCTGACGGGAGTTAACACTAGACGGGGTCGCCGATGCGCGGCAACCAATTTTTGACCTGCGAATTCGTCCGGATCCGGCCGGAAGTCCCGGGGAACCGCGCCGGCTCAGCCGCCGTCGCCCACGACCCGGATCAGCCCTTCCTGCACCACCGAGCAGACCAGCTCGCCCTCGCGCGTGTAGAACAGGCCGCGGGCCAGCCCGCGCGCCCCCTCCGCCGAGGGGGTCTCCTGGGCGTAGAGCAGCCACTCGTCGGCGCGGAAGGGCCGGTGGAACCACATGGCGTGGTCGAGGCTGGCCATGGAGATGCCCTCGAACGAGCGCCCGTGCCGGAGCAGCACCGTGTCCAGCAGGGTCAGGTCCGAGGCGTAGGTCATCAGGCACACGTGCAGCAGCGGGTCGTCCGGCAGGCGGCCGTCGACCCGGATCCACACCAGGTTCTCCGTGGTGCGCAGCGCCGGGTCGGCGCCGACCTCGAAGGACATCGCGCCCACCGGGCGCATCTCGATCGGGTGCCAGTAGGCGAACCGCGGCACCGTGCCCAGCGCCTTCTCCAGCCGCTCGCGGGCGGTGGGCAGCTCCTCGGGGCCGGGCACCTCGGGCATGCGCACCTGGTGGCTCAGGCCCGGCTCGGCCTTGTGGAAGGACGCCGACAGGGTGAAGATCGCCCGGCCGTGCTGGACGGCGGTCACCCGGCGGGTGGTGAAGGAGCGGCCGTCGCGGACCCGGTCCACCTGGAAGACGATGGGCACCGACGGGTCGCCCGGGCGGATGAAGTAGGCGTGCAGCGAGTGCACCGCCCGCTCGGGGGGCACCGTCCGCCCGGCGGCCACCAGCGCCTGCCCGGCGACCTGGCCGCCGAACACCCGCTGGGGGCCGTGGTCGGGGCTGGAGCCCCGGAAGATGTCGTCCTCGATCCGCTCCAGGTCGAGGATGTCCAGCAGCGACTCCAGGGACTGGCCGGCCGCGGCCGCCTCCCCGCCCGCGTCCGGCGCCGCCTTCTCATCCGCCATCGCGCTCCCCCTCCTCCTCGGGCACCGGGGGCTCCTCCCCCGCGCACAGGGCCAGCACCGCCTCACCGTAGCGTTCCAGCTTCACGGCGCCGACACCGGATATCCGCGACAGTTCGGACACGCCGGAGGGCTCCAGCTCGGCCACCGCCTGCAGGGTGGCGTCGGTGAACACCACGTAGGCCGGGACCCCCAGGCGCTGCGCGGTGCCCTTGCGCCACTCCTTGAGCCGCTCCAGCAGCGCCTCGTCGTAGTCGGCCGGGCAGTCCGCGCACCGGGCGACCTTGCGCTCGGCCGCGTCGGTGAGGGTGTTCCCGCAGATCCGGCAGCGCACCACCTTGCCCGCGCGGGACCGGTCGCGGCGGCCGGAGGCCAGCGACGGGGAGGCCGGGCGCAGGCCGTCCAGGAACCGGGTGGGGCGGCGCCCCTTGCGCCCGCCCGGGGAGCGCGCCAGCGCCCACGACATCGACAGGTACTCGCGGGCGCGGGTGACGCCCACGTAGAACAGCCGCCGCTCCTCCTCGACCTGCTCGTCGGTCTCGGCGTAGACGATGGGCAGCGTGCCCTCGGTGAGGCCGACGAGGAAGACCGCGTCCCACTCCAGGCCCTTGGCGGCGTGCAGGGAGGCCAGGGTGACCCCCTCCATCTCCGGGGCGTGCTCGGTGGCGACCCGGGCCTCCAGCTCCTCCACGAAGTCGTCCAGCGTGGCGGTGTAGGGGCGCCCGCAGGAGCACTCGGCCGGGAGCGGCCCCGGGCCCGGCGGGGCCGCGGCCCCGCCCTCGCCGGGGGCGGCGCAGGAGCCGCGGTGCCGCTCCACCGCGATGTCGTCGGCGAGCTGGGCCAGCGCCGCCAGCGACTCCCAGCGCTCGCGCGCCTGGCGGCCCTCCGGCGCCTCGGGGGTCAGCCCGAGGGGCGCCAGCAGCGGCCGGACGGTCCCGGCCAGCGGCTCGCCTCCCCCGCCCTGCCGGGCCCCCCGCAAGGTGTGCACGGCCTGCTTGATCTCCTGGCGCTCGAAGAACCGGGTGGCGCCGCGCACGGTGAAGGCGATGCCCGCGTCCGCGAGGGCCTGCTCGTAGGCGGCGGACTGGGAGTTGGTGCGGAACAGCACCGCGACCTCCCGCGCCGGGGTTCCCGAGTCGACCAGGGCGGCGATGCGGCGCGCCACCGCGGAGGCCTCGGCGGGCTCGTCGTCGTACTCGGTGTAGGAGGGGTCGGGCCCGTCGGGGCGCTGCGCGAGGAGCTCGATCCGCTGGTCGCCGCCGCCGATGGGGCGGGACCGCTTGAGGACGTCGTTGGCGACCTTCACCACCTGGGGGGTGGACCGGTAGTCGCGCACCAGCCGCACCAGGGTGGCGTGCGGGTAGGCGGCGGCGAAGCGGGTCAGGTAGGCGGGGGTGGCACCGGCGAAGGAGTAGATGGTCTGGCCCGGGTCGCCCACCACGCACAGGTCGTCGCGGTCGCCCAGCCAGGCGTCCAGCAGGAGCTTCTGCAGCGGGTTGACGTCCTGGAACTCGTCGACGACGAAGTAGCGGTACTGGTCGCGCACGCGCTCGGCGATCTCGGGGCGCTCGGCCAGCATGGCGGCGGTCAGCTCCAGCATCGACTCGAAGTCGAGCAGGTTGCGCTCGCGGCGGATCTCCTCGTACCCCTCGAAGACCCGGGCCACCTCCACCGGGGCCATGGGGGCGGTGCGGCCCGCCTTGGCGACGGCGCTCTCGTAGTCGGCCGGGCGCACCTGGGTCACCTTGGACCACTCGATCTCCGAGGCCAGGTCGCGCAGGGCGGTCCGGTCGGCCTCCACCCCGCAGTCACGGGCGGCGCGCGCCACCACCTGCAGCTTGGAGTCGATCAGCGTGGGCGGTGGGCCGCCCACCACCTGCGGCCAGAAGTAGGAGAGCTGGCGCAGCGCCGCGGCGTGGAACGTGCGGGCCTGGACCCGGGGGGCGCCCAGGGCGCGCAGCCGTCCGCGCATCTCGCCCGCGGCGCGGGTGGTGAAGGTGACCGCGAGGATCTGCTGCTCGGCCGCGACGCCGGAGGCCACCGCGTGCGCGATCCGGTGCGTGATGGCGCGGGTCTTGCCGGTCCCCGCCCCCGCCAGGATGCACACCGGCCCGCGCAGGGCGCGGGCCGCCTCAAGCTGTTCGGGGTCCAGCCCCTCCAGCACGCGGTCGGGGTCCATGCGGCTCCTCCGTTCCCGGTTCCGTGTCGGCCGAGCCGGCTCCGTGCGCGTCGGCTCCGCGTCCGCGGGGCGCGGCCGACTCCGGCCACCCGTGCCCCGCTCTGCCCGTCGAGTCTCTCAAGTATCGGGGGCCGCCGCGGACGTGTGCGCAGTCCCGGTGCGCGCCTGTGGACGGCGGCGGCGGCGCGCGAACGCCGCTCCCGCAGGGGTTCTGGCGGGAACCACCCGGGCGCCGCAGGCGTCCCACGAGGTGATGCGGCCGATACGGGGAAGCTCGGGGAGGCCCGCCGCGTTGTCACTAGGCGGTGTTCTGATCGCTTTCGGGCGGCGTGCACCGGCGACGACCTGTTCGACGGAACGAGGAGAGGTTCGATGACCACCCCGAGCACCGGTCCGATCACGATGTACACCACACCGTGGTGCGGCTTCTGCAAGCGGCTCAAGAGCCAGCTCGCCCGGGAGGGCATCGCCGTCGACGAGGTGGACATCGAGCGGGACCCGGCCGCGGCGGAGTACGTGATGCAGGTCAACGGCGGCAACCAGACGGTTCCGACCGTGCTGTTCGGCGACGGTACGGCCCTCACCAACCCGTCCGCCAAGCAGGTCAAGGAGAAGATCGCCGCGCTCGCCTGAGGCGGGCCGCCTCCGGGCGGCACCTCCCGGGCGCGCCGCGCCGCCCGGCCGGCCCGCACCGCACGGGCCGGCCGGGGCCCAGATCACGAGGGGGACCACGTGGCAGCACAGAGCCGGACCAGAGACGGCGAGGAGACGACGGCAGAGGCGGGGGTCATCCGGCGCACGCCCGGCGGCTGGAGCGTGCAGGGCGAGCAGGTTCCCGACCTGGTCAACGCGATGGTGCTGGCCGACATCCTGGCGGCCGAGCAGCAGCGCGTCCCCGAGGCCCCGCCCGCGCCGCCGCGGGCCGGCGACGACGCGACCGAGGTGGAGCGGCTGCGCATCACCGTCGCCCAGCTCGAACACGCGCTGCAGACGCGCGTCGTGGTCGAGCAGGCCATCGGGGTGCTCGCCGAGCGGCACCGGCTCGCACCGCGCGAGGCCTTCGAGAAGCTGCGCTCGGCGGCCCGCTCGCGCGGGCGCAAGGTCGCCGACCTGTCCCGCGACGTGGTCGCCAGCTGCACCAACCCGCTCACCCCGCTGCCCGCCGAGCTCGCCGGGGCCGGGACCGCGGCCGAGGCGGCGGGCGGCCGCGCCTGAGGCGGGTCCGGCGCCCGTCACCACGCGCCGGGGAGCCGCCCGCCGTACCAGCGCTCGATGAGCAGCCGCGCGATCGACACCCGGCCGGGCAGCGCCACCGAGCCGCCCTCGGCGGCCGCGCGCAGCTCCGCGCGGGACAGCCACCGCACGTCGGTGATCTCCTGGTCGTCGGTGCGCTCGGCCTCCCCCACGGCGCGGGCGGTGAACCCGAGCATCAGGCTGCGCGGGAACGGCCACGGCTGGGAGGAGACGTACTCCGGGTCCGCCACGGCCACGCCCACCTCCTCGGCGACCTCGCGCTCGACCGCGTGCTCCAGGGACTCCCCCGGCTCGACGTAGCCCGCCAGCACCGAGTAGCGGCCCTGCGGCCAGGCGGGGTTGTGCCCGAGCAGGCACCGCTCCTCACCGTCCGGGTCCTCCCGGACCACCAGCATGATCACCGCCGGGTCCATGCGGGGGAACTGCTCGGTGCCCTCGCGTTCGCACACCCGCACGTGCCCGGCGGCCGACGACCGGGTCGACGCCCCGCACATGGGGCAGAACCGGTGCGAGGCGTGCCAGTTGGCCAGTGCCACCGCGTGGGTGAGCAGCCCGGCCTCGGCATCGTCCAGCACCGCCCCGGCGTCCCGCAGCGACGCCGCGCGCACACCGGGCCCGTGCTCCGCCTCCTCCAGGGGGTCCCCTTCGGCGGCGTGCACCGCGAAGTAGGCGTTACCGTCGGCGCCGACACCGAGCAGGTACCGCTCCCCCGCGGGGGCGGCGGCGGGGGTGGCGAACTCCAGCCGGACACCGCCGTCGCCGGTGTCGCGCACCAGAGCCCGCGACTGGCGCGACATCAGGTTGCGCCAGCCGTAGGTGACCGGGTCGCCGCCCTCCAGCACCAGCACACGGGTCGCGGGGTCGCCCCAGGCCTTCTCCAGCCACTCCTCGTCGCCGCGCCGGTGTCCGGCCATGTCGACGGCGCTGCGGGACAGCAGGGGCACGGGGTCGGGCATGCTCATGGGGCCTTCCTGGGCCTTCCTGGATCGAAAGCGGTGCGGAACGGGAGGGGCCTCAGCCGCGCCGGGCCAGGTCCTCCCACAGGTAGGCGGCGCTCTCGGCGCCCTTGAGGAGGAGGGGGACCTCCACCTTCTCATTGGGGGCGTGGATGCGGTCGTCGTCGAGGCCGACGGCGACGAACACCAGCGGGGCGCCGAGGATGTCGGCCAGGTCGGCCTCGGGGCCGCTGCCGCCCTCGCGGGTGTAGAGGACCTCGGTGCCGAAGGCGCGGGACATGGCGGCGCGGGCGGCGCGCACGGCGTCGGAGGACAGGTCCGAGGCGCAGGGGCGCACGCCGGGTCCGGAGAAGGACACCTCGGGGATCACGCCGTCGGGGACGTTCGCCTCCACGTAGGCGCGCACGGCCTGCTGGATGCGCAGCGGCTCCTGGTCGGGCACCAGACGGAAGCTCAGCTTGGCGTGGGCGGAGGAGGGGACGATGGTCTTCCCGCCGGAGCCGGTGTGGCCGCTCCACATGCCGTTGATCTCGGCGGTGGGGCGCACCCAGATGCGCTCCAGGGTGCTGTACCCGGCCTCGCCGGAGACGGCCCGGCTGGAGGCGGTGGCCAGCCACTCGCCCTCGTCGAAGGGGAGCCGGGCGATGAGGTCGCGCTCCTCCTCTCCGATCTCCACGACGTCGTCGTAGAACCCGGGCACGGCGATGCGCCCGTCGGGGCCGTGCAGGCCGGAGAGCAGGTCGGCCATGGCGGCGGCGGGGTTGGGCACGGCGCCGCCGAAGGTGCCGCTGTGCAGGTCGCGGTCGGGGCCGTAGAGGTCGATCTGCCCGGCGACCAGGCCGCGCATGCCCACGCACATGGAGGGGGTGTCGGCGGCCCACATGGTGGTGTCGGAGACGACGACCACGTCGCAGTCCAGGCGGTCGCGGCGGGCCTTGAGCAGTTCGGCGAAGTGCGGGGAGCCGGACTCCTCCTCGCCCTCGATGAGGAGCTTGAGGGTGACCGGCGGGGCGTCGGCGCCGGAGGCCGCCAGCCCGGCGCGGACGCCCAGGGCGTGGAAGAGGACCTGGCCCTTGTCGTCGGAGGCGCCGCGGCCGATGAGGCGGTCGCCCTGCTCGACGGGGGTGAAGGGGTCGGTCTCCCACCCCTCGGCGGAGTCGGCCGGCTGGACGTCGTGGTGGCCGTAGACGAGGACGGTGGGGGCGCCGGGGGCGGCGGCGGGCCATTCGGCGTAGACGGCGGGCAGGCCGCCGGTCTCCCAGACCTCCACCGTGGGGAACCCGGTGCCCTTGAGGTGGGCGACGAGCCATTCGGCCGAGCGCCTGACGTCACCGTGCCGGTCGGGGTCCGCCGAGACGGAGGGGATGGCCAGCCATTCCTTGAGGGCGGCGACGAACGCGCCGCGGTGCTCTTCGATGTAGGTACGCGCATCCATTCGCAGGCACCGTTGCCTTTCCGTTCCGACGACGGCCTTGTGGGCCGCTATCGAGGGTAGTCCTCCGACCTTTCCGCCCGGACCCCCGCGTCGGCGATAGCGGGAGGAGCCTCTGAAACCGCACGTGCGGCGCCGCTCGCCAGGGGCGGTGTCGATCGGTCGCCGCGACGAGGGGTCGTCGGGGCCCCGGCGGGGCGCGGAGGCGGACCGGGCGTTCGGCGCCCCGGATCGTGTCTGCTGGAGTGGTGTCGTTTCCCGTGGACCGGTCCAGCACGACCGGTACGCCCCCTCGGCGTTGATCTCGGGAGAAACGACCCTACAAGCGCGGTTTTAGCGTCGTTTCTCCCGAGATCAACGGGGGCCGGGCCGGAGGCCGTGGGCGGAAGGTGGACACGCCCCGCACCGACCTCCGAAGAAGCCGGCGCCCTCTGCGGACCTGCCCTACAGCCCTCTTGCGGCCCACGCCACCCCACACCACTCTGTCGCGATGTCCCACCTCAGGGTGATGGCGGCAGCCCTGGTCGGGGCCTAACGTTCGGTCCGACAGGGCTGTCACAGGCGGGAGCGGCATGGACGAGGACGCGGTCGGGCACGAGCGCGGGGCGAGGGCACCGTCCCGGTTCGGGAGGGCCTTCTACGACGCGCTCTGGCGTCCCCCGTCCGAGCTGGAGCGCCTCCTGCCCGCCCCCGCGCCCGAGCCCGTCCCCCGGCCGCAGGTCGGGGGCGTGTGCGCCGAGCGCGCGGCGCGGAAGGGCCTCCCGGTGAAGCGTGTGCGCCGCACGTTCGTGGTCACCGTGCTGCCCGCGCTGCTGTACCCGGTGCTGTGGCTGGTGCACGCGGCCGGACGCCCCCGGGCCCGCGGCCGCGCCGCCGCGAACCGGCAGCTCGTCCTGGTGGCGGCGGCGTTGTTCACCGCCTGGGCGGTCGGGCCTGAGCTGTACGACTACGGGATCCCGCGCTGGACGGCGCTGGCCGTGGGCATCGCGGTGGGCGCGCCCATGCTGCTGCTCGCGCGCTCGCCGCTGCTGACCTGGCGGCTGATGGTTCCCGCGCTGGCCGTCACGTTCGTCCTGCCGCGCGACATCCCGGTCGAGACCGGGGTGACCGCTCCGGTGCTCCTGCCGTTCATGATCGTGCTCTACCTCGTCGCAGCGCAGTACCACCGCGGGATCGCGACCGCGGTCGGCGCGGCCACCACGGCCCTCTTCCTCGCCCAGGGGGCGCTGCCCGGACGGGACCTGTCCGATGCGCTGGTATACGCGTTCATGGCCACCACCGCCCTGGTCACCGGGGACAACGTCCGGATGCGCCGTGAGGAGAGCGGGGTGCGCGCCGCTCCGCCGCCGCCCCCGCCGGACCGGCCCGCCATCCCGCTGGTGGACGGGGTGGTCGACGCGGTGTGGCGGGCGCCGGTGCGTCGGCCGGGCGGCCCCATGCGGCTGCTCGGCGGGCCGCGCCGCCCCCGGGACACGCGGCTGATCGCGGGGGTGTGCGCGGCCTTCGCGCCCCGTTCCCGGTCGGGGCGCATCGCCCTGCGGGTGGCGGCGGTGCTGCTGACACCGGGGACCGCCGTGGTCGCCCTCGCCGTGTACGCGTCCCTGTGGCTGCTGATGCCTTCCGAAGGGGACCCGCCGCCGCCCTCCTCCGGCGCGCGGCCGGGGCCGAAGGTGCTGGCCCGCGAGCGGATCGCCTGGGGCGTGCTGGGCGCGGCCTCGGTCGGCGCGTCGGCGGTGGCCGGGGTGCAGCTGGCCCTGTTCCACCTGCTGCCGTACCCGCTGGCGTGGACGCTGGGAGCGGCGGCGGGGCTTCCGCTGGCGCTGGTGCCGACGGCTCCGCTTCTGGCATGGCGGCTGGGGTCGGGGGGCCTGGTCCTGGCGGTCGTCTCCATCGGCGCGTTCGGGGCGCCACCGCACGACCTGTGGCCGTGGCCGGCGGCGGGCCTGGTGGTCATGGCGGTCCTCGTGTACGCGGTCGCCGTCGCGCACGGCGGGCGGACCGCAGCGGGGGTGGCCGCCGCGACCGCGCTCGCCGCCTTCCTGCCCGCGGCTCCCCTGGCCGGGACGCCGCTGCTGCAGACCCTGTGGCCGTGCGCCCTGGCGGCGGGCATCGCGGCGCTCGGGGCCAACGTGCGGGGGCGCCTGTCGGCCCAGCGGGAGCTGGCACGGGAGGCGGAGCTGCGCCGCCGCGAGCACGCCCGGCAGGCGGCGCTGGAGGAGCGCTCGCGCATCGCGCGGGAGCTGCACGACGTGGTGTCGCACCACATGTCGATGATCGCCATCCAGGCCGAGGCGGCGCCCTACAAGTACCCGGGGCTGCCGGACGGCGCGGCGGAGACCTTCACGACCATCCGCGACGCGTCCCGCGAGGCGCTGACGGAGATGCGCAGGGTGGTGCGGCTGCTCCGCGAGCAGGGCGAGGACGCCGAACGGGCGCCGCAGCCGGGGCTGGACCGGCTCGGGGAGCTGGTCGAGGGGGCGCGGACGGCGGGCATGCGCGTCGCGGTGGACGACCGCTCGCGGGAGGCGGCCGTGTCGGAGGCGGTGGGGCGCTCGGCCTACCGGATCGTGCAGGAGGCCCTCAGCAACGCGGCCCGGCACGCGCCCGGGGCGCGGGTGGAGGTGGAGCTGGGGCCGGAGGGCGGCGCTCTGGAGGTGCGGGTGGTCAACGGACCGGCGGCGCAGGACGGGGTCGGCGGCGGATTCGGGCCGGGCGGCCACGGGCTGGTCGGCATGCGGGAGCGGGCCGCCGTCCTCGGCGGGACCCTGCGGGCCGGGCCGACGCCGGACGGCGGCTTCGCGGTCGAGGCCCGACTGCCCCTGGAGGCGGACGGCGCGCAGTAGGGTGGTCCGGTGCCGATCTCCGTGATAGTCGCAGACGACCAGGCGATGGTGCGCGACGGGATCGCCGCGCTCCTCGACGCGGCCGAGGACATCAGCGTGGTGGCGCAGGCCGCCGACGGCCGGGAGGCCGTGCGGCTGGCGGGCGAGCACCGTCCGGACGTGGTCGTGATGGACGTGCGCATGCCCGCGATGGACGGCCTGGAGGCCACCCGCCGGATCACCGCCCAGACCCCGGCCGGAGACGCCGGGACCGCGTTCGGCGGGCCGGCCGGGACCGCATCCGGGGAACTGGCCGGGAACGCGCTCGGGAGTACGGCCGGGAACCCGGTCGGAACCGCCGGAACCGTCGGGGAGGCCGCCGGAACCGTCGGGGAGGCCGCCGGGGGCACGGCCGGATCCGGCACGAAGGTGCTGGTGCTGACGACGTTCGACCTGGACGAGTACGTGTACGAGGCCTTGGGGGCGGGCGCCAGCGGGTTCCTGCTCAAGGACGCCCCGGTGGACGACCTGCGCGCGGCGGTGCGCACCGTGGCGCGCGGGGATGCGCTGCTGGCGCCGTCGGTGACCAAGCGTCTGATCGCCGACATCGCCGCCCGCCGCCGCGAACGCGCGACCGCCCGCCCGGAGGCCTACGCCTCCCTGACCCCACGCGAGGCCGACGTGCTGCGACTGGTGGCCAAGGGGTTGTCCAACGGCGAGATCGCCGAAGAGCTGGTGCTGTCCGAGCAGACGGTCAAGACCCACGTCGGCCGCATCCTGATGAAGCTCGACCTGCGCGACCGGACCCAGGCAGTGGTGTTCGCCTACGAGAACGGCATCGTCTGAGAGCAGCACCGACGAGGGCAGGCACCCGCTACGGCCACGCCTGCCGTCCGGCGGGTTCCTCGCGGTCCAGGCGGGCGGGGCTCGGCAGGTACCCCACTCCCGGACACCAGCCGTCCGCCGAACCCCGGGAGTGCCCGGCCGAGAGCGGCGACGACGAAGGTCAGCGGCCCTACCTGCGGATCGGTCGGCCACCGGGTGAGTGCGTGGTCGCCGTGTTCGGCGGCGACGGCACAAGCGGGGCGGTTCCCCGG
>NZ_JAQFWP010000086.1 GCF_027706745.1 Nocardiopsis suaedae | reverse complement strand
CCTGGTGGCCGGTATCCGGGTCTGAATACCGGCCACCAGGCGCAACTCGGGCGAACGGTCCCACATGCCGAGACGCGCAGGGGTCAGGGGCCCAGGGCTCGGGCCACGCAGAGACCCGGCGGCCGACCGGGGCGCCCTGCCCCGCTCCACCCGTATCGTCGCCGCCCTCCCCCGACACCCCGGCGGCCCGCTGTCCGGCCGGGGCCAGGGAGCGGGGAACCTGCCCAGCCGCCGACCACCTGGACCGCGAGGTACCCGCCGGACGGCAAGCAGGCCCGGGGAACCGCCCCGCTCACGCCGTCGCCGCCGACCACACCGACCACGCACACGCCCGGCGGCCGACAACGCTGCAGGTAGACGCGCCGACCTGTCCTCGCCGGCCTCACCGGCCTCACCGGCCTCACCGGCCTCACCGGCATCGCCGGTTCCGCCGAAGGCGCCGGCTCAGACGCTCGGGCGGTCCAGTGCGGTCACCGTGGTGTCCTCGCCCTCGCCCGTCCGGTCGACCTGTTCCTGGTCCGGGGCCAGTCCCTCGGACGGGGCCTCGGCCGGGGGCGCCACGAGGATCAGTGCCAGCATCGCCAGCAGCACCAACGAACCGACGACGGCGCAGACCAGCCACGCCCGCCACCGGACGTCCCCGTCGGCGGGCCCGTCCGCGAGCCCGGGATCGCACTCGCCGAACGACTGAAGGCGCCCCGCCAGGACCGGATCGTCCTCGGTGAGGCGGTGCTCGATCGCGGCCAGGATCCGCTCTTCGTACTCGCGCAGAGCCATGGCGCCACCTTTCGCATCGGCACAGTGGGCGCCGGGCCGCATACGGCGGCCCCACCCCCGATACCCGCCTTTCTATCCGGGCTCAGGGGCGCTGTCATCCGGTTCCGGGAATTCGCTTCCACGCCCGCCCCGGAGCCGTCCGGCCCCTTGATGGCTCCGATGGCCCCGGGGCTCGCGCAGGCCCCGCCGACACCGGGCGCGCCGAGGGGAGGAGGATCCCTTGGCCACTGCTGCGGAGGGCCTCAGTCGGCCCGGGGGCCGACCTCCGCCCCCTCCCCCGGCGCGCCTTCGGTGCGGTAGCGGTCCAGGGCGGTGACGAAGTACCGGGGCCGCCCGGCGTCCCCGTCCCCGCCCGCTCCGGCCCCGGTATCGGTGAACGACGGCTCGTCCTGCGCACCGGCCACTCCGGCCAGGTGCTCCCGGCCACCCAGCGCGCACGGGTCGTCGGCCTCCTCCTCGGGCACCCGGTAGACGGCGTAGGAGCGCGCCCCCTCGACCGCGTCCCACGACACCCGCACGTCGCCGTCCTCACCGCGCACCGCCCGCAGCCCCTCCACCGGGTCGGGGCGCCCCTCCCCGCCCTGGGCCTTCGGCGGCAGGGCCGGAAGGGCGTAGTGCCCCTCCTGCAGCCGCTCCATCGCCCCTTCTGCGCCGCCCCGCATGTCCTGCATGGAGAAGAACACGTCGCCGCCCACCTCGGGCAGCTCACCGCTGTAGTCGAGCTGCCGGGCGAGGGCGCCGTCGCCCTCCCAGGCCTTCTCGCCGTCCTCGCCGACCCGGTAGGCGGCCTGCCCGATGTACAGGTCGACGCCGGTGCCGCGCACCTCCTCGGCCCACCACGGCGCCAGCACCTCGTAGTCGGCGGTGGAGAACCCGCGCTCCCAGTACAGCTGCGGCACGATGTAGTCGACGGAGCCCTCCCGGATCCAGGCGCGGGTGTCGGCGTACTGGGCCGAATACGACTCCAGGCCCCCCGTGTCCGAGCCGTCGGCGTCGCTGTCGGCGTTGCGCCAGATCCCGAACGGGCTCACCCCGAAGCGCACCCACGGCTTCGACTCGCCGATGGCCGCGTGCACGTCGGCGATGAGCGCGTCGACGTTGGACCGCCGCCAGGCGTCGCGGTCCTCGGCGCCGCCGCCGTGCTCCTCCCAGCTCGCGTCGTCGTCGAACTCCTCACCGTCGGCCGGGTAGGGGTAGAAGTAGTCGTCGAAGTGCACCCCGTCCACGTCGTAGCGGCCGACGACGTCCATGACCACCCCGGTGACCCACTCGCGCACCTCGGGCAGCCCGGGGTCGAGCCACCCCTGGTCGTCGTACTCCACCAGCCAGTCCGGGTGCTCCACGGCCGGGTGGTCGTCGGCCAGCCCTTCCAGGTCGGGGTCGTCCCAGCCGACCCGGTAGGGGTTGAACCAGGCGTGCAGCTCCAGCCCGCGGGCGTGCGCCTCCTCCACGGCGAACTGCAGCGGGTCGTAGCCGGGGTCGCCGCCCTGGTCACCGGTGAGGTACCGGGCCCACGGCTCCTTGTCGGAGGCGTAGACGGCGTCGGCGGTGGGCCGCACGTGGAAGAAGACCGCGTTGAGGCCCAGGTCCCGGGCGTCGTCGAGCTGCGCGCGCAGCTCGTCCTTCTGCTCCCCGGCGTCCAGGCCCGGCTCGGACGGCCAGTCGATGTTGCGGACGGTGGTGAGCCACACTCCGCGCATCTGCCGCTTGGGCACGTCGGCGGTGTCCTCGCACTCGGCGGGGATGGGGCGGGCGTCCGCCGCGCCCGGGTCGGACCCGGCGTCCTCCGGCGCACCCGTGCAGGCCGCCAGGACCGGCAGCACCGCGGCCGTCGCCGCCCAGCTCAGCAGCCTCCGCATGTCCCCCGTGTCCGCCTTTCCCGCGCATGTCCCGCGCCGCCGCCGATTCCCGGGACAGCCTAGCGGCGCCCGCGCGGGGCCCGCGCACGGTTCCGCGCGCTTGGGCACGCCGCCCCCGCCGACTCCCTAGACTCGAATGTCGTGAGTGTCGCCTTTGCATCCTCGTCCCGCCTGGCCGTTCGCACCGTCGAGCTGCGCGACCGGCGCCCGCTGCTGTCCCACCTGCCCGCCGCCGCGCCCCTGTGCTGGCTCCGCGGCGGTGACGGCCTGGTCGCCTGGGGCGAGGCCGCCCGTGCGGAGCTGCCCGCGGAGGGGGACCCCCGAGGGGGGCGGCGCTTCTCCGAGGCCGCGCGCCTGCTGCGGGACCTGTTCGCCGACGCCGAGGTGGACGACGCGGTCGGCCTGCCGGGCACCGGTCCGGTGGCGTTCGCCTCCTTCACCTTCGACGCGCGCTCGAACGGGTCGGTGCTGGTGGTGCCCAGCGTGGTGGCCGGCCGCCGCGACGGGCACACCTGGCTCACCACGATCGGCGGCCGCGGTCCGGGGTCCCACCCGGAGGCGCTCACCGCCCCGGGGGCGCCGCTGCGCCCGGTGGGGCCGCTCACGTGGGGGCCGGGCTCGCTGTCGGCCGAGGAGTGGTGCGGGGCGGTCGGCGCGGCGGTCGACCGGATCCGGGGCGGGGGCCTGGACAAGGCGGTGCTGGCGCGGGACGCGTTCGCCGACGCCGAGCGCGCCGTCGACCCCCGCACTCTGCTGGGGCGGCTCGCGGCCGCCCACCCCGAGTGCTACACCTTCGCCGTCGACGGGCTGGTGGGCGCCACCCCGGAGCTGCTGCTGCGCCGCGAGGGCGACCGGGTGGAGTCGCTGGTGCTGGCGGGGACCCGCCGCCGGGGCGCCACCCGGGAGGAGGACGCCGCGCTGGCCGAGGACCTGCTCGCCTCGGACAAGGACGGCGAGGAGCACCGGTACGCCGTCGAGTCGCTGCGCGCCGCGCTGGGCCCGCTGGCGACGGAGGTGGCGGCGTCGCCGGAGCCCGAGCTGCTGCGCCTGGCCAACGTGCAGCACCTGGCGTCCCCCGCCTCGGCCGAGCTGCGCCCGGGGGTGTCGACGCTGGACGCGGTGGCGGCGCTGCACCCGACGGCGGCGGTCGGGGGCACCCCCACGGCGGAGGCGGTGGAGCTCATCCGCGAGCTGGAGGGGATGGACCGGGGGCGCTACGCGGGCCCGGTCGGCTGGATCGACGCCCAGGGGCGCGGCGAGTGGGCGATCGCCCTGCGGTGCGCGCAGGTGTCGGGCTCGCGGGCGCGCCTGTTCGCCGGGTGCGGAATCGTGGCCGGGTCGGACCCGCAGGCGGAGCTGGCCGAAGCCGACTCCAAGTTCCGCGTGATGGCCGAGGCCCTGACCGACCGCTGAGGTTCCGGTCCAGGCGTCCCCCGGGGCGGCGGGATCCCCATCCGACCGGTTCGGTGCCGTCGGCACGGCCGACGGAAGCCGCGCTGCCCCTGCCGGCGCCACCGGGGAACGGCGGGTCAGTCCGGCAGGGCCTCGAAGTCCTCGAACTCGAAGCCCGGCGCCACGATGCAGCTCACCAGCGCCTCCTCACCGACCAGCGGGCGGGCCGCCTGCCAGGTGCCCGCCGGGACGAGGATCTGCAGGTTCTCCCCCGCCTCCACGTACGGCCCCAGGACCAGCGGCCGCTCCTCCTCCGGTTCCTCCCCGGTGCCGCCCAGCACCAGGCGCAGCGGGCCGCCCCGGTTGAACACCCACAGCTCGTCGGAGCGGACCCGGTGCCACCGCGACTCCTCGCCCGGGCAGAGCAGGAAGTGGATGGCGGTGGCCGCGTGGCGCGGGCCGGGGTACCCCTCGGGCCGGGAGCTGACCGGCGAGCGCCACGTCTGCCGGTACCACCCGCCCTCCGGGTGCGGCAGCAGGTCCAACGCCTCGGCGGTGGGGCTGCGCCGCACCACGCCGGTGTAGCGGCCCCACGGGTCGCGGCGCAGGTAGCGCACCCCGACCACGGCGGCGCGCGGGATGGGGCCGAACACGTGCGGGAAGTGCACGTCCGGGTCGGCCCCGGGCGGCGGCGCCGGGGAGGGCGCCTCCCAGCGCACCTCGGCGTCGACCATCCCGCTGTCCACGACCAGGGCCACCATCGGCTCCTCGGCCTCCCGGTAGAACGCGTTGGCCACCGCCAGGAGGGTGCCCTCGTCCGGGGAGGCGTGCACGAACCCCTCGGTCCGCAGGGAGTCGGCGTCGATGTCGCCGCCCGCCTCCCACCGCGAGTGCTCGGTCATGTGGAGGATGTAGGCCATGGGGCGACGCTACCAAGGCTCCGACCGCTCACCCCGCCGGACACCACCGGCTCGGGCCCATGGCGCGGACGGCGACGCCCTGTGGCACCCTTCGGCGCGGACGGCGCCCCTCCTCAAGGGCGGGAGTGACCGGCGACACCCCGCGACTCCCGCCCTTCACCCGGGGCAGGGCGGAGCACTAGCCTTCGATGAGCGGCACTGGTGGGATCTTTGAGCCGGTCCCCCGGCGGCCGCGCACAGCCACACGGCGCGGGACCCCCGCGCACGCGCCCGCTCCGGCGGGCGGAGGGAATACGCATAGGCAGGGAGCCGACCTATGGCACAGCATTTCGACGTCGTCGTCCTGGGCGCGGGCCCCGGCGGCTATGTGGCGGCCATCCGCGCCGCCCAGCTCGGCCTGAAGACGGCGGTCGTAGAGGAGAAGTACTGGGGCGGCGTCTGCCTCAACGTCGGCTGCATCCCCTCCAAGGCCCTGCTGCGCAACGCGGAGCTCGCCTACACGCTCTCCCGCGAGGCGGACACCTTCGGCATCGAGTTCGGGGGGAAGGTCTCCTTCGACTACGGCAAGGCCTACCGCCGCAGCCGCGACGTGGCCGACGGCCGCGTCAAGGGCGTGCACTTCCTGATGAAGAAGAACAAGATCACCGAGCTCAACGGGCGCGGCACCTTCACCGGCCCCACGAGCATGGAGGTCGCCGGGCCCGACGGCACCGAGCAGGTCGCCTTCGACAACGCGATCATCGCGGCCGGGGCGTCGCCGCGGCTGCTGCCCGGCACGTCCCTGTCGGACCGGGTGGTCACCTACGAGGAGCAGATCCTCGCCGACGAGGTGCCCGCCAGCATCATCATCGCCGGGGCCGGGGCGATCGGCCTGGAGTTCGCCTACGTGCTGCGCAACTACGGGGCCGAGGTGACCCTGGTGGAGTTCCTCGACCGCATCGCGCCCACCGAGGACGAGGAGGTCTCCGCCGAGCTGGCCCGCCACTTCAAGCGCCTGGGGGTGGAGGTGCTCACCTCCACCCGCGTGGACACGGTGGAGGAGTCCGGCGGCAAGGTCCGCGCCTCGGTGACCGGCCCCGACGGGGCCCAGAAGACCCTGGAGGCCGACAAGCTCCTGCAGGCCGTCGGGTTCGCCCCGAACACCGGCGGCTACGGGCTGGAGGCCGCCGGGGTCGAGCTGACCGACCGGGGCGCCGTCGCGGTGGACGCGCGCGGGCGCACCAACGTGCCGGGCGTGTACGCGATCGGCGACGTCACCGCGAAACTGATGCTGGCGCACACCGCCGAGGCGATGGGCGTCATCGCCGCCGAGACCATCGCCGGCGCGGAGACCCAGGAGATCGACTTCCGGATGATCCCCCGGGCCACGTACTGCCAGCCGCAGGTCGCCTCGTTCGGCTACACCGAGGCCCAGGCCCGGGAGGCCGGGTTCGACGTGCAGGTCGCCAAGTTCCCGATCATGGCCAACGGCAAGGCGCACGGCCTGGGCGACACCCGCGGGTTCGTGAAGGTCCTGGCCGACGGGAGGTACGGCGAGCTGCTGGGCGCGCACATGGTCGGCCCGGAGGTGACCGAGCTGCTGCCGGAGCTGACCCTGGCCCAGCAGTGGGACCTGACCGTGCACGAGGTCTCCCGCAACGTGCACGCCCACCCCTCGCTGAGCGAGGCGGTGAAGGAGGCCGTGCACGGCCTGGCCGGGCACATGATCAACCTCTGACACCGCCTCCGAGGGGCTCCCCGTTCCAGCGGAGTGAGCCCCGGCAGGGGCGGACGGACACGACGCGGCCGCCGGGGGAACGTTCCGTCCCCGGCGGCCGTCGCGTGGCGTCGGACGCTCAGAAGCAGAGCAGGTACCCGATGGGCACCGGCCCGCCGACGGGTCGGTCCGGACGGGGCCCACTTCGGCGCGGACGGGGTCAGACGGCGGCGGGCGTCCCGCACACGTGGCCGTTGGCGATCCGCTCGAAGCCGGTGACCCGCAGCTCTTCACGCGACCCCTATGAGCGCGGGGACGAAGGCTGGGCCGGGCCCGCCTCCCGGGCGCACACCCGACCGGTCCCGCCGTCGCGACCATCGAACGGGGCCGCGGCGCGGCGCCTCACATTAGGCGGTGACCGCCCCGCCCCGTCCCGGGCACCGGGCACCGGGCCAGGCCGACGCGCGGCCGACGTGCACCGCGGACGCAAAGGCTCCGCCGAGCGGCACCCGCAGGGTGGGGACCGGTCCCGGATCGCGGGCGCCCCGCACGCGCGCCGCGATGCTGAGCCGCCCTACGCCTCCAGGTGCAGTCCGGCCTCCATGGCGGCGAAGGCGCGGCGGACGTGGTCCGGCAGCTCGCCGGGGGCGCACGTGGGAAGCCAGTCGTCCACCGCGCTCCTCCACGTCGCCACGCAGAACTCGATCAGCAGCCGCAGCTCCAGGTCGTCCGGCCGCCCCAGCAGCCGCCGGGTCTCCGCCTGCACCTCGGCGCAGTGCAGCAGCGAATGCCCCTCCAGCGCCGGCGAGTCGGCGGTCAGCCGGACGGTGGTCGCGAACCTCGGGTGCCAGTCCCCGTCCATCCGCGCGAGCGCGGTCAGCAGGGCATCGCGGAAGACGTCGCGCAGCGGGCCGGTTCCCGGCTCCTCGGCGAGGACCTCCAGGAAGACGCTCCACAGCTCCTTCACCGCGGTGAGGGCCACGTCCTCCTTGGAGCGGTAGTAGCGGAAGAACGTCCGCCGCGACACCTCCACGGCGTCGAGCAGGTCGTCGAGCGGGGTGGCGTCGAATCCGCGCTCGCCGAACAGCGCCGCGGCGGTCTCCGCCAGGGCCTGGCGGGTGCGGACCTTCTTGCGCTCGCGCAGCGAGGCGGGCGGGGCGGGGTGCGTCATCGGGGCCAGTGTAGCGCGGCAGCCGCGCCGTGGCGTATGCTCCTCTGACGCAAATGCCACTGAGTGGCACTTTCTTCGAAGGAGCCGATATGCGCGCACTCGTCATCGACCACGCCGCCCCGACACACCTGGCCATGGCCGAGGTCCCCGACCCGGTCCCCGGGCCGGACGAGGCCCTGGTGCGGGTCGAGGCCGTCTCCCTCAACTACGGGGAGGTCGCCGACGCCGCCCGGGACGGCGCGCCGGACGGGGCGGTCATCGGCTGGGACGCCGCCGGGGTGGTCGTCCGCCCGGCCGCCGACGGGTCGGGGCCTCCCGAGGGCGCCCGCGTCACCACCCTCGGCCATACGGGGTGGGCCGAGCTGCGGGCGGTCCCGGCGTCCTTGACGGGGACCGTGCCCGACGGCGCCGACCCGGGGGCCGCCGCCACCCTCCCGGTCGCGGGGCTCACCGCCCTGCAGGTGCTGCGGCGCCTGGGGCAGGTCGTCGGCCGCCGGATCATGGTCACCGGCGCGACCGGCGGCGTCGGACGGTTCGCCGTCCAGCTCGCCGCGCGCGCCGGGGCCCAGGTGGTGGCCATCAGCCGGGACCCCGCCTCCGAGGCGGCGCTGCGCGCGCTGGGCGCGGACGAGGTCCGCACCGCCGCCGCGGACGTGCGCGGGCCGGTCGCGGGCGTGGTCGACAACGTCGGCGGGCCCACGCTCGTGGACGCCTTCGCCGCCCTGGAGGCCGGAGGCACGCTGGTCAACGTCGGCCGCACCGCGGAGGCGGCCAGTGTGCTGCCCACCGACGCGCTCAACGCCTACGGCGGCCGCCACGACCGGTCGATCCGCACGTTCTACCTGCTGGGCGAGCCCGTCCCCGACTTCTCCGGCGACCTGTCCTGGCTGGCCGCCGAGGTCGCCTCCGGCCGCCTGGACCCGGGCATCGTCCGCCGGGCCCCGTGGACCCGCCACGAGGAGGCGGCCCGGACGCTGCTCGACGGCCGCCTGCGCGGCAAGGCCGTCCTCGACGTGGAATGACGGTCGGGAGGAGGACGACGGGTTCGCGCGCACGGCCGGGGTGGGGCGTCCGGTAGAGGAACACCTCCCCGGCCATGAAGACGCCTGCCCGGGCGGTCCGCGACGCCGATCCGCCCGGGGCCCTTCACTCCCCCAACTCCCCCAGAGCCCGGTCGACCGCCTGTTGGATGCGCGCGCGCAGGGCCGCCGAGTCGGAACGGCCGGTGCGCACCTCGATGATCCGCAGCCCTTCCCCGAGCAGAGCCTTGGGCAGGTCGCTCGCCCACTCCAGGCGCGTGTACCCCACGTCGGCCATGGCCGCCACCCGCTCCATCGACACCCCGTGCGGCGTGCCGAAGACCCGCTCGAAATCCGGGTGGCCCGCCTGTTCCAGGCCCGAGAAGATGCCGCCGCCGTCGTTGTTCACCACCATGACCGCCAGGTCCGGTCTCGGCTCGTCCGGGCCGATCACCAGGCCGTTCTGGTCGTGCAGCACCGCCAGGTCCCCCAGCAGGGCGTAGGCGGGCCCGCCGCCGTCGGCCTGGTGCGCCAGCGCCGCGCCCACGGCCGTGGAGACCGTGCCGTCGATGCCGCTCACCCCGCGGTTGCCGATGATGCGGACGCCGCAGCGCGCGTCCATCGCCCCGTCCAGGTCCCGGATGGGCATGCTCGACCCGGCGAACAGCAGCGCCCCGTTGGGCAGCTGCGCCGCCAGGTCCCGGGCGAGCCGGGGCTCGCTGAGCGCCTCCTCGGCGTCGAGCACCCGGTCGACGGCGGCCCGCGCCGCCGCGTCGGCCCTCCGCCAGGACGCCGCCCACGCGGTGTCCGGATCGGCCCCCTCGGGCGCGGCGACGGCCGGGACGACCTGGCAGGCGGTGCGCACCGGGTCGGCGAAGTGGCGTGGGTCCCCCACCGCGATGTGCTGCCGGGCGGTGCGCAGATAGGACATGAGCTGCCGGGACAGCCCCGGGCGCCCCACGCTGACCACCAGGTCGGGGACGTGGTCACGGGCGAACCCCGGGTTCGCCAGCAGCTCCCGGTAGGCCGAGGCGGCCTCGGCGCGGCGCACGTTGGAGGTGGGCTCGGCCAGCAGCGGCCACCCGGTGCGCGCCGACAGGGCCAGGTAGGGGACCGGGTCGTAGTCGCCGTCGCCGCACACGATCACGCCGCGCTCGACCGCGGGGGCGCGCACCGGTTCGGGCTCGTGCGGCACGGCCGGACCCGTGAACCACGGGGCGCCGTCCCCGCGCCCGTCGAGCGGCTCGGGCCAGGCCGGGGCGCCGGGTCCGTCGTCGGGCACCAGGGGGTCGCGGAAGGCGAGGTTGAGGTGGACGGGCCCGGGGTGGTCGGGGCCGGTGGCCGCCCAGGCGCGGCAGGCCAGCGACCGCCAGTAGGCGACCATGCCCGGAACCGGCTCGGGCACCCCGGCCTCGGCGAAGAACCGCACCGCGGGCCCGTAGAGGCGGATCTGGTCGACCGTCTGGTTGGCGCCGGTCCCGCGCAGCTCCGGGGGCCGGTCCGCGGTGAGCACGAGCAGCGGCACCCCGGCGTGGTCGGCCTCCATCACCGCGGGGTGGAAATTGGCCGCCGCCGTGCCCGAGGTGCACACCAGCGCGACCGCGCGGCGCGAGGCGCGCGCCAGGCCCAGCGCGCAGAAGGCCGCCGACCGCTCGTCGATGCGCACGTGCACCCGCACCCGGGGGTGGGCGACCAGGGCCAGCGCCAGGGGGGTCGAGCGCGACCCCGGGGCGACGACCGCCTCGGCCAGCCCGCAGCGGGCGAGCTCATCGACGAGGACCCGCGCCATCGCGGTCGAAGGATTCATGCAGCACAGCTCTCACATAGTCGTCTTCAGGCCAGTATCGGCGGAGCACCCGCCGAACCCCCCACCGGGTGCAACGGATCGCCGCGCCCGCTCGGTCCCGCATCGGGTGCGAGACTCCCCACGTCCCGGCGCCCCTGCCCGGGGCGCGGGCCGTCGCCCCGCAAGCAACAAGGGTCGCACCACCGGGCCGCGCATGCGCAGCGCGCCCACCGCGTTCCCGGGCCGTTTCCGGCCGCTGTCCAGGACCGCCCCGGGGTTCGGTCCTCGGCGCGTCGGGCGGTACGAGCGCGCGCACCGGCGCGGCGGCACCCGGAAGCCGCATGTCGAAGGGTTGGCGCGGCCGACGGCCCTCACACCGGCAGGGCGGCCTCCGCACGCACCGGCCACGTCCGCTCCGGCGACGTGTCCTGAATTCCCCTCCCCCGGAGCGTGCGCGAGGCGACGGCCGACCGCTGGGCGGAGAGCGCCGGGGAAGCACGCCCCGGCACCCGACGCCCCTCCCGGACCGGCCTGCGCGCACGGCCCGTGGCCTCCACCCCGCTGCGGCACTCGTCGCTCCCCCTTGCTCCGATGCGCCGACGCACAAGAAGTGCGGGCGTGTCCACGGCTGTTCCCTCCCGCAGGGACGCCACACCCCCGAACCGCTCCGGACCGCGCCCGGGACCCGTCCCGGGGGTTCCGGTCACCCCGCCGCCGCGCGCGCGGCGGCCATGCGGTCCCTCCACCCCTCGGGGGCGGTCTCCACGGCCTCCAGCAGGCCCGGGTCGACCTCCGGCCTGCGCACCGGGAGCTCCCCGTCGACCGGCAGCATCGGGTCGGCGCATACGTCCGCGGTCAGGAGCTGCACCGTGGCCAGCCCGCACGCGTAGGGCAGCTCCGGCAGCGCCGCCGCCAGGGCGACACCGGCGGCGATGCCCACCGACGTCTCCACGGCGCTGGAGACCACGGCCGGCAGCCCGCACGCCTCGGCCACCCGCAGCGCGGGGCGCACCCCGCCCAGCGGCTGCACCTTGAGCACGACGATGTCGGCGGCCCCGGCGGCGCGCACCCGCATCGGGTCCTCGGCCTTGCGGATCGACTCGTCGGCCGCGACCGGGACGTCCGTGCGCCGACGCACCTGCGCCAGCTCCTCCAGCGTCGGACACGGCTGCTCGGCGTACTCCAGGTCGAACCGGTCCAGCGCGCGCAGCATCCGCACCGCCGTGTCGGCGTCCCAGCCGCCGTTGGCGTCCACCCGCACCCGCCCCGAGGGGCCCAGCGCCCCGCGGACCGCCTCCACGCGCTCCAGGTCCTCGGACGGGTCCTGCCCGCGCTCGGCCACCTTCACCTTGGCGGTGCGGCACCCGCCCGCGGCGACGATGCGCTCGGCCTCCTCCGGCCCCACGGCCGGGACCGTCACGTTCACCGGGACGCTCCGGCGCACCGGCTCGGGCCAGCCCTCGTCGGCCGCCTCACGGCAGGCGGCCCACCACCGCGCGCACTCGGTGGGCCCGTACTCGGCGAACGGGGAGAACTCCCCCCACCCGCGCGGCCCGCGCACCAGCAGGCCCTCTCGGCTCCGCACGCCGCGGAAGCGCGTCCTCATCGGGATCGAGAACGCCCGCCCCGCCGCATCCCGCCCGGCCGTCCCGGCCATCGCGGCACCCCTCCCGTCGACCCGGCACCGTGCGCGTGGGCCCCGGCCTCGTGCGGCCGGGGCCGCGGCCCGGCTCAGGGACGGCGCGGGAAGCGCTCGAACTCCGGACGCCGCTTCTCCTTGAAGGCGTCCCGGCCCTCCTGGGCCTCCTCGCTCATGTAGTAGAGCATGGTGGCGTCCCCGGCGAACTGCTGCATGCCCGCCGCGCCGTCGCTCACCGCGTTGATCGCGCCCTTGAGCATGCGCAGCGCCAGCGGGGACTTCTCCAGCATCTCCCGGGCCCAGACGACGGTCTCCTCCTCGAGGCGCTCCAGCGGCACCACGGTGTTGACCAGGCCCATGTCCTGGGCCTCCTGGGCGCCGTACTGGCGGCACAGGTACCAGATCTCGCGGGCCTTCTTCAGGCCGACGGTCTCGGCCAGCAGCCAGGCGCCGTACCCGCCGTCGAACGAGCCGACCTTGGGCCCGGTCTGCCCGAACCGCGCGTTGTCGGCGGCGATGGTCAGGTCGCAGCACACGTGCAGGACGTGGCCGCCGCCGATGGCGTACCCGGCGACCATGGCGACCACCGGCTTGGGCAGGCGGCGGATCTGCACCTGCAGGTCGAGCACGTTCAGCCGGCCGATGCCCTGCTGCGCGACGGCGTCGTCGCCCATGTACCCGTCCTCGCCGCGGATCTTCTGGTCCCCGCCGGAGCAGAAGGCCTTGTCGCCGGCGCCGGTGAGGATGATGACGCCCACCTCGGAGTCGTCGCGGGCGACGTTGAAGGCGTCCTGCAGCTCGAACAGGGTCTGCGGGCGGAAGGCGTTGTGCACTTCGGGCCGGTTGATCGTGATCTTGGCGATTCCCTCGGCGGTCTCATAGATGATGTCGGAGTACTCGCCCGACCGCTGCCACTTCACGCCACTCACGATCCCGTCATCTCCTCAAGCCAGACGTCGGCCATTGCGCCGTACCGCGCCCCCGGGCCCCGCCCGGTACCGGCCGGTACGTCGGACGAGCTTAGTAGCCCCCGAGGGCGCGGCCGCACGCCCGCCACGGTGGGCTACCCTCGGGGGACGTGCCGGAACGACCATTGCACGCGCTCCTGGGCCCCGAGCCCGCGCGCCTGAGCGAACACCTGGCCGCCGCGCTCGACGGGAGCGGACCGGCCCTGCTGCCGATCGACCCCTCCCTGCCCGAGCCGCGGGTCCGGTCCCTGCTGGAGGCGATGCGCCCGGCCGCCCTGCACACCCCCGAGGGGGTGCGCGCCCTCGACGGCGCCGAGCCGGTCCCCGACGGCACCGCCCTGGTCATCGCCACCTCCGGGTCGACCGGCACGCCCAAGGGCACGGTACTGTCCGCCGGGGCCCTGCTCCACTCGGCGCGCGCCTCCACCGACCGCATCGGCGCCCGGCCCGGCGACCGCTGGCTGTGCACCCTGCCCACCGCCCACATCTCGGGCCTGCAGGTGGTGCTGCGCGCCCTGCACGGGGGCACCGAGCCGCTGCACGTTCCCTTCGACACCGGCGCCGTGATGGCCGCGGCCGCCGAGCACCGCCCGCACGTGTCCCTGGTCCCCACCCAGCTGCGCCGCCTGCTCGCCGCCGGGGCCGACCTGTCCCTGTTCGGCACCGTGCTGCTGGGCGGCGCCGCCGCCGAGGGGCCGCTGCTGGAGGCCGCCCGGGAGGCCGGGGCACGCGTGGTGACCACCTACGGCATGAGCGAGACCTGCGGCGGGTGCGTCTACGACGGCCGCCCGCTGGACGGCGTGCGGGTGCGCACCGACGGCGAGGGCCGCATCCTGCTGTCCGGACCGGTGCTGTTCTCCGGGTACCGGGGGGCCGCCGCCCCGGCCGACGGCGGCCTGGTCCGCGACGGCGAGGGGCGGTCCTGGCTGCGCACCGGCGACCTGGGCGCGCTGGACGGCGACGGCGTGCTGCGGGTTCGCGGCCGCGCCGACGGCGTCATCAACACCGGCGGACACAAGGTCGTCGCCGGGGAGGTCGCCGACGTGCTGGCCGCCCTGGAAAGCGTCGCCGAGGCCGCCGTGGTCGGCCGCCCCGACGCCGAGTGGGGCGAGCGCGTCACCGCCGTCGTCGTGCCCGCCGACCCGGCCGCGCCGCCCGCCCTGGAGGAGCTGCGCGCCGCCGTCCGGTCCCGCCTGGCCCCCTACGCCGCGCCCCGGGAGCTCGACCTGCGCACCCGAATGCCGCTCCTGGCCTCGGGGAAGCCCGATCTGGCCGCACTGCGGACGCCGCGGTCCGGCCGCGATTGACGCGCCCGCGCGCGGGCAGCATGATCATGAGCGGCCGGACGGATCCGGCGATTCGGGGGAACTCATCACGCCCCGCGGGCGTCTACACGGCAGACCGCTCTTTTCGGCGCCCCAGGGCGGCCGTCGGTGCGAAGATCCGGATCCGTCCCCGGGGGGAGGGGTACCCGCCGTATCCAGGGGCCGTCCGCGTCCGGGGCGCCCGGCCGCCGTCGGACCCGCCGTCCGCACTACCGGGCCGTGACCTGAACCACGACCGGCGAGATCCAATCGAGACCGGGAACATTTGACTCTCTGACACGTTAGACATATTGGCGCGCCAAGACGGCGGATCCAGGCCGCCGCGTGCCACAGGTCTTGGAAGGGAGGGAGGTGCCTTCATGACGCGCACTGCCCTAGCCACTTCTCCCACGGTGGCGGACACCGCGGACGGCAACGCGGCCGCGTCCGCGGCTCTGGACGAGCTGATCACCCGAGGGCGCTCCCAGGGACACCTGTCCCTGTCGGAGCTGCGGGCCGCCTTCACCGAGGCCGGGATCAGCCCGGCCGACGGCCGCTCCATCCTCCGGGAGCTCACCGACTCCGGTGTACGGCTCGCCAACGGGGGCGGGGACGGCGGCACGGTGGAGGCCGTCGACGGCGCGGTCGAGGCCGTCGACGCCGACACCGAGGACGAGGCGCTCGAGGACGCCCTCGACTCCGCCGAGGCCACGGCGCGCGGAAAGGGCACCGAGGCGGCCGCCGAGGCCGAAGTCGACCTCGACGACCAGTCCCCCGCCATGGGCGACTCGGTGCACACCTACCTCAAGGCCATCGGGCGGCGCCAACTGCTGACGGCCGAGCAGGAAGTGGACCTCTCCAAGCGCATCGAGGCGGGCCTGTACGCAGAGTACCGCCTGGGGACGCTGCCCGAGGCGCCCGAGCCGGCCGAGATGTCCGCGGCCGAGCGCGAGGAGCTGGAGTGGGTGGCCGAGGACGGCCGCCACGCCAAGCAGCACATGCTGGAGGCCAACCTGCGGCTGGTGGTCTCGGTCGCCAAGAAGTACAGCGACCGCGGCATGTCCCTGCTGGACGTGGTCCAGGAGGGCAACCTCGGGCTGATCCGCGCGGTGGAGAAGTTCGACTACGCCAAGGGCTACAAGTTCTCCACCTACGCCATGTGGTGGATCCGGCAGGCGATACAGCGCGGTTTCGCCGACTCGGCGCGCACCATCCGGCTGCCCGTGCACGTGCTGGAGCTGCTGAGCAAGGTCAGCCGTCTGGAGCGGGACATGCACCAGACGCTGGGCCGCGAGCCCACCCCCGAGGAGCTGGCCCACGAGCTGGACAAGACGCCCGCCCAGATCGAGGAGCTGCTGCGGGTCACCCGCCAGCCGATCAGCCTGGACTCCACCATCGGCGAGGACGGGGAGACGCGGATCGGCGACCTCATCGAGGACATCGACGCCTCGGAGGCCTCCGAGGTGGTCGACCGCCAGCTCATGGCCGACCAGCTGCGCCGCGCGCTGGACGACCTGGAGCCGCGTGAGGCCACCATCATGTCGCTGCGGTTCGGCCTGATGGACGGCCGCCCGCGCACCCTCGACGAGATCGGCAAGCACCTGGGACTGACCCGGGAGCGGATCCGCCAGCTGGAGAAGCAGTCGCTGTCCAAGCTGCGGCACCCCAGCCGCGCCCAGCAGCTGCTGGACTTCGCGAGCTGACCCGGTCCGCAGACTCCCGGAACCGCATACAAGGCCCCGCGCCCGCCCTGTGGCGGGCGCGGGGCCTTTCCGGACCCCTTGCCGACCCGTCCCGCTCAGGGAAGACCCTGATTCCCCCCTGGTACCGCGCCCGACCCCTCCCCCTCAGGCGGGCGCCCGGGGGACAATCGGGGGCATGACAGCGCAGAACTCCGGAGGCCCCCCGCCCCGCGCCGCCCGGGACGAGGTCGCGGCCGCCCTGCAGACCAGCCGGGAGCTCGGCCCCGAGTACGACGAGGCCGTGGCCGCCTCGCTCGCCGAGAAGCTCGACACGGCCATCGAGGCGCGCGTACGCGAGCACGTGGCCGCCGCACAGCTCACCTCCAGGCGGCTCACCCCGCAGGAGCAGTGGAAGAGCCCGCGGCTGATCATGGGGATCATCACCATGGGGGCCGCGATCCCGCTGACCGCCATCAGCGCCGGGATGATGGGCAGCGACGGCGTGGCACTGGCATGGATCGGGCTGATCATCCTGTACTTCGTCTCCGTGATCGGCCTGGGCCGCCGCTGAGCGCACCGGGCCGCGCCCGGTCCGCCCCGCCACAGGGCCTTCCGGCGCATCACCGGGCCGCCGTTGGCGATATCGTGGGCCCATACGACGGCCCAGGGGGCGACGGCGCCCCCAGCACCCCGGGGAGACCGTGAGCGCCCAGCCCGCCGAACAGAACGTCAGCGCCCGCGAACGCAACGAGCGCCGGCGCCGTGAACGGATCCTCCGCGCCGCGGCCGCCCTCGCCGCCCGCGGCGGCTTGGAGAACGTGCACATGCGCGACGTGGCCGACCGCGCCGACGTCGCGCTGGCCACGCTCTACCGCTACTACCCCTCGAAGACCCACCTGATGGTCGCGGTCCTGGCCGGTGAGATCGCCTCCCTGGACGCGTCCATCCGGCGGCGCCCCCTGGTGGGCGAGGGGCCCGGCGAGCGCGCGGCGGCGGTGCTGGTCCGCACGGCCCGGTGGATCATGCGCGAGCCCGACCTCGCGGACGCGATGCTGCGCGCCGCCAACTCCGCCGACTCCTCCGTGGTGGACTGGCGGTCGGCCGTGCAGGACCGCCTCACCTCGGTCGTCCTCTACAGCGCCTACGGCCCGGACGCGGCCGAGGAGCCCGGCGAGCGGTCCCGCCTGCTCGCGCGGGCGCTGCACGAGGTGTGGACGCAGGAGCTGGTCCTGCTGCTGCACGGCTCCACGACCCTGGACGAGCTGGAGGCGACCATCAACGAGGTGGCACCCCGCCTCCTCGACGACCGCCCGGACAGTCGGCGTTGATCTCGGGGAAAAAGCCCCTGAAACCGCGCCGGTAGCGTCGTTTTCCCCGAGATCAACGCCGGGAGCCGCCCTCAGTCGGAGGGCTCGGCCTGCCGCAGCGCCGCGGCCACGATGTCGAGGGCCTCCTCCCGTTCCAGGCCCAGGCGGGAGACGGCCTCGGCGTACACGCGCGCGGCCGCCACCGCCTCCTCCCGTTGGGCGTCGCCCCCGGCCGCCACGAAGGTGCCCGAGCGGCCGCGGGTCTCCAGCACCCCCGCCTGCTCCAGCTCCCGGTAGGCGCGCGCCACGGTGTTCACGGCCACCGACAGCCCGCCCGCCAGGGCGCGCACCGTGGGCAGCTTGTGCCCGACGGGGATCTCCCCCTCGGCCGCGGCGTTCGCGATCGCGGCGCGGATCTGCTCGTAGGGAGGGACCCGCGAATCCGGGTCGATGTCGATGAAGTCCGGGACTTCGGTCGCCACTGCCAGTCCTGCCGTCCTCGGTCCGGTCCGCCCCGCGCTCGCGGGGGCCCTTGCGCGGCCGCCGCGGGCCGCCGGGGGCGCCCGGCCTCCGGTCCGCCCCCTCCCCCGATCCTGCCATCAGGGAGGGGGCGGCGCACCTCAGACCCCGGCGGGGCGGCGCGGAACCCGCTCGACGCCCTGCAGGCGGTGCTCCTCCCGGGCGGTGAGCAGGCGCTCGGCGCGCTCGGTGGCCACGCGCACCTCGGGGCGGGCCAGGCGCTTGCGGCGGTGGATGCGGTCGGAATAGCCGCGCTCGCCCACCAGCACCCGCTCCTGGGCGTAGGCGGCGCGCACGGCGTCGGTCAGGGCCGTGTCCAGCGCCTTGCCCAGCCGGTTGAGCTCCTCCACGCCGAGACCCCGCCCATGGGCGGCGACGAGCGCGGACTCGGCCCCGGCGACCGCCTCCATCAGCTCCGGCAGCCGGGCCGCGTGCTCGCGGTCCTCGCTCAGGCGGCGCCGGTCGTCCTCGTCGCCCCTGCGGCCGAACAGACCCATGCTCACTCCCCATCGTGCTCGTGATCGCACTCGTGCCGATCGCCCCACACTCTAGTGTGCCGGGGATCACGGCGGCGAGGCGGATGCGTTCCCGTGGCGCCGCTTTACCGGGTAGATCTAAAGTGGCGCCCGTGAGCCGAAACAACGCCGGTCTGAGCACCGACCGCATCATCGTCGAAGCGCTGCGCATCATCGACGGGCAGGGGCTGCGGCGGCTGACCATGCGCCGCCTCGGGGACGCCATGGAGGTGGAGGCCATGGCGGTCTACCACCACTTCCCGCTCGGCAAGGAGCAGCTCTTCGAGGCCATCGCCGAGTACGTGACCGATGTGCACCGCGCTCGCGCCGAGGCGGCGGAGGCCGAGGCGGAGGAGGAGGCCGCGTCCGACGCAGGGCAGGACGGCGCCGAGCCGGACGGGACGGAGGCGGACCCCGACGGGCGCCCCTGGGACGAGCGGCTGCGCTCCTGGGCCCACGACTACCGGGCGGCGCTGCTGAAGCACTCCGGAGCGCTGCCGCTGCTGATCAACCGCCGCCCCGACACCGAGGCCGCGGTGCGCTCACTGGAACTGCAGTACGCCGCCTTCAGCGAGGCGGGCCTGGAGGGCCGCGACGTGGTGAACGCCGCGGCGGCCCTGGATTCGTACGTGACGGGCGCGGTGGTCCACGAGGTGCGCGCGGGCGGCCTGGAGAGCCCGCGCCCGGTGTCCCTGGACGGCCGGTTCCCGACCGTCACACGCCTGCGGGAGACGCCGCTCGACCACGAACAGGCCTTCACCGAGGGTTTGGAGCGGCTGCTGAAGGCGCTCGTCCCCGGCGGATAGCGCCGTCCCGAGCGCCTCCCTCCCGGCTTCACCGGCCGCCGAGGGACTCCTGGGCGACGATGGCCGCCTGCACCCTGCTCCTCAGGTCGAGTTTGGTCAGGATCCGGCTGACGTGCGTCTTGGCGGTGGTCTCGGTGATCCCCAGCCTCCGGGCGATCTGGCGGTTCGACAGGCCTTCGCCCACGCACCGCAGCACCTCGGCCTCGCGGACGGTCAGCTGCTCCAGGGCCTGAGGGGCCACCTGCGGCCGGTCCGGGCGGTCCGGCCGATCGGGGTGGTCCGCGCGCCCGCCGCCCGGCCCCGCGAACTCGGCGATGAGCCTCCGCGTCACCGCCGGGGCGATCATCCCCTCGCCCCGGGCCACCACCCGCACCGCCTCGACCAGGTCGTCGGCCTCGATGTTCTTCAGCAGGAACCCGGCCGCACCGGCACGGAGCGCGCCGAACACGTACTCGTCCAGGTCGAACGTGGTCAGCACCAGCACGTCGGCCCCGGTGCCCGCCAGCTCGCGGGTGGCGGCGATGCCGTCCTTGCGGGGCATGCGCACGTCCATCAGCACCACGTCGGGGCGGGTGCGCCGCACCGCCGCCACCGCCTCCTCCCCGTCCGCGGCCTCGGCCACCACCGCGATGCCGGGCGCCCCGTCCAGGATCATCACCAGCCCGGACCGGACCGCCCACTGGTCCTCCGCCACCACGACCCGGATCACCGCCCGGCCTCCGCCGCGCCGTCCGGCGCGGCACCGGACTCCGCCGGGCCGCGGCCGGAGGCGACGGGGGCCTCCGCGGGCGCGCACGGCAGCTCGGCCCGGACCCGCCACACGCGGCCGTCCCCGCTCGGCCCCGCGGAGAAGTCCCCGCCCAGCAGCACCGCGCGCTCGCGCATGCCCGCCAGGCCCATCCCCGCCCCCAGGGGGTCCGGCTCGGCGGCGCCCCCGTCCGGCAGCGGGTTCTCCGCCGTGACCACCAGCGTCCCCGCCTCCCCCGGCGGCGGGTAGGCCAGCCCGATCTCCACCCGGCGCGGCTCCGCGTAGCGCTGGGCGTTGGTCAGCGACTCCTGCAGGATCCTGTACGCCGCCGCGTCCACCTGCGGCGGCAGCGGGCGCGGCTCCCCGTGCTCGCGGACCTCGACCCGCACCCCCGCCTCGCGGGCGGTGCGCACCAGCAGGTCCGCCTCGACGACGCGCGGAGTCACCCGCTCCTCGGCGGGACGCTCCCCCGCCCTGAGAACCCCGATCATCCTGCGCATCTCCTCCAGTCCTTGCACACTGTTGTCCCGGACCACTTCGAGCACGCGGCGCGTCAGCTCCGGGTCGGGGGTCTTGCGCGAGAGCGCCGCCGTGGACTGCACCGCCACCGCGCTCATATGGTTGGCGATCACGTCGTGCAGCTCCCGCGCCACCCGGGTGCGCTCCTCGGCCACCGCACGGGCGCGGTCGAGCTCGGCCATGCGGATCCGCTCCTCGGCCCGCTCGCGCTCCAGGTCGGCCCGGCCCCGGTGCTCGCGCACGCTCCACCCGGTGACCACCGGCAGGGCGAACACCATCACGTACAACCCGATCAGCTGCAGGTAGGCCAGGGCCCCGTCGATGTACCCGGCCGAGTACGCCCACACGCCCGCCGCCATGACGGCCACACCCCCGACGACGGCCCCGGTCAGCGCGGCCAGCGCGCTGCGCCTGCCGCCCCACACGCTCGCCGCGTACAGCAGGTCGCCATAGGCCACGTACACGCCGCTCGACGGCCCGAACACGGTGTCGACCACGAGCACCGCGGTCCCGGCGGCGAGGGCGGTCCCGGGGGCGGTACGGCGCAGCAGCATCAGGGCGCACAGCGCCGTCACGGTGACCAGCAGCACGGCCGGTCCGACGCCGTCGCGGTAGAAGTAGGCGCCCAGCACCCAGAGCAGCACGCCCAACGACAGGTGCACCGCGGCCCACAGGGCGCTGCCCGCGTAGACCCACCCGCCCAAGAACGCGCGGTTCCGGTGGACGGCGCCGAAGAGCGCGCCCCTGCCCGCCAGGGCGCTGCGAGGTCCTCTGATCACGGCCACCATCCCAGCATGAACGGCGGCCCACCGCGTACACCGAAGGTCGTACGCCCATCTGGTCCCCGAGCCGATGCGCCCGTCCGGCGCCCCGGCGAGGATCGTTCCCGCACATCGGACGACTCTGAAGGCTCACCGCGATGATCGTGGCATTCATCCTCGCCTGCGAGGCGCTGTTCTGGGTCCTGCTGCTCGCCGGACTCGCCGCCCGCTACCTGCTGCGCAGCCGCAGGCTCAGCACCGTGCTGCTACTCCTCGTGCCCGTGCTGGACGTGGTCCTGCTGGCGGCGATCTCCCTGCACCTGGCCTCGGGCGCCGACGCCGAGGCGGGGCACGGCCTGGGGGCGCTCTACCTGGGATTCACCGTGGCCTGGGGGCACCCGCTGATCCGCTGGGCCGACGCGCGGTTCGCCCACCGGTTCGCCGGTGGGCCCCCGCCGCCCAAGCCCCCGAAGGCGGGGCTCGCGGGGGTGCGCCACGAGGCGGTCGCCTGGCTGCGCACCACGGCCGGGTGCGCGATCGGCGCGGCCGTTCTCGGCGGGCTGATCTGGCTGGCCGGCGACCCGGAGCGCACGCAGGTGCTCAGCGGCTACTTCGCCACGCTCGGCATCGTGATGTTCTGGAACACGGTCATCGGCGTGTGGGGCGCGGTCGCGGCGCTCACCGCGAAGGACCGCGGCGACGGGTCGGACGGGGAGAGCTCCGGTGGCGGAGCGCCGTCCCCGCACGCCGCCGTGTCCGCTCCCGCACCGGGAGGCGCGCCCGCGCAGGGCGCCCCGCCGTCTCCCGTGCGGGCTCCAGCAACTCCCCAGGGCGCTTCTAAGGCCGTTCCCAAGGCCGCAGCGCGGGGCACGTCCTCTTCTTCGTGGGACCTGTGGCTCGGCGCCGTTCTGTGTGTCATCGGAGGCCTGCCCTTGGGCTACCACTACATCGGCGCGCTCATCGAGGGCGTCGCGCCCGGCTCCTCTCCGCCGCACTCCCTCATCCAGCTCGCCGCGGGGGTCGGCCTGGTCTCCTGGCACCTCCTCAGGCGCTTCCGGTAGGACGGGCCGGGGCCGCCCCTGTGACCAGCCCTCCCGTATCCGCATTGGCGTGCCCTATGGACGGCCCCGCCGGTTCCGGCCCCGGACACCGCGACGGCCCCGGCCGGCCCGGTGCCGGGCGCGCGTCCGCACGCCCTCCGGACCCGCCGGGGCCGTTCGCCTCCGCCGATCCGGCCTCCACCGGTCCCCGACGGGCAGGCGGCCTCTAGGGCGTGTTTTTTAGATCATGTGCGGTCGGGGCGAGCGCGTAGGCGGATGAG
>NZ_JAQFWP010000085.1 GCF_027706745.1 Nocardiopsis suaedae | reverse complement strand
ACCCGCGACCCTCACCTTGGCAAGGTGATGCTCTACCAGCTGAGCCACGTCCGCGCGCTTCCGGCCTCGTTCCCTCCGGCTTCCCGGTGGGCCCTCCGCCGTGCTGCGGTTAGAACTTTAGCGGAATCTCCGCAGGTGGCAAATCGGCGGCCGCACAGGGTTTCCGGGCCCGTCAGCCGCGTCCGGGCCGATGTCGGGGCTCGGACGGGACGCGGAGGGGGCGCAGTCGGGACGCGAGCGGGGTGCGGCCGGGACGCGACTGGGCCCCACGGCGGGGGAGACGGGTCTTATGTCCAGATCCGTCGCCGGTTACCCTCGCCAGTGACGCGGTGCCCTGTTCGCCTCACGGCCCGGGGGCGCGGCCGGTGTGGTTCGCCGGTCACGCCCGGGTCGCGCAGGGCGGGTCGCCGCGCCCCACGTGCCCCTGCGCGGATATACAGGGACGCGTGCGGACACACGGCGGATGCGGCGGCACAGGGGTGGCGATGGCCCGGCGCGAAGGCGCTTCGGCGGCGTGGGACCGAGCGCGCGTCGCAGCGCGCGAGCTCGGCGAGCGGGCGGGCCCGAGTGCGGCCCGCCGGGTGCCCTTGGCCGAGGCCCTGGGGGCGACGCTCGCCGCCGACCTCCCCGCCCTCGTCGGCATCCCGGACTGCGACACCTCCGCCATGGACGGGTACGCGGTCTGCGGCCCCGGCCCCTGGCGGGTCACCGGCCGCGTCCTCGCGGGCGCCGCCCCCGCCGACGAGGCCCTCACCCCCGGGACCGCGGTCGAGATCGCCACCGGCGCGCCCGTCCCGCCCGGCAGCACCTCGGTCCTGCCCTACGAGCACGCCCGGGAGGAGGACGGCGGCACGGTGTCCGGGGAGACCGAGCCCGACCGGCACGTTCGCCGCGCGGGCGAGGACACCCGCCCCGGCGACGTCGCCCTCAAACAGGGCGCCCCCGTCACCCCCGCCGTCCTGGGCCTGGCCGCCTCGCTCGGCCACGACGCCCTGTCCGTGCGCCGCCCCTCCCTGGCGGTCCTGGTCACCGGCGACGAAGTGGTGCACACCGGCATCCCCGGCCCCGGTCGGGTGCGCGACGCCATCGGGCCGATGCTCCCGGGCCTGGCCGACTGGGCGGGCGCTCGTGCCGAGCCCCCCGCCCGGCTGGGCGACGTCCGTGAGGGCCTCGCCGAGGCGCTGCGTTCAGCGGCCGGTGCCGGTGCAGGCGCCGGGGCCGACGCGGTCGCCGTGTGCGGCGCCTCCTCCAAGGGCCCGGCCGACCACCTGCGCTCCGCCCTGGAGGACCTGGGTGCCGAGACGGTCGTGGACGGGGTCGCCTGCCGGCCCGGCCACCCCCAGCTCCTCGCCCGGCTGCCGGAGGGCCCCGCGGTGGTGGGGCTGCCCGGGAACCCGGGGGCGGCGCTCGTCGCCGGGGTGACGCTGCTCGCGCCGCTGCTGTCCGCGCTCGCCGGACGGCCGGATCCGGCCGCCGCGGCGCCGGACCGGGCCGAGCTGTCGGCGCCGGTCCGCCCGCACCCCAGGGACACGCGTCTGGTCGCGGTCCGCCTCACGGGGTCCGCCGCCGAGCCCGTCGGGCACGACCGACCAGGGAGCCTGCGCTCCCCGGCCGCCGCCGACGGCTACGCGGTGATCCCTCCGGGCTGGTCCGGTCCGCTCGCCGAGATCGTCCGGCTGCCGCGCTGACCACTGGCGGGGGGCCGGCGTGAGGGGAGGGATCGGCCCTCGGAGCCCGCGCGCGGGCACGGTCCGACACTAGACTTGCGGGGCGCGAGGCGCCGAGGAGCGCGCCCCGTCCGGCCCGACCGCCACCGCCTCGACCCTGGAATCCGATTGACGATGGCCTCACGTCCGCTCGACAAGAACCTGCTGCCGACCCCCGTGCGCCGCCCCGTTCCGCTGCGCGAGAGCGTGTACGAGACGCTGCTCGAACTGATCACCCTGCGGCGGCTCCCGCCGGGCCAGCACCTGGTCGAGAACGAGCTCGCCGAGCGGCTGGGCGTGTCGCGCCAGCCCATCCGGGAGGCCCTGCAGCGGCTCAGCAACGAGGGCTGGGTCGACCTGCGCCCGGGGTACGGGGCGTTCGTGCACCGGCCCAGCGGGGACGAGGCCGAGCAGCTGCTGGCGGTGCGCGGGCTGCTGGAGAGCGAGTCGGCCCGGCTGGCCGCCGGAACCGCCGACGAGGAGGGCGTCTCCGACCTCCGGAGGCTGTGCGCGGCCGGGGAGAAGGGGTTGGAGCGCGGCGACACCGAGGAGATGGTGGCGCTCAACGCCGACCTGCACCGGCGCATCACCGAGCTGTCGGGCAACGAGGTCCTGGCCGACCTGGCGGGGCAGGTCGCGCGGCGGGTGCGCTGGTACCACGGCCTGGTGGCGGCGCAGCGCGGCGGCGACTCCTGGGAGGAGCACGCGCGGATCATCGACGCCATCGCGGCCGGTGACGGCGAGGAGGCGGCCCGCCTGATGCGCGAGCACACGGACGCGACCCGCACGATGTACCACGAGCAGGCGGCGGCGACCGGGGACGCGGAGGAGGCCCAGGAGCGGCAGGAGTAGGGGCCGGCCGCGGAAAAGGCGCGTGAATCGGCGGGAATGTCTGGCGTAGACCGGCCCGGCACAGCAGAATGTGTGATCGGTCTCTCTTTCTCGGGACCGGCGGGCGCGTCGCGCTGAACCCCTCGTGGTCGGCCACCCCGCGTCCGTTCCGCGCCGGGGCCGGGCAACCCCTGGGCCCGGCCCCGGCGCCACGCCCCCGGAGGAGCGCGGATGCTGATTCGCCAGCTCGAATACCTGGCCGCCCTGGACCGCGAGCGCCACTTCGCCCGTGCGGCCGGCGCCTGCCACGTGTCCCAGCCCGCCCTGTCCGCCGCCCTGCGCAAGCTCGAAGCCGAGCTCGACATCCGCATCGTGCGGCGCGGCCACCGCTTCGAGGGGTTCACCCCCGAGGGTGAGCGGGTGCTGCGCTGGGCCTACCGCATCCTCGCCGAGCGCGACCTGCTCGACGCCGAGGTCGGCGCCATGCGCAAGGGCCGCACCGGGCGGCTGCGCATCGGCGTGCTGCCCTCCGCCGCGGCCGCCGTGGCCCACCTGACCGCCCCCTTCGGCACCCGCCACCCGCGGGTGCGGCTGAGCGTGCGCGCCCTGCCCGCCGAGGAGATCGCCCGCGGGCTCGCCGACGGCAGCCTCGACTGCGGGGTCGCGCACCTGGGCGCGGCCTCCGGGCGGTCCCCCGGGGCGATGGTGCGGCTCTACGCCGAGCGCGGGGTGGTGCTCGCCTGCCCCGGCCGCTTCCCCGGCCGGTCCTCGGTCGCCTGGGAGGAACTGGCCGGGGTGCCCCTGTGCGGGCTGACCTGCGGCGGCGGTGCCCTGCGCGCGATGGAGGCGGCGCTGGCCGAGCACGGCGGGAGCCCCAGCGTGCAGGTGGAGACCGACGCCCTGCCCGCCCTGTACACCCACGTCGCCGAAGGCGACTGGTGCGGGGTGGTGGCCCACTCCTGGCTGTGCTCGGCGCCGCCCCCGCCGGGGGTCCGGGTGCTACCGGTGGCCGGCGCCGAGCGGGTGTGCGAGGTGGGGATCGTCGTCCCCGAGCGGACGCCCGAACCGCTGCTGGCGCGGGAGTTCGCCGCCTTCGCGCGCACGGTGCCGCTGCAGGAGGTGCTGGACGCCGCCCTCCCGCCCGGCCCCGGCGCCCCCATGCACGCTGCGCCCGGGGGCGGCGGGTACCGGCCCCGGGCGCGGGATCAGGCGCCGCCCGCCGACCCTGCGGCCGGGGTGCGGTCGCGGCGCAGCAGCAGCCCCGCCTGAACCGCCGCGGCGACCACGATCACGGTGGCGATCGCGCTGGTCAGGTGCATGCCGTCGAGGAAGGCCGACTGCGCGGCGCCGAGCAGCGCGGCACCCGCGTCGCCGGGCAGCCCGTCGGCGGCGGTGACCGCCCCGCCCAGCGTCTCGCGGGCGGCGTCCATCGCCTCCCGGGGCACCGCGGCCACGTCCTCCAGCCGGATCCGGTAGGCCGCGGTGAGCACGCTGCCCAGCAGCGCCACGCCCAGCGCGCCGCCCAGCTCGTAGGCGGTCTCGGAGATCGCCGAGGCCGCACCGGCGCGGGCCGGGGGAGCGGCGGTGAGGATGGCGTCGTTGGTCAGCGTCTCGGCCAGCCCGATGCCGGTGCCGATGAGCAGGAACGCCACCGCGATCAGCGCGGCGCCGCCCTCCGGCGGGGCCTGTGTGACCAGGACGAACCCGGTGGCGATCAGCGCCAGGCCGAGCACCAGGACCGTGCCCAGGCTCAACCGGCGGGCCAGCGACACCGCCACGAAGCTCGCCGCCACCGACACCGCCAGCCCCGGCACCAGCACCAGCCCGGCGGCGACCGGGCTCATGCCGAGCACGAGCTGGAGGTACTGGGTGAGGAAGAACAACGAGGCGACCAGTGAGAACACGATCATCAGGTTGGTGGCCACCGCGACGCTGAACCGGCGCACCGCGAACAGGCGGATGTCGATCAGCGGGTGCGGCAGCCGGAGCTGGCGCCGGACGAACAGCACGCCCAGGACGAGCCCCGCCGCCAGTGCGGCGGCCGGGACCGGGTCCCACCCGTGCTCGGCGAGCTTCTTCACCCCGTAGACGGCGGGCAGCATCGCCGCCATCGACAGCAGCACGCTCACCGGGTCCAGGGGTCCGGGCGCCGGGTCCTTCGACTCGCCCACCAGCAGCGGCAGCGCCACCAGCAGCACCGCCATCACCGGCAGGTTGATGAGGAACACCGACCCCCAGTGGTAGTGCTCCAGCAGCCAGCCGCCCAGGATCGGCCCGAGCGCGCTCCCGGCGGAGAACCCGGAGGCCCACACGGCGATGGCCAGCAGCCGCTGCCGGTCGTCGGTGAACAGGTTGCGCAGCAGCGACAGGGTCGAGGGCATGAGGGTCGCCCCGGCCATGCCGAGCAGGGCGCGGGCGGCGATGAGCACCTCGGGCGTGGGTGCGAAGGCCGCGGCGAGCGAGGCGAGGCCGAAGCCGAGGGCGCCGGTCATGAGCAGGCGGCGGCGGCCGATGCGGTCGCCCAGCGAGCCCATGGTGATGAGCAGCCCGGCCAGCACGAACCCGTAGATGTCGACGATCCACAGGAGCTGGCCGCCGGTGGGGCGCAGGTCCTCGGTGAGGTAGGGCACGGCGAAGCCGAGCACCGTCATGTCGACGGCGATGAGCAGGACCGGCAGCACGAGCACGGCCAGTCCGGCCCATTGGCGGGGTCCGGCCTTGGCGGGGCGCGCGGCCGGGGTGTCGTCGGGCCGGTCGTCGGTCCCGGCAACGGCGGAAGTCATGGTCCCTCTACTACTCGGTGTGCGTCATCGTGGCTGGAACGGGCCGATCATCCGATGTATTCCTCTGCGTTCCTCGGATTCTCTGAACCGTCCAGACGGTACAGTACCGTCCGGCCGGTACAGTGTCAAAGGTGAGTACCGGCACCACGCGCGACCGGATCCTGGACGCGCTCGAAGGCATCCTGATCGACGAGGGCGTGTCCACCGTGACGCTGGAGTCCGTGGCCGCGGCCGCGGGCGTCTCCAAGGGCGGGCTCCTCTACCACTTCCCCTCCAAGGCCGAGCTGATGGCCGGGCTGATCCGGCGCCTGGCCGACCGGGCCGAGGAGGAGTTCCGCGAGGCGGGGGCGGGCGGCGAAGGGGTCGTGCGGACCTTCCTGCGCACCTCCCGCCCCGCCTCCAAGCACGAGGCCGAGCTGTACTGGTCCATCATCGCCGCCCTGCGCAGCAAGGAGGCGATGACCGACGAGACGCGCGACCTGGTCCGCTACTTCTTCGAGGAGTGGTCGCGCCTGCTCCACGAGGAGCTGGACGACCCGGTGCTCGCCGAGACCATCCGCCTGGTCGGCGACGGCCTGTACCTGTCCTCCATCGCGGGCCTGGCCCAGCCCGACCCCGAGGTCCTGCGCCAGGTGATGGACCGCCTCATCGCCCAGGCGGACCGGGCGGTGCGCGCCGCCCCGGAGGCAGGAGGCGAAGGCACCGGCGGCAGGTGACCGATGGCACTGCCCCGCACGCGCTCCCCGCGGATACCGTCGGCGCATCCGTGACCAGGGAGGCGCCGTGTCCGACCGCCGTCAACGACAGCCGTGGCTCCCGCCGCGCCCGGTGATCCGCCTCGCCTGGAGGATCCACCGCGCCCTGTACCGCGCCACGCGCGGCCGGGCCGGGCTGCGGCCCCCGAAGCCCGACTCGTGGGGCACCCTGCACCTCACCGTCGTCGGGCGCCGCACAGGCCGCCGGCGCAGCGTGATCCTCGCCTACTTCGACGACGGCCCGAACCTGGTGACCCTCGCGATGAACGGCTGGGGCGCCCCCGAACCCCAGTGGTGGCTGAACCTGCAGGCCCACCCCGAGGCAGCGGTCGAGCTGCCCGAGAGGCGCGGCCGCACCCGGCGGCGCCTCCGCGTCCGGGCGCACGCGGCCACCGGTGGTGAGCGGGATCGCCTGTGGGACCGGTGGCGCGCGGTGGAGAGGAACCTCGACGCCCACGCCGCCCGCCGTCCCGGCGCGACCACCATCGTGGTCCTGGAGCCGGCGCCGTGACGCCCCCGGTCAGGGCTCCAGGCCCGACCGGCCCACCCACACCGCCAGCTGCGTCCGGTCCCGCAGGTCGAGCTTGCGCAGGATGCTCGACACGTGGTTCTTCACCGTCCCCTCGGTGATGAACAGGCGCCGGGCGATCTGGCGGTTGGTCGCGCCGCCGCCGACCAGGCGGGCCACCTCGGCCTCGCGCTCGGACAGGCCCTCGCGCTCGGACAGGCCCTCCCGCCCGGGAGGGCCTGCACGGTCGGGCCCAGGCGGCGGATCGGTCCGCAGCCCGGCCACCAGGCGTTCGGCGGCCGCGCCGCCCAGCACGGTCTCCCCGCGCGCGGCCCGCAGCACCGCCGACACCAGCTCGTCCGGGGGCGTGTCCTTGAGCAGGTAGCCCTTGGCCCCGGCGCGCAGCCCGCCGAAGATGAACGCGTCGTCGTCGAAGGTGGTCAGCACCACCGGCGCCACCCCCGGGTGCTCACCCGCCATCCGGGCGATGAGCTCCACCCCGTCCATGCGCGGCATGCGGGCGTCCACCAGGGCGACGTCGGGGTAGGCGCCGGTGCCGGCCGCGCCCGCCAGCACCTCCAGGGCCTCCACCCCGTCCGCCGCCTCACCGACGACGTCGACGGCGTCCTCGATCTCCAGCAGCTTGGCCAGCCCTTGGCGCATGAGCACCTGGTCGTCGACGAGCAGGACGCGGACGGGCCCGGTCACGCAGCCGCCTCCGCCCCGGACCCCGCGGGCTCCGCCGTCCGCCGCAGGGAGGGCAGCACCGCCCGCAGGGCGAACCCGCCCTCGTCGCGGGTCCCGGCCTCCAGGGTCCCGCCGACCGCCTCGACCCGCTCGCGCAGCCCGTCGAGCCCGAAGCCGCCCGCATCCGTCGGGGGGCCGCCCGCGGCCCCGTGCCCGTCGTCGGCCACCGACGCCGCGACCCCCTCCGGGCCGCACTCCAGCGCCACGTCGATCGTGCGCGCCCCGGAGTGGCGCACGGCGTTGGTCAGCCCCTCCTGCACCACGCGGTAGCAGACCAGCTCGGACTCCTCGCCCAGGTCGGGCCAGTCGCCGTCGCAGGTGAAGCGCACCCGTGCGCTTCCGGAGAAGGCCTCGGACAGTGCCCGCAGGGCCTCGGGCCCCGCCTTGCCCTCCAGCTGCAGCGGGCGCAGCGCGCGCACCCAGCGGCGCGTGTCGGCCAGCGCCTCCTGCGCGAGCCGTTTGGCGTCGGCGACCTCCTGCCAGGCCGCCTCGGGCTTGGCGGTGCGGAACCGTTCGGCGTTCGACAACCCGATGTTGAGCACCGTCAGGTAGTGGCCGACGGAGTCGTGCATCTCGCGCGCCATGCGCGCGCGCTCCTCGGCGATGGTGAGCTCCTTGACCCTGTCGGCGTAGCGGCGGAGTTCGGCGTGCGTCTCCTCGAGTTCGGCGAGCACCAGCCGGGTCTCGTGTGTGCGCTGCTGTGCGGCGATGAGCGCGGTGAAGGCCATGATGCTCAGCAGCCCGAAGAAGAAGACGATCGAGCCTTCGAACAGGCCGGTGGTGAGCTGTACCGGGGGGAGTGCGTAGACCCCGACGGCTCCGGCGCTCAGGAGCGCCGTGCACACGAGGGCCGCCCTGGAGCCGAGGACGGTGACGACGTTGCCGATGGCCGCGAACACCATGATCTGCACCAGCAGGCCGCCCGACCCGGCCATGAGGGCCGAGGTGCAGGCGAAGAAGAGGAGGGAAAGCACCTGGGGACGCCGCCCCGGCGCCCCGGGGGTCCAGCTCAAGAAGGGCCACAGCAGCGCCGTCGGCAGCAGGGCCGCGATGAAGGCCAGGCTCAGCAGATCGGCCGTGAGGCTCTGCGCTGGGGCCGGAACGGTGTAGAGGACCGCCGCCGCGATGACGCTTCCGACGTAGGCGCCCCAGAACGCGACGTGCAGCAGCAGGGGAGCGCGCGTACCGGACAGCGACACCCAGCGCGCGGTGTCGTCCGTGGCCGTACTCATGGCTCGAAGCTAGCAGTGGGCCCCTCTCCGGGGGTGGGCCCAACGGGTCATGCCCGAGTCACCTCCCGCACCATGACCACGGTCATGGTGCAGGGGCCAGGGAGGACGGGACCGTCATCGGTCCCGCGCTCGATGGTCCGGGGCGGTCGCCGGGCCTAGCGTCCGGGCCATGTCCTCCATCACCGAATCCACGCCCCCGTCGCCGGACGGCACCCCGCCGCGGACGACGGGAGACGCGTTCGTCCGCGCAGGCGCCTCCGGGGAGCGCGCCACGCATCCGCTCGCCACGATCCCGTTGACCCAGCTGCTCTACCTGGCGGGGGTCGCTCCCGCGCTCCTGCTCGGCCTCCCCGCCGTCATGCGGGCGGCCGAGGACGCGGGGCAGGGTGCCGCGGTCGCCCTGGGCATCGTCCTGCAGATCCTCACGCTCGTCGGCCCCTACGCGGCGCTGTGGCTGTGGCTGCGCCACTACGAGCGGCGGTCCTTCTTCGCCTCGACCGGCCTCGGGTTCGGCTGGAAGTCGCTCACCGGCCTGCTCTGGGGGACCGCCCTGGCCGTCGCCTACATCGCCGGGTGGATCGGGATCGCGCTGGCGGCGGGTGCGGCGCGCGTGGCGGAGACGTGGTCGTTCGGGCCGGACGGGCCGGTGCTCGTCGGGCTGGCGGCCTTCTCCATGCTGCTGATCCGCATCGTCATGATCGGCGTGGAGGAGCAGCTCTTCCGCGGGTGGATGCTCCAGGCCGTCGCCCTGCGCTGGGGGAGGACGGCCGGCGTGCTGCTGTCGTCGGTCTTCTTCTCCCTGTTCCACTTCACCTTCATCGGCTTCTACCTGGCGGGCGGCGATCCCCACCAGGCCCACTGGGTGCTGATGCTCAACATCTTCCTGTGGGCGGTCCTGGCCGCCCTGGTCACGCTGCGCACCGGGAACCTGTGGGCGGCGACGGGCTTCCACGCCGCCGCGCTGATCCTGCCCTCGGCCCTGTTCACCGTGGCCGTGCCGCCCGGCGGGGAGGGCACGCCCGCCTGGTTCCCGCTGGACCAGGCCGTCGGCGCGATCATCGTGTACCTGCCCGAACCGACCCTGTACACGGGCGGCGTCGGCTTCGCCGGACTCTTCGAAGGGCTGCCCGCGACCGGCGTGCTCGCCGTGATGGCGGCGGCGGCCTGGTGGTGGCTGCGCCGCGGCGAGGCCCGGGAGGCCGCGGAGCACGCCCGCCGCGGTCACTCGTCGTCGTAGCCGACCGCGGTCGTCCGGTGCGGCCGGACCCGCACCAACACGCCGGGCGGGCGGTGGTAGGCGTCGTCGGGGGCGGGCCCACCGCCCGTCCCCGTCCCGGACCGCGCCGTCCTCGCCGCGTACCGGGCCTCGATCCGCTCGGTCCAGCTCCGCACCGCCTCCGGGTCCCCGTCCAGCTCGGCGGTGCCGCGCACCGCGACGAACGCGAAGGGCTGCTCCTGGAGGTCGACGCACACCGCCACCCGCGGGTCGCGGCGCAGGACGCGCGCCTTGACCGAGTCGGCGGGGGTGGTGAACAGCAGGTCGTCGCCGTCGAGGAGGAACCACACCGGGGTCACGTGCGGTTCCCCGCTCTTCAGCGTCACGGACACCTTCGCGGTGCGGGTGCCTTCGGACAGGAACGCCCTGCGCTCCTCGGGGGTCATCGATCGCGACATGCCCCTGATCATCGCGGCGGGCGCCCGCGCCCGGGTAGCCCGGGGCGCGGCGACCGATCTCACCCGGCCCCGGCGGAATACCGCGCTAGACCCGCATCTGGAAGACCTGGACCGCGGTCGCGCCGACGGGGACCCGCTCGGTGGGGGTGAAGCCCTGCCGCTCGTAGTACGCGACGAGGGCGCCGTCGCCCCCGGCCCAGCAGTCCACCCTCAGCAGGCCGACCCCGCGCTCCCGCGCCTGGTCGCGGGCGAACTCCAGCAGCCGCGCGCCGATCCTGCGGCCGGTGTGCGCGCGGGCGGTGACCAGCAGGCCCACGTACAGCTCCGGCTCGGGGGCGGGGTCGACGTAGGGCTCGGGCAGCGGGGACAGGGCGAGCGCCCCGGCCGGCTCCCCGCCGGCCTCGGCCATCCACAGCCCTTGGGCCTTGTCCTCGATCCGCCGCACCCGCTCGGGGAACTCCGACCAGGGGCGCGACCCCCACTGCCCCTCCCGCCCCTCGGCGGCGAGCCAGCCGACGGCGCCGTCGAGCATGGCGAGCACCGACGGGACGTCGTCGGGGCCGCCCTTCCTGATCCGCATGGGCACCTCCTTCCGCCGCCCCGCACGGGGCGGCGGAAGGACATCCTGGCTCAGACCGCGACGGCGTCCTCACCCGGGGCGCTGCGCATCGTCGGCAATCCCAAGTCGGAGCAGAGCCGCCCGAGCGTCTCGTCGTGCCGGAAGTCGGTGATGTGGATGCCCCGCACACCCGGCTGGGCGAGGGCGTCGCGGGCCAGTTCCAGCGACACCTCGTAGGAGGCCTCCCGCTCGTCGGGGGCCTTCTCCACGCGTTCGATCACGTCCTGGGGAATGCTGATCCCCGGCACCTTGGTGTCCATGTACCGCAGCGCGCGGGCCCCCTTCACCAGCGCGACCGTGGGGAGCAGCGCCGCCGCCGGGGTGACACCCTCGGCTTCGGCCCGCTCGCAGAACGCGCTGAGCCGCTCAGGCCGGTAGCAGATCTGCAGCTGCAGGAACCGCGCCCCGGCCTCGACCTTCTTCAGCGCGCGCGTGGCGCGCTCGTGGAAGGGCGGCGCCCCGGGGTTCTCCACCGCCCCGATGAACAGCGGGGGAGCGGGGGTCAGGGGGCGCCCGGACAGGTAGGCGCCGCCCGCCATGACCGCCGCCGTGCGCACCAGCTGGGGCCCGTCCAGGTCGAACACCCGGCGCGACTCCGGCTCGTCCCCGGCCGTGACGTCGTCGCCGGTCATGCAGCACACGGTGGTGACGCCGTGCAGTGCCGCCCCGGCGATGTCGGCCTGGGCGGCCAGCCGGTTCTTGTCCCGGCAGGCGACCTGGAGCACCGGCTCCAGGCCCAGGCGGCGCAGCGCGATCGCGACGGCCACGTTGGAGGCGTGGGCGTGCGCGGCCGGGTTGTCGGTGGCGTTGAGGGCGTCCACGTAGGGCGCCAGGCGGGCGGCGTGCGCGGCGACGGCCTCCAGGCCGCCCCCGTCGACCGCCGGGAACTCGGCGGTGACCGCCGGCCGGTGCGGCTCCGGCGCGGTCAGCAGCTCGGCCAGGTTCAACGGGGCACCTCCACTGCGGCGGGTCCGGTCGGGGCGGCCTCGGCGGCCCCGGTGGCCTCAGCGGCCTCCGCCGCCGCGCGCCACCCGTCGGGGAGCGCGCGGTCGCGGCCGGTGGCCAGGTTGACCCAGGACGAGGTGCCCTGCAGCCGGTTGTCGACGGGCGGGCGCAGCTCGTCGACGCCGTCGCCCAGGTGTCCGGGCAGGCGGCGGGCGCGTCCGTAGGCCTTGAGCCAGACGCAGGTCATCGACGGGTCGACCTCGCACGACCCGTCCTCGCGCACGCCGCCGCAGGGGCCGTTGCGCAGGGTCTTGGGGCAGGTCATCGGACAGGTGAAGCCGGTGGAGTGCAGCACGCACTGGCCGCACATCCGGCAGTCCCACACCGGCTTCTTCACGGCGTGCTCGATGGTGGCGAGAAGTGGGGCCATGGTGCGCCTCGTTCCGTGCGCCGCGCGGTGCCCGTGGGGGCCGCGCGGAGGGTTCCGACCGCGGGTCGACGCCAGTGGCCTGGCTGTTGCTCTATGTGCAACAACTTTCATATGAGGCAACGTGATCGCTTGGCTACAGCGTAAGATCGGCCGAATCGTTGCGTCAATGGATAGCCGTTGCGGTATACGGAACTTACCCGGCGCTGCGGTGCTTGACAGTGGCGTCGCTCACAGGCGACCGTGAGTTGCACATGGTGATCCTCGTTGCGCATCGGAGTGGTTGGAGGCCCTGAATGGCCGTGAACGAGAACCCGGAGATCCTGCTGTACCCCCGGATCAGGAAGTCGCCGTTCTTCTATGCCTCACGCAGGCACGGCGTCGCCAAGTACAGCGTGTACAACCACACGTACCACCCGCGCCACTACGGCGACCCCGTCGCCGAGTACTGGCACCTGGTCAACGGTGTGACCCTGTGGGACGTCGGCGTGGAGCGCCAGATCGAGATCACCGGCCCCGACGCCTTCGCGTTCACCAACATGCTGGTCCCGCGCGACCTGAACAAGTGCGCCGTGGGCCAGTGCAAGTACGTCTTCATCACCGCGCCCGACGGCGGCATCATCAACGACCCGGTGCTGCTGCGCCTGGGCGAGAACCACTTCTGGCTGTCCCTGGCCGACAGCGACGTGCTGCTGTGGGCGCAGGGCCTGGCCTACAACGCCGGCATGGACGTGCAGATCCGCGAGGCCGACGTGGGTCCGGTCCAGGTGCAGGGCCCCAAGTCGCGCGAGGTCATGGTCGACCTGTTCGGCCCGGACGTCATGGACGTGCCCTACTACTTCTGCCGCGAGTTCGAGCTCGACGGCATGCAGGTCGTGGTCTCGCGCACCGGCTACACCGCCGAGCTCGGCTTCGAGATCTACCTCAAGGAGGCCTCCCGCGACGGCGTCCGGCTCTGGGACACCGTGCTCCAGGCCGGGGAGCCGCACGGCATCCAGGTCATCGGCCCCTGCCACCTGCGCCGCATCGAGGGCGGCATCCTCTCCTGGGGCAGCGACATCGGCCTGGACACCAACCCCTTCGAGGTCGGCTACGGCTACGAGGTGAGCTGGATGGTCGACCTGGACCAGGAGGCCGACTTCGTCGGCAAGGAGGCGCTCACCCGCGTCCGCGACAACGGCATCTCCCGCAAACTGGTCGGGGTGGAGATCGGCGGCGAGCCGCTGGGCACCTACAACGACGGGTCGATGATCGACGTGTTCCCGGTGCACGAGCCCGGGTCCTCGGACGCGCCGGTCGGCAAGGTCACCTCGGCCTGCCACTCGCCGCGGCTGGAGCGCAACATCGGATTCGCCATGGTCCCCATCCACCTGGCCGCCCTGGGCACCGAGCTGGCGGTGCACCGGCCCGGCGGGCAGGTCCCCGCCGTGGTGGTGGAGAAGCCCTTCGTCGACCCCAAGAAGATGCTGCCCAAGCAGGACCTGCGGAGCCTGGCGGCGACGTCCTGACCCGGGGGCGGCGCGGGGGTGCCGGGCGGGTCCCGGCGCCCCCGGCGCCCGCCCCTTGACAGCACCGGCCGCGCGATCGAGGGTGTTGCGTACAACGCATTCGGTTGCGCACACGAGAACACCGAAGGCGAAGGCAGGCCGCCATGCCCGTTCTCCCGCACACCCAGCGAACCGTCCCCAGGATCGTGGTCATCGGCGCCGGGATCGTCGGCTGCGCCGTGGCCGACGAGCTCACCGCGCGCGGGTGCACCGATGTGGCCGTCGTCGACCAGGGGGACCTGTACACCACCGGCGGGTCGACCTCGCACGCCCCCGGACTGGTCTTCCAGACCAACGGCGCCAAGGCCATGACCGACTTCGCCCGCTACACCGCCCAGAAGTACCTCGGGCTGCGCGTCGACGGCCGCCCCTGCTACTCCCCGGTCGGCGGCCTGGAGCTGGCCGCCACCCCCGAACGCCTCGACGAGCTGCACCGCCGCTGCGGCTGGGCCCGCTCCTGGGGGCTGCGCGCCGCCGTCGTCGGGCCGCGGGACTGCGCCGAGTCCCACCCCCTGGTCGAGGCCGACCGCGTGCTCGGCGGCCTGCTCACGCCCGACGACGGGCTGGCCGACGCCCTGGGCGCCGCCCGCGCCCAGGCCGAGGCCGCGGTGATGCGCGGCGCCCGCTTCCTGCCCCGCCACGAGGTCACCGGCATCGAGACCCGCGGCGACGGCGCCCCCTCCGGGCGCCGGGTGTCGGCCGTGCTGACCGACCAGGGGCGCCTGCCCGCCGACGCCGTCGTGCTGTGCGCCGGGATGTGGGGCCCACGGGTGGCCGCCATGGCCGGCGAAGTGCTGCCGCTGACCCCGCTGGCCCACCAGTTCGGCTGGACCGGGCCCACCGCCGCGCTGGCCGCCAACGGCCGCGGCGACGCCGCGCCCCACCCCATCCTCCGCTACCAGGAGCGCGACCTGTACTACCGCGAGCGCGGCGACCGGGTCGGGGTGGGCTACTACGGGCACCGTCCGATGCCGGTCGCGCCCGACGCCATCGGCACCCCCGCGACCACGCCGGACCTGCCGATGCCGTCCATGCAGCCGTTCACCCCGGAGGACTTCGCCCCCGCCTGGAAGGACACCCTCGGCCTGCTGCCCGCCCTGGGCGACACCGGGATCGAGGAGGGGTTCAACGGCCTGTTCTCCTTCACCCCCGACACCATGCCCCTGATCGGGGAGTTCGCCCGCACCGCCGGGCTGTGGTCGGCCGAGGCGGTGTGGATCACCCACTCGGCCGGGGTGGCGCGCGCCGTCGCCGAGCTCATCGCCGACGGCGCCTCCACCTTCGACCTGCACGCCTGCGACATCAACCGGTTCCAGCGGCACCACCTGGCCCCCTCCTACATCCGCGAGCGGGGCTGCCAGAACTTCGTCGAGGTCTACGACGCCCTCCACCCGCAGCAGCCCATGGAGCGGCCCCGGCCGCTGCGCGTCGCCCCCTTCCACGGGCGGGAGCAGGAGCTCGGCGCCTTCTTCCTGGAGGCCAACGGGTGGGAGCGGCCCTACTACTACGAGGACAACACCGCCCTGGAAGGCGCCGAGGACGCGCCGCGCCCCGGCCCCTGGGCCGCACGCTACTGGTCGCCCGCCATCGCCGCCGAAGCGCGCGCCACCCGTGAACGCGTCGCCCTGTACGACATGTCGTCGCTGATGCGCCTGGAGGTCTCCGGGCCCGGCGCCGCCGACTACCTCGACCGGGTGACCACCTGCCGCGCCCACCGCGACCCCGGCGCGGTGAGCTACTGCCTCATGCTCGACGAGCGCGGCCGCCTGCTCGGCGACATCACCGTCGCCCGCATCGAGGAGGACCTCTTCCAGCTCGGCGTGAACAGCCGCCTGGACCTGGCCCGCCTCGCCCGGAACGCGCCCTCCGGGGTGGCCGTCCGCGACCTCACCTCCGAGACCGCCTGCATCGGGGTGTGGGGGCCGCGCGCGCGGGACCTGGTCCAACCCCTGGCCGACCACGACCTGTCCAACGACGGGCTGCGCTACTTCCACTGCGCGCGCATGCACGTGGGCGAGGTGCCGGTGACGGCCATGCGCGTCTCCTACGTCGGTGAACTCGGCTGGGAGCTGTACACCACCCCCGACCTGGGGCTGCGGCTCTGGGACACGCTGTGGGAGGCCGGGCGCGGACACGGCCTGGCCGCGGCCGGGCGCGGCGCGTTCGACGCCCTGCGCCTGGAGAAGGGCTACCGCGCCTTCGGCGCCGACATGACCGACGAGCACGACCCCTACGAGGCCGGGGTCGGCTTCGCGCTCCGCCTGAAGACCAAGGACGACTTCGTCGGCCGCGCCGCCGTGGAGCGCCTGGACCCCGATGCCCCCGCACGGCGGTTGACCTGCCTGAACACCGGCGCGCCGGAGAACACGGTGATGGGCTCCGAACCGGTGCACCCGCCCGGCGCGCCGACCGCCTCCGGGTACGTGACCAGCGCCGCCTACGGGTACACGCTGGGCCACGGGATCGCCTACGCCTGGCTGCCCGCCGAGCTCGCCGAACCCGGCACCCGCCTGGAGATCGACTACTTCGGGCGGCGCATCCCCGCCGAGGCCGCCGCCGAGCCCCTGTTCGACCCCGGGATGGAGAGGGTGAGGGCCTGATGCCCGCGCTCCCCGCCGCCGAGCCGCCCGCGCCCCCGCCGCACGGGCGCCTGTGGCGCTCGCCCGAGCCCCGGCCCGCCTACGACGTGCTGGTCGTCGGCTCCGGCGGGCACGGCCTGGCCACCGCCTACTACCTGGCGGCCGAGCACGGGATCGCCGACGTCGCGGTGCTGGAGCGCGGCTGGCTGGCCGGGGGCAACATGGCCCGCAACACCGCCATCATCCGCTCCAACTACCTGTGGGACGCCAGCGCCGGGATCTATGAGCACGCCCTGACGCTGTGGGAGGGGCTGGAGGACGCCCTCGGCCGCGACCTGCACTTCAGCCAGCGCGGGGTGCTCAACCTGGCGCACTCCACCCACGACGTGCGCGAGTCGGTGCGGCGGGTCAACGCCAACCGGCTGAACGGGATCGACGCCGAGTGGCTGGGCCCCGACGAGGTCGCCAAACTCGTCCCGATCCTGGACACCGGGGCGCACACCCGGCACCCCGTGCTGGGGGCCACCTACCAGCCGCGTGCGGGCATCGCCGACCACGACCTGGTCGCCTGGGGGTTCGCCGCCGAGGCCGACCGGCTCGGCGTCGACCTGGTGCAGGGGTGCGAGGTGACCGGCTTCCTGCGCTCGGGCGGGAAGGTGCGCGGGGTGCGCACCACCCGCGGCGACATCGCCGCCGGGGCGGTGGCCCTGTGCGCGGCCGGGCGCACCAGCGTGCTCACCGAGACCCTGGGGATGCGCCTGCCGCTGCAGAGCCACCCCCTGCAGGCGCTGGTCACCCCGCTGCTGGAGCCGGTGCTGGACACCGTGGTCATGTCCAACGCGGTGCACGTCTACGTCAGCCAGGCCCCCAAGGGCGAGCTGGTGCTGGGGGCGGGCATCGACGGCTACAACGGCTACGGGCAGCGCGGGTCGCCGCGCACCGTCGAGGACCAGATCGCCGCCGCGGTCGAGCTGTACCCGGTGTTCGCGCACGCCGAGGCGCTGCGCACCTGGGCGGGCACCGTCGACGTGGCGCCGGACGCCTCGCCGGTCATCGGGCCGACCCCCTTCGAGGGCCTGTACATCAACTGCGGGTGGGGCACCGGGGGGTACAAGGCCACGCCCGGCGTGGGGCACGTCCTCGCCGACACCGTCGCCAACGGGCGCCCGCACCCGCTGGCCGAGCCCTTCGGCCTGGAGCGCTTCACCACCGGGGCGCTCGTGGACGAGCACGGGGCCGCAGCCGTGGCCCACTGACCGGACCGTTGACCAGACCGCCTTTTCCGACCCGTGGCAGAAGGGAGGCCCACCGCGATGCTCCTCATCCCGTGCCCCTGGTGCGGACCGCGCGACGAGCGCGAGTTCCGGTACGGCGGGCAGGCGCACATCGCCTACCCGGCCGACCCGTCCGCCCTCGGCGACGAGGCCTGGGCCGACTACCTGTTCATGCGCGACAACCCGGCGGGGCGCCACGCCGAGCGCTGGTTCCACGGCTCGGGCTGCAGGGCCTGGTGCGACGTGGAGCGTGACACCGTCGACTACACGGTCACGGGTTCGTGCACCACCGGGGCGCACCCGGCGGGCGGACCGGACACGGGGCCCTGCACGTCGCCGTACTGCGTGCGCCGGGCGGTCCCCAGTACAGGAGGAACACGATGAGCTGGTGCGGGACAGGGTCCGGGGCGGTAGGGGAGTACCTGGCGCGCCGCGAGTGGTGCGGAATCCCGGACCTGGCCGAGGACCCCGCGCAGACGCTCCTGGGGAAGAGGCGGCCGGGCACGGAGAGGACCGCCGAGAGCGGAGGCCCGGCCCAGCGCATCCGCGACCGCCGCAGGCGCCGCAGCGCGGAAGAGGACCGGCGATGACGGGACGCCGGACCGGGGCCGGGCCGGTCCCCGACACCTGGATCGTCTTCGACGGCGAGGAGGTCCCCGCCGTCGCCGGGGAGCCCGTCTCCGCCTCTCTGCTGGCGGCCGGGGTGCGCACCGTCTGCCTCGGCATCCGCACCGGTCGGCCCCGCGGCGTCGTGGGGATCGGCACCGGGGAGCCCGGCGCCCAGGTCCGCACCGGCGGGCCCGACCCGCGCCCCATGGCCCCCGCCACCCGCGTGGAGGCCCGCGAGGGCCTGCGCGTGTCCGGCCTCGCCGGGTACGGCCGCCTGCCCGAGCAGGCGCCCGCCCGGCGCGGCGACGCCCGCTGGGCCCACTGCGACGTCCTCGTCGTCGGTGCGGGCCCCGCAGGGCTCGCCGCCGCCGACGCCGCCCGCGCCGAAGGGGCGCGCGTCATCATCGCCGACGAGGCCCCCGAGCCCGGCGGCGGCGCCCGGGGCAACGGCCGCGACGCCTGGGCCGCCGCCACCTGGCAGGCCCTCGCCGAGGCGCCCGACGTGCGCGCCCTCGCGCGGACCACCGTCACCGGCCACTACGACCACGGCGAGCACGCCGCCCTGGAACGCCGCGGCCGCTCCGACCTGCTCTGGCGCATCCGCGCCCGGCGCACCGTGCTGGCCACCGGCTCCACCGAGCGCCCCTTCGCCTTCCAGGACGACGACCTGCCCGGGGTCATGCTCGCCGAGGCGGCCGCCGCCTACGTGCGCCGCCACGGCGTCCTTCCGGGAGAGCGGGCCGTCGTCGCCGGGTGCCACGACGGGGCGCTGTGGGCCGCCGCCGCCCTGCACGACGGCGGCGCCCGGATCGAGGCGGCGGCCGACGCCCGCCCCCGTGTCGGAGCGGCCGCCCGCGAGGCCCTCCGGCGGCGGGGCATCGAGGTGCGCCCCGGGACGTCCGTGGTCCGCGCCGAGGCCGGGGCCGACGGCGGCGTCGCGGCCGCGCTGCTGGTGCCCGTCGGGACCGCCCGCGGTGAGCCCGACCGCGTCCCCTGCGACCTGCTCGCCGTCTCCGGCGGGCACGACCCGGCGGCACCGCTCGCCGTGCAGGCGGGTGCCCGCCTGCACTGGTCCGCCGCGCACGCGGCGTTCCTGCCCGGAGGCCTGCCGCCGACCACCGTGTGCGTCGGCGCGGCGGCGGGGACCCGGGACCCCGAGGCCGCGGTGGAGGAGGGGATCGCGGCGGGCGCGGCCGCGGCGAGGGCTGCACTCGGCCCGCCCGCCGTGCCGCCCGACCCGGTGCACACCGCACCGCAGGGCCCCCTGGCGGGGGCACCTGGCGGGGGCCTACCCGACGTCATGCGCTCGCGCGGGGCGTCGGCCCAGGGGCACGGCGGCGAAGGGAACGGCGGCGGCGAGTCCGCCCCGCTCGACCTGTGGAGCGGCCCGGACGAGCCCACCGGTCCGGCCGCCACCGCAACCGAGGACGTCGCACCCCCCATGGCGCTGTTCTCCGTCACCGGCCCCGGCACCGATGCGGGGCGGGTCTACGTGGACCTCCAGCGCGACGCCGCGCTGTCCGACATCCGCGCCGCCGTCGACGCCGGAATGGACTCCATCGAGCTCATCAAACGCCACACCACCATCGGTACCGGCCCCGACCAGGGGCGCACCTGCGCCACCGTGGCCTCAGGCATCACGGCGCACCTGCTCGGGCGCACCATGGACGAGGTCGGCGGGACCACGCCCCGGCCGCCGTACGCGCCCGTCCCTTTCACCGCCCTGGCCGGACGCGCGCGCGGGGAGCTCATCGACCCGCTGCGGCGGACTCCCATGCAGTCCTGGCACGAGGCGCACGGCGCCGTGTACGAGGACGTCGGCCAATGGCGGCGCGCACGGTACTACCCGCAGGGCGACGAGGACATGCACGCGGCCGTCCTGCGGGAGTGCGCCGCCGCCCGGACCGGGATCGCCGCCCTGGACGCCTCCACCCTCGGCAAGATCATCGTCGCCGGGCGCGACGCGGGCGTGTTCCTCGACCGCCTGTACACCGGCAACCTCTCGACCCTCAAACCGGGGCGGTGCCGCTACGGGCTGCTGTGCACCGCCGACGGCATGGTCCTCGACGACGGCGTCATCGCCCGCCTGCCCGACGGGGCGTACCTGGTGAGCACCACCAGCGGCAACGCCGAGACCGTGCTGGACCACATGGAGGAGTGGTCCCAGACCGAGTGGCCGGAGCTGTGCGTGCACGTCTTCAACGCCACCGACGCCTGGGCCGTCGTGAGCCTGGTCGGGCCGCGCTCCCGGGACGTCATGCGGCGCCTGGCCCCCGGCATGGACGTCTCCCAGGAGGCCTTCCGCTTCATGGACCTCAGGGAGGGGGAGGTCGCCGGGGTCCGCGCGCGCGTCCTGCGGGTGAGCTTCACCGGCGAACTGACCTTCGAGGTCAACGTGCCCTCCTGGTACGGGCTCGCGGTGTGGGAGGCCGCCATGGACGCGGGCGCCGACCTCGGCATCACCCCCTACGGCACCGAGACCATGCACGTGCTGCGGGCCGAGAAGGGCTTCATCGTCGTCGGACACGAGACCGACGGCAGCGTCACCCCACTGGACCTGGGCATGGACTGGGCCCTTTCGCGCACCAAGGACTTCGTCGGCAAGCGCTCCCTGAGCCGCCCCGACACCGCGCGCGGAGACCGGCCCCAGCTCGTCGGCCTCCTGCCCGAAGACCCCGGGACCGTCCTCGCGGAAGGCGCGCAGCTCATCGGCGAGGCCCCCGGGACCGGCCCGCCCCGCGCGCGCTCGCAGGGGTGGGTGACCTCCTCCTACGACAGCGCCGCGCTGGGGCGCTCGTTCGCGCTCGGCCTGCTGCGCTCGGGCCGCGCGCGCCACGGCGAGGTGGTGCACGCCGTGCACCTCGACACCGCAGTACCCGTCCGGGTCGCCGACCCGGTGTTCTACGACAGGGAAGGGAGCCGCAAGGATGGCTGAACCCGCGGTCCCGCGCCGGCGCAGCCCGGCCGAAGACCTCCTAGAGGGCTCGCACCTGCGCGAGCTGTCGTTCCTCGCCCAGGCCGAGCTGCGCGTGGACGCCGAAGAGGCCGACGCGGCCTCCCGCATGGCCGAGCAGTTCCTCGGCTGCCCGCTCCCCGGCCCCGGGCGCGCCACCGGCACCGGCACGCCCTACGTGCTCTGGAGCGGCCCCGGACGGTACCTGGTCGTGGACGCGGAGGCGACGGGGCGCGGGCTGTGCGCGGGCCTCAGCGCGGCCCTGGGCGGCGAGTACGGGCGGCTGTGCGCGGCCGTGGCCGACCTGTCGGCCCAGCGCACCGTGCTGGAGCTGCGCGGCCCGGACGCCGAGGAGGTGCTCGCCCGCGGCTGCCCGCTGGACCTGCACCCGCGCGAGTTCGGCACCGGCTCCTACGCCCAGACGGTCATCGGCAAGGCGGCGGTGGGTCTGCACCGCACCGGTGGGGACGGCCCACCGGGCGGGGACGCCACCGCCTTCCGCATCCTCGTACGCGCCTCGTTCGCGGACTACCTGGCCCGCCTCCTCACCGGCGCGGCCGCCGACGTCCGGAACGCGCGTGCGGGGGCGGTGGTGTGAAAGGGGGGCGTGGGCAACCTTGGGAGGCGTTGGGGGGAGCGGGTGCCGTGGGGAGGCAGAGGGGGCGTGTGAAGCCCGTGCAGAATCCTCTGACCTGCTACGACGCCCTGCCCAGGGCGCCTGTTCCGGGAAGTTCGAGGGCACGGCGTTATCGTGGTGGGCATGGCTTCCAACGACCACCGCGCAGGAAAGAGTCAGACGACGACGGACACGGCACGGTTCGGGCGGGGGTCGGGCGGTGAGGCGGAACCGGCCAGGACCGCGGCCGGGAAGGACGGTGCTCCCGTGCAGTCGGTGGATCGCGCCATCACGGTGCTGGAGATCCTGGCCCAGCACCGCGAGGCCGGAGTGACCGAGATCGCCGCGGAGTTGGGCGTACACAAGTCGACCGCATTCCGACTGGTCGGAGCGTTGGAGCGGCGCGGGCTGGTGGAACAGCCCGGGCTGCGCGGCAAGTACCAGTTGGGGTTCGGGATCATCCGGCTGGCCGGCACCATGGCGGCCGGGCTGGACCTGACCCAGCAGAGCCGCCGGGTCTGCGAGGACCTGGCCTCCGACCTGGGGGAGACGGTCAACATCGCAATACCGAGCGGGGACATGGTCGTCAACATCGACCAGGTCCGCGGCTCGTCCGCGGTGGTCAGCCAGAACTGGATCGGGAGGCAGAACCCGCTGCACTCCACCTCCAGCGGCAAGGTGCTGCTGGCCCACATGCGCCCGAGCGACCAGCGCCGCGTGCTGCGCGGACGGCTGGAGGAGATGACCCCGCAGACCGTGACCGACCCCGAGGAGCTGCGCGCCGAGTTCGACGAGATCGTGGAGCGCGGCTTCGCCACCGCGACCGAGGAGCTGGAGGTCGGCCTGAACGCCGTGGCCGCCCCGATCCGCGGCCTGACCGGCGAGGTGATCGCCGCCATCAGTGCGTCCGGCCCCTCCTACCGGATGGAGGAGGACAAGCTCGACGCGATCGGCGAGACCGTCGCCAAGGCGGGCATGGAGATCTCCACCCGGATGGGCCACATGGAGACCGCCGAGTGATCCCCCGTACGTCCCCCGCCCCGCCCGAGTCCCCCGACCCCTCGAGGCCCGCGGCACTCCCCGACCCCGCGGACCCGCCCGACGTCTAGGCGCGCCCCACCGCGGAAGCGGAGGGCGCCCCGAAGGGAACGGCGCCGATACGGCCCCGAGGCGCGCCGCTCCCTTCGGCAGGCGCCGCGGACGGCGTTCGGCGGACGACCCGGAAGCGCCGCGCCGCGGACTCCCCGCTCTCCGCGCGCCCGGCAGTACGCCGCACAGTGCACGACAGGAAAGGCGAACGGCGAAGGAGACGCCACTCAGGCGTCTCCTTCGCCGTTTCCGCGCCGGGCGGCGGCCGGTGCCGCCCGGCGTCGTTGATCTCGGAAAAAACGCCCCTAAATGTGGGCTGGTAGCGTCGTTTCTCCCGAGATCAACGCCGAGTACATCTGCCTGTCCGCGCGGGCGCCTAGGGCGTGTTTTTTAGATCATGTGCGGTCGGGGCGAGCGCGTAGGCGGAT
>NZ_JAQFWP010000084.1 GCF_027706745.1 Nocardiopsis suaedae | reverse complement strand
CACCGCGACCCGGTCGCCCAGGGTCATCGCCTCGACCTGGTCGTGGGTGACGTAGACGGTGGTGACGCCCAGGTCGCGCTGGATGCGGGAGATCTCGGCGCGCATCTGCACGCGCAGTTTGGCGTCCAGGTTGGACAGCGGCTCGTCCATGAGGAAGGCCCGGGGGTTGCGCACGATGGCCCGCCCCATGGCCACGCGCTGGCGCTGCCCGCCGGACAGATTGCGCGGCTTGCGGTCGAGGTGGTCGGTGAGGCCGAGGGTGGCGGCCGCCTTGGCGACCCGCTCGGCGATCTCGGCCTTGGGCATGCGCCGCAGCTGCAGCCCGAAGGCGATGTTGTCGCGGACGGTCAGGTGCGGGTACAGGGCGTAGCTCTGGAAGACCATGGCCACGTCGCGGTCGCGGGCGGGCACCCGGTTGACCGTGCGGTCGCCGATGGCGACGGTGCCGCGGCTGATCTCCTCCAGCCCGGCCACCATGCGCAGGGCGGTCGTCTTGCCGCACCCGGAGGGGCCGACGAGGACCAGGAACTCGCCCTCGGCGATGTCCAGGCTCAGGTCGTCGACCGCGCGCGTACCGTCCGGATAGATCTTGTACACGCCTTCCAAGCGGACTCTCGCCACGTTGCGCCTCCACCCGCCCCGATCCGTGCGGCGCGCGCCGCCCACTCCTCAGGGTCGGGCGGGCCCTTCGGGGGTAGGGACACGCTGTGCCGTGGGCCACATCGGCTCACGCCATTGTGGTATCAGGCGAAGTCCCGCCTTAATAGTGATCGGCGGGCCCCTGTTACGAATCTGTTTCCCCCGCCGCAAACCGGATTCCGCGCCCGTGGCCGGTTGCGGCCGCACGGGCGCGGTTCGGTCGCACGTCAGGCGGGTGCGGGCGCTCCGGGGGGGCTCAGCGGCCGCCGGTGAGGGCGCGGCCGATCACCATCCGCTGGATCTGGTTGGTGCCTTCGACGATCTGGAGGACCTTGGCCTCGCGCATGTAGCGCTCGACGGGGAAGTCGCGGGTGTAGCCGTAGCCGCCGTGCACCTGGACGGCGTCGGTGGCGACCTGCATGGCCGTGTCGGTGGCGAAGAGCTTGGCCATGGCGGCCTGCGTCCCGAAGGGGCGGCCGGCGTCGCGGCGGCGGGCGGCCGCCAGGTACAGCTCGCGGGCGGCCTCCACCTTGGTGGCCATGTCGGCGAGCATGAAGGACAGGCCCTGGTGCTCGGCGATGGGGCGGCCGAACTGGTGGCGCTCCTTGGCGTAGTCCGCGGCGGCGTCCAGCGCGGCCTGGGCCACGCCCACCGCGCAGGCGGCGATGCCCAGCCGCCCGGAGTCCAGGGCGGACAGGGCGATGGAGAAGCCGGAGCCCTCCTCCCCCACCAGGGCGTCGGCGCCGACGCGGGCGCCGTCGAAGCGCACGGCGGCGGTGGGCGAGGCGGACATGCCCATCTTGCGCTCGGGGGCGTCGGCGGCCACCCCGCCCGTGGAGGCGGGCACGTGCAGGCAGCTGATGCCGGAGGCGCCGGGGCCGCCGGTGCGGGCGAACAGGGTGTAGAAGTCGGCGCGGCCGCCGTGGGTGATCCAGGACTTGGCGCCGTCGACGGTGTAGCCGGAGCCGTCCCGCCGCGCCCGGGTGGACAGGGCGGCGGCGTCGGAGCCGGAGTGGGACTCGGAGAGGCAGTAGGCGCCGAGGAGGTCGCCTCCGAGCATGTCGGGCAGGAGGCGCTCCTTCTGCCCGGGGGACCCGGAGGAGGCCACCGGGTAGCAGGACAGGGTGTGCACGCTCAGCCCGAGGCCGACGGCGAGCCAGGCGGAGGCCAGCTCCTCGACCACTTGGAGGTAGACCTCGTAGGGCTGGTCGCCGCCGCCGTAGGCGGAGGGGTAGGGCAGACCGAGCAGCCCGGAGCGGCCCAGCAGGGCGAACAGGTCGCGGGGGAACGCGGCGTTCTCCTCCCCCTCGGCCGCACGCGGGGCGACCTCCTTGTCCGCCAGCTCCCGGACGAGCCCGAGGAGGTCCCGTCCCTCGGGGGTGGGCAGCGTGCGCTCAACGGCCATATCGTTCCCTACCAGCTCGCACGGGGACGCCGATTTAATTGGTCGTCCTACTACATGGTGACATGCCGCACTGTAGTCCATACCCGCCCGGACAGGGACGAGCGGGGCACGAGGAGGGCGGCTCCCCGTTCATGCTCTCCCGAGGGGGCCCTTGGGCGCGCGGCGAACGACTTCGCCCTCCCGGGCGGGCGGTCCAACCACGTTCTCGTCGCCCTGTCCGAACGCGCTGAGGCCTCCTGGACCGGTTCATCGTCCTCACAGGAGCCGTCGCCGTCCCGGCTCTTCATCAGGCCGACGGACCTCCCGCCCGCCATTGGACAGATCGGAGAGAGGCACCCCGTTCCCAAGAGTTCGCCGCCCCTCCGCACCACCGACAGGGCGGTTGGGAGTCCGAGGTCTTCGACCGGCCCCGGCCGAGGCCCCGCGCTTCAGTCGGCCAGCAGGCTCTCCAGCCGCTCCGCGGCACCCTCCCAGGTCCATGCGTGTTCGACGCGCTTGCGGCCGGCCTCGCCCATCACCTTGGCCGCCGGCTCGGCGCCCACCACCTGGATGATCCGGCCGGCGACCTCTTCGGCGTCGCCGCCATCGACCACGTAGCCCGTCCTGCCGTGGGCGACGGTCTCCGGGGCGCCCCCGGACGAGCCCGCGAGCACCGGAAGGCCGCTCGCCGCCGCCTCCAGGAAGACGATGCCCAGCCCTTCGGCCTCGAAGCCGAGCCGACGCGTCCGGCACGGCATCGCGAACAGGTCGGCGGCCGCGTAGTAGGGCGGCATGGAGCCGTGCGCCACCGGACCGGCGAACACCACCGCCTCCCCCACTCCGGTCCACTCCGCCAACCGCCGCAGCCGCTCACGGTCCGGCCCGTCCCCGACCACCAGCAGCCGCGCGTGCGGGAAGCGCGCCCGCACCCACGGCATCGACTGGATCAGCGCGTCGACGCCCTTGCGCGGAACCAGCCGGGACGCGCTCAGCACCACCGGCCCCTCCCCCAGGCCGTACCGGTCGCGCACCTGGGACGGGTCGCCCCCGGGGCGGAACAGCCCGGTGTCCACGCCCGGCGCCAGGCGCACCATACGCTCACGCGCGGCGGGCGAGAGTGCGGGCGCGATCGCGTCCCGGGTGTAGCCGCCGATGTAGGTCAGGTGGTCGGCGCCGTCCCCGATGCGCCGCAGCGCCTGGCGGGTCCCCGGCAACCGCGCCCACCACGCCTCGTGCCCATGGGTGAGGCCGACGATGCGCCGCACCCCGCCGTCGCGCCGCAGGCGCCCGGCCATGAGCCCCAGGGGCGCGGCGGCACCGAACACCACCCGCGTGCAGCCGCGCTCGGCCGCCAACGCCGCCGCCCGGCGGGCGACCTTGGGGGTGGGGAGCAGCATGCCGGTGTCCACCCGCACGACCTCGAAGGGCTGGCGGCGGTCGAAGCGCTCGGGGCTCTCGCCCGCCGTTCCGCCGCGCCGCCCTGAGGTCAGGACGGTCACCCCCGCGCCGTCGGGCCCGGCCAGCCGCCGCGCCATCTCGTAGGCGAACACCTCGATCCCGCCCTCGCGGGGCGGGAAGTCGTTGGTGACCATCAGGGTGCGCTCAGGCATCGGCGACGTCGGCTCCTCTCAAGGCCGGGCGCTCCTCAACGCCCCTCACCGCATGATCGGGGACCCTGCCCGCCGCTCCCCCGCGCCACACCGGACGCGGCCCCGGTCGGGCCGTTGGTCCTCCCGCGGCGCCCACCGGCCCACGGACAGAGCGGACGGCATATCTCCGGTCATACCAGACACATCAGCGGCGCCTCGGGCATCCAGCGTCGTGATTCAACCACCAAAATCATGATCGGGTGGCGAATTCACCACCTTCACCCCCACCTCTAGGGGCACCCCGCTCAAGGCCCCTGGCCGGGGGCGGGCACGGACGGAGTACGGGGTCACGGGCGGCGACGGCGTGAGCGGGGCGATTCCCCGGGCCTGCTTGCCGGGCAGCAGGTTCCTCGCGGTACGGGTCGGCGGCGGCTCAGCCGGTACCCCACTGACGGACCCCGGCCCGGCGGCGCATACCGGGCATATGGGGCGCGGCGCGGAGGGGGCGGCGATCCTGCGTCGTGGAATGGGCGCTTGTCGCGTGATCAGGTCGCGAAATCGCCGCGCGGGATGGTCCCAAGCCGCCCGTCGCGTCCGGATCGAGGGTTCCGGCCCGGGTGGGTTCTAGTTTGTGTTGCAAGTGTGCAGGTCCGAGAGGGAGGAGCGGGACGTGCCGGGCAAGCGCCTGACGATCACCGAGCGTGAGGAGATCGCGATCCTGCTGGACAGGGGCCACACCGATGGGCAGATCGGCCGCGCCCTGGGCCGCGACCCCGCCACCGTCCGGCGCGAGCGCACCCGCAACCTCTCACCCTCGCCCCGCGCCCACCGCGCCTTCCCCGCCCACATCCAGGCCATGGCGCGGGCCCGCCGCCCCCGCGCCCGCAAACCCGACCGCAGCCCCGAACTGCGCGAGCACGCGGACGCTGACCTGGGACCGGGGGGTGGAGATGGCCCGCCACCGCGCGTTCACGGCGGCCACCAGAGTGCCGGTGTTCTTCCGCGACCCGCACTCGCCCTGGCAGCGCGGCACCAACGAGAACACCAACCGGCTGGTGCGCGACTACTTCCCCAAGGGCGTCACCGACTTCAACGCCGTGGACGAGGCCGAGCTGGCGCGGGTGCAGGACCTGCTCAACAACCGGCCCCGCACGACCCTGGGCTACCGCACCCCGGCAGAGGCCCTCAACGACTTCCTTGCAACAACCGATTGACATCACCGGTTCCTGCATGGCGCATTCGCCACCCGATCTGCGAAAGCGCGTACTTTCGCCACACAGGATGCCCCCGAGGAGCCCGTCGCGCCCGAAAGGCAGGTTCGGGTTCGCCGATACCGGTCCAGGCGTCCGGCTTGTCGGGCTCTCGGGGGTCGAAGGCCCCTCCCGCGCCCTGTTCGACGCCCGGGACTGCAGTGCGGGCGGCAAGGGTGCGCGGCCATCGCGATTCCAGAACACGTTCTGTCCCCGAAAGGACCCCAAACGGCACACCGGAGCTGTCCACCACCCCTAGTGTCACTCCCCGTAGCCGATATCGGCCCTGCGTGGCCCCCGGGCGCCCGACAGGGGTGCCCGGGTGGCCCCACGTCCTGATCGACGCCCCACCGGGACCGCCCAGACAGGCACGGATCGGGCATTTCATTTCCAGAACCTGTTCTGGAATCGTCGACTTCGCACGCCCGGAGCCCTCGCGGGTGTCACTGAGCGCGCTTCCCGGCCCCCTCACCCCTTAACGGGGAGTATTCGGCCAGGTCACAGCCCTGCCGGGTTCGGAGTGGGCCCGGCCGGGACGGGTCCGGGTGTCGGAGAGCGCGAACCCCGACCCGCGCGTCTCACCATGCGGGACGTTCTCCGTGGAGGGGTGCACGTTGGTTGAGATCGGCCCCCGACCGCGGCCATCGGGTGTATCTCGGCGAACCGGAACCCGCCTTTCAGGCAGCACGAACCCGCTCGGGGCACCCTGCGTAGCGAAAAGAGCGGCCCGGCCGGGGATCACCCCACCGACGAGTAGGCCACCACTCCGCGCTTGACCAGGTCGACGGCCCGTCGCGCCGTGCGCCGGACGCCGCTCTCCTCCGGGGCGGCCGCGGCGATCTGGCCCAGCAGGTCGATCAGCTGCTTGGCCGTCCGCACGAAGTCGCCCGCGGGCATGTCCGCCTCCCCGAGGATCCGGTCCAGCCGGTCCCCGCGCGCCCAGCGGTGGGCCACCCACACGAAGCCCATGTCAGGCCGCCGCAGGAACGACACACGGTGCTCGCGCTCAGTGTCGTGCAGCTCCCCCCAGAGCCGCTCCATCTCCTCCAGCGCCTCCCCCACCGGGCCGTCCGGCACGCGGGGGAACGGATCGTCGTTGCGCCGCGACTCGTAGACCAGGGACGCCACGCATGCCGCCAGCTCCTGCGGGTCGAGCCCGTTCCACACGCCGCGCCGCAGGCACTCGGCCACCAGCAGGTCCAGCTCCGAGTACAGCCGCGCCAGCACGCGCCCGTCGTCGGTCACCTCGTCCCCGGTCTCCGGGGCCAGGTAGCCCAGCGACTGCAGCACTCCGCACACCCGGTCGAAGGTGCGCGCGATGACGTGCGACCGCCCCTCGACCCGGCGCCGCAGCCCGTCGGTCTCCTTCTGCAGCCGGAAGTAACGCTCGGCCCAGCGCGCGTGGTCCTCCCGGTCGGCGCACCCGTGGCAGGGGTGCTGCCGCATCTCGGCGCGCAGCCCCGCGATCTCCGGGTCCTCCTCCTTAGGGCCGCGCACCGGCGCGGCCGCCCGGGTGTCGATGGACCCGTCGTCGAGCTTGTTGCGCAGCGTCGCCGCCAGGTCCGCCCGCGACTTGGGCGAGCGCCCCGAGAAGGACTTGGGCACCCGAACCCGCCCGACCGCCTCCACCGGCACCGGGAAGTCGGCCGCGTTGACCCGCCGCACCTGCTTGTCGACGGTGAGCACCAGCGGCGCGGGAACGTCACCGCGCAGCCCCGGCTCGAGCACGACCACGAAGCCGCGGCTGCGCCCGGCCGGAACCTTGATCACGTCGCCCGGGCGCAGCCGCCCCAGCGCGTCCACCGCCTCGTCCCGCCGCCGCGCGTTGCGGCTGCGCGACCCCTCGGCCTCCACGTCGCTGAGCCGCCGCCGCAGCGCCGCGTACTCCATGAAGTCGCCCAGGTGGCACTCGGCCGCCTCGGCGTACCCGGCCAGCGCCTCCTCCTGCTTGCGCAGCCGCTTGACCAGCCCGACCACCGCCCGGTCGGCCTGGAACTGGGCGAAGGAGGCCTCCAGCATGTTCCGGCTGCGCTCCCGGCCCACCTGGCCCACCAGGTTGACCGCCATGTTGTAGGACGGCTGGAAGCTGGAGTCCAGCGGGTAGGTGCGGGTGCTGGCCAGCCCCGCGACCGACTCGGGGTCGGTCCCGGCCTGCCACACCACCACCGCGTGGCCCTCGACGTCGATGCCGCGCCGCCCCGCCCGCCCGGTGAGCTGGGTGTACTCGCCCGGCGTCAGCGGCGCGTGGGTCTCGCCGTTCCACTTGTCCAGCTTCTCCATCACCACCGTGCGGGCGGGCATGTTGATGCCCAGCGCCAGCGTCTCGGTGGCGAACACCGCGCGGATCAGGCCGCGGGAGAACAGGGACTCCACCACCTCCTTGAAGGTGGGCAGCATCCCGGCGTGGTGGGCGGCCACGCCGCACTCCAGGGCGCGCAGCCAGTCGTGGTAGCCCAGCACCGCCAGGTCCGCCGGGGGGATGTCGGCGCACTGCCGCTCCGCGTAGGCGCGGATCTCGGCCGCCTCGTCATCGGTGGTCAGCACCAGCCCGGAGCCGACGATCTCGCGCACCGCCGCGTCGCACCCGGCGCGGCTGAAGATGAAGGTGATCGCCGGGAGCAGCCCGTCGCGGTCGAGCTCGTCGATGATCTGGACCCGGCTCGGCGGGGCGTGCTTGGCGCGGGGGCGGGGGCCGCTCTTGGCCCGGCTCTGCGGGTGGCGCCGCCGGTGCGCCAGCTGGGTGATGCGGTCGTCCTCCACCGCGAAGCGGATCAGGCGCGGGTTGATCCGCATCTTCTCACCGTTGACCTCCACGTGCACGGCCGGGTCCGTGCCGCCGCCGCGCCCGCCGCGCCCGTCCCGGTCGCGCTTGCGGGTGCGCCTGCGGCCGGAGCCGCCGCCCTCGTCGGCCTCGTCCCCGCCGGAGGCGTCCTCGGCCGGCACGAACAGGTCGTGCAGCCTGCGGCCGACCATGACGTGCTGCCACAGCGGCACCGGGCGCTTCTCGTCCACGATGACCGTGGTGTCGCCGCGCACCTGCTGCAGCCACTCGCCGAACTCCTCGGCGTTGCTGACGGTGGCCGACAGCGCCACCATCCGCACCGACTCGGGGAGGTGGATGATCACCTCTTCCCACACCGCGCCGCGGAAGCGGTCGGCCAGGTAGTGCACCTCGTCCATGACCACGAACGCCAGCCCGGACAGGGTGTGCGACCCGGCGTAGAGCATGTTCCGCAGCACCTCGGTGGTCATGACCACGATCGGCGCCTCGCCGTTGACACTGTTGTCCCCGGTCAGCAGCCCGACCCGGTCGGCCCCGTAGCGGGCCACCAGGTCGTTGTACTTCTGGTTGGACAGCGCCTTGATCGGCGTGGTGTAGAAGCACTTGGACCCGTCGCGCAGCGCCGTGTGCACGGCGTACTCGCCGACGATGGTCTTGCCCGACCCGGTCGGGGCGGCGACCAGCACTCCATGGCCCTGTTCGAGCGCTCGGCACGCCCGCACCTGGAAGGGATCGAACTCGAAGCCGTAGAGCCCTTGGAAGTCCTCGATGTCGGGACTGGTCTGGGCCTGTCGGCGGCGGAACGCGGCGTACTGCTCGGCGTGCGTACTCATCGCTCCCAGCCTATGGCGTTCCGGACACAGGCGGCGACGACCGGACACACGGAGGCCCAGATCCCCGGTGATCACGGGAAAAACGGCGCTACAAGCGCGGTTCCAGCGTCGTTCGTCCCGAGATCAACTACGGAAGGGGACGGGGCGACACGCAGAGACGCCGCGCCGCCCGCGCGGCGGTCACTGCAGGAGCCGCACCGCGCCCGGCACCGCCTCGCACACCAGCGGCAGGGCGCCCACGCGCTCGCCGTCGGCGTACCCGGGCACCGGACGCCCGTCGGCGGCCGGCTCGGCCTCGACCACCACCCGGCGCCCGGTGAGCACCTCGACCTCGTCCAGCTCCACGTGGGACCCGGTCAGCGCCCGCGGGAAGAAGCGCAGGAAGTCGGCGACCCCGACCGCGTGCACGAACACCGCCTCCAGCAGCCCGTCGTCGGAGCGGGCGCCCGGGCACACCCGGACCCCGCCCCCGTAGCTGCGGGTGTTGCCCACCGCCGCCAGCATGCCCTCGGCCTCCACCACGTGCCCGTCGACCTCCAGCCGGAACGGCACCGGGCGGAACGAGCGCAGTTCGGCGGCGATGCCCGCCAGGTAGCTGGCCGACCCCAGGGAGAGGCGGAAGCCGTTGACGCGCTCGTTGACGCGGGCATCGAACCCGCAGGCCAGCACGCTCAGGTAGTGGAAGCCGGGGCCGCGCTCTCCCCCTGCGCAGGACACCGCGTCCACCTCCACCGCGTACCCGCGCAGGGCGCGCCGGGCCGCCTCGGCCGGGGACGGGCCGATGCCGAACTCGCGGGCGATGTCGTTGCCGGTCCCGGCGGGCAGCACGCCCAGCGGCACCCCGGTGCCCACCACCCCCTGCAGGGCGGTGTTGACCAGCCCGTCCCCGCCGACCGCGACCAGCGCGTCGGGCCCCTTCTCCGCGGCTTCCCGGGCCAGGCGGGCGCTGTCGGCGGCCGAGCGCCCGACGAGCACGGTGGTGTGCGCACCGGCGGAGCGGAGCTCGGCCAGCAGGCGGCGGGCGGCGACGGCGGCGCGGCCGCCGCGGGAGGAGGGGTTGACGAGGACGGCGATGCTGCGCGGCATGGGGGGCTTTCCTGTCAGGCCGGATCCGGGGGTGCACCCGGGCGAGCCCGGGTGCAGTGAGGATACCGACCGGTAGCCTCCGGCCGCGCGCCGGTCAGGGCGCGGAAGGGGCCGGGCCCGCCTTCAGCGCCGTGCCGACCGTGCCGCGCCTCTCCCGGACGCCCCTCCCGAGGGCGCGCCTCAGTCCCGGTCCTCGTCCTCGGTGCGCTTGTTCAGCGGGGACGGCACCGCGTGCACCTCGACCTCGCCGCGCTGGATACGGCGCTCCTCCTCGGTCAGGTACTCCTCGGGGATGTCGAACTCCCCGTCCTTCGCGCCGAGCACGAAGGCCTCCCACTCCTGCGGGGTGAAGAACAGGATCCCCTTCTCGGGGTTCTTGCCGTCGCGCACGGCCCGGAAGCCGTCGTCGAACTTGGCGACCTCCACGATCGCCTCGGAGTCCTCCCGCGACAGCGACGAGCGGTACCAGACCGCGTCGGTCGTGTCGTGCCACTTCTCGTTGCCCATGGCCTCGGGCGGGAGCTCGCGCTTCTTCTCTTCGCTCATGGACGCGTCCTTTCCGGGGAGGGGGAAGCCCGCCCCGGGTCCGGCTCCGGGGCGCACAGGGCGTACGGGGCGACCTTAGCGCCTCGCGTCGTCCTCGGCGGCGTCCTCGGCGTCATCCAGCGGGGAGAGCTCGTCGTCGGCGAGCCCGTCGGCACCGGCCGCCCCCCGGCGCCGGTCGTGCAGGAAGCAGAACAGCTCGGCGATCTCGAAGAGCACGATCAGCGGCACCGCGAGCGCCAGCATGGAGATCGGCTCGGCCGGGGTGACCATCGCCGACAGCACGAAGATCCCGAAGACGATCAGGCGGCGCCACTTGGCGAGCCCGGCGTGCGTGACCACCCCGAGCAGGTTCAGCAGGATCACCAGCAGCGGCGTGACGAACGCGAACCCGAACACCAGGATCATCAGGATCATGTAGTTCAGGTAGTTGGTGATGGTGATCATCGCCACCATGTCCTCGGTGGCGAAGCCGAACAGCACCTCCAGGGCCAGCCCGGTGATGTAGTAGGCCAGCCCGGACCCGGTGAGGAAGAGCGGGACCGCCGCGGCGACGAAGTAGTAGGTGTAGCGCTTCTCCCTGCCGCGCAGCGCCGGGGCCACGAACGCCCAGAGCTGGTAGAGCCAGAACGGGCTGGCGATCAGCAGCCCGACGACGATGGCCACCTTGAAGCGGAGGAAGAAGGGGTCGAAGATCCCGGTGAAGATGAGGTCGCAGCCCTCGCCGCCGTCGCGGACCTCCTGCGGCAGGCGGCAGTAGGGGGCCTGCAGGGCGTCCCACACCGGGCCGAAGACGACGAACCCGGCGGCCACGCCCACGGCGATGAACAGCGCCGCCTTGACGACCCGGCTGCGCAGCTCGCGCAGGTGGTCCATCAGCGGCATGCGCCCTTCCGGGTCCTTGGGGGGCCTAGGCCGCTGTCGCCGGTACTGCATCGCCCGCAAACGCTCCTCGAAGCGGGCCGCTCGGGCCCGCGATCCTGTCCGTCCCTAACCGCGGGCGCAGCGCCCGCCCCGCACCGGTCAGTCCTCGTACCGCCGGACCGGCTCGCCCTTCTCGTTGACGATCCGCTGGCCCGCGGGCAGCTCGGGGTACTGGCGCTCCTGCTGGGCCTGCGCGCCCTGCGCCTCCTGGGCGGGCTGCGCGCCCGGGGCCTGCCCGTCCTCGGCGGCCTCCCGGCCCTCCTTGCGCTCGCCGTTCTCCTCGTCGACCAGGCCCTTGGCCTCGGTCTTCAGGATCCGGGCGCTCTTGCCGAGCGAACGCGCGAGCGTGGGCAGCTTGGACGCGCCGAACAGCAGGAGTGCGATCAGCAGCAGGATCAGCAGCGTCCGAAAGTCCATACCCATGACTTCAACCTCTTTCCCAGGCGCTACCTGCACCTTTGATCGTACGCGCTCCCCGGCGGCGCCCGATTCGGGGGCTCATTCGGCCCCCTGGCCGGCGCCGCGGGTCCGCGCACGGTAGGCGCGGTAGTGCGGTTCGAGCTCGCCCCGGGTCCGCGCGACCTGCGCGCGCAGGCGGCGGAGCTCGGCCAGCATGCGGGCGGTCAGCACCGCCACGAGGAGCAGGCCGACGAGAGTCACAGCGGCGAGGCCGACGATCGCGAGCACGCCCTCCACAATACTCGGTCGAACATGAAACCCGCCCGGCCCACAAGTGTCGCGCACCGGACGAATGCATCACGATCCGGCCGAACCCCGTCCGGACCCGGGCGGGACCCCCGAGTCGGACCCGGTTCCGGACACGGTCGGCCCCCCGGCGCCGTCGGCCGGGTCCCCGCCCCCGCCGGGGCGCGCCTCACCCCGCGGGCCGCTCCCCGTACCCCTGCAGGGCGCGGACCGCGTCCTCACGCACCCGCTCGGCCAGTTCGGCCGGGGCCACCACGTGGGCCTGCGGTCCCAGGCGCAGCGCGAGCCGTCGCACCCACCGCGGCGCCGGGGTGCGCAGGGTGGCCCGCAGGCGGCCGCCGCCGAGCTCCTCCAGGCCGCAGCACACGTACTCCTCGGCCACCCAGCGGGCCCCGGGCTCCAGGTCCAGGGTGACCCGCGCGTCGTCCTCGGAGAGCTGCAGGACCCCGCCGCTGAGGTCCCGGCGCCGGGCCGACTCGGGCACCCGTGCCGCCTCGGGCAGCACGGTCAGGTCCAGGACCCGGTCCATCCGGAACAGCCGCACGCCCCCGCGCAGGCGGCACCACCCCTCCAGGAAGGCGTGCCCGTCCTGGACGACCAGGCCCATCGGCTCCACATCGCGCTCGGTGACCTCGTCCTCGTAGCCGGACAGGTAGCGCAGGTGCAGCCGCTGCCCGGCACGCAGCGCCTCCCCGCAGCGGCGCTGCTTCTCCCGCTCGTCCTCGTCCAGGTCCACCCGGACCGCGACCGAGTCGGCGAACTCCTCGGCCGCCGTTCCCGCAGCGGCCCGCAGCTTCTCCCCGACCCGCTTGAGGGCGTCGCCCCCGGCCGCGCCGGGCAGCTCGCCCAGCAGTTCCAGGCCGACGATCAGGCTGGCCGCCTCGTCGGCGGTGAGCCGCAGCGGGGCCGCCAGCGCCTCGGCGTTGCCGATGATGATCTCGCCGGTCTCCTCGGCCGCCTCCAGGTCGACCTCGATCAGGTCGCCGGGGGTGTACCCGGGCAGGCCGCACATCCACAGCAGCGCCAGGTCCTTGAGGACCTGCCGCTCGGACAGCCCGAAGGAGGCGGCCACGTCGGGCACCCGCACGTCGTGGCTCAACGCGTAGGGCACCAGCATCAGCAGGCGGCGCAGCTGCTCGGCCGAGGCGCTGACCCGCCGGTCGCCCGCTCCGTCCCCGAGCAGCGGGCCGTCGCCGCCCTCCTCCGGGGGGCGCTCGGCGACGGCGCGCAGGTGCTCCACGACGGCGGCGCGCGCCTCGGCGGGCTCGGCGACCACGACCCGGTCGCCGAACCGCGCCACCGCGCCCGCCAGGTCGCGCAGGTCGGCGTAGGGCAGCTCCAGGCGGTCCCAGCGCCGCGCGGGGCGGCCGTCGCGGCCCTCCTCCACGCGCGCCCCGGCCTCGGTGCGCCGGGCGGCCCGGCGCAGCTCGTGCCCGGCGCCCTCGGCCACCAGCAGGCGGGCGGTGTACTCGGGCTCGGAGCGGTGCGCGCGCACCACCGACCGCACGTCCACCCCTTCGGGGACGCGCACCGGCGGGCCCGAGGAGAGCACCTCCACCTCGCCCGCCACGCGCCCCAGGCGGAACACGCGCCGCTCGCCGCGGTCGCGGTCGCGCCCGGCCACGTACCAGCGCCCGCGCACGTTGACCACGCCCCACGGCTCCAGCACCCTGCGCTCGGCGGCGGGCGCGCCCGGCTTGCGGTAGTCGAAGACCACCGGGCGGCGGTCGCGCACCGCCTGCCACATGGGCAGGAACGCGGGCTCGTCGGTGGCGAGCACGGGGGTGAGGGCGGGCGCGGCGTCGGAGTCGGTCGGCACCCCGGCGGCGCGCAGCTTCATCATCGCCCCGGCGGCGGCGTCGCCCAGCGCGGCGTGCCGCCAGGCGCGGGCGGCCAGGCCGAGCACGGCGGCCTCGTCGGGGAGCAGCTCGATCTCGGGGAGGGTGTAGGCCGCGCGCGAGATGCGGTAGCCCTCCTCGCCGCTCCACAAGTCGTCGCCGCCGGTCTCGACGGGGATGCCGCTCTGGCGCAGCTCCTTCTTGTCCCGCTCGAACATGCGCTTGAACGCGCCGTCGGTGTCGGCCTCCTCGTATCCGGCCACGGTCGCACGGATCTCCCGGGCCGTGAGGTACCGCCGGGTCGACAGCAGGCAGATCACCAGGTTGAGCTGGCGCTCCGTCTTCTTTCTGGACATCGGCGGATCCGTTCCTCCCCGCATCGCCGCGCGCCGCCGAGGCGGCCTTCAGCCCCGAAGGTACCGTCATTTCCGTGATCCGATGGCGTGAAGGACGGGTACTGGGGACGGGCCGGGAGTGGCCCGGCGCGGTCGAGCTGGAGGTCCGGGTGGGCCCCGGGCTGGGGGACGGGGCCGGGGACTCCCCCGCGGGCGCCTCGGCGGGCCCCGTCGCGGACGGCGGCTCGGGCCCCGTCGCGGACGGCGGAGCCGCGGGCACCTGCCGCGCGCTCGCCTACACCGACCTGGTGGGCACCCCGGAGGAGGGCGACCGCGTCCTGCTCAACACCACCGCCCTGGACCTGGGGCTGGGCACCGGCGGGTACGCCATGGTGGTGGCGCTGCCGGACCGGCTGCCGCCGGACGCCCCCGCCCCCGGCCACCTGGTCAAGGCCCGCTACACCCCCGTGCAGACCGCCGTCCTGGGCGCCGACGGGCAGGACGCCCCCACCCATGAGCTGCTGCGCGACGCCGAGAGCGTGGACGGCATGCCGGTGGTCACCGCCGACCTGCACTCGGCGCTGCCGGCCGTGCTGGCCGGGGCGCACCGGGAGCGGCCGGGGCTGCGCGCGGTGTACGTGATGCTCGACGGCGGGGCGCTCCCGGCGGCGTTCTCCCGGAGCGTGGCGGCCCTGCGGGAGGCGGGGCTGCTGACGGCCTCGGTGACCACCGGGCAGGCCTTCGGCGGCGACCTGGAGGCGGTGACGGTGCACAGCGGGCTGCTGGCCGCCCGGCACGTGCTCGGGGCCGACCTGGCGGTGGTCGCGCAGGGGCCGGGGAACCTGGGCACGGGCACGCCGTGGGGGTTCTCGGGGGTGGCCGCGGGCGAGGCGGTCAACGCCGCCTCGGTGCTGGGCGGGCGCCCGGTCGCCGCGCTGCGGGTGAGCGAGGCCGACGCGCGCGAGCGCCACCGGGGGGTGTCGCACCACAGCCTGACCGCCTACGGGAAGGTGGCCGCGGCGCGGGCCGACGTGCCGGTGCCGGTGCTGCCGGGAGCCTTCGGCGAGCGCGTGGCGGCGGAGGCCGCGCCGCTGGGCGGGCGGCACCGCCTGGTGGAGGTGCCGGTGGACGGCCTGGAGGAGGCGCTGCGGGACCTGCCGCTGCGCCTGTCGACCATGGGCCGGACGCTGGAGGAGGACCGGGCCTGCTTCCTGGCGTCGGCCGCCGCGGGCCGCCACGCGGCCCGGCTGCTCGACGCCCTCCCCCACCGTTGAGAGACGCCCCTGGATCCGCGGGGGTTTCCCTCCTGCCGAGTGCGAGTTGTCCAGGTGTGCTGACCGCCGGCAGCAGACCGTGCCCCGACCGGGGGTTCTGAGGCCGCGGCACCGCCGCGCGGTGGAGAACATGCGGGGCCGGGGCGAGTCCCCGGCCGCGCCTGTAGCGCCGCTTCTCCCGGGAGCGACGCGGGGCGGACACGGCGAAGGCGCGGGGCGGCCCTCGGCCGCCCCGCGCCCCGTGTCCTCACCTCAGGAGCCGGAAGGCTCCCGGAGCGGTGCCGCTACTTCTCCTCGCCCTCGGAGCCGTCCTCGGACTTCTCCTCGTCGCCGGACTTCTCCTCGTCGCCGGACTCCTCCGGCGGGGGCGGCGGGTCGACGGCGCCCAGGATGTCGATGACGAAGACCAGCGTCCCGGCGGGCTGCCCGTTGTCGGCGGCCTCCTTGCCGTAGGCCTGGTCCTCGGGGATCGTCAGCAGCACCCGGCTGCCGACCTTCTCGCCCTTGAGGCCCTCGTCCCAGCCCTCGATGACCTGGCCCTGGCCCAGCGGGAAGGTGAACGGCGCGCCGCCCTTGCTCCAGGTGGAGTCGAAGACCTTGCCGTCCTCCCAGCGCACGCCGGTGTACTGGACGACGAGCTCCTGCTCGTCCTTCACCTCGGGGCCCTCGCCCTCGACGAGGTTCACCTTCTCCAGCTCCTCGGGCGGATCCTCCTCGGGGATGGAGATCTCCGGCTCGGCGGCGCCGTTGTCGGGGGCGGTGGGCAGGCCGTCGCCGCCGTCGGTGGTCTGCTCGCCGGGCACGGTGTCGCCCTTGCCGAAGCGGTCGCGCACCTCCAGCACCGAGACCGAGTCGCCCTCGGGGATCTCCGAGGGGTCCATGCCCTGCGCCTGGGCCTGCTCCGGGTCGGCCGCGGGGAAGACGAACACCACCTGCGCGCCGACGTTCTGGTTGACGATGTCCTTGTTGAACTCCTCGCCCAGCTGCTCCATGGACAGCAGGAACGGGGTGCCGGTCTCGTAGGTGGAGTTGGTCTTCTCCGCCTTGCCCTTGCCCTCCCACTGGTAGTCGACGATGTCGACCAGCAGCAGGTCGTCGGCGCGGACGATCTCCCCCTGCTCCTCACCGGGCCGCACCACGCCGGAGATCTGCTCACCGGGCGGGGCGATGTCGGGGAACTCGACCTTGGGCTCCTCCCCGGGCTTCCCGCTCACCTCCGGCAGCCGGTCGTCCACGTCGTCCCCGGTCTGAAGGAAGGCCGGCGTCTTCCAATCCTCGGGAATCGTGCCGCAGGCGGACACCGCCAGCAGCACGGCAGAGAACGGTACCGCGAGGGCGGCGGCACGTCGTCGCATAGGGCACAACCTCAAAATCGGCTCGGGTCCCCGACACACTATCGGAAAGGCGATCCTTCCGTATCCGGGTAAGAACCGGTTAAGGGCCCTATGGCACGGGGGGTTTCGGCCGCTCTGCGTCCGAATCGCGGCGGCGCAGGACACCGGCCGCCGGGGACGCGCCCCGGCGGCCTCCCGCGGATCGCACCGCGGATCACATCCCGGAGATCAGCTTCTCCACCCGCTCGTCGACCGCCTTGAACGGGTCCTTGCACAGCACGGTCCGCTGCGCCTGGTCGTTCAGCTTCAGGTGCACCCAGTCGACGGTGAAGTCGCGCCGCTTCTCCTGCGCCTTGCGGATGAACTCCCCGCGCAGCCGCGCCCGGGTGGTCTGCGGCGGCACCGACTTGGCCTCGAAGGTGCTGAGGTCGTTGACGACCCGGTCCATCTGGCCCTTGCGCTGGAGCATGTAGAACAGCCCGCGGTCGCGGTGGATGTCGTGGTAGGTCAGGTCGAGCTGGGCGATGCGCGGCGAGGACAGCGAGAGCCCGTGCTTGGAGCGGTAGCGCTCCAGCAGCTTGTACTTGGCGACCCAGTCGATCTCCCGCTCGACCAGCGAGAGGTTCTGCGTCTCGACCGCCTCCAGGGTGCGCGCCCACAGCTCCAGCACCCGCTTGCCGGTGGCGTCGGTGCCGTTCCGGTCGACGTAGGCCTGCACCTTCTCCAGGTACTCGTGCTGGATCTCCAGCGCGCTGGCCTCCCTGCCGTTGGCCAGCCGCACCTTGCGGCGCCCGGTCATGTCGTGGCTGACCTCGCGGATGGCCCGGATGGGGTTCTCCAGGGTGAAGTCGCGCATCACCACGCCGGTCTCGATCATCCGCAGCACCAGGTCGGTGGAGGCCAGCTTGAGCAGGGTGGTCACCTCGCTCATGTTGGAGTCCCCGACGATCACGTGCAGGCGGCGGAAGCGCTCGGCGTCGGCGTGCGGCTCGTCGCGGGTGTTGATGATGGGCCGCGAGCGAGTGGTGGCCGAGGAGACGCCCTCCCAGATGTGCTCGGCCCGCTGGCTGACGCAGTACAGCGCGCCGCGCGGGGTCTGCAGCACCTTGCCCGCCCCGCAGATGATCTGGCGGGTCACCAGGAACGGGATGAGCACGTCGGCCAGGCGCCCGAACTCCCCGTGCCGCCCCACCAGGTAGTTCTCGTGGCAGCCGTAGGAGTTGCCGGCCGAGTCGGTGTTGTTCTTGAACAGGTAGATCTCGCCGGCGATGCCCTCCTCGTGCAGGCGCTGCTCGGCGTCGACCTGCAGCCCTTCCAGGATCCGCTCTCCGGCCTTGTCGTGGGCGACCAGGTCGGCCAGGTCGTCGCACTCGGGGGTGGCGTACTCGGGGTGGCTGCCCACGTCGAGGTACAGGCGGGCGCCGTTGCGCAGGAAGACGTTGCTGCTGCGCCCCCATGACACGACGCGGCGGAACAGGTAGCGCGCCACCTCGTCCGGCGACAGCCTGCGCTGCCCCCGGAACGTGCAGGTGACGCCGTACTCGTTCTCAAGTCCGAAAATGCGGCGTTCCACGCGGCCTCACCCGTTTCCCGTCCCGTGGCAGCCGCGGATGCCCGTCGCGGCCGGTCCGCACCGGCCGGAGCCCCGCCGCGCTGCCGACGACTCCACTGTTGTTATCGGCTCCCTCCGGCCGGGGGAAACCGGCCGCGCCCCATCGGATGCTCCGCGGGGCGCGGCCGGGCCGATCGGAAGCGTCCCTGATCAGGCGGAGGGCTCCTGGTCGCCGGACCCCCCGTCGGAGTCCCCGTCGGAGTCCCCGCCGCCGGCGGCGGACGGGGCGCCCCTCCCCTGCTCGATGAGGCGGGTCAGCCGGCCGCCCTGGATGCGGCGGAACTTGCGGTGCTCGCGCGCCCGCTCCAGCACCGCCACCTCCAGGTTGGCCGCGTCCAGCTCCCGGCGCTCGCCGTTCTCGTGGGCCAAGGCGTGCATGGCCGCCGAGAGCGCCTCGCTCAGCGGGGCGTCCCGGTCGAACCGCTCCTTGAGCGCGGCGGTCACCGCGTCCGCGGAGCCGCCCATGGCCAGCAGCCCCTTCTCGTCGACGACCGAGCCGTCGAAGGTGATCCGGTAGATCTGGTCGGTGTCGGCGTCGTCGCCGACCTCGGCCACGACGATCTCCACCTCCCAGGGCTTGTTGGACTCGCTGAACACCGTGCCCAGGGTCTGGGCGTAGGCGTTGGCCAGCATCCGGCCGGTGACGTCGCGCCGGTCGTAGGCGTAGCCGTGGGAGTCGGCGTAGCGCACGCCGCCCAGGCGCAGGTTCTCGAACTCGTTGTACCGGCCGACGGCGGCGAAGGCCACCCGGTCGTACAGCTCGCTGATCTTGTGCAGCGTGCGGGACATGTTGTCCGCCACGAACAGGATCCCGCCGTCGTACTGCAGGACGACGGCGCTGCGGCCGCGCGCGATGCCCTTGCGCGCGTAGTCCGCCTTGTCCTTCATGCTCTGTTCGGGCGAGACGTAGAACGGCATCGACACCGCTGATCGTTCCTTTGCTCTCTGTGGTCCGTGCGGGGCTCGTCGGCGCGGGCCGGGTCAGTCGATCGGCGCCGTCGGCCCGTCGGGCCGCTCGGAGCGCTCGGTCACCACGGCCTCGGCGACCGCCGCCACCTCATCGGCGGGCAGCCGCCGGTAGCCGTCCTCGGTGACCACGTCGACCAGCGGATAGATCTTGCGGTGGACGTCGGGCCCGCCGGTGGCCGAGTCGTCGTCGGCGGCGTCGTAGAGCGCCTGCACGGCCGCGGTGACGGCCTGCCGCTCGTCGAGCCCGTCGGTGAACAGCTTCTTCAGCGACCCGCGGGCGTAGACCGAGCCCGATCCGATCGAGTGGAAGCGGTGCTCCTCGTAGCGCCCCCCGACCGGGTCGTAGCTGAAGATGCGCCCGGCCTCGCGGGCCTCGTCGTAGCCGACGAGCAGCGGGACCACGACGAAGCCCTGCATGGCCAGGCCGAGGTTGCCGCGCAGCATGTTCGCCAGGCGGTTCGCCTTGCCCTCCAGGGACAGCGGCCGCCCTTCGCGCTTCTCGTAGTGCTCCAGCTCGACCTGGTAGAGCCGGGCCAGCTCGATGCCGATGCCGGCGGCCCCCGCGATCGCCACCGCGGAGAACTCGTCGGCGCGGAACAGCTTCTCCATGTCCCGGTTGGCGATGGTGGTGCCCGAGGTGGCCCTGCGGTCCCCGGCGAGCACGACGCCGCCGGGGAAGGTGAGCGCCACGATCGTGGTGGCCTCGGGGGTGAGGGGCCGTCCGTCCGTCCCGTGCGGCAGGTCCTGCCACCGGGGAAGCAGGTCGGGGTGGACCGCGCTGAGGAACTCGGAGAACGACGCCGGCCCCGGGTTCATGTACGCGGCGGGCAGCCGTCCGCCCTCGAACGCTTGAGACACGCGACTCCCTTCGGGTGGCGCCCCGCCCGCCCCGCGGTGGGATGCGGGGCGGACGGGGCGCGGGCGACAATCGACGTTTACCGCCGACCCTACTGACAGCGGAGGGAAGGGGTGTAGCCACCGGCCCGGAGTCTGCTGTGGGCGAACCGGCCCGGGGCGGTGTCCGGGACCGGAATCCGGGCGGGAGGCCTCCGGGCGGCCCGGCCCGGGGGCTACTGGCCGCCCTTCTGGACGAACTGGCGGACGAAGTCCTCGGCGTTGGACTCCAGGACCTCGTCGATCTCGTCCAGGATGTCGTCGACGTCCTCGTCCAGCTTCTCGTCGCGCTCCTGCGCCTCGGCGCCGGCCTCGACCTCTTCGACGTCCTCGTCGCGCCGGGTCGTGTGCTTCTGCCCGCCGGTGTCCTTGGTCGCCATCCCACAACCTCCTCGATCGGGGCCCGTTGCCCTTATCTTGGCCCAGCGGAGCCCGGCTCAACCTTGATCGCCGGTCCCGTTGTCCGCACGTTACCGAGTTCGCGGCGTTTTGTCCGTACACCCGTCCGAACGTCGGCGTGGCGGAAGGTGTTCCCCGCCGCCCCCGGTGCGAACCGGACCGCCCCGGCCGAGGCGCCGGTCAGGCGCCGGTCAGGGGAGCACGGCGGCGGTGGCCCGCGGCGCCACCGCCTGGGCCCGGGCGACCAGCTCCCGCTCGTCGAGGACCGGGTGGACGCCGCCGTCCAGCACGACCCGGCCGTCGGCCACCACGGTCTCCACCACCCGCTGGCTGCCCGTGGTGAGCAGGACCGCGCCCGGGTCGGCCACGGGCACGCAGCCGACGTCGGCGTCGAAGCGCAGCACCAGCAGGTCGGCCGGGCCGCCCTCGGCGAGCCCCCCGGGCGCCCCCTCCAGCCCCAGGACGCGGCAGGCGCCGTCGGCGGCCATGTCCATCATCCGGGCGAAGTCCAGCAGGTCGGCGCGGCGGTGCGCGACGCGCTGCAGGTAGGAGCCGATGCGCAGAGCCTCCAGGGCGTCCTGGCGGTCGTTGCTGGCCGCGCCGTCCACACCGATGCCGACCGGCACCCCGGCCTCCAGCAGCTCGGGCACCGGGGCCACGCCGCTGCCCAGGCGCATGTTGCTCAGCGGGTTGTAGGAGACGGCGGCCCCGGCCCCGGCCAGCGCCTCGCGGCCCGCCCCGTCGAGCCGGACGCAGTGGACCGCGAGCAGCCGCTCCCACAGCAGCCCCGACTCCTGGAGCAGCCGCACCGCTCCGCGCCCGGTGTGCTCCAGGCACATCTCCTCGTCGGTCGCGGTCTCCAGCAAATGGATGCTGACCGGAAGGCGGTGCTCGTCGGCGAAGGCGCGCACCCGTGCCATGCCCGCGGGGGTGAGGCAGCGCGGGTTGGGCACGGCCAGCCCGACGCGCAGCGGCCCCCCGCGGGTGCGGTCGGCCAGCTCCAGGACGTGGTCCAGGACCTCCTCCACCGGTCGGATCAGCCGCGGGTCCATGCCCCACCTGCGGCTCGGGTCGGCGCGGTCGGCGATCCCCACGCACACCACCCCGCGCACCCCGGCGTCCTCCAGGGCCAGCACCACGGCCTCGTGCACGGCGCGCGAGGGGTGCGGCCACATGTGCTCGACGACGGTGGTGGTGCCGGTGCGCAGCGCCTCCAGGGCCGCACAGGCGGCGGCGGTGTAGGCCTGTTCGGCGGTGAGGGCGGCGGTGGCCTCCCCCACCTCGCCCAGCCAGCTCAGCAGCGGGCGCCCCTCGGCCGTGCCGCGCAGCAGCGCCTGGTTCAGGTGGGTGTGGGTGTTGACGATGCCCGGGACCACGTGGGCGCCGCGGCCGTGGAGCGTCCGTCGGGCGGAGGCGGGTTCGGCGCCGTGGGGGGCGATGCGGGTGATGCGGCCGCCGTCGACGGCGACGTCGACGCGCTCGCGCCAGCGGCCGCCCGTCCACACGGTCACGTCGCTCACCAGCAGGTCGCAGGGGGTGGAGGCGGCGGTGGTCATCGCTCCTGCCCTCCTTCCTCGCCGGAGGGGCCGCTCCGGCTCTCGGGGGTCTCGGGGGTCGCGGGGGCGTCGGACGGGGTGTCCGCGGTGTCGGCGGCGTCGTCGGCGCCGGCGGTCCCGGGCGTGTCGCGCGGCACGCCGAACAGCAGCAGGTTGAGCAGGAAGGCGGTGATCGCCCCGGCCGCGATGCCGCTCTCCATGACGGTGCGCAGGGCGTCGGGGAAGGCGCCGTAGAGGCCGGGCGCGCCCAGCGGGAGCAGCGCGACCCCGAAGGAGACCGCGATGATCAGCAGGGTGCGCTGGTCGGACAGGTCGGCGTCGCGCAGGATGCGGATGCCCACCGAGCCGACCATGGCGAACATGACCATCCCGACGCCGCCGAGCACGGGGCCGGGCAGGGCCGCCACCAGGGCGCCGAGCACGGGCATCAGCCCCAGGACCGCCATGAGCAGCCCGCTGAAGGCCACCACCCACCGGCTGTAGACCTTGGTCAGGTTGACCATCCCGACGTTGGCGCTGTGCGTGACCATGGTGAAGCTGTTGAACACGCCGGAGAAGAGGGTGGCCAGGCCGTCGGCGCGCAGCGCCCGGGCGATGCCGTCGGGGCCGACGCGGCGGCCGACCACGCTGCCCACGGCCAGGGTGTCGCCGGTCGTCTCGACCATGTTCACAAGCTGGACGATGACGAAGGGGACGACGGCGGCCAGGGCGAACTCGGGCGGGCCGAAGGCGAAGGGCACGACGGGTCCGAAGGTGTCGGCCGCCCCGACCCCGGACAGGTCGACCAGGCCGAGCGGGAAGGCGGCGGCGGTGCCCGCGGCCAGGGCCACCAGCACGGCCAGGCGGCCGACGGAGGGCGGGGCGAAGCGCTCCACGAGCACGACGCACACCACCGTCGCCAGCGCGAGCAGGGCGGGCGCGAGCGGCACCGTCTCGGCGTCCCCGGCGATCATCTTTCCCGCCGAGGGGACCAGGGACAGCCCGATGATGCCGATGACGGTGCCGGTCACCACGGGCGGGAAGAACCGCAGCAGGCGGCCGAAGCAGGGGGCCGCCAGAAAGGTGAGGGCCCCGGCGGCCATGGTGGCGCCGAAGACGGCGGCCGGCCCCGCCCACTGGCCGACGAGGATCGCCGGGCCGATCCCGGTGAAGGTCGAGCCCATCACCACCGGGAGCCGGACGCCCACGTTCAGCACCCCGGCCGACTGCAGGACGGTGGCCAGGCCGCTGACGAAGAGGTTGGCGGAGATGAGCGCGGCGATCCGGTCGGGGCTCAGGCCGATGCCGGTTCCGATGAGCAGGGGCACGGTCAGTAGGCCGGAGTAGGCGACCAGGACGTGCTGGACCCCGAGGGGGACCAGGGCGCGCAGGCGCGGGACGGCGTCGACGGCGTCGCGCTCGGGGGCGGGGCCGCGGCGGCGCCTCACGGCCGTCTCCGGGGGCGGTGGACGGCGGGGGCCGGGGACATGGTGTCTCCCTTCCTCTCCCGCGGCGGCGGGAGGAATCCGTTGCATCCGGAGGCTGTACTACACATTGCATGTAACATGCATGGGGAACAACCCCTGGACCCCGGATTTCCTCGGAGGGGGAGCACGACCGCGGGGACCACGGCGGCAGGGGCGGCCGGGCCGGGGGCCAAACCCCCCCCCGGCCCGGCCGCCCCCCACGCCACGGACGTCCAACAGCACCA
>NZ_JAQFWP010000083.1 GCF_027706745.1 Nocardiopsis suaedae | reverse complement strand
GCCCCCGCCGCCCGGCCCCCCCGCCGCCCGGCCCCTCCGCCGGTGCTCCCGGAGAGGACGGGCTCAAGGGAGTGGGCCGCGCCGAGCGGTGAGTGCGATGACGGGCCGGCTCCCCCGAGAGCGGCGACGGGAGCCGGACGGGTGGGCGCGCCGGAGGGCCGCGGCTCGGCCGGCCCCCGCCGAACTCCGTCCAGGAGCGAGGGAGCGCCGCCGGGAAGGGCGGCGCCGCTCCCCGCGTGCAATTGCATTCGGCCCGCCCTACTGCCCTTCGAACTCCGGGGTGCGCTTCTCCAGGAATGCCAGCGTGGCGTTCTTGTGGTCGCGGGTCTGCGCGCACTGCTCCTGCAGGCTCGCCTCCATGTCCAGCGCGTTGGCCAGGTCCAGGCCCGAGCCGAACGCCAGCTCCGCCTTGATCGCCGCGTAGGCCACCGTGGGGCCCTGGGCCAGGCGCACCGCCAGCTCCCGCGCCGAACCGGCCAGCTCCTCGGCCGGGACCACCCGGTTGACCAGGCCGATCTCCAGCGCCCGCTGCGCGTCCACCGGCTCGGCCAGCATCAGCATCTCGGCGGCGCGGGCGTGCCCGACCAGGCGCGGCAGCGTCCAGGACGCCCCCGAGTCGGCGCCCAGGCCCACCCCGGCGAAGGCCATCGAGAACTTCGCCTTCTCGGAGGCCACCCGCAGGTCGCAGGCGAACGCCAGCGCGGCGCCCGCCCCGGCGGCCACCCCGTTCACCGCCGCCACCACCGGCTTGGGCATGCTCGCCAGCGCGGTCACGATCGGGTTGTAATGCGTGCGCACCGTCCCGTCCAGGCCCTTGCCCTCGGACAGGTTCTCGGCGTGCTCGCGCAGGTCCTGGCCGGCGCAGAAGGCCCGGCCCGACCCCGTGAGCAGCACCGCACGCGCGCCCGAGTCGGACTTGGCGCGCTCCACCGCGGCCAGCAGGCCGCCCTTGGCGGCCCGGGTGAGCGAGTTCATCGCGTCCGGGCGGTCCAGGGTGATGGTCGCGACCCCGTCGCTCAGGTCGTAGGAGACGCTCTCGGGTGCGCTCGTGTCGGCGTCGTTGTCGGCCACGTGGGACTCCAGATCGGCTCGGGTGAACGGTGCCGGCGCCCGCGTTCCGGCGCTGCGGCTATAACCTTACTGTTCGGATTCCTCGGAGCCGATGGCCCGGCGGCTGTCCGATCGTTCCCATTCCGGTCGCAAAACCGAGATAATGACGGAACGGGGATCGAAACCCTGAGTCGCGCGGACGGGGCCCGGAATCGGACCGGGTACGCCTCCGGCGCACCGCACGGTGCCGGAGGAGGCCCTCCGCGAGAGTTTCCTTATGAAAGGGGATACGGCATGGCGGCGATGAAGCCGAGGACCAGCGATGGTCCGATGGAGGTCACCAAGGAGGGCCGCGGCATCATCATGCGGGTCCCGCTCGAGGGCGGCGGGCGCCTCGTCGTCGAGCTCACGCCGGACGAGGCCAAGGAGCTCAAGGACGCCCTGGACGGCGCCGTCGGCTGAGCGACGGTGGTCTGACGCCGCATCCGACACGTCCCCCTAGATTGCGAGCGAGCGTGCCTTTCCCAACCCAGATCCACCCGGTGGCGGGCTCCGCCGCCGAGGCCGGCGCCGACCTGGTGGCGGTGGCCGTGCGGGCCGGGGCCGAGGGCCCCGAGCCGGTCGGCGGACCCCCCGGAGGCCTCCCGGACGACCTGGACGCGCGACTGCCGGCGCCCCTCGCCGAGCTGGTCGCCCACTACGAGCTGTCCGGCCGGGCCGGGGAGACGGCGCAGTTCGCCGCCGACCTGGGCGGCGGGCTGGTGCGGGTCGCCCTGCTGGGCATCGGGGAGGGCACGCCCGCGGACATGCGCACCGCCGGGGCCGCCCTGGCCCGCCTGGCCAAGGGGCGGAGCCGGGCGGCGGTCCCCGCGGGCGCGCCGGGTCTGGCCGGGGACGGGGGCGAGGGCGCCGCGGCGTTCGCCGAGGGCGCGCTGCTCGCCTCCTACCGGTTCACCCTGGCCAGCGAGCCCAAGGGGCCCGAACCCGTCGGGGAGATCGCGCTGGCCTGCGGCGACGGCGACGGCAAGCCGGTGGAGCCGCTCCGGCGCGGTACCGCCCTGGCCCGGGCGGCGGCCCTGGCCCGCGACCTGATCAACACCCCCTCGGCCGAGAAGGACCCGGCCTGGCTGGCCGCGCGGGCCGCCGAGGCCGCGGCCGGCGCCGGCCTGGAGGCGAAGGTCTGGGACGAGGACGACCTGGAGCGCGAGGGCTTCGGGGCGATCCTCGGTGTGGGGCAGGGGTCGTCCCGGCCGCCCCGCATGGTGCGCATCGACTACGCCCCCGAAGGCGCGGACCGGCACGTCGTCCTGGTGGGCAAGGGCGTCACGTTCGACACCGGCGGCCTGTCGCTGAAGCCGAACGACAACATGAAGCTCATGAAGACCGACATGAGCGGTGCGGCGGTGGTCGTCGGCGCCATGTCGGCCCTGGGCGAGCTGGGCTGCCGCACCCGGGTGACCGGACTGCTGGCGGTGGCCGAGAACGCGGTCTCCGGATCGGCGCAGCGCCCCGGCGACGTGCTCACCACCTACGGCGGGCGCACGGTGGAGGTGCTCAACACCGACGCCGAAGGGCGGCTGGTCATGGCCGACGCCCTCGACTACGCGGTGGCCGAGCTGGAGCCGGACGCCCTGGTGGACGTGGCCACCCTCACCGGGGCGGCGAAGGTGGCGCTGGGCACGGGGATGGGCGCCCTGTTCGCCACCGACGACGGCCTGGCGCAGGCGCTGCTGGAGGCCGGGGAGCGCTCCGGCGAGCCGCTGTGGCGCCTGCCGCTGACCGAGGAGTACGCCGACACGGTCCGCTCGCGCGTGGCCGACCTGGCCAACATCGGCACCAGCGGCGACTACGGCCACCCCGGCGCCACCGAGGCGGCCCTGTTCCTGCGGGAGTTCACCGGCGGCCTGCCGTGGGCGCACCTGGACGTGGCCGGGCCCGGCCGGTCCATGTCCGAACAGGGCCTGCTCACCAAGGGCGGCACCGGCTTCGCCACCCGTACCCTGCTGCGCTGGCTGGAGGGGTAGAGGGACGTTCCCCGGACCGGCCGTCGGTCGGCCGTCGCGGTAGGTGTGGCGGCCGCCCGACGGCCGGGGAGCGCGCCCGGACCGGGCGCGTAGGGCGTTACGGTCTCGCTGACCTGGCCCGTCGGGGGGATCCGTGGGCGTGGCCCGTTCACCCGCGGGCGTCGCCGCCGCGGATCGCCGCGAGAAGCCCGCCCCCCACCGGAAGCATCAGCGGGACCAGCGTCTCGTCCTCGCGGACCGCGCGGGCGGTCTCGCGCACGGCCGCCGCATCGGCGTCGGTGGCGCTGAGGGGGCCGTCCGGAGCCGCGTCGGCGGCCCCGTGGAACAGCACCACCCCGCCCGGGCGCAGCAGGCGCAGCGCCGCCCGCAGGTAGTCGGGGTACTCGGTCTTGGCCGCGTCGGCGAAGACCATGTCGTAGGCGCCGTCGGTGAGGCGGGGCAGCACCTCCAGCGCGGTCCCGCGGATCAGCCGGGTCCGATTGGGCGAGAACCCTGCGGTGCGGTAGGCCTCGCGCGCGGCCTCCTGGCAGACCGGGTCGACGTCCACGGTGGTGAGGATGCCCTCGGGGTCCATGCCGCGCAGCAGCCAGATGCCCGAGCCGCCGCACCCGGTCCCGATCTCCACCACGGCGCGCGCGCCGATGGCGGCGGCCAGGAAGCGCAGCGCCGATCCGGACTCCTCGCCCACCGGGCGCACCGGAGCGCCGCGCGCCGCGGTGCGCACCGCCGCCAGTGCCGCCTCCGCGGCGGCGCCCGACCGCACGCCCCGCGCGGGGGTCTCTTCTGTGCCGGTGATGGCGGCCTCCTCAGCCTCCGGGCGGTCTCGTCAGGGCCAGCGTAGCCCGTCGACCGGCCGGAACGTGTGCACGAAACCTCGCGCCGAACCCGGTGGCGCCGCAGGAACTTATTCGGGGCGTCGCGGCGTTGGAACAGGGGAAGGTACCGACGGGACCGAACCCGGTGGGCGACGTGAGCCCTCCCCGGAACCGGCGACCCGGCCCGCGGACCCTCCCCGTGGTGCCGCCTCCGGTGCCCGGGACGAGTGAAAGGAGTAGCGGTGGCCGACCCCGACGCTGCCGTGGACTTCGAGCAGTGGGAGCCCCCGAGCTGGGAGGACGTGGTCGCCAACCACTCCGGCAGGGTCTACCGGCTCGCCTTCCGCCTCACCGGGAACAAGCACGACGCCGAGGACCTCACCCAGGAGGTCTTCATCCGGGTGTTCCGGTCGCTGTCCACCTACACCCCCGGCACCTTCGAGGGGTGGCTGCACCGCATCACCACCAACCTCTTCCTCGACATGGCGCGCCGCAAGGCGCGCATCCGCTTCGAGGGCCTGGCCGACAACGCCGACGAGCGCCTGCAGGGCCGGGAGCCCTCGCCCGCCCAGTCCTACGACGACCGGCACTTCGACGCCGACGTTCAGGCGGCGCTCGACGCGCTGCCCGCGGAGTTCCGCGCGCCGGTGGTGCTGTGCGACATCGAGGGGCTGTCCTACGAGGAGATCGCGGCGACGCTGGGGGTCAAGCTGGGCACCGTGCGCAGCAGGATCCACCGGGGACGCGCGCAGCTGCGCAAGGCCCTGGAGCACCGCCGCAGGATGGCGGCCCGGCAGCGGTCCGCCGCCCCGGAGGGCCCAGAGGCCCCGGAGGCGGACGGCGCCGGTTCCGCGCCGCACGTTCGGACCCGGGAGGCGGAATGAGCACGGAGCACTTGGGTGAACGCCTGTCCGCACTCGTCGACGGCGAGCTGGGGGCGGCCGAGCGGGACCGGGCGCTGATCCATCTGGCCTCGTGCGACGCCTGCCGCTTCGAGGCGGACCTGCTGCGCCGCCTCAAGCGGCGCCTGCACGGCCTGGACGGGCCCGAGCCCGCGGCGGACCTGCTCGGGCGCCTGTCGGCGCTCGGAAGCGCGGCGGGCGAGCCGCCGCAGGGGCCGCCCCCGGGCGCGGGGGGAGGGCCGCGCCCTTTCGGCGGGTCGGCGCCGCTCGGGTCTGGGCCCGCGCTCGGTGACGGTCCCGGCCTGGGCGAGCGTCCGGGGTTCGGCGCCGCCGACGCGGGCGGGCCCGCGGCACGGCGGCGTTCGCAGGCGTCAGCGCTCCGCGCTGCGGCGGCATTCCTACCCTTCCGGTCCTCCTCTGAGGACCGGCGGGAGTTGGAAGCCGCCGAACGCCGCCCCCGCCCCCGCCCCGTGCGACAGCGCCGGCGCACCCCCCGGTACGCCATGGCGGGCGCCTCGCTCGTCGCGGTCGCCCTGGGCGGAGCCTTCGTCGCGGGAGGCGAGGAGGCCCCCGGCCCCGTGGTCCGGCCGCCGCTTCCGGATTACGCGCTGGAGCACGCGCTGACCGCCGGGGAGGCCGCGCTGCCGTCCGGGCAGGATGAGCGCCGCGCCGGGGGCGGGGACCGGGGCGCCGTTCCCGCCCTGCACGACCCGAAGGGCGGCGCCGAGGGAGCTGAAGGTTCCGGGGGCGCCGACGGTTCCGGGAGCGCCGAGGGTTCCGGGGGCGCTGAAGGTTCCGGGAGCGCCGATGGTTCCGGGGGCGCCGAGGGCACGGGCCGTGATGACCGCGGCGACCGGGGTCGGGGCGGCCAGGACCGGGACGGCCAGGACCGGGACGGCCGGAGCGGCGACGGCGACGGCGGTGACATCCGCACCGACACCCCTCGGGCGTGGTGAGCGCCCCCGACCCACCCCTCAGCGCACGGCACACCGGCGGTGGCGCGGCCCCCGGGCCGCGCACCGCCGTGCTGCTGGTGCTGGTCCTGTGCTGCGCGGTGCTGCTGGCGGTGCTCCCCGCCGCCTCGGCGGCACCCCAGGCCGACCAGCGCCCGGCGCCCGGGCACGACGACGCCATGGGGGCGCTGCGCCGCGCCGCCCAGGCCGCCCGCGAGCTGCCCTACGAGGGGGTGCAGGCGATCAGGACCACCGGTCCCACAGGGACCGAGCACCGGCTGGTCGAGGTGGAGCACGTGCCGGGGGCGGGGCTGCGCGTCGGGCAGGTCGCCGAGGCGGGCGGGGAGCACCCGCTGCCGCCGGGGCGCTCCACCGCCTTCCCCGCCCTCGACGGGGCGATGCTGGACGCCTTGGCCGAGAACTACAAGGTGACCGGAGCCGGGGACGGCGAGGTCGCCGGGCGGCCCGTGCGCATCGTGGAGGCGGTGCGCGCGGACGGCAGCGCGGCCGGCCGGTTCTGGCTCGACCGGGGTTCGGGGCTGCCGCTGCGCAAGGAGAGCGTCGACGCCGAGGGGCGGCCGGTGCACACGGTCGAGTTCACGACCATCGGCGAACCCGCGGGGGAGGACGCCCGGGCCGAACCGTCCGCGTCGGAGGCGGACGCCTGGGGGCGGCCGCTCGGCGCCGGGGAGCTGCGGCGGCTGCGCGAGGACGGCTGGCGGCTGCCCGAGCGGATCACCTGGAACATGAGCCTGGTCGAGGCGCGCTCGGCGCAGTCGCCCACCGGGAGGGTCGTCCACCTGGGGTACTCCGACGGGCTGTCCGTGGTGTCGGTCTTCGTCCAGGAGGGCCGCCTCGATGCCGGGTCGCTGGAGGGCGCCGACGGGGTGCGGGCCGTGCAGGACCGCGGCGGGACGGTCTACGTGGGCGAGACCGGGCGGCAGCTGCGGATGTGGGAGTCGGACGAGCACGTCTACACGATCCTCGCGGACGCCCCGGACGATTCGGTCGCGTCGGCGGCCGCCGCCCTGCCGTCCCCGGACGCCCCGGGGGTCTGGGGACGGGTCCAGCGCGGCTTCGAAAGGTTCGGAGAGTGGGTCGGCGTCTGAGCGGGGGCCGGGCGCAGTGATGCCGGGGGACCAGGTGGGCGGGCGGCTCGGCTGGTGCCCCGCTGATGGGCCCTGGCCGGGCGGCGGGTGGCCGGGATGTGAGGTGGAGGGCCGCGACGACGAAGGGCGGCGGCCCTTGCGGTGGCGCTGTCGGCCGCCGGGTGTGCGCGTGGTCAGGGTGGTTGGCGGCGACGACGTGAGCTGGCCGGTTCCCTGGGCCTGCTTGCCGGGTGGCGGGTTTCTCGCGGTGCGGGTGGGCGGTGGCTCGGCTGGTGCCCCGCTGATGGGCCCTGGCCGGGCGGCGGGTGGTCGGGGTGCGGGGTGGTTGGCGGCGACGACGGAGGTCGGCGGTCCTTGCGGTGGCGTTGTCGGCCGCCGGGCGTGTGTGTGGTCCCGGTGTTTGGCGGCGACGGTGGAAGCGGGGCGGTTCCCTGGGCCTGCTTGCCGGGTGGCGGGTTTCTCGCGGTGCGGGTGGGTGGGCGGCTCGGCTGGTGCCCCGCTGGCGGGCCCTGGCCGGGTGGCGGGTTCCTCACGCCCCGGGAAGGCGGCGCCGTGGGGCGGGCGGTGCTCGCCCGCGCCCGGGGCGGGGAGAACGGGCGCCGCATTCCGGGCATTCCGGACACGGGGCGGGCTGTCGGGCATCGAGTGTGCAGAAGAGTGCACTCCGGGCGGGTGGGAGTGGTCGAAAGTGCACACTCGTTGCCCCGGGGTGCGTTGAACGCGCGATAGGGGAACCCCGGGGCCGGGCATTCCGGGCATACCGGGTGCGGCGGGGCGGGGGCGGTGATCCCGCGTGGCGGATCCGCCGCGCGATCACGCTGAAAGCGTCCCTTTCGCCGCGCTGGATGGCACCGGGCCGTCCGTGGCGTCCGGAAGGCGGGTTCCGGACCACTCGCTACCCGCCAGGTGTCCGGTTCGCCCGGTTCCCGGGGCGCCGAGGTCCCTCCTGCGCCCTGATCGACGACCGGGGCGACAGTGGGGGCGGCGGGGGTGCGCGGTCATCGCGATTCCAGAACACGTTCTGCCCCCGAAAGGGCCCCAAACGGCATACCGAGACCGTTTACCGCCCCCGTTGTCACTGCGGGTAGCCGATATCGGCCCAGAGCGGCCCCCGAGCGCCCGGCGGGAGCACCCCGGTGCCCCCGCACCCCCTTCGGCGCCCGAGGTGAACGCCTCAATCGAGCACGAACCGGGCATTCCGTTGGCAGAACGTGTTCTGGAATCGCCGACTTCGCACGCCCGGGGCCCGCGCGGGTGTCGCTGAGCGCGCTTCACGGCCCCCTCACCCCTTAACGCGGAGTGTTCGCCCAGGTCATGGTGCTGTCGGGTTCGGGGCGGGCCGGGCAGGAGCGGGGTTGGGCGTCGGAGAGGGCGAACCCCGGCCCCTGCGTCTCACCATGCGGGAGATTTCCGGCGGAGGGGTGCACGGTGGTTGAGACCGGCCCCCGGGGCTCGGCCACCGGGTGCATCTCGGCGAACCCGTTCCCGAACGGCCCCGCCCAGACCCCGAGGCACAGGCCCGGCGGCCGCCACGAACGCGAACAAGCCTCACCTTCCCGGCCGCGCCGCCCGCCCGGACCGCGAGGGGCCCACCGGACGGCAAGCAGGGCCGGGGAACCGCCCCGCTTCGGCCGTCGCCGCCATCTCCCCTGCACCCCGGCGGCCTGCCACCCGGCCGAGGTCCGCGAGGGGCGTACCGGCTGGCCCCGTCGTTGCTGCTGTTCGCCTTGCACCCCCACGACCCGCCGCCCGGCAGGGGCCCATGAGCGGGGTACCAGCTCCGCCGTCGCCGTCCTTCACGGTGACCACGCACAGGCCGGGCGGCCGACAGCGCTGCCGTAGGGGGCGCTGGCCTTTGTGCCGCCTACCCCGTGCCCCGGGGGTCCGCGGCTCGGGCGGGGGCTCGGGCGGGGGTGTGAGCGGAGCATTCCCTGGTGCCGGAAGTGGCGACATTCCCCGGCGCCGGATGTGACGCCGCTCGCGCGGACGATCCCCATCCGCGGGGCCGGGCGGGCATCCTCGGAGGGAGTGAGGTGGCCGCCTGTGGCCGAAGGGGCGGGGTGGAAGCGCACCGTGCCGGGCCGATGGGGTATACCGCCCTTCGGGGACGTAAAGTACGCCGTCGGAGACTCGGTGTACCGCAGCCGACACCGGCCGGACCGCGCGCACCGCTCGTACCGCCCGCTAACCGACGGTTTACGCCACCACCCCCACAATCGGGGGCGGCAGCGACAGACGGAGACCTCATGACCGACGAGACCGGACCCCCCTCCCCGGACGGCCGGGGGACGCCGCCACGGCCGCAGCCGCCGGGCGGCGAGCCGCCCAGGGCCTGGCCGCCCGTGGCCGGGACCGGCCCCCAGCCGTCGGGCTCCGGCGCCGCGGGGCCCCCGCCGCGGCGGCCCGTCGGCCCGCAGGGGCCCGGAACACCCGGTGCGGCGCCCGGCGTCCCGGCGGGTCCCGGCGCTCCCGGCGGCGGAGGGGCCCCGGCGGCGGCTTGCCGCCCCAGGGCCCCCAGGGCCCAGAGGGGTACGCGGCGGCGCCCCCGCCCGGACCGCCGCCGCGCCGCCCCCGCAAGGGGATGCCGGTGTGGGCGGTGCTGGTGACCGTCCTCGTCGTCTCGCTGGTCTCGGCCGGTGTGGGCGGCTACGTCGGCGGCATCGGCGCGCCCGCCCCCGAACCCACGTCCGACGGCCCCAAGCTCAACACGGCGCTGCCCAGCGACGCCCCCAGCCGTGCCCCCGACACCATCGCCGGGGTGGCCCAGCGCGTCAGCCCCAGCGTGGTCTCCATCCAGCCGAGCGACCGCCGCCAAGGCGGCAACGGCTCCGGGTTCGTCATCGAGGGCGACCACGTGGTGACCAACTACCACGTGGCCGGCGCCCTGGAGGACGGCATGGAGGTCGTCTACGGCAACGGCCGCTCCAGCCCCGCCGAGATCGTCGGCACCCGGCCCGACTCCGACCTGGCGGTGGTCAAGGTGGAGCGCCCCCAGCAGGTGGAGCCGCTGGAGTTCGGCACCTCCGAGGACGTGACGGTGGGGGACCAGGTCATCGCCATCGGCGCGCCGCTGGGCCTGGCGGGCACCGTGACCACCGGCATCATCAGCGCCAAGGACCGCCAGGTGGCACTGGGGGAGGACGGCGACCGCACCGACATCGACGCGCTGCAGACCGACGCGGCGATCAACCCCGGCAACTCCGGCGGCCCTCTGGTCGACCTGGAGGGGCGCGTGATCGGTGTGAACACCGCCATCGCCACCATGGGGGCGGCCCCTGGCGAGCAGAGCGGCAGCATCGGCCTGGGCTTCGCCATCCCCTCCGACCGGGCGGAGGAGGTCGTGCAGGAGATCATCGACGGAGGCGCCGCGCCGGGCGGCGGCGCCGGGGACGAGGACGGGCCGGGCTCCGAGCCCAGCCCCGGCGGCGACTGACCGGAGACCGGCGGCTGCCGCACCCCGTGAACGGCGGAGGCCTCCGGAAGGGACGGGTCCCTTCCGGAGGCCTCCGTTCTGTGCATGTCCTCGGCGGGTGATCGCGATGGTGGTGCCGTCGGGGCCGGCGGTGCGACAGCGCCTCCGCCGCGATCACCCCGGACGGGGCGAGCCCGGCACACGCGCGGCGCCCTGCCCCCGTCCCTCTTGGCGGCCGCCATCCCAAGGCCGCTGTGTTCCCGTCGACACAGAATGAGCCGGTCAGCGAGCCGTCGACCGCCGGGAACGCGGCGGGGGCGTCGCGCAGCAGGTCATGCCGCGCGCAACCTGCGCCCTACGCGTCCTCGCCGATGTCCTCGTTCCACAGGGCCGGTTCGGCGGCGATGAACTCGGTCATCATCCGCACGCACTCCTCGTCGTCGAGGACCACCACCTCGACGCCGTTCTCGGCCAGCCAGTCCTGCCCGCCGGAGAAGGTGCGCTTCTCGCCGACCACCACGCGGGAGATGCCGAACTGGCGCACCAGCCCGCTGCAGTACCAGCACGGCGCCAGCGTGGTCACCATGGTGGTGCCCGCGTACGAGCGCTGCCGCCCGGCGTCGCGGAAGGCCGCCGTCTCCCCGTGCGCGGACGGGTCGCCGTCCTGCACCCTGCGGTTGCGGCCGCGGCCGAGCACCTCGCCGCCGGGGCCGATCAGCGCCGCCCCGATCGGGACGCCGCCCTCGGCGCGGCCCGCGCGGGCCTCCTCCAGGGCGACGCCCAGCCACGTCCGGTCGTCCTCGGTGCCGGGCACCCGGCCCCCCTCCTCGTCGGAACCTCCACCGCAACCCCGTCGGCGCCTGAGAGCGCCGCGGCGCTACTTGCGCGTCGGGCTGATCCCCAGCTGCATGCCGGACAGGCCGCGCGGCTTGCCCGCGAGCTTGTCCGCGATGCCGCTCAGCACGCCGCTCGCCTCGGCGTCGGGGTCGGAGAGCACCAGCGGCTTGCCCTCGTCGCCGCCCTCGCGCAGGCGCACGTCCAGCGGCACCTGGCCGAGCAGCGGCACCTCGGCGCCCAGCGCCGTGGTCAGGCCGTCGGCGACCGTCTGGCCGCCGCCCTCGCCGAACAGGTAGGTGCGCTCGTCGCTGCCGGGCGCCACGTAGTACGACATGTTCTCGATGACCCCGGCGACCCGCTGGTGGGTCTGCGCGGAGATCGCCCCGGCGCGCTCGGCCACCTCGGCGGCGGCCTGCTGCGGCGTGGTCACCACCAGGATCTCGGCGCCCGGAAGCATCTGGGCCACGGAGATCGCGATGTCGCCGGTGCCGGGGGGCAGGTCCATCAGCAGCACGTCCAGGTCGCCCCAGTAGACGTCGGCGAGGAACTGCTGCAGCGCCCGGTGCAGCATCGGGCCGCGCCACACCACCGGTTGGTTGCCCTGGGTGAACATGCCGACCGAGATGACCTTCACGTCGTGCGCGGTCGGCGGCAGGATCATGTCCTCGACCTTGGTGGGCGGCAGCTCCGCGCCCAGCATCCGCGGCACCGAGTGGCCGTAGATGTCGGCGTCGACGACGCCGACCTTGTGCCCCTCGGCGGCCATGGCGGCGGCGAGGTTGACGGTCACCGACGACTTGCCGACGCCGCCCTTGCCGGAGGCGACGGCGAAGACCTTGGTGAGCGAGTTCGGCTTGGCGAAGGGGATCTCCTTGTCCGCCTGGCCGCCGCGCAGCTTGGTCTGCAGGGCCTTGCGCTGCTCGTCGCTCATCACGTCGAGTTCGACGCCCACCCGGGTGACGCCTTCGACCTTGGAGACGGCCTCGGTGACGTCCTTCTCGATCCGGCCCTTCATGGGGCAGCCGGCCACCGTCAGGTAGATGCCGACGTGCACGACTCCGCCGTCGGCGATGTCGACGCTCTTGACCATGTCGAGGTCGGTGATGGGGCGGTGGATCTCTGGGTCCTGGACGGTCGCCAGGGCCGCGTTCACCTGCTCGGTGGTGGGAGTGGAGGACATGTACCCCATGGTAATGATCGCGCGCCGTGAGCAGAACAGGCGGGGATACCTGGTAAGGGTACCCTAATCCGCAGGTCAGGCGGGAGCTTCGGGTGCCGGCGCGGCCGCCGGCGCGCCGGGTGTCACGGATCGCCCCCGGGGCGTGTCCCCTACTGTGGCACGATTCCGCCGCCGCCACGGGCGGCCGCGACCGAGGAGGGGACAGCCATGGGCGAGGCCGGGACGCAGGACGCCGCGGTGCGGGGCGGTTCGGACCGGGAGCGGGAGTTCACCCGCCACCGCGGGCTGCTGTTCGGCGTCGCCTACGACATGCTCGGCAGCGTCCACGACGCCGAGGACTGCGTCCAGGAGACCTGGATCTCCTGGGACCGCCGCGACCGCTCCGACATCGCCGACCCCCGCGCCTACCTGGTGCGGGCGGTCACCAACACCGCGCTGAACCGGCTGCGCTCGGCGCGCGCCCGGCGGGAGACCTACGTCGGCCCGTGGCTGCCCGAGCCCGTCGCGACCGCCCCCGACGCCGCCGAGGAGGTCGAGCGCGCGGACGAGGTCTCCTACGCGATGCTCGTGGTGCTGGAGACCCTCGGCCCGGTGGAGCGGGCCGTGTTCGTGCTGCGCGAGGTCTTCGGCCTGCCCTACGCCGAGATCGGCGCGGCGGTGGGGCGGGAGGAGCCCGCCGTGCGGCAGATCGCGCACCGCGCCCGCGCCCACGTCCGGGAGCGGCGGCCCCGCTACACCGCGGACGAGGCCGAGCGGCGCCGCCTGACCGAGCGCTTCCTCGCGGCGAGCGCCGTCGGCGACGTCGAGGCCCTCAAGGAGCTGCTGGCCGAGGACGCGCTGCTGGTCACCGACGGCGGGGGCCGGGTTCGGGCCGCACTCAACCCGATCCGCGGCGCCGTCAAGTGCGCCCGCTTCCTGGCGGCCCTGGGCCCCAAGTACCCGGGGGTGGCGACCGAGGAGGTCGAGGTCAACGGCGGGCCCGCGGTGGTGCTGCGGATGCCGGACGGCGCCGTCGTCGGCCTCTTCGTGGCGGAGATCTCCCACGGGCGCTTCACGAGCATTCTCGTTCAGCGCAATCCCGAGAAGCTGCGGGCGTTCGCGCGCGGCGGGGACGCCGGAGGCGCAGGGGAAAGCGGCGGTTGAGCGGGCGGTGGCGGCGCCCGTTTCCCGGGCCGTTCCGCGCGCGCGGTGCCCGCGAGCTGCGCATCCCTGGGAACGGATGCGGCGGGTTCTTAACGGCGGCAATACATGGCCGGATAGTAATCTCGGCAAACGATGAGAAATACGCCACCGCCGTCGGGCGCGTCATGGTCGTCCGAGCCGCCGGAATGGGAGCGGGGCCGGGTTGCGGGGGATTCCGGTCCCCAGGCGTGGGCCGGACCGCCGGACGGCGCCTCCGTGGAGGGCGGACGCCCCGTATGGGCGTGGCCGCCGCCGGAGCCGCCCCGCCCCGCGGGGGCCGGGCCCGCTTCGGCCCGCCCTGGGACGCCCTATCACCGGCTCGCCCGCACCTGGCGGTTCCGCTGGTGGATCCCGCTGCTCGCGACGGTCGTCGCGGTTCTGCTGGTGGTGCTCACCCAGATCGTGATGTTCATGGCCGCCGGCATCTACATGGTGCTGGAAGGGCGGCCGACCAGCGGCGAGTCCCCGTTCGGCGCCGAAGTGCCCGACCTGGCCTTCATGCTCGTCGTGCTGGCCACGATGACACCGATCGCGTTCCTGGTGGTGCGCACGGTGCAGTGGCGGCGGGTGGGGTCGCTGATGTCGGTGGAGGGGCGGCTGCGCGGCCGCTGGCTGGGCGTGTGCGCGCTCGTCGCGATGCCGGTGCTCGGCCTGTACCTGGGGCTGCTGTACGCGCTGCAGCTGCTCACCGGCGGGGACGCGGAGTTCGCGGGCCCGTTCGTCGGCATGGAGCGGTTCCTCCCGGCGCTGGTCGTCATCCTGCTGCTGGTGCCCTTCCAGGCCTCGGCCGAGGAGATCGCCCTGCGCGGGTTCATCATGCAGGCCGTGGGGTCCTACGGGCGCCCCGCCGACGCGCCGCGCGGCGCGTCGCCGCTCTCCCGCGCGCTGCGCACCCCGGTCGCGGCGATCGCCGTCAGCGGCACCGTGTTCGCGCTGATGCACGACTACCAGGACTGGGCGCTGCTGGACGTGGCGGTGTTCGGCCTGGCCGCGGCCTGGCTGACCTGGTACACCGGCGGCCTGGAGGCGGCGATCGGGCTGCACGTGGTGCACAACCTGGCGGCCTTCGTCCTCACCGCCTACGAGGGCGGACTGGCCGACGCGGGCACCGGGTCCGGCTCGTGGACCGGGGTGGTGGGCACCACCGGGGAGGTGCTCGTGTACTGCACGGTCGTGGCCCTGCTGGCGCGGCGCATCGGCGTGCGCCGGACCGTCCCCGGCGACCCGGACGACCACCCGGAGCCGCCCGTGCGGCGCCGGCTGCCGCACTGGGCGCTGCAGCAGTCGCCGGTGAGCTCCGTCGCCGAGCCGCCTCCGCAGGCCCCCGTGGACCGGGCGCCGCACGGCACGCACTTCACCACCCCGCCGCCGGGCCCCTACCCGGGCGGGAGCGCCGCCTGGCCGTACCGGGAGCCGCCGCCCGCGGGCGGGCCGGGCGCCCGCTGAGACCCGGCCCCGCCGACCTGCCCGGGAGGAGTTTCCGTGCAGGTCGGCGGGGTATCCATCGGGGTGACCATGTTGCGAGAACCCTCGTGTCCCCGCTGCGGGCGCCACGTCCGGCCCCCGGGCCTGTGGACGAGCGCCTGGCAGTGCGCCGCACACGGCCCGGTGGCACCGCTGCAGCCGACCCGCGAACCGGGCGAGACCCCGCTGGACCTCCTGCTGGACGCCGCCCAGGTGCCGGTGTGGCTGCCGTGGCCGCTGCCGGTGGGCTGGGTGGTCACCGGCTTCGCGCACGCCGGAGACGAGCGCAGCGGCGCGCTGGGAACCGCGGTCGCCCTCTCCGGGCCCGCGCCGCTCGGCGGCGTGGGGGAGATGGCGGTCATCGCCGAGGACCCCGGCGTCGGGCTGGGGGCGCGGCTGGCCGGGCTGATCGGCCCCGACCCCGGGGCCGGGTTCGACAAGGGCCCGCCGGAGCTGCGGGTGCGCCACGGAGGCCACGACATCCCGATGTGGAGCGTGGACACCGGTGGGGAGCGCACCGCCGTCTACGCGGGCGAGGCGTACGCGAGCTGGCTGTGGCTGGTGCTGAGCCCCGCCGACACCGGGGTCCTGACCTGCGAGCTGTCCGGCCTGCGTGACCTGCGCGACCGGGTGGACGGGGCGACCCTGCCGCCGCCGTTCGGGGCGCCGTCGCCGTTCCTGGAGGCCGCGCTGCGGCCGGTGGACGACGACGAGTCCGCCCCGTGAGGCGGCCGGGTCCCTAGAATCGGTCCGGTGACGCGCACACGCATCGACCTGCACACGCACAGCGCGGTCTCCGACGGGACCGACGCCCCCTCCGACGTCATCGGCCACGCCCGTGCCGCGGGGGTGAACGTGCTCGCGCTCACCGACCACGACACCGTCGCGGGCATCGCCGAGGCGGCGAAGGTCCTTCCTCCCGGCTTCACCCTGGTCCCCGGGATGGAGCTGTCCTGCGCCCACCAGGGGTCCAGCGTCCACCTGGCCGCCTACCTCTTCGACGCCGACGCCCCCGAGCTGGCCGCCGAGCTGCGCCGGATCCGCGACGACCGGGTGAACCGGGCGCGTGAGATGGTGCGCCGACTGGGGGAGGCGGGGCTCGGCGTCACCTGGGAACGGGTGCGCGAGATCGCCTTCGGGGACGCGGGGGCCGCCGGGGACGGGGCGCGCGAGGCGGGGGTCGTCGTCGGCCGCCCGCACATCGCCCGCGCGATCGTCGAGGCCGGGGGCGCCGCCGACGTGCAGGACGCCTTCGACCGGTGGATCGGCTCCGGCCGGCCCGCCCACGTGGCCCGCTACGCCCTCGACCCGGTGCGCGCCGTGGAGGCGGTGCGCGCGGCCGGAGGGGTGTGCTCGCTGGCGCACCCGGCCCGGTCGGAGGGCCTGCTGACCGGAGCGGTCCCCGAGGAGCTGGTGGAGCGGATGGCGCGCGCCGGGCTGGGCGCGGTCGAGGCGGACCACCCGAGCCACGAGGAGGCCGAGGCGGAGCACTGGCGGGGCGTGGCCCGGGACCTGGGGCTGGCGGTGACCGGGTCCAGCGACGACCATGGGGAGCTGACCGGCCGCCGGATCGGGGCGCGCACGACGGCGCCGGAGGAGTTCGAGCGCCTGACCGCGCCCGCCACCGGGGCCGCGCCGATCACCCGGGGGTGACCAGCGCCGCTTATGGAAGGCTTAGCGGCCGGATGCCAGGGTGACCGGTCGCGTGCGGCGGGGTACCGGCGCACCCGCCGGGGCCGCCACAATGGTCCCGCACGTATCGGAAGTTCGGACGCGAATCGAAGGGTCGGCACCGTGTTCTGGAAGCGGAAGGGCAAGAAGAAGGGGACCGGCGAGGCCGAGGAGGCCTCCGCGGTGGCGATCGACGAGTCCGCGGACGAGAAGGAGGCCGCCGACGAGGAGGCCGGGTCCGGCGCGGAGGCCGCGGGCAAGGACGGCGCCGGGAAGAACGAGGCCGCCGCCGAGAAGGAGTCCGCCGACGAGCGGACCGAGAAGGAGTCCGGGAAGGCGTCTGAGAAGGCCTCTGAGAAGGACACGGGCGCCGGGTCCAAGGACGAGGGCTCCGAGGACACCGACGCCAAGGGTGCCGACTCCGAGGACGGGGACTCCGAGGAGGACTCCGAGGACGACTCCTCCGATGCCGAGGCCGAATCGGAGTCCGGGGCCGTCGACGAGGACGACGAAGGCGACGACGCGTCCGAGGACGACGAGGACGACGAGGACGCGTCCGAGGACAAGCCCGCCGCCAAGAAGAAGCGGGAGATCGAGCCCGAGGAGCCGGGCATCGACGAGCCCGACGACGACGGGGTCCAGCGCGTGCGCACCGCGGGGACGCTGGAGGTCGACGGCGAGGAGTACAAGGCCGTCAACAACACCTGGGTGGTGAAGGCCGACGACGAGGGCGTCATCGTCATCGACCCCGCCCACGACGCCGAGGCGATCATGGAGGCGGTCGGCGACCGCGAGGTGTACCTGGTGGCCTGCACCAACGGCTACAACACGCACATCGGCGCGGCGGTGAAGGTGGCCGAGCGGGACGAGGCGCCCATCGCGCTGCACCGCCGCGAGCTGCGGCCGTGGCGCAAGGTGCACGGCGCCGAGCACCCGCCGGAGATCGAGATCGAGGCGGGCGGCTCCTTCGCCGCGGGTGATCTGGAGATCGACGTGCTGGGCCTGCCGGGGACCTCGTCGGGCAGCGTCGGCTACTACATCTCCCAGCTGGGCGCCGTCTTCAGCGGTGACACGCTGCTCGCGGGCGAGCTGGGCACGGTGGGCGACGGGTACATCGACTACACCCGGCAGCTGCACTCGGTGGGCGAGGTGCTGCTGTCCCTGCCGCCGGACACCCGCGTCCTGCCCGACCGCGGCCCGGAGACCACGGTCGAGGAGGAGTCGGGCAACTTCGACTCCTGGGTCTAGACCTCGACGTCGGCCCCGGCCCCGAGAAGGGGCCGGGGCCGACGCGCATCCGGGGGCGGTTCCCGGCGTACGGCCGGTCGAGGACCCCGGTCGGGGCAGGAGCAGCAGGTCCCCCGCTCACGGCCCCTGCCGTCTGCAGGGCCACCGGAGTGCCAGGTGGGAGGCGGCGACGACGGCGGTGGGCGGCTCGACCTGCAGCGCTGTCGGCCTCCGGGTGTGTGCGTGGTCACCGTTATTGGCGGCGACGGCAGAAGCGGGGTGGTTCCCCGCCCCTGCTTGCCGGGCCCCATATGCCCGGTATGCGCCGTCCGACCGGCCTCCTCCGCGATGATCTCGACGGAAGTGCTGCCATTCCGGCGGTTTTGGCAGCACTTCCGTCGAGATCATCGCGCGAGGGGGCGGCCTGGTGGCCCGGCGCCCGGCCGGGGCCGAGAGCGGGGGACCCGCCCTCCCGTGGGGTCACCCCTCCCGGGCGGGGGTCTCCACGGTGTTCCAGAAGCGGGTCAGGGCGCTCGCCGTGGTCTCCGGGGCCTCGACGTTCGGGGAGTGGGCCGCTCCGGGGACCACCACCTTGCGCGCGGACAGCTTGTCGGCCATCGCGGCCTGCAGGTCCGGGGGCCAGGCGTCGTCGTTCTCGCCGTACAGCACCATCTTCGGCAGGTCCGTCGCGGCCAGCTCCGCCGTCCGGTCGCCCGCAGACAGGATCTCCTCGCACATCCGTACCAGGCCCCGCGGGCTGTTCGCCAGCATCCGCGTGCGCAGGAACGCCAGGATGTCCTCGGCGAGGCCGCTCGAGCGGGCGGGCGCGTCCAGGAACCGCTCCCACAGCTCCGCCAGCCGCTCCGCCGTCGGATCGCCGCCCAGGTAGCCGATGAGCCGCTGGGCGTCGTCCACCCGCCCCTGCGAGGGCACCGCGGCCGGGCCGGAGCTCATCAGAGTGAACGACAGCAGCTCCGCTTCACCCGACAGCACGGTCTCGCGGGTCACCAGGCCGCCGTAGGAGTGCCCGAGCAGGTGCACCGGCCCCCCGCCGAGCGCCACCGTCAGTGCGGCGACCGAGCGGCCCAGCCACGCCGTCCCGTAGCCGTCGAAGTCGTCGGGGCCGGGCGACTCGTACTGGCCCGGCAGGTCGACGGCGACCACCTCGCGGCCGGCCTGCGCGAGCGTCTGCAGCAGGCCGATGAAGTCCTCTTTGCTTCCGGTGAGCCCCGGTACCAGGACCGCCGGGCGGTGTTCGCAGCCGCCGGAGGTGGGCAGCGCGCGCAGCGCGGCGAAGGTGCCCATGTCGGTCACGACGTCGGCCCGGCCGACGCCGGGCGGGAGTTCCAGAAACCGGGGTGTGCTCACGACGGTTCACCCTAGACGATCCCGCGTCCGCCCAGGATCCGCAGGTGCGGCGGGGCGGACGCCGATCGGTCGCGGGGCGCGCTCCGCGCCCCGGGGAGGGGGGTCCCGTCGGGCCGCCCCCTCCGCTTCGTTCGCTCGGGCCCGGGAGGGCCTAGCCCTCCTGGCCCTTGTCCGCGCCGCCCTGGGCGCTCTGGCCGTTCGGCACGTCGACCCCGCCGCGGGTGCGGCGGCGCCGGCGGCGGCGCGGCTTCGGAGCGGCCCCCTCGTCGCCGGAGGCGGTGGACGCGGCGGGGGCCTGCTCGCCGTCTCCGGAAGAGGCGGCGGATTCGCCGCGGCCCCGGCGGGTGCGGCGGCGGTTGCGGCCGCGCGAGCGCGCCGGCCGCTCCTCCTTCTCGTTCCGGCGGCGCGGGCCGCCGGTGTCGCCGATGTCCTCGACCTCCTCGGCCTCCAGCCCGGCGCGCTCCTGGAGCTCCTTGGCCAGGCGGCCCTTCGTGCCCTCCGGGATGCGGAGGTTCTCGAAGAAGTGCGGGGAGGTGGAGTAGGTCTCCTCCGGGTCGGTGAGGCCGAGTTCGAGCGCGTTGCTGATCAGCTTCCAGCGCGCGATCTCCTGCCAGTCGACGAAGGTGACCGCGGTGCCCGAGCGCCCGGCCCGGCCGGTGCGGCCGATCCGGTGGGTGTAGGTCTTCTCGTCGTCCGGGCACTCGTAGTTGACGACGTGCGTGACGTCGTCCACGTCGAGCCCGCGGGCGGCCACGTCGGTGGCCACGAGCACGTCGATCTTGCCGTTGCGGAACGCCCGCAGCGCGCGCTCGCGCTGGCTCTGCCCCAGGTCGCCGTGGACCGCCGCGGCCGCGAAGCCGCGCGTCTTGAGCTCCCCGGCGACCTTGTCGCAGGCCCGCTTGGTCTGGCAGAAGACCATGCTCAGCCCACGGCCCTCGGCCTGCAGCATCCGGGCGAGCATCTCCACCTTGTCCATCGGGTGCGTCCGGTACACGAACTGCTCGATGCTGTTGGTGGCGGTGTGGTCCGGGTCGTCGTCGTCCCCGGCGCGCACGTGCGTGGGCCGGTTCAGGTAGTTCCGCGACAGCGCCACGATCTCGCTCGGCATGGTGGCCGAGAACAGCATCGACTGGCGCTCGTCGGGGATCTTGTTCAGGATGCGCTCGATGTCGGGCAGGAAGCCCAGGTCGAGCATCTTGTCGGCCTCGTCGAGGACGATCGCGCGTACCCCGCCCAGGCTCAGGTGCTTCTGCTTCTCCAGGTCGAGCAGGCGCCCGGGGGTGCCGACGACGATGTCCGCGCCCTCCTTGAGCCCCTCGATCTGCGGCTCGTAGGCGCGGCCGCCGTAGACGGTCAGGATGTGGGCCTTGGTGCGCTTGCCCGCCGTGGTCAGGTCGGCCGCCACCTGGATCGCGAGTTCGCGGGTGGGGACGACGACCAGGGCGCGGGGGCGCTTGGGCTCACCCGGCGCGCGCTGGGCCAGCTGCAGCAGCGGCAGGCCGAACGCGAACGTCTTGCCGGTGCCGGTGCGGGCCTGGCCGATGATGTCGGACCCGTTGAGGGCCAGGGGCAGCGCCAGGGACTGGATCGGGAAGGGTTCGAGGATCCCTTCGGCTTCGAGGGCGTCGGCGATCTCGGTGCTGACACCGAGGTCGCGGAACGTCCGTCGGGGTTCGCTGGTGGTCTCTGTGTTCGTCAGGGCTCATGCCTCCATCTGGGCGGGCCGCACGCTCTCTGCGGCGGCCTCGGCGGCGGTGCGGTCGGCCTCACGGGCGCCGCGCCTGCCGCGCGGGCGCCGATGCGGCGCGAGGGGCGGTGCGGGCCGCCCGTCTCGGCGCGGGCCGGTTCCGTCCGGCGCGGCCGGGTGCCGCGCGGGGCGCCCGCCGTTCGGGCGCGCCGGTCCGTCCGCTCTGTGTTGTCCTGGTGCGCGTTGTCCGGGTGCGCGGTGCGCGGCACCGCGCGGACTCCTCCGCCGCGGGGCGCCTTCCGCGCCCGGCCGGGGCGCGGCGGCGGAACCCGCCGCAGCGTGGGGGAGCGTCCGCGCCTGTGGCGCTCGGCCGCCGATCACGGAGCCGAGTCTATCGCGGCGCCCCGCCGCTGGACATGCCGCATCCCGAGGCGTTCCGGGACGGGCCGCGGCGACCGGGTGCGGGCGCCGTGGAGCGCCCGGTGGTGGAACGCCGTCCGGGGGTCGGAATAATCCCCGGGCGGCCCCCGTGGTCTCCGCACGCCCCCGCGCGACGGCGCCCGCGTGCGCGGGCGGGGCCGGCCGGGCCGACCGGCGGGGTCGCGCGGGCTGGCTACCCTTGCCTGCATGACCGAAACCTCCGCGGCCGCGCAGCCCCCCAGCGGCGTCGTCGACCTGCTGGGCCTGCTCGCCTACGCCGAACTCGTGTCCTTCTTCCGCCTCTCCGACGCCGCCGGCCTGGCGCCGGACCTGGCCGCCAAGGGCGAGCTGGCGGGGGTCGCCGCCACCGAGTACCGGCACTACCGGATGCTGCACGAGCGCCTGGCGGCCCTGGGCGCCGATCCGGAGGCGGCCATGGGGCCGTTCGTGGAGCCGCTGGACGCCTGGCACGGCCGCACCGAGCCGCGTACCTGGCTGGAGAGCCTGGTCAAGACCTACGTCGGCGACGGCATCGCCGGTGACTTCTACCGCACCGTCGCCGAGCACGCCGACGCCGACACCGCCGAGGCGGTCCGCGGCGCGGTCTCGGAGACCGAGCGGGCCGAGGCGGTCGCGGTGCGGGTGCGCACCGCGGTGCAGGAGGACCCGAAGCTGGCCGGGCCGCTGTCGCTGTGGGCCCGGCGGCTGGTGGGCGAGGCGCTGAGCCAGGCGCAGCTCGTGGCCGCCGCCCGCCCGGAGCTGGCCGCGCTGGTGGCCCAGGGGGCGACCGGCGGCGAGTCCGGCGAGGGCGGGGGCAAGGGCGACCTCGCCGCCGTCAGCCGGCTCTTCGCGGGGCTGACCGAGGCGCACTCGGCGCGCCTGGAGGCGATGGGGCTGAGCGGCTGACCCCGTGCGGCCGCCCGGCGGCCCCGATGGCTTCGCGGCCCCGCGGGCCGGACGCCCCGGCGGCCCCGTGGCCCTGACGGCCCTGACGGCCCCGGCGGCTCCGGAGGGTCCGGTCGGCGGCTCTGGCGGCCCCAAGGGCCGCGGCTGCGCCCGCGAGCGGCCGCCGGAGGAGGATCCGCAGGTCAAGGCGGGTCGGCCCGAAATAGTGAAGCCGGTCACTCGGACACGGGAAGGTCATGTTTCGGTCCCGAATTGACATATAGTCGGACGGGTTCGTCAGATCGACCCCCGACTGTGAGGTTGTGCGTCCATGCGCAGTGGGTTCGACGCGCAGGGCCCGCTGGCCCGCCTGTCACGCGAGTTCGACGTCTTCGGTCCCCTCGGCGGGGGAGTCGAGCCCTGGCTCACCGCTGAGCTGGACCAGCACGCCGCCGCGGTGCGCGACTCCATCGTCGGCGGCGGCGCCCGGCTGACGCGCCGCAGCCTCACCGGCTACCTCCGCGGGTTCGTGGACGGCTGCCGCGAGCGCGGGTGGCACAGCACCTCTTCCGAGTACGACTGGGAGACCCTGCGGCTGCTCGCGATCTGCCGCCTGGCCAAGGAATGCGGATTCGTCCGCTAAGTTGGTCTGGCCCCAGTGGAACCTCAGGCGCCCGGGCGTGCGCCGATCCGCGAAGTGAACTCGCAGAGGCACTCACGGGGCGTACGCTGATCCGTACCCGGGGTCACGTATCGGCCGCGGGCCCCTCACCTGGCGTGGGGAGCCCCCCGCAGCCGGCGCACACGGAGCGGAATCCGAGAAGCCCCCTCGAGGACCCGCCCCGGGATCGAAGCTGCGGCCGAGAGGTGCCGCGAGAAAGGAAGAGCGCATGAGGAGCGGTCGGCACGGGGCCGTTCGGCCACCCGTCGGGGTCCTGATCCAGCAGGACCGCACCGACTTCATTCTCTTCGCCGTGATCCTTCTGGTCGCCGTGGCCGTGATGGCCCTGACCGGGTGGACCAGCCCGGCGTTCTGGATCTCACTGCTGTCCGTCCCGGCGACGGTGGTCCTCGTGGTCCGGCGCATCGACCGCCTGTCCCGGGACGAGCTCCGCGCCGAGGAACTGCTCTGATCCACGCGTGAGGAGGGGGCGGGACCGGTGAACGGTCCCGCCCCCTTCAGGAGCGCCCGCGGGCGTCTCCGGGCGCGCCAGGGCCTCGGTCAGGTCTCGTCGGTGCCGCGGCTCTCACCCCCCGCGGTGTGCCGGCCCGCCCACATGCCGTGCCCCGCGTGCTCGGCGTCCTCCTCGCGCTGCTGCGGCATGCCGCCGCTCATCGCGTCGGACCGGCCCGAACCGTAGGCCTGGCCCTCCTGCATGCGCGAGGTCTCCCGCTCGGCGGCGTCCAGCCACCGGGACCAGCGCTGCTGCATCGGACGGATCATGCCGCCGCCGACGCCCACCACCAGGATGCCGCCGACGGTGGCCAGCACCGCGATGAGCACCGGCTGGGTCACCGTGGTGGCGACCCCGATCTGGTTCAGGGCCGCGATGACGCCCAGCGCCATGATGAACACGCCGACCAGGTTGGCGACCAGCCGTCCGTAGCTGAGTCCGCCCATCGCCCCCGAGACCACGTCCCGGGCGGCCTTGGCGACGATGCCCGCCACGACCACGATGACCAGTGCCACCACGGCCTGCGGGATCCAGGCGACCACGGCGTTGAGCATCTGGGTGATCGGGTTGGTCGGCCCGAACACGCTGAAGGCCAGCTGCAGGGTGATCAGCAGACCGGCGTAGTACACGATCTTGCCGCACAGCTCACTGGCCGAGTAGCGGCTCCGCTGGAAGTACTCGCCCACCCCCGTGCGGTCCAGCCCCCGGTCGAGGCCGACGCGGGCCAGGCCCTTGCCGACGACCATGCCGAGGAACTTGGCCACCAGCCAACCGATGATCAGGATGGCCAGGAACGCCGCGAATCTGGGAACGAAGGCCGCGATGGCGGTCCACGCCGTCGTCAGCCCCTGCCCGATGTCCATGTCGTCTCACCCCCGATGGCGCCCCGCCCGGTACCCGGGAGCCCGCCCCGCGTACGCTCGGCGAAACGAAAAGAATCGCTTCTCATCCCGGCGATTACCCGTTATGAGCAGGGCCGAATCGTCGGAGGGTGACGATGGACAACTCTCGGTAAAGGGAGGGTCAAGCGCCGACCACCCCGGCCGGAGACCGGACCGGGGTGCGGACGGCCCGGATTTCCGATGATCTCGACGGAAGTGCTGTCATTCCGGCGGATTCGGCAGCACTTTCGTCGAGATCAACGTCGGAGAGGCCGGTTGAGAGGGGAATTCCGGACGGGACCTAGGACTCGGAGGAGCCGCCCTCGCGGGTCAGGTCCCACCCGGCCAGGCCGCGCCAGGCCAGACGGGCCACCAGCTGCTCGGCGGCCTCCTTGGGGATCGACCCCGACAGGCTCAGCCAGTACCGGGCGCTCGTCTCCGCCATGCCGACCAGGCCGATGCTCAGGATGTGCGCCTCGTCCTCGGAGATGCTCGTGTCCTGGCGGATCACCTCGCCGATCAGTGCGGCGCACCGGTGCAGCGTCTGCTCCAGCTTCTCGCGCACGGCCGGGAGGTTGCGCAGGTCCGACTCGAACACCAGCCGGAACGCCTCGCCGTCCCCGGCCACGAAGTCGAAGAACGCCTGGAAGCTCGCCTTGACGCGCTCCCGGTTGTCCGTCGTGCTCTCCAGCGCGTCGCGCTGCTTCTCCACCAAGGCCTCGGAGTGCTGCTCCAGCAACGCGAGATAGAGCTCCAGCTTGCCCGGGAAGTGCTGGTAGAGCACAGGCTTGCTGACGCCCGCGCGCTCGGCGATCTCGTCCATCGCGGCCTGGTGGTACCCCTGCGCGACGAACACCTCCTGGGCGGCGGCCAGCAGCTGCCGCCTGCGGGCGAGCCGGGGCAGGCGGGTCCCGCGCGGCCGGGCGTCTGACGGAGCTGTCACACCCACATCCTCCGAACTGGTGCGGCACGGCGGGCGCCGCGGTCGACGGTCGGACAAGGAACGCGCCTCGGAGACGAAGGGCGGGGAGCTGTCCGGCGCGTATTCCTTGTGGTCATCTTACTGGGACGTAGGTTACGCCCGCCCGTCGCCCACCACCACCCTCACCGGAAAGCGCTTCGCGCAGCGGCTTCTCTCCAG
>NZ_JAQFWP010000082.1 GCF_027706745.1 Nocardiopsis suaedae | reverse complement strand
CCCGCCCCCACCGCCCTCACCGACGCCGTCCGCACCACCGCCCACAACGCCCACAACGGCGACCCCCGCACCCTCCACGCCCTCACCCGAGCCGGACACCGCCTCGGCCAAGGCTGCGCCATCCTCGCCAACCTCCTCGACCCCGCCGCCATCATCCTCGGCGGCTACTACACCGACCTCGCCCCCTGGCTCCTCCCACCCGCACGCACCACCGCCCGCACCCACACCCACGCCCCACCCGCACACGACCTCATCCACCCCTCCACCCTCGGCCTCACCGCCGCGGCCAAAGGCGGAGCCGCCGCCGTCCTCACCGCCCTCGAAGAAGGCCGCATCCCCCTCACCCCCGCATAACCCCCGCACACAAAAAACCCCGGGGCCCACCACCCCGGGGAGAACACACCACGACCACGCCCACAACCCCCGCGAGCCCGAACGAAGGAAACGACCATGACGACCGTCACCGGCGAAGCAGCCCTCCTACTGGACGTACTCGGGCACCGAAAAGGCGACCGCCGGATCCTCGACGCCATCGCCCTACTCGGCCCCCAAACGGAGAGAGAGGACTTCGACTTCGACGGCGAGAAGTCCACCTACCTCATCTTCAAACCCGCCGGCACCGACCTGCTCTTCGAAAACGACGTCCTGGTGTCGATCACGGTGCGAACACACCACGACGACCACGACCCCGACTACGCCCCGTACCCGCGCCCCAAAGCACTGATCGACGGACTACCACCTACCGCCACCCGCGCCGAAACCGCCGCCCTCCTCGGCCCCCCGGAGCGCACCGGACCCAATTTCGACCGGTACGAGGCCAACAAGCGTTACCTGCACTTCGAATTCGAACCCAACGGCAGAATCAGCAAGCTTTCGGCACTGCTCGAACCGATCTGACCCGGATCCACGACTGCCCGCCGAGGTGTGCGCGGCCACGACATGATCAGACTCCCGAAACCCACACCGCCCGATCACCGCCCCACACCCCCGGCCCACACGCCCAATCCACCGGACCACCCACCACCCCCAACGGCGACAGCACATACCGCACCCGCCCATACGGCGTCACCCGCCCCGCCATCCACGCACCCGGCTCGAACACCCCCTCACCCACAGGCGCGCCCTCCACCCCCCGCAACAACCACCGAGCCGTCCCCGCCAACGACAACCGCACCTCACGCCCCCGACCGTCCCCCTCACGGTCCGCCAACGCCCGCAACACCCCCGCCGCCACCAGATACCCCGTACCGTGGTCCAACGCCTGCGCCGGAAGCACCCCCGGACGCCCACCACCCCCCGACTCCACCGCCGCGATCCCGCTCGCCGCCTGCACCAGGCTGTCGAACCCCCGACGCCCCGACCACGGCCCCGACCACCCCCACGCGCACAACCGCGCCACCACCAGCCCCGGCCGCCGCGCCATCAGCTCCTCCGTCCCCAACCCCAACCGCTCCAACGCCCCCGGCCGATACCCCGCCACCACCACATCCGCCGACTCCAACAACCCCTCGAACACCGCACGCCCCCCGGCCGACCCCAGATCCACCAGCGCCGACCGCTTCCCCACCCCCGTATCCACATGCCCGAACACGTCCTCCACCGACCCCGGAGCATCCACCCGCAACACGTCCGCCCCCGACAACGCCAACGTCCGCGTCGCCACCGGCCCCGCGATCACCCGCGTCAGATCCAGCACCCGCACCCCCGCAGCAGGCAGCCCGCCGACCCCCAACGCCTCCAACAGCCGCGCCCGATGGTGCGGATAGTTCGCATGCGTGCGCACCCACCCGTCCGCCGCCTCCCAGAACCCCGACAACGGCGCGAACGACCCCCCGGACCGCCCCTCCACCCGCAGATGCCGCTCACTCACGAACGCGGCCGCCACCGCCCCCTCATCGACCCGCACCCCCGGCACCGCACCGCCATTGCGCACCGCCCACAGCTCCGCCGCCGCCAACGAACACGCCCCCACCGAGGCACGCGCCGCCTCCCGCACCGGCAGCACAGCGGGCAGCACACCGCCCGCACCCCGGAACGACACCCCGGCCGCCAACGCCGCGTCCCCGCCGACCGCCGCCCACGCCGCGGCCGTCGCCGCATCCACTCCACGCTCCATGGACCCATCATCGGACCCCGGCGCTCACACCCGGCCGCCGCCCTCCCCCGACGACGGCCCACCGGCCGCCAGCTCGCACCACACCGTGTGCCCCCGCGGATGCGGCGGCACCGTCCCCCCCATCCGCCCGCCGCACAACGCGCTCACGAACCCCAGCCCACGGCCCGACTCCGCCTCCAACCCCGGCACCGCCCCCGAAGCGATCCGCGGCCCCGAACCCGCCCCCGGCCGCGGACCCATGTCCCGCACCTCCAGGCACACCCCGTCCGCCGCCTGCCACAACGACGCCGTGAACACCCCGCCCGGCAGCCCCGACCGCGAATGCCGCACCGCATTGGTGCCCAACTCACTCGCGCACAGCAGCAGCGCCTCGGTCAGCGCCTCCGGATACCCGAAGCCCCCCATCCGCAGGTGCTGGGCCGCCCAGTCCCGCAACACCCCGATGCTCGCCGCCTGCCCCGCGAACGTCAGCTGCCGGTCCGGCTCCCGCCGCCACACACCCGGACCACCGGAATCGGAACGGGACGTCAGCTCGTGCACGGTGTCGACTCCCCGGGGTCAGCAGGCGAGCGGGACCACGGCCCCGGCGCACTGCGGCAGGGGGCGGACCACGGGCACACGACCCCGCCGATCCCCGGAAACGCACGTCGACGCGGGGCTCGGGCACAAATATCGTCCAGCACCGCAGGCCGCGCAACCGGAATCGCGGAACTCGCGCCCCCTGCGCCGAAGCGGCCGCCCGCGGGCCCAGACGGCCCGGTGGACTACCCTCGTCCCCACACGCACGCGCTACGCGCAGGGGAGGCGGCACGTGGCCCAAGAGGCCTGGAAGCGCAAGGAGTTGACCGTCGGCCAGGTGGCCGAGCGCAGCGGCGTGGCCGTGTCGGCCCTGCACTACTACGAGCGCGAAGGGCTCATCCGCAGCCGCCGCACCGCCGGCAACCAGCGCCGCTACGCCCGCGACACGCTGCGCCGCCTCGCCTTCATCAAGGTCAGCCAGCGGGTGGGCATCCCGCTGGCGCGGATCCGCACCGCCCTGGAGAGCCTGCCCGACGAGCGCACCCCGACCGCCGACGACTGGGCGCGCCTGTCCCAGTGCTGGCGCTCGGAGCTGGACGCGCGCATCGACCAGTTGCTGCGGCTGCGCGACGACCTGACCGAGTGCATCGGCTGCGGCTGCCTTTCGCTGAGCCGGTGCGTGCTGTCCAACCCGCGCGACGAACTCGCCGAGGAGGGGCCGGGGCCGCGGCGCCTGCTGGTCCCGGGAATGGAGCACGACGAGGACGGCGAGCGCCAGACCGGCTGAGGGGGAGGGGAGTGGCCCCGCGGCCGCGGATCTGGTGTGGAGAGGGGTCCGGCGGGGGGCGAGGCTTCCTTACCGGCCCGCCCGATTCGGTGGGCCCCCTAAGGCGGCACCGCCCTGTGCGGCTCTGAGCCGGAGTCTCGCGGGGCTTTTCGAGCGCCCGTCACAGGGTGAGGCGAGGTGCCCCGCGAGACCCCGCCCGAGCCCAGGAGGGCAGGTAGGCGGCACCGCCCGTCGATACACCGGCGGTATGTCCGCTATATCCGTTACACGCTTGGGAGTGCGCGCCTTAGAAGATGAGTGCGGCGTTAGCCGCACGATCTGGTTCTTGGTGGACTGTCAGAGGTTCTCTTTGAACCAACGCGGCCTTTATGACGTAGATTTATAAAGGGAGAACGCGCCAAGCGCCCCCGGATCCCATGGCTCAGGCGTCCTTGCGCACCCTGAGCGGGTGGTCGGCGGGTACCTCCACGATGTGCACCACCAGCCCGTCCGGGTCGCTCACCCGCATCTCCACCAGCCCCCACGGCTCCCGCCGCGGTTCGCGCATGATGACGCACCCGCGCTCCGACAGCTCCTGCTGGGCCCGTGTCGCGTCCTCCACCTGCAGCCACAGCTGAGCGGCCTCGGGCTCCGGACGCACCCGGGAACTCCCCGACAACTCCAGGAACCCGCCGCCCAGGAAGAAGACCGTCCCCCACTCCCCTTCCCCGGTGGCGAACTCGCGGTAGACCGCCAGCCCCAGCACGTCCCGGTAGAACGCCAGACTGCGCTCCATATCGGTCGGCCTGATCACGAACCTGCTGCTCAGAACGTTCACCATGGACGCGACTGTAGGCCCCTGCCCCCGCCGGGGCCCAGCCGGGCCGCTCCGGGGGCAGGGGCCTACGACCCGGCTCCCGGAGCGGTCACCGCACCCCGAAGCTCACCGAGGCCGTCGTCCACGCGCGCGCCCGATCGGACAGGGTGACGCCGAGCCCGGGTCGGTCCGGGACGAGCATCCGCCCGTCCTTGGTCTCGAGCCGCTCGTTGAACAGCGGGTCGAGCCAGTCGAAGTGCTCCACCCACGTCTCCCGCGGGTAGCACGCGGCCAGGTGCAGGTGGATCTCCATCGCGAAGTGCGGGGCCAGGTCCAGGCCGCGCTGGTCCGCCAGCGCCATCAGCCTCAGGAACCGGGTGATGCCGCCGACCCGCGGCGCGTCGGGCTGGATGACGTCGCAGGCGGCCCCCTCGATCAGCCGTTCGTGCTCGGCCACCGAGGCCAGCATCTCGCCGGTGGCCACGGGCGTGTCGAGGGCGCGGGTCAGCCGCGCGTGGCCCTCCACGTCGTAGGCGTCCAGCGGCTCCTCGATCCACACCAGGCCGAACTCCTCCAGCCGCCGCCCCATCCGCAGGGCGGTGGCCCGGTCCCACTGCTGGTTGGCGTCGACCATCAGCGGTACGCCGTCGCCGACGTGCTCGCGGACCCCCTGGACCCGCCGCAGGTCCTCGGCGCCGTCCGGGAGGCCCACCTTGATCTTGATGCCGCCGATCCCCTCCTCCAGGGACCGGCCCGCCCGCTCCTTGACCTCCTCCAGCGACGCGTTGAGGAAGCCGCCGGAGGTGTTGTACGCGCGCACCGAGTCGCGGTGCGCGCCGAGCAGCTTGGCCAGCGGCAGCCCGGCGCGCTTGGCCTTGAGGTCGTACAGGGCGACGTCGAACGCCGCCAGCGCCTGGGTGGCCAGACCGGACCGCCCCACCGACGCCCCGGCCCACTCGAGCTCGGTGACCAGCCGCGCGATGTCGTTGGGGTCCTCGCCGATGAGGTTCTCGGCGACCTCGGCCGCGTGGGCGTACTGCCCGGGCCCTCCGGCGCGCTTGGAGTAGGTGAAGCCCAGTCCGTACTGGTCCTGTTCCGTGACGATCTCGGCGAAGAGGAGGACGACCTCGGTCATCGGCTTCTGCCGCCCGGTGAAGACCTTGGCGTCGGAGACGGCCCGGCCCAGCGGCAGCGTGACCGTGGACAGGGTGACCGAACGGATCGAGTCGGCGGGCATGGGGCTCCTTGTCGGTGTGGGGCGGGGGACGGTGCCGGGGACTCAGGTGCGGGAGGGGCCGTCGGCGGGGGCCTCCCGCGCGGAGGACTCCACCGGGCCGGGGCTCTGCCCCGGGCCCGGTTCCGGTCCGGTCGCGGCGGCGCCGGGCCCCTCCGCAGAGGGCGCGCCGGGCGGGCCGCCGTGCCGGGACCGGGCGATCCTCAGCGCGATCGGGGCCAGGAGGACGACCGCGAACACCACCAGCAGCGTCAACGCGATGGGGCGCCCGGCCACCTGTCCGGCGTCGCCGCCGAACATCAGCAGCGAGCGTCGGACGTTGTCCTCCAGCAGCGACCCCAGGACGAAGGCCAGGATCAGCGGGGCGGGGTCGAACCCGTTCTTCTTCATCAGGTAGCCCAGCACGCCGAAGACGACCACCACCATCACCTCGAAGATGCGGTTGCCGATGGTGTAGGCGCCGATGCACACGATCAGCACGACGATGGGCGAGAGGATGGACTGGCGCACGTGCAGGATGCGCACGAACACCCCGATCAGCGGGATGGCCAGCACGAGCAGGACCAGGTTGCCGATGTACATCGAGTTGACCACGCCCCAGAACAGGTCCGGGTCGGTGGCCACCAGCTGCGGTCCGGGGGTGATGCCCTGGATCAGCAGCGCTCCGAACATCACCGCCATGGTCGCGTTGGCGGGGATGCCCAGGGTCAGCAGCGGGATGAACGAGGAGGTCGCCGCCGCGTTGTTGGCCGTTTCCGGCCCGGCCACGCCCTGGATGGCGCCCTGGCCGAAGCGTGTCGGCCCCTTGTTCAGCCGCTTCTCGATGCCGTAGGAGGCCATCGCGGAGACGGTGGCTCCGCCGCCGGGCAGCAGCCCCAGGAAGAACCCCAGGACCCCGCCCCGGGCGATCGGCCCCGCCATGCGCTTCATGTCGGCCCTGGTCGGCAGGATCTTGTCCGCCGTCATGAGCGCGGCGCCCCCGCCGCGGCGGCGCTCCAGGCCGTAGAGGATCTCCGCCAGGCCGAACACGCCCATGGCGATCGGCACGAACTGCAGACCGTCGGTGAGCTCCAGGCTCCCGGCCGTGTAGCGCAGCTCGCCGGTGAAGCCGTCGCGCCCGACCGTGGCCAGCAGCAGCCCGGCCGCGGCGGCGGCGAACGCCTTGGACTTGGTGCCGTTGCTGATGGTGGCGACCAGCAGGATGCCCAGCAGGGTCAGGGCGGCGTACTCCGGCGGGCCGAAGGCCAGCGCGAAGTCCGCGATGACCGGGGCGATCAGGGTCAGCACGACGATGGCGACCGTGCCGCCGGCGAAGGAGGCGATGGCGCCCGCGCCGAGCGCCTTGCCCCCCTCGCCCTTCCGGGCCATGGGGTAGCCCTCCAGCGCGGTGATCGCCGAGGAGGTCTCACCGGGCAGTTTCAGCAGCACGGCGGTGACGGTGCCGCCGTAGATCGCGCCGTAGAAGATGCCGGCGAGCATGATGATCGAGGGGACCGCGTCCATGCCGTAGGTCAGCGGCAGCAGGATCGCGATGGTGGCGGCCGGCCCCAGGCCCGGCAGGACGCCGATGACCATGCCGACGACGACGCCGAGCAGGCAGAACAGCAGGTTCTGGGGCTCGAAGACGACCGCGAACCCCTCGAGGACCGGGGTGAAATCCATGGTGAACCGCTTTTCGGAGGGTCGGGGGTCAGAACAGGCGGGGCAGCGGGACGGCCAGCGCGGAGACGAAGACGGCGTAGAAGACGGCCACCGCCGCCGCGGCGAGCGGCACCGACAGCCGGAGCCGCTCCCCGCCCAGCGCGCTCATCCAGGCCACGAGCAGCACGAAGGAGGGGATCTCGAAGCCGATCAGGGGGATGAGCGCGGCGGCCCCGGCGATTCCGGCGACGGCGGCCGCCACCCGCAGGCCGTCCTTCGTCAGCCGCTCGGCGTCGGCGTAGTGGCCGGAGCGGACCATGATGAACAGCCCGAGCACGACGAGCACCGTCGACACGATGGAGGGCCACGTGCCGGAGCCGGGCTGGGACAGCGAGCCGAAGCCCAGGTCGAGCGCGACGACGAGGGCGCCGGCCCCGAGGGCCGCTACGGCGGCGCCGCACACCAGGTGCCTCACGCGGCCGGCCCTCGCGGCGGTGTCGGATCCGTCCCCGGGGACGGCCTCCGTGCCTGGGCCCGCGGTGTCGTCGGCGGCGCCCGTCATTCGCCGGCCTCGCCGAGCTCCAGGCCGCTCTCCTCGACCTGCTGGGCGTACTCGTCGGCCAGCCGGGCCCACTCCTTCTCGACCTCTTCGCCGGAGATCTCCACGGGCGTGAGGTAGTTCTCCTCGTTGAACCGCTTGTACTCCTCGGAGGCGGTGATCTCCTCCAGGCCCTTGCGCAGGGTGTCCTTGACCTCCTTGGGGGCGCCCTCGGGCAGGGCGACGGCGCGGTACTGCGCCACGGGGACGTCGTAGCCCTCCTCCTTGGCGGTGGGCACGTCCTCCAGGTAGGCGTTGCGCTCCTCGGAGAAGATCGTGATCGGGGTGATGGTGCCGGCCTCGATCTGCGGCATCGCCTCGCCCACCTGGATGGTGGCCACGTCGACCTGTCCGCCCATCACGGCGGTCAGGGCCGGGGACCCGCTGTCGAAGGGCACCTCCCGGCCCTCGATGCCGGCCTGGTCGAACAGCAGGAGCTGGGCCAGCTGGCTGCCGGTGCCGATGCCGGCGGTGCCGTAGGTGATGTCGCCGCTGTCGGCGACCACGTCCTCGACCGTCTCGTAACCGGTGTCGGCGTTGGCGACCATGATGTAGTCGTCCCGGGACAGGCCCATGACCACGTCGAGGTCGTCCAGGGTCACGGCCTCCTCCTCCGGGACCACCAGCGAGGTGATGGTCATGAGGGAGGCGTTGAGCAGCACGATCCGCTGGCCGTCGGGGTCGGATTCGGCGACCTGCTGCGTGGCGATCGCGCCGTTGGCGCCGGGCTGGTTCTCCACCGGCATGGACACGCCGAGCGCGCCCTTCGACCCGTCGGCGACGGCGCGCGCGATCCGGTCGGTGCTGCCGCCGGCGTCCTGCCCGACGACCATGGAGATGGGACCCGACGGATAGGAGCCGCCTCCGGCGGAGCCGTCGGTGACCGCACCGCAGGCGGCCAGGGTCGCGCACAGTCCGCCGGCCGCGACGGCGGTGAGCGGGCCGCGGGAACGCGGGGACCAAGGCATGGGGGCCTCCTCGGGAGAGCGTGGCGCGGGGGTGCCCAGGGGGAGTCACACGCCACTGTGGCCGCTGCCACATCGTCTGAATTTCCATAAGACTAGAGATCAGGGGAAATACCTGTCTAAGCCATCTTTCGTATAGGTTGATACCTTCCGTGCATCGATGGAGGGCGGCATGCTCACGCTCGACCAGGCCCGCGCGTTCGTCGCGGTCGCCGAGGAGCTCCACTTCGGACGGGCCGCCGACCGGCTGCGCATGACCCAGCCCCCGCTGAGCAGGCAGATCCAGAAGCTGGAGAAGGCCCTGGGGGTCACCCTGCTGCTGCGCGGCCCCCGCGGCGCGGCCCTCACCGCCGCCGGGGAGGCCTTCCGCGACGAGTGCCGCCGGCTCCTGGACATGGCCGAGCGCGCCCCGCGGCGGGCCCAGCTGATCGCCTCCGGGCAGGTCGGCCTGGTCCGCCTGGGCTACACCGCCGCCTCCAGCTTCAGCGTGCTCGGCCCGGTCCTCGCGCGGATCAAGGACGCCCTGCCCGGCGTGGCGGTCGAACTGCACGAGATGGTCACCGCCCAGCAGCTGGAGGCGATGCGCAGCGGCGCGATCGACATCGGCCTGGCCCGCCCGCCGTTCCCCCCCGAGGGCGTGGAATCGGCCCCGCTGCTCACCGAGCCCCTGGTGGTGGCCGTACCGGCCGGGCACCGCCTGTCCCGGCGGGGCACCCCCGTGTCCGGGCGCGAGCTGCGCGACGAACCCATGATCACCTACTCCGCCGACCAGGCCCGCTACTTCAGCGACCTGGTGGCCGACCTCGTCGAGGTCCGCGCCGACCAGGTGACGCACACCGCCGCCCAGATCCTCACCCTGGTCGCGCTCGTGGGCGCCGGGCACGGCGTGGCGCTGGTGCCCCGGTCCACCCGGCAGCTGGGCATGCCCGGCGTCGAGATGGTCCCCCTGCGGGAGTCCCCCGCCGACGCGGTGCGGCTGCACGCCGTGTGGCCCGAGGCCTCCACCAACCCCGCCCTGCACCGGGTGCTCCCGCTGCTGCGGGAACCGCTCGACACCGCGCAACCGATGCAGTGAAGGTATCGCCCTATACGAAGATCAGCTTGGACACGCATCGAAGGATGTCCCTAGCGTGAAGGCACCCCGTTCCCTTCCCGTGGAGGTCCTCGATGTCCGACTACACCCCCGCCGAACTCGCGGGCGTCCTGCGGGACGGGCTGCTGTCCTTCCCGGTGACCCCGTTCACCCGGGACCTCGCGGTCGACGAGGCCGCCCTCGCCGCCCACCTGGAGTGGCAGTCGGGCTTCGCCATCGGGGGCCTGTTCATCGCGGGCGGCACCGGCGAGGGCTTCTCGCTCACCCCGCAGGAGCACCGGACGGTCACCAGGGCCGCCGTGGCCACCGTCCGCACCGGCGTGCCCGTCCTCAGCTCGGCGGGCGGCAACACGGCCCAGGCCCTGGCACTCGCCCGCCAGGCCGAGGAGGCCGGCGCCGACGGCCTGCTCCTGCTGCCGCCCTACCTGACCGAGACCACCCAGGAGGGGCTGCACGACCACGCCGCCGCCGTCCTGCGCGCCACCCGGCTCGGAGTGATCCTCTACAACCGCGCCAACGCCGTCTACGCCGCCGACACCGTCACCCGGCTGGCGCAGGCCCACCCCAACCTCATCGGCTTCAAGGACGGCAACGGCGACCTCGAACAGCTGGCGCGCGTGCTGTCGGCCAACGGCGACCGGCTCTTCTACCTCGGCGGCCTGCCCACCGCCGAGACGTTCGCCCTGCCGCTGCTGCAACTGGGCCTGAGCACCTACTCCTCGGCGATGTTCAACTTCGCGCCCGAGTTCGCCCTGGAGTTCTACCGGGACGTCCGGGCCCAGGACCGCGCCGCCGTGCAGCGCAGGCTCACCGACTTCGTGCTGCCCTACCTGGACATCCGCGACCGCGGCAACGGGTACGGGGTGTCCATCGTCAAGGCCGGGATGCGCGCCGTCGGCCGCGACGCCGGACCGGTGCGCCCGCCCCTGCGCGACCTGTCCCCGGCCGAGCAGGAGCGGCTGAACACGCTGGTCGCCACCGTCACCGCCCCCGCCACCGCCGTCGACGCCTGACCCGGCGCCCCGGCCCCGACCACGAAACCACAGGAGCCATGCCCACACCGACCGAACCCGCCCGCCACTCGCTGATCGCCGGGGAGCCCGTCCCCGGCACCGCCGGGACCGTCTGGGCCCACGACCCGGTCCGCGACACCCCCACGGGCCCGGAGTTCACCCTGCTCGACGACGACCAGGTGGCAGCGGCCGCCCAGGCCGCCGACGAGGCGTTCGGCCCCTACCGCCGCACCACGCCCCAGGCGCGCGCGGCCTTCCTGGAGACCGCCGCCGACCGCATCGAAGCCGCCGGAGGGGAGATCACCGCCACCGCCGCGCGCGAGACCGGGCTGGCCCCCGCCCGGCTGCAGGGGGAACTCGGCCGCACCGTGAACCAGCTGCGGCTGTTCGCCCGCCTGTGCCGCACCGGCGACCACCACGGGGTGCGCATCGAGCCGGCCCTTCCCGACCGCGCCCCGCTGCCCCGCCCCGACCTGCGCCGGCGCACCCTGCCGCTGGGACCGGTCGCGGTCTTCGGCGCCTCCAACTTCCCCCTGGCCTTCTCCGTGGCCGGCGGCGACACCGCCTCGGCCCTGGCCGCGGGCTGCCCCGTGGTGGTCAAGGCCCACAACGCCCACCCGGCCACCGGCCTGCTCGTGGCCCGGGAACTGTCGGCGGCCGCCGCCGACCACGGCCTGCCCGCCGGGGTCTTCTCCCTCGTCTACGGCCCCGGCACGGCCGTCGGCCGGAGCCTGGTCTGCGACCCGCGCATCAAGGCCGTCGGCTTCACCGGCTCACGCGGCGGCGGCACCGCGCTCATGGCCGCCGCCGCGGCGCGCGAGGTCCCCATCCCCGTCTACGCCGAGATGAGCTCGGTCAACCCCGTCTTCGTGCTGCCCTCGGCCGCCTCCGGCGACCGCGGCGCCCTGGCCGAAGGGTTCACCGCCTCGCTCAACGGCTCGGCCGGACAGCTGTGCACCGCCCCCGGCCTGCTGTTCGTCCCCGACGGCGCCGACGGCGACGACCTCGTCGCCCGCATCGGGGACACGCTCTCGGCCGCCGACGGGCAGACCATGCTCACCCCGTCGATCCGCTCCGCGCGCGCGGAGGGCGAGGACCGGCTCGCCGCGACCGCCGGGGTGTCCCGGGCCGCCCTGGGCCGCACCGGCGCCGGCCCCAACGCCCCGGCCCCCGCCGTCTACTCCACCGACGCCGCCACCTTCGCCGCCACCCCCGGGCTGGCCGATGAGGTCTTCGGCGCCGTCTGCCTCATCGTCCGCTACCGCTCGGCCGACCGGCTGCCGCCCCTGGCCCACGCCCTGGAAGGACAGCTGACCGCCACACTCTGGCTCGACGCCGACGCGCACGCCGAGGACGCCGCGGTCGCGGACCTGCTGGAGGCCCTCGAACTGCGCGCGGGCCGGATCCTGGTCAACGGCTGGCCCACCGGCGTCGACGTGGGCGACGCCATGGTGCACGGCGGCCCGTTCCCGGCCACCTCCGACGGGCGCTCCACCTCCGTCGGCGCGGCGGCCATCGAGCGCTTCCTGCGGCCGGTGGTCTACCAGAACCTCCCGGAGCCGCTGCGCCCCGCACCGGTGCGCGACGACAACCCCTGGAACGTGACCCGCCGCATCGACGGCACCACCACCCCGGCGGAGCGAGGAGACACCGCATGAGCGCACACGGACCCCGCGTGGCCCGGGTCGAGGTCGTTCCGGTCGCCGGGCACGACTCGATGCTGCTGAACCTGTCCGGGGCGCACGCCCCCTGCTTCACCCGCAACATCGTCATCGTCACCGACGACGAGGGCCGCACGGGGCTCGGCGAGGTCCCCGGCGGCGAGGCGATCACCGCCACGCTGCGCGAGGCCGGTGACCGCATCACCGGCCGGCCCGTCGCCCGGTTCCGCTCGACCCTGCGGGAGGTCGCCGACGCCTTCGCCGACCGCGACGCGGGCGGGCGCGGCGAGCAGACCTTCGACCAGCGCACCACCGTGCACACCGTGACCGGGCTGGAGTCCGCCCTCCTGGACCTGCACGGCCAGGAGCTGGGCGTCCCCGTGGCCGAACTCCTGGGGACGGGACAGCGGCGCCCCGGCGTCCCCGTGCTGGGGTACCTGTTCTTCGTCGGGGACCCCGACGCCACCGACCTGCCCTACCTGCGCGAGGACACCGGCGACGAGTGGGAGCGCCTGCGCCGGGAGAAGGCCATGGACGCCGACGCCGTGGTGGCCCTGGCGCGGGCCGCCCAGCGGCGGTACGGCTTCCGCGACTTCAAGCTCAAGGGCGGTGTCCACGACGGCGGCACAGAGGTCGACGTCATCACCGCCCTGCACGACGCCTTCCCCGAGTCGCGGATCACCCTGGACCCCAACGGCGGGTGGCCCCTGGAGGAGGCGATCGGCCACGGGCGGCGGATGCGCGGCGTGGCCGCCTACGCCGAAGACCCCTGCGGGGCCGAGGGCCGGTTCTCGGCCCGCGAGGTGATGGCGGAGTTCAAGCGGGCCACCGGGCTGCCGACGGCGACCAACATGTGCGCCACCGACTGGCGGGAGCTGTCCCACGCCCTGCGCGGTGCCGCCGTGGACATCCCGCTGGCCGACCCCCACTTCTGGACCATGGCCGGGTCGGTGCGCGTCGCCCAGCTGTGCCACGACTCCGGCCTGACCTGGGGCTCGCACTCCAACAACCACTTCGACATCTCCCTGGCGATGTTCACCCACGTCGGCGCGGCGGCGCCCGGCGAGATCACCGCCCTGGACACCCACTGGATCTGGCAGGACGGCCAGCGGCTCACCCGGGACCCGCCGCGGATCCGCGACGGCGCCGTGGCGGTGCCGGACGCGCCGGGGCTGGGGGTGGAGCTGGACCGCGAGCGCCTCGACGCCGCCCACGAGCTGTACCTGAAGCAGGGCTTGGGCGCGCGCGACGACGCGGTGGCGATGCGGTACCTGATCCCGGGCTGGGAGTTCGACCCCAAGCGCCCGTGCATGGTGCGCTGAGCCGGACGCACGAGGGGGTGGGGCGGCGGTTCCCTGATCCTGCTCGCCGGGTGGCGGGCCGCCCGCGTCGCGGTAGCGGTCGGCCCACCGGCGGGCATGGCTGACCTGGAAGCGCTCGGCGGCCCGGCGCGGGGGCCATCCGTCATCGACCACGCAGCGGGCCAGGGCCAGGCGCCCGGCGGGGGTGAGTTTGGCGTTGGCACGGTTAGTGTGGGGCGTCCAGGGCCTTCCGGGGCGGTGGGACGTCAGACATCCACACCGATACAGGAGGCCCTCTTTCGCGTGTTGGCCGGGGGCGCCGTCACCAACCTCCGTGGTCAGTACACCTAGCCCCGGCCGCGCATCGGTTCCAGCCGCGCCGCGTCCCGCACGCGCTCCAGCCGTACCGGCCCCGGCCCGGGAGCCGGGGTGTACACGCGCACCAGAACGCCCTCCTCGGCCTCGGCGGCCGCCACCCAGCACATCCCGGTGGCCAGCACCACCGCCTCCACCGGCCGCCCGTCGACGGCCAGCTCCGCGCGGGACCAGCGCGCGTCCTCCCCCAGTGACAGGGCGTCGCGCCCCTGCGGGTCGCGCATCCGGCGCTCCATCAGCGCCCGCTCGGCGCACAGCCCCCGCAGCGCGCGCTCCCCCGCCGCCTCCGGGCCGTCCCAGACCCTGGTGGCGACCTCGACGTCCGGGCCGGTGTCCACCCCCTCGGGCGTGGACCCGAAGTCGACGACCGCCCGCAGCGGCGTCCCCGCCACCGGATCGGTCGTCACCGAGCTCACCCGCCCGGCCCGCTTCTCCCCCTCGGGCACGTACAGGGCGATCGCCGCGACCAGCCCCGCCGTCCCCCGGCCCTGTCCGTCCGCCGTGTCCATCACCGGCGCATCCTACGGCTCCCGTCCGCGGCGCCGCCAACCCGCGCACCGGGCGCGGCCGAGGGCGGCGGCGCCCCGCCGCCCCTGCGGAATCCCGACGAACTCTTCCAATGACCATTGTCATGGTCTACGCTCGGGCGACACACCGACCGACTCGTCGGTAACAACCCGTGCACCCCGACCCCCGCCCGCCCCCCGCGGACGCCACTGAGGAGCCGACATGACCCCCCAACGGCACCAGCGCACCGTCGAATCCGCCGACGGCACCCTCCTCAACGTGGAGACCACCGGCCCCGACGACGGCCCCGTCCTCGTCCTGGTCCACGGCTGGACCTGCGCCACCCCCTTCTGGGCCCCCGTCGTCAACCGCCTGCCCCGGCACGTGCGCACCGTCATGTACGACCAGCGCGGCCACGGCTCCAGCGCCCGCCCCGCCACCGCCGCCGGGTACTCCACCACCGCCCTGGCCGACGACCTGTGCGCCGTCCTGGAGGCCGCCGTCCCCGCCGGCACCCCCGCCGTCCTGGCCGGGCACAGCATGGGCGGCATGACCATCATGTCCGCCTCCCGGCGCCCGGCCGTGCGCGACCGCGCCGCGGCCGCCGCCCTCATCAGCACCGGCAGCAGCCGCCTGCCACACACCTCCACCGTGCTGCCCCTGGGCCCAGACGACAGCGCCTTCCGCGCCGCCGTCCACCGCGCCGCCCTCGGCGCCCCCCTGCCACTGGGCCCGCGCACCCCCCTCACCCGGGCCGCCATCCGCTACATCACCATGGCCCCCGGCGCCGACCGCCGCATGAAGGACGTCACCGCCCGCCTCGTCCACGCCATGCACCCCGTGGCCCGCGCCCGCTGGGGCACGGTCCTGGGCACCCTCGAAGCCGACGAGGGCCTGCGCGCCCTCGACGTGCCCGCCGCCGTCGTCCACGGCACCCGCGACCGCCTCATCCCCTTCCCCCACGCCCCCCGCACCGCCGGGCTCCTGCCCGACTGCCGCACCCTCGTCGAGATCCCCGGCACCGGCCACATGACGCCCCTGGAGGCCCCCGACCGCGTCGCCGCCGTGCTGACCGACCTCATCGACGCCCACCTGCCCGGCCCCGCCTCCCCCGGCACCGCGAACGGCAAGGCGTCCCGCAGCGGCAAGGCCGCCAAGGCCAAGCGCACCCAGGAGGCCGGAGCATGACCCGCACCCACCGCCCCCTCGACGGCCGCACCGCCGTGGTCACCGGCGCCGCACGCGGCCTCGGCGCCCTCCTCGCCCGCAAGCTGGCCGGCCAGGGCGTCCGCGTGGCCCTGGTCGGCCTCGAACCCGACGACCTCAAAGCCGTCGCCGCCGACTGCGGCCCCCACGCCACCCACTGGGAGGCCGACGTCACCGACCGCGCGGCCCTCGCCGAAACCGCCCGCGCCGTCGAAGAGCACCACGGCCGGATCGACATCGTCGTCGCCAACGCGGGCATCGCCACCGGCGGCCCCTTCGGCGACACCGACCCCGACGCCTTCGACCGCGTCATCGAGGTCAACCTGATGGGCAGCATCGCCACCGCGCGCGCGTTCCTGCCCGCCCTGCGCCGCTCCAGAGGCCACCTGCTCCAGGTCGCCTCCCTGGCGGCCCTGACCCCCGCGCCGCTCATGGCCGCCTACTGCACCGGCAAGGCCGGGGTCGAGGCCTTCGTCCACTGCCTGCGCCCCGAAGAGTCCCTGCACGGCGTCACCGCGGGCATCGCCTACCTCTCCTGGACCGACACCGACATGGTGCGCGGCGCCGACTCCGACCCGGCCCTGCGCGAACTGCGCTCCCGGCTCCCCTGGCCGCTCAACCTCACCCACCCCCTGGAACCGGCCGCCGACCGCATCGTCGCCGGGATCGCCCGCCGATCCCCCCACGTCTACGGGCAGGCGTGGCTGCGCGCCCTCCAAGGCGCCCGCGGCGCGCTGCCCTCGGTGGTCGCCGCATTCGGCCCCCGCGAGCTGCGGCGCCTCCAGGACCGCCTGGCCGCAGGGGCCGCCGACCGCCCCCTCGCCGTGGGCGCCGGGGGCCGGGCCGACCTGGCCGCCCGCGCGCGGCGCACCGAACACACCGGCTGAAGAGCCGCCCCGTGGACCGCGGGGTCCGGCCGGCCGCCCGCACCGCGCCCGGACCCCGCGCCTCACACTTCCGCGGCCTCGTCGCGCCCCTGGCAGGCCAGCGCGTCGGCCCGCTCGTTGCCCTCGTCCCCGGCGTGCCCCTTCACCCACCGCCAGTCCACGTCCAGCCGCCCCGCGGCCTCATCCAGCCGCCGCCACAGATCGGCGTTCTTGACCGGCTCCTTGGACGACGTGCGCCACCCGTTGCGCTTCCACCCGTGCACCCAGCGGGTGATGCCGTTGCGCACGTATGTACTGTCGGTGTGCAGCACCACCGGCACCGGGCGGGTCAGGCTCTCCAACGCCACGATCGCCGCCATCAGCTCCATACGGTTGTTCGTCGTCTCCCCTTCGCCCCCGTACAGCTCCTTCTCATGGCGCCCGTACCGCAGCACCACGCCCCACCCACCCGGCCCCGGATTGCCCTTGCACGCACCGTCGGTGTAGACCACCACCGACTCGGGCACCTCGTTCATCGGCATGCCGCGCAATCTACCGCCGCGCCCGGCCGCCCTGGCGGAAACAGCGCTCCTCCCGGCGACCGCGAGAGCGGTCACGCCTCCGCCGCAGCCGTGGCCGCGGCCCCATCCGCGCCCTGGGCGGCCCGGAGCCGCCGCGCGCGCTCGGGGCCGCCGGAGATCCTGTGCAGCCGGTACGAGCCAGGGGCGCGGGCCTCGTCGGCCATGTGCTCCACGGTGCCGCGGCACACCTTCTCCTTCACCCGCGCCCCGAGGCGGCCGCGGATGTGGAACCCCACCGCGACGTCGTACCGGTGGGCGAACTGGAAGATCCCGCCGTGGCGCCCCAGGCTGATGCACTGTCCCGCGAACGCCTGGTTGAGCGGGCCGGGGCGCTTCCCATCGATCCGGCTGAGCACGGTGTCGGCGGCGCGCGCCCCCAGCGGGAGCGCGGCCTGGCAGCTCATCCGCAGCGGCATGCCCGAGGGCGCCGCCGAGTCGCCCGCGGCGACGATGCGCTCGTCGTCCACGCTCGTCAGCGTCTCGTCGGTGAGCAGGCGCCCGTCCCCGTCGGTGCTCAGCCCGCTGCGCGCGGCCAGGTCCGGAACGGCGAAGCCGACGCTCCAGACGGTCACCCGGCTGGGGACCTCCCGGCCGTCGCCGAGCCGCACGGCGCCGGCGGTCACCTCCACCACGGAGGTGCCGGGACCCCGCAGTACCGCCACACCGAGCTCGGCCATCCGCCGGGCGACGGTGCGGCGGCCGCGCCGGTGCAGGTAGGGGCCCATCACCCCGCCGCACACCAGGGTCACGCGGCGCCCCTGTTCGGCGAGTTCGGTGGCGGTCTCGATCCCGGTCGGACCGGCCCCCACCACCGTCACCGGGGCGGAGGCGGGGGCGTCCTGGAGGGCCGAACGCAGGCGCCGCGCCTCCTCCAGGCTGGCGAGGGGGCGGGCGTGCTCGGCGGCCCCGGGGACGTCCGGGGCGGCGCTGCCGCTCCCGACCGTGTACACGAGGCGGTCGTAGCCGACCGTGGAGCCGTCCGCCAGTGCGAGGCTGCGCCCGGGTGCGTCGATCCGCTCCACGGTCCCCACCACCGTGCGCACGGTCGGGGCGAGGACGTCGCGGTAGTCGCGGGCGGCGTCGTAGGTGCCGCCCGCCAGCTGGTGGAGGCGGATCCTCTCGACAAAGTTCGGGCGCGGGTTGATCAGAGTGACGGCCACGTCGCTGCGGCTGGTCAGCCGGTTGGCGGCCATGATTCCGGCGTATCCGCCGCCGATCACGACGGCCTCGGTCCCGTCGGCCATGGTGTCCTCCCGTTCGTCATGGGGGTTCGCCCCTCAAGACGCCGGGCGCCCGGCCCCTGTGACACGTCTGCGGGGCGCGCCTCTCGCTTGAGGGAGGAGCCATGGAGGTGAGGGCGGCGTAGCCGCTCCTTCGAATCGATGGGGGTCGGGTCAGCCGAACACCGACGACTTTACGAAGTAGATTCGTATTCGGATGCCGTCGTGCACCGTCGTGCCTCCGACCGGATCAGGGCTGAGCTCGCGGCTTCCCGCCCCGCATCTCCCGCCACGGGCACGGCGGCGGGCGCCGCCGACCGTCACGGCAGCAACAGCACCTTGCCCCTGCCCCCGCGCTCCTGGGCGGCCCGGACCGCCTCGCGCACCCGTTCCAGCGGGAACGACGCCTGCACCGTGGACGCCGCCGCCCCCTCCAGGACCAGCCGCCCCGCCTCGTCCAGCGACTCCTGCACCTCATCGCGCGGCGCGGCGTGCACCCAGTCGCGCAGGCGGAACAGGGCGACGCGCACGTCGGGGCGCCTGCGGGCCAGGTCGCCCGCCAGCGGCAGCCCCGACAGCAGCCCGTAGTGCACCAGGCTCCCTCCCGACCGCAGGGACAGGGCGAGCCGCCCGCCCTCCTCTCCCCCGACGGCGTCGAAGGCCACCTGGGGCCCGCCCCCGGTGAGGCGCGCCAGCTCCTCGGTCCAGCCCGGCCGGTCGGTGGCCACCGCCCCCGCCCACTCCGGGCCCGACACGGCCGGGCGCGAGGCGTCGCCCCGCACCAGCGCCACCGGCCGCACGCCCCGCCGCTGCAGCAGCCGCGCCAGCATGCCGCCGATGGCCGACCCGGCCGCGTTCACCGCGACCGGCCCCGCCCCCGGGCCGGCGGCGTGGGCCCGGACCATGCGCACCGCGGTCAGCGGGTTGATGTAGGACAGTGCCGCCTGCTCGTCGGTCAGCTCCGGCTGCGGGCGGAAGCACCAGCGGGCTTCGGCGGTCTTGACCTGCTGCCAGGCGCCGGGGCTGCCGATGGGCAGCACCCGGTCCCCCTCGCGCAGCCCCTCCACGCCGGGTCCCACGGCGCACACCCGCCCCACGCCCTCGAAGCCGGGGATGTGCGGCAGGGGGGTGCGGGAGGGGTAGGCCCCGGCGATGGCCACCAGGTCGGAGGGGTTGACCGCGGCCGCCGCCATGCGCACCTGCACCTCCCCCTCCCCCGGCGGGCGGGGGGTGTAGTCCTCCACCCCGACCGCCTCGGCGGCCGGGCCGAAGCGGGTGACGACGGCTCTGCGCACGCGTTTCCCTCCCCGAGGGCGCTCGGGGCCCCCTGGTGCTCGTAGTCCGCACCCCAACGTAACGACGGCGGAGGCCGATCGGGTACACAGGGAGTGGCCCCGCCGGTGCGCGGCCGGCCCATGACCACGACGAGGGCGCCCCGGTCGGGCGCCCGCCCGGAGGATCCCGACCATGCGCCTACGCGTCCCCTTCTCCGACGTCGACATGCACGGCAACATGCACAACGGCCGGTACGTCGCCTACGCCGAGGACGCGGTCAACGAGTTCCTGCGCGAGGCCGGGCTCAGCCCCCACTTCGACCCCTCGTCGGCCCGGGCGGCCTACCACGTCAAGAAGGTCGAGGTGGTCTACGAGCGGCCGCTGCGCTTCGGCGACCCCGCCGAGATCTCCGCGCACGTGGCGCGCATCGGGCGCACCAGCCTGACCTTCGCCGTGGTCGCGCACGGCGGGGACGCCCCCGGCGGCGCGGCCGCCCGCGCCGAGGTGGTGTGGGTGTGCGTCGACCCGGACACCCGCCGCCCGGTGCCCGTCCCCGAGCCGACCGCCGCCGCCCTGCGCGCCGCCTCCGGCGCCGGGGCCGACTCCGGCGCCGAGGAGGGGCGGGCGTGACCGCCCCGGCCGGCCCCGCCCCGGGATCGGCGGCCGAGGAGCGGCCGGGCGCCGCCGAGCCGCCCGCCCCCGTGATCGAGCTCCAGGGGGTCGGCGTCGGCTATGACGGGCGGACCGTGCTCAGCGGGCTCGACCTGCGCCTGGCCGAGCGGCGCATCGGCGTCATCGGGCAGAACGGTTCGGGCAAGAGCACGCTCGCGCGGCTGCTCAACGGACTGGTGGTGCCCGACGAGGGGCGGGTGCTCGTCGACGGCCGCGACACCCGCACCGAAGGGCGGCGGGTGCGCTCCGAGGTCGGCTTCGTCTTCCAGAACCCCGACAACCAGATCGTCTTCCCCATCGTCGCCGAGGACATGGCCTTCGGCCTGAAGAACCTGGGGCTGCCCAAGAAGGAGATCCCCGGCCGGGTGGCCGGGGCGCTGGAGTCCTTCGGCATCGGGCACCTGGCCGAGCGGCACAGCCACCTGCTCAGCGGCGGCGAGAAGCAGCTGGTCGCGCTGGCGTCGGTGATGGTGATGCGCCCGCGCACGGTGGTGTTCGACGAGCCCACCACGCTGCTGGACCTGCGCAACCGCAACCGCATCCGCGACGCCGTGGACGCCATGGCGCCCGCCGCCGTGGTCGTCACCCACGACCTGGAGCTGGTGTCGGGCTACGACCGCGTGCTGGTGGTCCACGACGGGGGGATCGCCTTCGACGGGGCGCCCGGCGAGGCGGTGGCCTGGTACAGGGAGCACTGCTCGTGAACACCTCCCTGTACGTCCCGGGGAACACGCCCCTGCACCGGCTGCCCGCCGGGGCGAAGTTCGGCGTGCTCTTCGCCGCGGGGATCGGCCTGTTCCTGCTCGCGCACCCGGGCGTGCTGGGGGCGGCCGCGGCGGTGGCGGCGGTGCTGGTGCTGTCGGCGCGGGCCCCGCTGGCGGCGCTGCGGGCGCGGCTGCTGCCGGTCGGGGTGATGCTGGCGGTCCTGTTCGCCGCCACCGCGCTGCTGCAGGACGTGCCCGCGGCGGTGGTGATGCTGCTGCGGCTCGCGGCGCTGATCCTGCTGGCGCTGGCGGTCACGCTGACCACCCGTCCGGCCGACCTGCTGGAGTTCTTCGAGCGGCTGACCGCCCCGCTGGCGCGGGTGGGCGTGGCCGACCCCGAGCGCATCAGCCTGGGCGTGTCGCTGGTGCTGCGCTTCGTTCCCGAGGTGTTCCGCCGCTTCCAGGAGATCCGGGAGGCCCAGGCCGCCCGCGGCCTGAAGGCCAACCCCGTCGCGCTGCTCGTCCCGCTGATCGTGCGCACGCTGAAGGCCGCCGACGACGTGGCCGACGCGATCGACGCGCGCTGCTATCCGCCCCCGCGCCGCCCCTCGGGCGGCGCCCGCACCGAGGAGAACCCCACGTGAACCGCCCCCAGGAACGCGGGATCACCACCCGGGACGTCGTGCTCGTCGCCCTGTTCGCCGCGATCATCGTGGCGCTGGGCCTGGTCCCGCCGATCACGGTCGGCATCGTGCCGGTGCCCATCACCCTGCAGACGCTGGGGGTGATGCTGGCCGGGGCGGTGCTGGGCCCCGTGCGGGGGGCGCTGGCCTGCGGCCTGGTCGTGCTGTTGACGGCGGTCGGGCTGCCGGTGCTGGCCGGGGGCCGGGGCGGTCTGGGCGTGTTCGCCGGTCCGACCGGCGGCTACCTGGTGGGGTGGATCCCCGGCGCGCTGGTGACCGGGCTGATGGTGAAGTACTGGGCCGCGAAGCTGACCCGCGGGTGGGCCAAGGCCGGGGCGATTCTGGCGGCGTGCGTGGCCGGAGGGATCGTCGTGGTGTACGCGCTGGGGATCCCGTGGCTGTCGGTGAGCAGCGGGCTGCCGCTGCGGGAGGCCGCGCTGGGCGGCATGGTGTTCGTTCCGGGCGACCTCATCAAGGCGGTCGCGGCGGCGCTGGTGGCGCACGGCGTGGCCCGGTCGTACAGCATGGAGCTGAAGTGAGCCCGGAGGGCGCGGGCGCCCGGCCGGTACGGGAGGCCGCGCCGTGCCGCTGAGCGCACGCCTGTTGGAGCACGCCCGGTCGCACCCCGAGCGGGAGGCCTTCACCGTGGCCGGGGAACACGGCGGCTCCATCGGGTACGGCGACCTCGCGCGCCGGGCGGCGGCCGTCTCCGCGGCGCTGCGCGGAGTGTCCGGCCGCCGCGACGGTCTGCTCGCCGTGGGCGCGGGCAACTCCCCCGTCTTCGCCGAGCTGTTCGCCGGGGCCGTCGCCGGGCGCGGGCGCTGCGCGGTGCTCGATCCGGCGTGGCCGCGCGCGCAGGCCGAGGAGGTGCTGCGGCGGCTGCGCCCGGACCTGGTGGCGGCCGACGGGTCGGGGGTGATCGCCGACGCCGCCCGCGCGCTGGGAGTGCCGGTGCTGGAGGCCCCGGGCGATGGAGGCGGCCGCGACCCGCGCCTGGAGGAGGCCCTCGGAACCGCCCCGGAGGACGAGCTGCTCCCCGGGCCCGACGAGACGCCGTTCCTGGTCGGCTTCACCTCGGGCACCTCGGGTCCGCCCAAGGCGTTCCACCGGACGCGGGGCTCGTGGCGGGCGAGTCTGCGCCACGGCGGCGAGGTGTTCGGGATCCGCGCCGAGGACCGCGCGCTGGTGCCCGGCCCCCTCTCCCACGGGCTGGGGCTGTACGCCCTCACCGAGGCCCTGTACGAGGGGGCGAGCTGCATCACCCTGCCCAGGTTCGACGCCGCCGCTGCCCGGAGGGCGCTCACGGGGCACCGCGCCACACGGCTGGTGGTGGTGCCGACGATGCTGCGCGGCCTGGCCGAGGGCGCCCGCGACGACGCCCCGGGCGGCGGCGCGTTCCCCGACGTCGAGTGCGTGGTCAGCAGCGGCGCCCGTCTGGACGCCTCGACCATGCGGCGTGCCATGTCCCAGTTCCCGCGCGCCCATGTGCGCGAGTACTACGGCGCTTCGGAGCTGAGCTTCGTCACCGTGCGCCACACGCCGCCCGGGGCCGACCCTGCGGCCGAGCCCGGGGCGGTGGGCTTCCCCTTCCCCGGGGTGGAGGTGCAGGTGCGCGGGGAGGACGGCGCTCCCCTGCCGCCGGGCCGTACGGGCACGGTGTTCGTCCGGGGGCCGCTGGCCTCCTCTGGATACCTGTGGGGCGACGGCGGAGAAGGGGACGGCGGCGCGGAGCGCCGTCCGTTGAGGGCGGGGGCGGGCGACGGGTCGGGCTTCCGGACGGTCGGCGACTGGGCCACCGTCGGAGACCTGGGGCGGCTGTCCGAGGACGGGGAGCTGCACCTGGCGGGGCGCTCCGGCGGCATGGTGATCACCGGCGGCCACAACGTCCACCCGGGCGAGGTCGAGGAGGCCCTGGCCCGGGTGGAGGGGCTGGACGAGGCGGTCGTGCTCGGACTGCCCGACGACTACCTGGGGCAGGTGCTGGCGGCGGTGGTCTCCGGCCCTGCCGCCGGGCGCCTCACCCGGGCGCGACTGCGCGCCGACTGCGCGGCCCTGCTGCCCCGGTACAAGGTCCCGCGCCGCCTGTGGGCGGCCCGGGAGTGGCCGCTGACCCGCAGCGGGAAGGTCTCCCGCACCGTTCTGGAGGATTGGATCGCCCATGGTGACGCCCGGCTCGTCGCGCTCCCCGATGCCTGAGGACCGCCGCCCGGTGGTGCTGGCCGCGCTGCGCACCCCGGTGGGGCGCGCGGGCGGGGCGCTTGCGCGGGTGCGCGCCGAGGACCTGCTGGCGCCGGTGCTGCGGGCGGTGCTGGCCGAGTCGGGGGCGGCGCCCGGCGACATCGACGACGTGGTGGTCGGCAACGCCGCCGGGGGCGGGGGCAACGTCGCCCGGCTGGCCTCCCTCACCGCCGGCCTTCCGGTGGGGGTGCCCGGGGTGACCGTGGACCGCCAGTGCGGGTCGGGGCTCGAAGCCGTCATGCAGGCCGCGCGGATGGTCGCGGCGGGGGCCGGGGACGCCTACCTGGCCGGAGGCGTGGAGAGCACCAGCACCGCCCCGTGGCGGGCCGAGCGGCCGGACCGGCCGACGGGAATGCCGCGCTTCTACGCGCGGGCGCGGTTCTCCCCTGAGGAGGTCGGCGACCCGGAGATGGGCGAGGCGGCGGAGAACGTCGCGCGCGCCTACGGGGTGACCCGGGAGCGGCAGGACGGCTTCGCGCTGCGCAGCCACCGGCGGGCGGTGGCCGCGGCCGCGGAGGGCAGGTTCGCCGCCGAGACCGTTCCGGTTCCCACGCGCGCGGGCAGGGTGCAGGGCACGGTCGAGCAGGACGAGTGCCCGCGCCCGGACACCTCGGCCGAGGCGCTGGCGCGGCTGCGTCCGGTCTTCGCGGAGGACGGGACGGTGACGGCGGGCAACTCGTGCCCGCTCAACGACGGCGCGAGCGCGATGCTGGTGACGAGCGCGGCGCGGGCCCGTGCCCTGGGAGCGCGGACGGCGCTGGGGTTCGTGGACGCGGCCTCGGCGGGGGTGGACCCGAACCTTCTGGGGATCGGCCCGGTGGAGTCGACGCGCCGCCTGGTGGAGCGGGTCCCGGGGCTGGACGTGCGCACGCCGCGGATCGAGTTCAACGAGGCCTTCGCCGCCCAAGTGCTGGCGAGCCTGGACGAACTGGGCGTCGACGAGGAGTCCGTGAACCCGGACGGCGGGGCGATCGCCCTGGGGCACCCGTTCGGCGCGTCGGGGGCGATCCTGGTGACACGCCTGTACAGCGCCCTGGTGCGCGAGGAGACCGGCGGCGCGGGCGCACAGGGGTTGGCGATGCTGGGCATCGCAGGCGGCCTCGGGCTCACGGCCCTGTTCGAACACATTGAACTCTGACCGTTCGATTCCGGTCCGAACCGCGGGCCGACATGTCTCGAACATCGGAGACGGCCTCCGGCGAATCCTGATCGGCGGCCCTGGCCGCAGCGTCGTCGGCCGCCGGGCGTGTACGTGGTCACCGGGGATGGCGGCGACGGCGAGAGCCCGGCGGTTCCCCGGCCCTGCCTGCCGGGCGCCGGGTCCCTCGTGGGGATTCCAACAACCAGGCGCATCTCGGCGAAGAACAATGTCCGTTCCCTTTGGCGCCGAGCTTCCCGCGCAGCATGGCGTCCAGAATGTTCGGTTTCCGAGGGGGTCGGAAGTGGAACGTGTTCTAGTTTTCGCCGAGTTGCGCCTGGTGGCCGGTATTCAGGCCCGGATACCGGCCACCA
>NZ_JAQFWP010000081.1 GCF_027706745.1 Nocardiopsis suaedae | reverse complement strand
CGGGGTTGTGAGCCACAGACCCGAGACTCAAGATCCAAGAAACACGCCCTAGGGGCCGCCCGCCGTCATCGCCGCCCCCACCCCGGCGGCCCGCTCCCCGGCCGGGGCCCGCCAGCGGGGCACCGGCCGATCCGCCGCACTCCTCCCCGCCGCGCCCGATGCGCCTGGAACGCCCGGCCCCCCGGGGGGTGTCCTATCGGGTGTTCAACGCGGCCCCGGGGCAACGCGCCCGGCACACCCCGAACACGTCCTTGCCGAGCCACCGCCCCCACCCGGACCGCAAGGAGCCCGCCGCCCGGCAAGCAAGCCCGGGGAACCGCCCAGCTCTCCCCGTCGCCGCCACCTTCCCCGCGCCCCGGCGACCCGGCGCCCGGCCGGGGTCCGTCAGTGGGGTACCGGCCGAGCCGCCCACCACCCGGACCGCGAGGAACCCGCCGCCTGGCAAGCAGGCCCGGGGAACCGCCCCGCTCTCCCCGTCGCTGCCGACCACCGCGACCACGCACACGCCCGGCGGCCGACTACGCCACCGCTTGGGCCGCTGACCTGCGTCGTCGCCGCCACCTTCCCCGCACCCGGCGACCCGCCGCCCGGCCGGGGCCCGTCAGCGGGGTACCGGCCGAGCCGCCCACCACCCGCACCACAAGGAACCCGCCGCCCGGCAAGCAAGCCCAGGGACCCGCCCCGCTCTCGTCGCCGCTGCAGAAAGCGCAAACGACCTCTGTCGTCGCCTGTCGCGGCACCGGCCGAACGTCCGCCGCTCGGCCATGTCGCGTGAAACGGTGCCTGGAAGGCACCAGTCAGCCGTCCTTCGGCTGCTCCTCGTCGGAAGGAGTGTTGGGCCCCTTCTCGGGCCCCTTCTCCGCTTCCGGCCCCTTCTCCGCTTCCGGCCCCTTCTCCGGCTCCTTCTCGGCTTCCGGGTCCTCGGCGTCCTTGTCGGGAGTGGGGGTCCCAGGCTCGGCGGGGCCGCTGCCCTTGTCACCGCCTCGGCCGCGCCGGGGCCGCCGGGGGAGCGGCACCGCCGACCGGCCCGTGCGCCTGCGCCACCACGCCACCGGGGCCAGGAGGACGGCCGCCACGACCAGGAACGGCAGCAGCCAGCCCGCCGCCACCGCGATCCCGCCGGCCACCACCACCAGTGCCTGCCAGCCGTAGGCCAGGCCGCCGGTGAAGCCGATGGAGTCGTCGCCGTCACTCGTCGGCCGGTCCGAGGGCTCCCGCAGGTCCAGCTCGACGGTCCCGAAGGCCGTCGAATCGCTCAGCGCCTTCTGCCGGGCCTGCAGCGCCTCCAGCTCGGCCTGGCGGTCGGAGATCTCCTTCTCCACCTTGAGCACGTCCTGGACGTCCTCGGCGTCGTCCAGCAGGTCGCGCAGCCGGTCCAAGGAGGCCTCGGCCGACTCGACCCGGCTGTCGACGTCGGCCACCTCCTCGGTCACGTCCTCGGCCTCGCGCTCCAGCGAGATGGGCTCGCCCAGCCCCGCCAGCTCGTCCAGCGCGGCGTCGTAACCGCCCTGCGGCACCTTCACCACCAGTGTCGCCGACGCGGGCCCCGAGCCGGACGGGGACAGGCTCTCGCTGGCCACGTGCCCGCCCGCGTCCGACACGAGGGCCTTGGCCTCCTCCTCCGCCGCCTCGACGTCGCCGGCCTCCACGGTCAGCATCGCGGTGTAGACGACCTGGCGCTGCTCCGCTTCGACGTCGAGTGCGCCGCCGCCCTCGTCCCCCTCGGCTCCGCGGGCCCCGTCCGCCTCCTCCTGCAAGGCGGCCTCCGGGGCGACGGCGTCCTCCTGCGCCACCCCGCCCGCGTCCGACACCAAGGAGCCGTTGCCGCCGCACCCCGCGGCGAGCAGTGCGGCCAGCACCACCGCCAATCCGCCCGCCGTCCGGGACGGCGTCCATACCGTGTCCACTGATCTCCCCGCCTCTGAATCCGCCGAAATCCGCGCAGTGTCGCTCATACGTCTTCGACGTGGGCGTCATCACACGGGTTGCGGGGAGGGCGTAACACCTCGGTCACGCGCGCCGCCCGGGGGATCGGCGCAGGTCGGACAGGGAGCCGCGGGGTGATTGTGCGGCACGCTACGCCCGGGGCGGTCACCGGTTCCGCCGCTCATCTGGAAAGCTGAAGGACATGCAGACACGACCGCATGTGGCGGTGGTCGGGGGCGGGCTCGCCGGGCTCACCGCCGCCTACCGCCTCGCCCGCGGCGGCGCGGGCGTCACGCTGCTGGAGGCCGGGCCGCGCGCGGGCGGGAAGCTGCACGCCTCCCCGGTGGCGGGCGTCCCCGTGGACGCGGGGGCCGAGTCGGTCCTGGCGCGCCGCCCCGAGGCCCTGGACCTCATATCCGAACTCGGCCTGGACGACCGGGTCGAGCACCCCGCGCCCGCCCCCGCGCGGATCTACAGCCGCGGGCGGCTGCGCGCCTTCCCCGCCGGACAGGTCATGGGCGTGCCCGGCGACCTGCGCGCGCTGGCCCGAAGCGGCGTGCTCTCCTGGGGCGGCACCCTGCGCGCCGCCCTCGACCTGGTGCTGCCGGGCACCCCCGTACGCGGAGACGTGCCCGTCGGCGCCTACCTCAGCGCGCGCATGGGCACCGAGGTCGTCGACCGCTTGGTCGAACCCATGCTCGGCGGCGTCTACGCCGGGCGCACCGACCGGCTGTCCCTGGACTCGGCCCTTCCGCAGATCGCGCCGGTCGCCCGCTCCGAGCGCTCCCTGGCCCGGGGCGTCGCCGCGCTCAAACGGCGCCAGGCGGCGGCCGCCGGGGACGGGCCGCCCGCCCCCGTCTTCGCGACCCTGCGCGGCGGCCTGGCCGTGCTCGTCGACGCCCTTGCCGAGCAGGCCGAGAAGTACGGGGCCGACCTGCGCACCGGCGCCCCGGTGCGGTCGCTGAGCCCCGGCGCCGAGGGCGGCTGGGTGCTGGAGGCCGACGGGGCCGGGCGGGTCGCCGCCGACGCCGTGGTGCTGGCCTGCCCGGCGCCCGCCGCGTCCCGGCTGCTCGCCGGCGCCGCCCCCGACGCCGCCCGCGAACTCGGCGGCATCGGGTACGCGAGCATGGCCATCACCACCTTCGCCTTCCGCGCCGCCGACCTGCCCCCCGGGCTGGGCGGCAGCGGCTTCCTGGTCTCCCCGCGCGAGGGGCTGACCATCAAGGCCGCCACCTTCAGCAGTCTCAAGTGGCCCTGGCTCAAGGAGGCGCTGGACCGCGAGCACCCCGGCGAGGACCTCGTGGTCGTGCGCTGCTCCATCGGCCGCGCGGGCGAGGAGGAGGCCCTGCGGCGCACCGACGGCGAGCTGGCCGACACGGCCCTGGCCGACCTGCGCACCGTGTGCGGACCGGTGGGCGCGCCGGTCGAGCGGCGGGTCACCCGCTGGGACGGCGGCCTGCCGCAGTACGACACCGGCCACGCCGCGCGGGTGCGCCGCGCCCGCGCCGCCGTGGCGGCGGTCCCGCCGGTGGCGCTGTGCGGGGCCGCCTACGACGGTGTCGGTATTCCCACCTGCATCGCGAGCGCCACCGGCGCCGCCGAGGAGCTTCTGACCGCGGGCGGATGATCCGCCCGGCGCGGCCGGGCCCGCCCCGCCGCGCCACACGCCCCAGACCGAGCGAGGAGAAGACAGTGAGCAGCGAGACCACCCCGACCGGCGCCGACCCCGAGGAGCTCAACAGCCTCATCCGGTACACCATGTGGTCGGTGTTCAAGGCCGGGGACCTGGAGGGCCTGGACCGCTCCGCGGCCGCCGGGGAGCTGGCCGCCCTGTTCGAGGACGGCAAGAGCGGCGTCACCACCCGCGGCTCCTACGATGTGCAGGGCTTCCGCGCCGACGCCGACATGATGTTCTGGTGGATCGGCGACACCCCCGAGGCCGTCCAGGAGATGTACACCTCCTTCCGCCGCACCGCGCTGGGGCGGGCGAGCGAGCCGGTGTGGTCGGTGGTCGGCCTGCACCGCCCCGCCGAGTTCAACCGCGGCCACGTCCCGGCGTTCCTGGCCGGGGAGGAGCCGCGCGACTACATCTGCGTGTACCCGTTCGTGCGCTCCTACGAGTGGTACCTGCTGCCCGACGACGAGCGCCGCGCCATGCTCGCCGAGCACGGCCGCATGGCCGCCGGGTACGCCGACGTGCGCGCCAACACCGTCTCCACCTTCGCCCTGAGCGACTACGAGTGGATGCTCGCCTTCGAGGCCGAGGAGCTGCACCGCATCGTCGACCTGATGCGCCACCTGCGCGGCGCGGCGGCCCGCCGCCACACCCGCCTGGAGGTGCCCTTCTACACCGGCCGCCGCAAGAGCCCGGCCGAGCTGGTCGAGTCCCTGGCCTGAGGCCCGCCGACGGCGCGAGGGGCGCCGGGGGATCCTTCCCCCGGCGCCCCTCGCGTGTTCCACCGGGGCCGCGCCGTCGCGCGGCCCCCGCCTCTGCCCGGTACGGCCGTCCTCAGCCCTCGCGAGCGGCCGGGACCGCCTCGTCGCCGGGGTCCGGGCGGCCGGCGCGCCGGAGCGTCACGACGTAGAACGGGATCGCCAGGATCAGCACCAGAACCAGCCCCGACCCCGAGTACAGCAGGGTGTTCCCGGCCGGGGCGTCCATCGCCCACGCCGCCAGGCAGCCCACGCTCACCAGGATCCAGGCCAGCACCATGTAGGCCAGGCGGCCCTTGGGCTTGGGGTACTCGACCCGGCTCACCATCAGCCAGGCGACCACCAGGACCGCCCCCGTGCCGACCAGGACCGGCGGGTCCAGCAGCACCACCGTGATCACGGCCATGGCGCCGAACGGGCTGGGCAGCCCCGTGAAGGAGGTGCAGCCCGGCGTCTCGCAGGAGAACCGCGCCAGCCGCACCACCACGGCCAGCAGCACCGCCGCGGCCGCCGCGATCGGCAGCGGCCCGCCGGACCCGGCGATCGTGCCCCAGGCCACCACGAAGAACGCCGGGGCGAAGCCGAAGCTGATCACGTCGGCGAGGTTGTCCAGCTCGGCGCCCATTCCGCTGCCGCCGAGCTTGCGGGCCACCCGCCCGTCGAACAGGTCGCAGGCGGCGGCCAGGAGCAGCAGCACCACGGCGGTGGCGACCGAGCCGCGGTCCAGCGGGCCGCTGCCGCCCGCGGCGATCTGCGCCGACTGGGCGGCCGCCAGCTGCCACACCGCCATGAAGCCGAAGAGGGCGTTGCCCAGCGTCAGGTAGTCGGCGAGGGCGAGCCGGACGCGCGGAGCGGCGTCCTCCTCGGAGGGGGCGGCCGCGCGCGGGCGGGGCAGCAGGGCTCGGCTAGTCGCGGTCAAGGCGCGTCGCTCCCGCCCGGACCTTCTGCCCGACCTCCACCGCCGGGGCGACACCGGGCGGGAGGTAGACGTCGACGCGTGACCCGAAGCGGATGAGGCCGATCCTCTGCCCCTTCTCCGCCTTCTGCCCCTCAGAGAGATACGGGACGATACGCCGGACCATCGCCCCGGCGATTTGGACGACCGTGACCTCGCCGATCTCGGTGTCGAAGGTCCAGATGACGCGTTCATTACGCTCGCTGTCCTTGTCGAAGGCGGGGCGGAACCCTCCGGGCCGGTGCTCGATCCGGGCGGCCACGCCCGCGATGGGCGCACGGTTGACGTGCACGTTGAGGGGGTTCATGAAGACGGCGACGCGAATGCGGCCGTCGGACTGGACGTCGATGCTCTGGACGACGCCGTCGGCGGAGGAGACCAGGCGGCCCTGGGCCGGGGCCCGTTCGGGGTCGCGGAAGAACCAGGCCATGCCTGCCGCGAGGCCGACCGCGGGGACGGCGAGCACGCGCGCCGCCCGCGACCGCCGGGCCGCCAGCAGGGTGGCGCCGGCCGCCGCGCAGGCGGGGGCCAGCCACGGTGCCGAGCCCTTGGCCATGCGGACGGGCACGGCAGGGCCGGAGGAGGGGGTGGGATCTGAATCGTCGGTCATCGGATGCTTTCGTCGTGAAGCCTGGCGGCCGGCGAGCGTCGAGGGGCGCGTCTCGCACGGCCGGACGGTCGGCCCGGCAGGGCGCCGCGGACACCGGACGGCGGACCGGTCCGGGCCCACCGCCGACACCCATAAGGGAGGATGCTATTCCACTGGGCCGTCCGCCTCCAGGGTGAGTGCCACTGAGTTGATGCAGTAACGGTCGTCGGTCGGGGTGGGGTAGCCCTCACCGCGGAACACGTGACCGAGGTGGGAATCGCAGCGTGAGCAGCGAACCTCGGTACGTATCATGCCAAGCGAGCGGTCCTCGTGCAGCGTTACGGCGGAGCTGTCGGCCGGGTCGTAAAAGCTCGGCCAGCCGCAGTGTGAGTCGAACTTCTCATCGGAACGGAACAGCTCGGCCCCGCATGCGCGGCACCGGTAGACGCCCGTGGCACCGGTCGAGACGTACTCACCGCTCCAGGGGCGCTCGGTGCCGCTCTGACGGAGCACCGCGTACGCCTCAGGGGCGAGCAGGCGCCGCCACTCCTCCTCGCTCTTACGGACCGGCTCCTGGGCCTGCCCCGTGTCCTTGCCCTCCATGGCTTCCTCGTCCATGAGAGCGACGCTACCTCGGACGACCCCCGCTGTGCTCAGTGAGCATCCCCCAGGAGGCCGGGAGACGCACTGCAGGCGAACGGGAGGGCCCAGCGGGCGGGTCGGGCGGCCGCGCCCCTGCGGCGCCCGTGTCGGCGGCCTCATCGGCGTGACGGAGTGGACGCCGGGCGGCGGAGAGTGGAGGCCGTCACCCTCCGTCGCCGTGCCCGCCCATGCCCTTCACGGGCCCGCCGTCAATGCGCGCCGCAGGGCCGACTGTGGCCCCGTCCCACCGGGTGGGGCCAGGGTGCCCCGAGGGTCCCCTGCGCCCGTGCGCCCCTCCGCCCGCCTTCGCCGCGTGTCTCCGCTGACCAGGTGCGTACCGGCCCGAAGGTCACGCTCCGGTCGTTCGCGGCCGACTCCGGCATTACGGAGTGAAAAGAGAATCCCGGCCGATCGTTCGCGTTGTGCGCGTTCATCACGAACCCGCTCGGGTACGTGATTTTCAGGGTGTCGGACACGGTGGGAGCGAACGATCCATGCTCGTTTCGTATCGCCGAGGGTCGATGACGCGAGGGCACCCGGTGGCCGCGGAGCGGCGGGCGACGGTGGGGGCGGGACTCTACCTGCGCCTCGTCGCCGGGTACTGGGTGCAGACAGTGATCGAGCGGTGCGCCGCCCACGCCCGGCAGGGTGGACGGCGCGTCGGTGAGGCGGTCGCGGTGGCGCGGCCGGGATGGGAGGTGATCGCGCAGGCGGCCGGCGAAGTGCGCTGGGCCGTCGCGGTGAGCGGAGCGGTGGCGGCCGCGCGGGTCGACCGCATGCGGCCGCGCCCGTGGGGCGACCGCGGGCTGGCGGTGGCGGCGGCGCTCACCGGCCTCGTCAGTGTGGCGGTGGCGGTGCTGCTGGGGAAGGCCCTGGCGCACTGGGCCGCCTCCGACACGGACGACGTCCTGTTCGCGGCGTCCGGGGCGGTGGCCGTGGGCCTCCTGCTGCTGGCGCTGCTGTACCTGGTGTTCGCCGAGAAGCCGGAGCGCAGGCCGCCGGACTGATCCCGGACGGGACGACCGGCGGGACGACCGGCGGGACGACCGACGAAGGGACCGGCGGACGAGGGCCGCACCGCCGGGAACGACGCGGGCCGGGGCCGTCCTCCCCGGCCCGTCGCCGTACCGCATCGGCCGCTGGAGAACCGATGGGCGCTCTCTAGAGAGCCTGTACCCACAACCGGGGGCGGATCCCCACGCGATCGCCCGGAATCCCCGCCAGTGCGGGGATTCCGGGCGATCGCGCGCGGGTGGGGCGGCCCGGCCGAGCCGCCGGGGCCTCAGGCCTCGAAGTCGTACTGGAGCACGTAGGCCGACCCGTCGAGGGTCATCTCGTTCAGCTCGACCGCGAGACGGTCGTCGGTCAAGGCGGTCCGCAGCACGTCCAGAACAGGGGTTCCGGCGCTCAGGCTGAGCGCCTCGATCTCTCCGGGGGTGGGCATGCGCACCCGGATCTCCTCGGTGAAGTGCGCCGGAGCGTGGCCGAGTTCGGCCAGTCGTGCATAGATTCCGCCGGGACCCGTGTCGACCTCGGCGATGGGGGTTCCGCGGACCAGCTCCCGGGGCAGGTAGGAGGTGGCGAGCTGCATGGGGCGCTCGTCCAGCCGGTAGCGGCGGCGCCGCCGGAGCACCGGGGCCCGCTCGGGCAGGTCCAGCGCGTGGGCCACGTGCGGCTGCGCGGGGACCTCGTCCACCTCGACGCTGTCGGTCTCGAAGGGGCGGTCGCCGGCGTCGGCCTGCCAGATCGCCCGCCCGCCGCCCCACAGGTCCCGGGAGAGGCGTTTGGGCCCGTGTCTGCGCAGCGGGCGGAAGGCGCGCACGTAGACGCCGGATCCGCGGATGGGGACCACGATGCCCTCGTTGATGAGCACCGAGAGCGCCTGCCGGGCGGTCGCCCGGGCGACGCCGTAGCGCTTCATCAGGTCGTTCTCGCCGGGGACGCGGTCGCCGTCGGAGAGCCGCCCTGAGGTGATCGCGGCGCGCAGCTCCTCGGCGATCTCCCGGTAGACGGGAGGGGGGTCGTTGTCGGACGTCGGCACTGTCTTCATCCTCTCGCCCGGAGTGCGTGCTTCCGCAGGGACGCGGGGACCGCTGCCGGATTGGTTGTGTTCTTACCCTTAATCCCCCTCCTACTCCGCTGTGCGAGGGGGCGTCCGGGAAGGGCGCTCCACCCTTCCGCACAGGCGGTATGTCCGTGCCGGGGCGGGTTCATGCACGGATGGGGTGCAGCCGAAACCGGCCACGGCCCCGGTCCGATCGGGGCGGAAGGGGCGGGCGGGACGTCCGAATCCGGTGCGGGTGCGCCCGGCGGGGCACGCCTTGGGCCCGCGGCGAACGCCGCGGGCCCGGCACGGCCCCGGTGCGGTCCGGCGGCCCTCAGGCGCGGGTGTAACGGGCGAAGAGCGCCCCCTCCGACTCCAGCAGGTGCTCCAGGCGCAGGTCCGCCCGGTGCGAGGGGGCGTCCCCGGCGACGATGCGGGAGGAGGCGGGGCCCAGCAGGTGCGGGCTCGTGGTCAGGCACAGCTCGTCCAGCAGCCCGGCGGAGGCGAACTCCGCCAGCAGGTGCGGGCCGCCCTCGCACAGCACCCGGTACAGCCCGCGCTCGGCCAGCCCCCGCACCACCGCCGCCGGGTCGACCGAGGCGCCGTCCCCGGCGACGACCACCTCGGCCCCGGCCTCCCGGGCGGCGCGCACCCGCTCCTCGGGCGCCGCGGCGGTGGTGAACAGCAGCGTCGGCGCGTCCTCCGGCGCCGCGGCCAGCAGGTCGGGGTGGACGTCGAGGGTGCGGGTCACCACCGCCACCGACGGGGTGGCCGGGCGCCCCTCCCGCAGCAGCGACCACACCTCCCGCGGACGCACCGGACGGTAGCCCTCGATGCGCGCCGTGGCCGCGCCGGCCAGCACCACGTCGCTCAGCCCCCGCAGCACGCCCATCACCCGCCGGTCGGCCGGGGACGACAGCTCGGCGGAGCGCCCGGTGGGCCCCCAGGCGCCGCCGTCGGCGCTGGAGACCATGTTGCAGCGCACCCAGGGCCGGTCCAGCGCGGCGGGGTAGGCGTACAGGGCGGCCAGGTCGACCGGGGCCGACGGGGCGGGGAGCAGGGCGCGGAAGCGCGGGTCGGTGTCCATGGGGGCAGGTTAGACGCCTGCGGACGCGCCGTGCGAAACGCGGCGCAGGAGCAGCAGGGCGCGGTCGATCACCGATGCCGTGCCCCCGGCCGGGATCAGCGGCCGCCCGCCCACGTCCGGCTCGGCGGTGTCCAGCACCGCCTCCCAGGCCAGGCCGAACTCCCGGCCGGGGACGGTGAAGTCGACCGGTTCGGCCCCGGAGTTCAGCAGCAGCAGGAAGGAGTCGTCGCGCACCCGCCGCCCGCGCGGGTCGGGCTCGGTGATGGCGTCGCCGTTGAGGAACACGCCGAGCCGGGTGGCGCCGTCGTGCCAGTCGTCCTGGTCCATGGTGGCGCCGTCGGGCCGCAGCCAGGCGATGTCGGGCAGCGTCCCGTCCGCGCCGTCCGCGCCGGACCGCCCCTGGAAGAAGCGGCGGCGGCGGAAGACCGGGTGTTCGCGCCGCAGCCGGGCCAGCCCGCGCACGTACTCCAGCAGGTCCTCCTCGTCGGCGGCGGCCTTCCAGTCCACCCAGGCGATCTCGTTGTCCTGGCAGTAGGCGTTGTTGTTGCCGCGCTGGGTGCGGCCGATCTCGTCGCCGTGGGAGAGCATGACCACGCCCTGCGAGCAGAACAGGGTGGCCAGGAAGTTGCGCACCTGGCGGCGGCGCAGCGCCAGCACCTCGGGGCGCTCGGTGGGGCCCTCCACTCCGTGGTTCCAGGAGCGGTTGTCGTCGGTGCCGTCCCGGTTGTCCTCGCCGTTGTCCTCGTTGTGCTTGTGGTCGTAGGAGACCAGGTCGGCCATGGTGAAGCCGTCGTGGCAGGTGACGAAGTTGACCGAGGCCACCGGGCGGCGCCCGTCGTCCTGGTAGAGGTCGCTGGAGCCGGACAGGCGCGAGGCGAGCTCGGGGACGACCGCGTGGCCGCGCCAGAAGTCGCGGACGGTGTCGCGGTACTTGCCGTTCCACTCGGTCCACAGCGGCGGGAAGTTGCCCACCTGGTAGCCGCCGGGGCCCACATCCCAGGGCTCGGCGATCAGCTTGGCCTGGGAGATCACCGGGTCCTGCTGGACGATGTCGAAGAAGGTGCTCAGCCGGTCCACGTCGTGGAACTCGCGGGCCAGTGCCGAGGCGAGGTCGAAGCGGAACCCGTCCACGTGCATCTCCAGCACCCAGTACCGCAGCGAGTCCATGATGAGCTGCAGCGAGTGGGGGTGGCGCACGTTGAGGCTGTTGCCGCAGCCGGTGTAGTCGACGTAGTAGCGCGGGTCGTCGTCGACCACCCGGTAGTAGGACAGGTTGTCGATGCCGCGCAGCGACAGCGTGGGGCCCATATGGTCGCCCTCGGCGGTGTGGTTGTAGACCACGTCCAGCAGCACCTCGATGCCGGCCGCGTGCAGCGCCTTGACCATCGCCTTGAACTCCTGCACCTGCTGGCCCCGGGAGCCGTTGGCGGCGTAGCCGCTGTGCGGGGCGAGAAAGGCGAGGGTGTTGTAGCCCCAGTAGTTCGTCAGCCCGCGCGCCACCAGGGCGTGCTCGGGCACGAAATGGTGCACCGGCATCAATTCGACGGCGGTGACGCCGAGCGAGCAGAAGTAGTCGATCATCGCCGGATGCCCCAGGCCCGCGTACGTTCCCCGCTGCTGTTCGGGCACGTCGGGGTGGAGCATGGTCAGCCCGCGCACATGGGCCTCGTAGACCACGGTCTCGTTATAGGGGATGCGCGGCCGTGACTCGTTGCTCCAGTCGAAGAAGGGGCTGACGACGACGCATTTGGGGACGTTGGGGGAGCTGTCGCGGGTGTTCTGCCGGGACGGGTCGTCGAAGTGGTAGGAGAACAGGGACTCGTGCCAGCGCACCGACCCGTCGATGGCCTTGGCGTAGGGGTCGACCAGCAGTTTCGCGGGATTGCAGCGCAGGCCGCGCTCGGGGGCGTAGGGGCCGTGGACCCGGTACCCGTACCGCTGGCCGGGGCCCACGCCGGGCAGGTAGCCGTGCCAGACGAAACCGTCGAACTCGTTCAGCGGAACGGAGGTCTCGGTGCCCGCGTCGTCGAACAGGCACAGACGGACGGCCTCGGCGGCCTCGGAGAACAGTGAGAAATTCGTTCCCGTCCCGTCGTAAGTGGCGCCGAGGGGGTAAGGGGTTCCTGGCCAGACTTCCACCATGGGGTCGCCGCTCCGCTCGGGGTCGTGGGGCAGTGTTCTCGTCGTTCTCGCCGGTGCTCATTTCGCCCGTCATCGGTATTGTGCCCGCTTTCTCGGCGTCTTCCGGGGAAGCGACGCGGTTCGGATGCGTATTCGCGGGCGGCCCGCCGGACGTACGGCGCGATTTCCCCGCAAGCCGGACAAGAATCGGCGTGTGGCGCGGCCCTTCCCTGCGGGACCGCTTCGCCCCTCTGACGCGCCGAAGGCCGGAGCGGTGCGGTCGGCGGCCCACTCCGGCCATGCGCGGCCCCGGGTCAGTCCCGCGGGCGGGCGCGGTCCAGGATCGCGGCGGTGTCGACCCCGCGGGGCAGGGCGCCGAACACGTCGCCGCGCCCCTCGCCCAGGCGCGAACCGACGAAGGCCTCGGCGACCGGGGCGGGGGAGTGGCGCAGCAGCAGCGAGGCCTGCAGGCACAGCGCCATCGACCGGACCAGCCCGCGCGCGCGGAACTGGGCGTCCTCCAGGTCCGACAGGGACTCCTGGAGGCGCTTCACCTCCGCGTCGAGCCGCGCGTCCGCGCCCTCGGCGAGGCGCACCTCGGAAAGGAAGACGTCGAGCGCCTCAGGGCTCTTGGCCATCGCGCGCAGCACGTCCAGGGCCGCCACGTTGCCCGAGCCCTCCCAGATCGAGTTCAGCGGCGACTCGCGGAACAGGCGCGGCATGCCCGACTCCTCCACGTACCCGTTGCCGCCCAGGCACTCCAGGGCCTCGCCCGCGTGGGCGGGGGCGCGCTTGGTGACCCAGAACTTGCCCACCGCCACGGCGAGCCGCCGGAACGCGGCCTCGTGCCCGTCGCCGCGCACGGCCCGGTCCGCCGCCCCGGCCAGGCGCGTCATCAGGACCGTGGCCGCCTCCGACTCCAGGGCCAGGTCGGCCAGGACGTTGCGCATCAGGGGCTGGTCGAGGAGCGGCGCCCCGAAGGCGCGCCGCTGGGAGGCGTGGTGGACCGCCTGCAGGACGGCCGCGCGCATCCCGGCCGAGGAGCCGATGACGCAGTCCAGGCGGGTGCCGTTGACCATCTCGATGATGGTGCGCACCCCCTGCCCCGGCTCGCCCACCGGCCACGCGAGGGCGCCGTCGTACTCGATCTCGGCGGAGGCGTTGGACCGGTTGCCGAGTTTGTCCTTCAGGCGCATCAGGTGCATGGGGTTGCGCGACCCGTCCTCCAGGACCCGCGGCACCAGGAAGCAGGTCAGGCCCTCGGGGGCCTGGGCGAGGGCGAGGAACACGTCGCTCATGGGGGCGGAGGTGAACCACTTGTGCCCGGTGAGGCGGTAGGAGCCGTCGGAGGAGGGCACCGCCCGGGTGGTGTTGGCCCGAACGTCCGAGCCGCCCTGCTTCTCGGTCATCGACATCCCGGCGATCAGGCCCTGCTTGGTGAGCGGGGGGCGCAGGCCGAAGTCGTAGGTGCGCGCGGTGAGCAGCGGCTCGAACCGCTCGGCCAGCCCGGGGGAGCGGCGCAGGGCGGGGACGGCGGCGTAGGTCATCGAGACGGGGCAGCCGTGGCCGCCCTCGACCTGGGACCACACGTAGAACTTGGCGGCGCGGGCCAGGTGGGCGCCGGGGCGGCCGTCGGACCAAGGGGCGGCGTGCAGGCCGTTGGAGACCGCGGTGTCCATCAGCACGTGCCAGGCGGGGTGGAAGTCGACCTCGTCGACGCGGTGGCCGTAGCGGTCGTGGGTGCGCAGCTCGGGGGTGGTGCGGTCGGCCTGCTCGCCCCAGGCGCGGGCCCGTGCGCTCCCGGCGAGCCGGCCCAGCTCGTGCAGCTCCTCGTCCGCCCACCCGGCGCCCTCCCGCTCCAGCCCCTCCAGCAGGGCGGGGTCGGCGGCGACGTCGTTGCCCTCCAGCGGGGCCGCCTGGTTGAGCACCTCGTGGGTGGGGGGCATGGGGCACCATCCTCTCCCGGACCCGCTCCGGGACCGCGGAGCGAACCCGAACGGCATTCGGTCGCGATGCGCCCAGGATAGCCCGCACGCCGCCGGTCCCACCCGCCGCCCTCATCGGGGGCGGCCGCTCCCCGCCCCTACGGCCAGAGCAGCTCCCGCTTCCACGCGTCGTCGACGGAGGGGCGGGTGTAGCGCAGGCGGGTGTGCAGCCGCTTGGGGTGCCCCTGCCAGAACTCGGCCTCCATCGGCACCAGCCGGTAGAGGGCCCAGGAGGAGGGGACGGCCCCGGGGTCGGCCTCGAGGGCGGAGATCCCGTCCTCGAAGGCGCGGGCGACCTCGTCCAGGTCGTTCAGCGGGGAGGACTGGAGGCCGTGCATGCCGGCGGCGCGGCCCTCGAGGGAGCGCTCGCGGAAGTCGGCGGCGTTCTCCTCGGGGGTGCCGATCAGCACGGGGCCGCGCAGCCGGATCTGCCGGGCCTGCTCGCGCCAGTGGAAGACCATGGCGGCCTCGGGGCGCTCGGCCAGCTCGCGGCCTTTGCGGCTGGTGGAGGAGGTCGCGAAGGAGAAGCCGCGCTCGTCGGCGTCCTTGAGGATGAGCACCCGCACCGACGGGGAGCCCCCGGCGTCCGCCGTGGCGACCGCCGCGGCGTGCGGTTCCCGGACACCGGCCTCCACGGCCTGTTGCAGCCACTCCTCGAACAGCTCCAGAGGCTCATCGGGCGCCGAGGCCGGTTCGAAGGGCGGCACGGCCCCGTCGAAGACCGGAAGGTCACGCAGCAGCCGTCTGATCCCGTTCCCGCGCGCAGGCGCCATGGGTTCCTCCTGAATCCGGGGGATTGAAGGTCGGTCGAGATGGGTGGGAAAGCGCTCTCGCCCCCGACGCTACCCGGCACCCTGATCACGGCCAGGGGCGCAGGTCCATGCTCTCTCCTGTGTCGGCGGCCACAACCCCTTCCGGTGCACGCCCCGCCAAGAACGCGGCGAGGTCGCTGAAGGCCCCGGAGAGAACGACGGTCCTCCCTTCGCCGAGCATCCGCTGCGGCGCGCCGTCGACCGGCGACAGGAGGAGCCGCACCCCCTCGGGGGCACGCGGAGCGAGGAATTCGGTGAGGTGGACGTAGAACTCCGGTTCCCAGTCGCGCGGACCGCCGGGCATGCGCAGGTCGTCGGTGTGCAGGACGAGCTCGCGCCACCAGCACTGGAGGGCGGTGAGGACGGTGCCGTCGCGGTGGCGGACCGGCAGCTCCCAACCGGGCCCCTCCGCGCCCGGCCAGGCGGCCTCGATCTCCGTCACCGCCTCGGCGACGTCCGTCCGCAGCCCGGCGGCGGAGCGGTCGGCGCCCGCCTCGATCGCGGCGTCGCGGCCGTCGCGGCCGCCGTCATAGACCTCCACGAGGCGGCCCTCGGCCGCGTACCGCGCCTGCCGGGCCAGGGCACGGGCCACGCCGGAGAGGTGGGCCGCCACATGCCCGCGCGTCCAACCGGGGAGCGCGGAGGCGTCCCGGGCGGCGGCGTCGTCGAGCGTGTCGAGAACCGAGAGCAGCCGTCGCGCCCGGTGATGGGTGGAGGAGAGGAGGAAAGCGGGGGAGGAGCGGTCGTCGGACAGGGGAGCAGGGGGCATGCGGTCCTCGCGGAGCGGCCGCCGACAGTGCGCCGGGAAGTCTACGGGCCTAGGTCAGGAGTAGGTGACGAGTTCGTCCGTCTCGATCACGATGCCTTCGAGAGGGGAGGGGAGCTTCACGGTGTCGCCGAAATGCATATGGTGCTTGGTCGTGAATCTCCCTTCCCGAGGGTCGGAATGGAGTACGAGCGTCCCGTCGCGCGGGCCGGCCATCAGGTAGACGGGGATCCGCATGTCGGCATAGATACGCGGCTTGGTCGTGACGGAGCTGGGAGTGCTTCCCGGGGAGGCGACCTCCAGGACCAGCGCGACCGAGTCCGGCGGGTTGCGCGATACCTCTCGCTGCAATGCCTCCGCGGGAAGAACGATGAGGTCGGGCCGTGCCAGGTCGTCATCGTCGCCGCCGTCTCCCACCGACGTGTTGGGCAGGGTGGACAAGCCGTCGGGGAGCTGTGCCTCCAACTGGAGCATGACGCTGTGGACGATGTAATTGTGCCGGTTCAGCCGGGGAGGGGACGCGACGAGCTCTCCTCCGAGGACCTCGACCCGGAACCCTTCGGGCAGTGCCTCCTCCGCGCGTTCGGCGGACTCACGCAACCGGTAAGGGGGAGGGAACGTCATGGGCGGTTCCGGAAGACGAATCAGTAGGTATTGAACCTGCTCGTGTCGATGGTCACCCCGTCCAGGGGGGAAGGGAGCGCCACGGGCTCGCCGAACTTGGAAGTGTGCACCTCCTGGTACTTTCCCTTTTCAGGATTGCACCAGAGCGCCACGGTCCCATCACGAGGGTCGACGATGAGGTAGATCGGGATCCCGAACGCCGCGTACTCGCGGAGCTTGGTGTGGGTGTCGTTCTCCGGGTTGCTCGGCGACACGACCTCGACGACCATTTCGGTGACGCCCGGGTCGACGAAGTCCCCTTTCTCGTCTTCCACATACTGTGGAACCACCATGGTGTCGGGAACCGCGAAGTCGACGGCGCGGTCCTCGCCTACCGATTGCGTCTGGAGGACGATCAGTTCCTCGGGGAGCTGACCGAACAGCTGATTCTGGATACGGGAGGTGATCCCGTTGTGCCTTTTGGAGGGGGAAGGTGACACGACGATGCTTCCTCGGAGTATCTCGACCCGGAAACCGGGGGGGAGCATGTCGGACATCCGGTCGGCGACCTCGCGCAGGGACTCCGGGGCCTCCTGGTCGGCCGTCTTCGCCTCCAGGTCTCGGCTCGGGGCGTCGATATCGGCAACGGACATGGGGTCTGCTCCTCTGTTAGACGCGGACATCGTAGAGACCAGCCCCTTCCTCTGTCCGGGAAACCGTGGAATTCCCCGGAAAACCATCGTCGGCCTGTCCACGAGCCTAGTCACGGGCGTGCGGGAAAGCCAGTTTCCGGTCCCCCGACACACGAATGCGGCCGCCGCCCAGGGGATGGGCGGCGGCCGCATTCGGTCCGCCACTGCACCGGCCTCCGGCCGGTCGCTAACCGGCGGCCACTCTCGGGAACGCCGGCGCCGCCTGCAGCGCCTCCTCATAGCGGCGGACCACCAGTTCGGCCACCTCGGGCGCGTCGCCCAGGGCGGGCGACACCGTCACCGCCCCCTCGGCGAACGCCTGGTCGGCCACCCGGTCGGCGAAGAAGCCCGGCGCCAGCAGGTAGGTCGCCGCCGCCACGTGCGGCGCCCCCTCCGCCCGGAGCCGGGACACCGCCTCGGCCGGAGTCGGTGAGGCCATCGACGCGTACGCCGCGGCCACCTCCCGCCAGGGGCCGCGCCGCGCCAGTTCCGCGGCCGCCTCCTCGATCACCGCGTTGGCCTCCGGGTCGCTCGACCCGGCCGACGCGAGCACCAGGGCGGTGTCGGACGACGCCTCCCGCCCCACCTCGCGCAGCCGCCGCTCGACAGCGTCCAGCAGCAGCGGGTGCGGGCCCAGCGTGCCCGCGTACCGCACGCGCAGCCACGGGCAGGCCGCCGCCACCCGCTCCAGCACCCCCGGCAGGTCCACCTTGCTGTGGTAGGCCGCGGTCAGCAGCGCCGGGAGCACCACGACCTCGCCCGCGCCCTCGGCGGCCAGCCCGGCCAGCGCCCCCTCGGCCCCCGGCTCCACGTGGTCCAGGTAGGCCACCCGCACGTCCAGGTCCGGTCGCAGCTCCCGCACCCGTGCGAACACCCGCTCCACGGTCGCGGAGGACCGCTCGTCCTCGCTCCCGTGCGCGACGGCCAGGAGGGGGACGCCGCTCTCGCCCGCGGGGCCTCCTGCGGCGCTCACAGGTGGATCCCGCACTCGGTCTTGGAGAACCCCGCCCAGCGGCCGCTGCGCGGGTCCTCGCCCTCCTCCACCCGGCGCGTGCAGGGCGCGCACCCGATGGAGGGGTAGCCGTCGTACTGCAGCGGGTTGACCAGCACACCGTGCTCGGCCATGTAGGCGTCCACGTCGTCCTGCGTCCACCCGGCGATCGGGTTGACCTTCACCATCCTGCGGCGCCGGTCCCACTGCACGACCGGGATGTTCCGCCGGGTGGAGGCGTCGTCCCGCCGCAGCCCGCTCAGCCACGCGTCGTAGGGCTCCAGCGCGCGCTTGAGCGGCTCCACCTTGCGCAGGTGGCAGCAGATGGACGGGTTGCGCCCGTGCAGCCGCGGCCCCAGGTCGCGGTCCTGCTCGGCCACCGTCCGCTGCGGCTCCACGTTGACCAGGTTGATCGGGTACATGGCCGCCACCGCGTCGCGCGTGCCGATGGTCTCGGCGAAGTGGTAGCCGGTGTCCAGGAAGATCACGTCGATGCCCGGCGCCACCGCCGAGGCCAGGTCGACCATGAGCGCGTCGGCCATGGAGGAGGTCATGCACAGCCGGTCGCCGAAGTGCTCGGCGGCCCAGGCGATGACCTCCCGGGCGGGGGCGCCCTCGAGCTCGCGCGCGGCCCGCTCGGCCAGCGCGCGCCGCTCCTCGTCGGTATCGGCGCCGGGTCTGGTCCCGGCATCGGGGTTCGTGACGCTCATTCGTTCCCATCCGTCCCGGTCGGGCCCGCGTCGCCGGCGACGGCGGCGGCGCGCAGGCCGACGAACTTCACCCGGAAGACCCGGGCGCAGGAGTAGCAGGCCCAGGCGTAGCCCGCTCCCTGCTCGCCGTCGCCCTCGTGCGGGGCGAGGTCCTCGTCTCCGCAGTACGGGCAGTAGTGGGGGGCGGCTCTCTCACTCACGTTCGTCCACCGTCCACTGGGTCGGTTCCGGCCGTGCCGTTCCCGGCACGGTCACTTGAGGTCGGCGTCGTCGGCGCGGGCCGCCCAGACCGCGAACGGCTCGTCGTCCCCGCGCTGGTCCAGGAAGCGCCGCAGCACCCGCTCGACGTAGTCCGGCAGCTCCTCGGCGGTCGTCTTCAGGCCGCGCACCTTGCGCCCGAACGACGAGTTCAGCCCCATCGCCCCGCCCAGGTGCACCTGGTAGCCCTCCACCTGGCGCCCGTCGGGGCCGGTCACCAGCTGGCCCTTGAGGCCGATGTCGGCGACCTGGATGCGGGCGCAGGAGTTGGGGCAGCCGTTGATGTTGATCGTCACCGGCTCGGGGAAGCCCGGCAGCCGCCGCTCCAGCTCGTCAATGAGCGTGGCGCCGCGGTCCTTGGTCTCCACGATGGCCAGCTTGCAGAACTCGATCCCGGTGCAGGCCATGGTCTGGCGCCGGAACACGCTGGGCCGCACCCGCAGGTCCTCGGCCTCCAGCGCCTCCACGATCGACTCGGTGCGCTCGGGCTCCACGTCCAGCACGACCAGCTTCTGGTCGGCGGTGGTGCGGATCCGGTCCGAGCCGTGCGCCTCGGCGATGTCGGCGATGCGCGCCAGCTTGGTGCCCGACACCCGCCCCACGCGCGGGGCGAACCCCACGTAGTTGCGGCCGTCGCGCTGGCGGTGCACCCCCACGTGGTCCCGCTCCAGCCCCGGGTCCAGCTCCGGGGCCGGGCCGTCGGGCAGCGCGTAGCCCAGGTACTCCTTCTCCAGGACCTCCCGGAACCGCTCCGGCCCCCAGTCCTTGATCAGGAACTTGATCCGGGCGCGGTGCCGCAGCCGCCGGTAGCCGTAGTCGCGGAAGACCGAGGTCACCCCGGCCCACACCTCGCTGACCCGCTCGGGCGCCACGAACACGCCCAGCCGCTTGGCGAACATCGGGTTGGTCGACAGCCCGCCGCCCACGTGCAGGTCGTATCCGGGGGTGCCGTCCGGGCCGACCACGCCGACGAAGGCCACGTCGTTGATCTCGTGGTTGGTGCAGTAGGAGGAGCAGCCCGAGATGGAGGACTTGAACTTGCGGGGGAGGTTGGAGAACAGGTCGCTGCCGATGTGGTCGTCGTGGACCCGGCGGATCTCCTCGGTGGCGTCGATGACCTCGTCCTCGGCGATGCCCGCCAGCGGGCAGCCCAGGATGACGCGGGGGGTGTCGCCGCAGGCCTCCATGGTGGACAGGCCCACCGACTCCAGCTTCTCCCAGATGGCGGGCACGTCCTCGATGCGCACCCAGTGCAGCTGGACGTTCTGCCGGTCGGTGATGTCGGCGGTGTCGCGCCCGTAGGCGGTGGAGATCTCGGCGACGGCCCGCAGCTGGGCGACGGTGAGCTGGCCGCCGTCGATGCGCACCCGCAGCATGAAGTAGCGGTCGTCGAGCTCCTCGGGCTCCAGCACCGCGGTCTTGCCGCCGTCGATGCCCGGGGCGCGCTGGGTGTACAGGCCGAACCAGCGGAAGCGCCCCCGCAGGTCGGCGGGGTCGATGGAGTCGAACCCGGCCTTGGAGTAGATGTCGATGATGCGCTGCCGGACGTTGAGCCCGTCGTCGTTCTTCTTGTTCTCTTCGTTCTTGTTCAGCGGCTCGCGGTAGCCGAGGGCCCACTGGCCCTCCCCACGGCGGGGGCGGGCTGAGGTGGCGGGAGGCATGTCCGGGTGTCCTCCGAGCGGATCTGCGGGGCGTCGGGCCGGGCCGCCGCGCACCGCTCCCCGGCCGCTCCCCCCGGTCGCGCCATCGGGTCCGGGGCAGGGCTCATCGCCGGTTCGGCTGGAGGACGTCGGCGCCGCTCGCGCCCCATGTGTACGGGCGGGATTCGAGCGCGGGGGGCTGCAGTGGCCCCGCGCGCAGCGGCGGGTCAGCCGACGGTGCGACAGATGGCGCTGCTCACCCGAAGCAGGTCCACGTGCCGGCGCACGTAGAGCATGGGGTCGATCGCAGCCATCATGGCAACGACCATGACACGCGGTGTGCCCGGATGTCCAGGTCTGGGCGGCGCCGACCGTCAGTGAAGCACGTCACGTGCCCGCGTCGGCGCGACCGTGCCCGTGCCCGCGCGCGGGGCCCACCCCGCGGTCCAGGTCGCGGGGAGATCACGGTTGACTATGCGGACCGACACGAAAGCCGCCCTGCGCGCGCCGCCGCGCCGTCCCCTGGAGCGGGGAAGCCTACCTTGGTCGTGTGAGGGGCTTCGCGGAGCGTGTGCGGGCCGGGACGCGGGCATGGGCCGAACGGCGCCCGCTCCCCGGCGGCGCGGTGCTGCTGACGGCGCGCACCGTGCGCGCGGTGGCCCACACCCGCATCATCGGCCTCGCCGCCGAGTCGGCGTTCTTCTCCCTCCTGTCGCTGCCCGCGCTGCTGCTGGGGCTCGTCGGCACCCTGGGCCACCTGCGGGGCGTGCTCGGCGAGGACACGGTGCTGGAGATCCGCACCTGGATGCTGGACCTGGCGGCCGAGGCGCTCACGGAGCAGACCGTGGACTCCCTCGTCGCTCCGCTGGTCGACGACTTCCTGCGCGGCGCCCAGGGCGGTGTGCTCTCGCTGACCTTCCTGGTGTCGCTGTGGTCGGGCTCGCGCGCGATGAACGTCTTCATCGAGGCCATCACCATCGCCTACGGCCTCGACGGGCTGCGCGGCTACTTCGCCCGCCGCGCGCTGGCGTTCGTGGCCTACCTGGGCGCCCTGGTGTTCGCGCTGGCCGTGCTGCCGGTCATGGTGGTCGGCCCTGACATGGTGCACCGCCTGCTCCCGGTGACCGTCGGCCACCTGAACGACCTGTACTGGCCGGTGGTGGGCGGGCTGACGGTGCTGGCGGTGGCGATGCTGTACGCGCTGAGCGTGCCCGCCCGGGTGGCGTTCTGGCGGTACCTGCCGGGGGCCGTCCTGGCCGGGCTCATCCTCCTGCTGGGCAGCGTGGTGCTGCGCGTCTACCTGGACGCCTCCTTCGGCCAGGTCACCATCTACGGGTCGCTGGCGGCGCCGATCGCGGTGCTCGCGTGGCTGTGGGTGATGGCGCTCGCGGTGCTGGTCGGCACCTCGCTCAACGCCGAGATCGACCTGATGTGGCCGACCCAGCGCACCGCCGCGGCCCGCGCGGAACTGGCGGCCCGCCGCGTGGCCAGCGCCGCCCAGCAGGTCGAGCGGCACGAGCAGGCCATGCAGACGGCGGCCGAGCGCGATGAGCGCCGGGACGAGCGGCGCGGCGAGCAGGCCGAAGCGGTGCGGACCGGTACCAAGCGGCTGTGGAGCGGCGTGCGGCTGCAGGTGAACGAGCGCCTGACGCGCGTCGTGAGGCAGGGGGCGTCCGTGAGGCTGAGCGACCGCGGGAAGGGAGAGGACGGCGGGGAACGCGGTACCCCCGTCGGCCCGGAGGGCGCCACCGGGGACACTTCCGGTGATACGCCCGGCGCCGTCCCCGGTGATGCTCACGCGGACGCCCCGGACACCGGCCCGGAGGCGGCGGAGGCGGCGGCGGAGGAGGTCTCCGCGGTCCCCGCCGACGCGGAAGGGGCGGAAGGAGCGGAAGGACCCGCCGCCTCTGACTCGGCCCCTTCCGGCGACCGGGCGGAGAGCCCCCCGCGCCCGTGAACCCGCACCCGTTGGGGCATCCTGGACGGTGACGGCTCTGACGCGCGTCCCCCGCCCCCCGTACTCCCGGCCCCGAGTCACGACAGGTTGAGCACGCCATGCCCCGCACCCCCAAGCGCCACTCCACGCGCGACCGCCGCAAGACCGGCGCCTACGCGATCGTCGTCGCGGTCATCGCCGTCGCCGCATTCCTGCTGATGGTCAACGAGCAGGGCCTCGACGGCACCCTGCGCACACTGACCGGCGGCGAGTCCGCCGGCACCGCCGCGGGAGGGGAGAGCGCCGACGCGCAGGAGGCGCGCAGCACCCTGGAGGCGATCCCCGTGGCCGAGCCCGAGCCGCGCGGCGACTACGAGCGCGACGAGTTCGGGTCGTCCTGGATCGACACCGACGACAACGGCTGCTCGACCCGCAACGACATCCTCGCGCGCGACTTGACCGGGGCCGAGGTCCGGGAGGACTGCAAGGTGGAGTCGGGCGTCCTGGACGACCCCTACACCGGGGACACGATCGACTTCACCTCAGAGGACCCGCAGGCGGTGCAGATCGACCACGTGGTGCCGCTGTCGCTGGCCTGGCGCATGGGCGCCTCGGAGTGGGACCGCGACACCCGCGTGGAGTTCGCCAACGACCCCGGCAACCTCCTCGCGTCGGACGGCCCGGCCAACATGTCCAAGGGCGACTCGGGGCCCGGTGAGTGGCAGCCCTACGACGGCTTCCAGTGTGACTACTCCCTGGCCTACATCCACGTGACCGAGCGCTACGGCCTGTCCCTGGCCCAGGAGGACCACGACGCGCTCGGGGACATGCTGGACACCTGCGCCTAGCCGGAAGCCGTGAGGCGGGGGCCGTGAGGCGGGGGCCATGAGCCAGGGCCTTGTGCCCGGACCGTCGGCGCAGGCGGTCCCGGTCGGGGCGGATCGCCCCCGGCGCGGCTCCGAGAGGTCGCGGATCAGCGACGGAACCGTCACGGATCGGTGGCCGGATGCGGCCACCCCGGCGCCGCTCCGCCGCGCCCGTCCGGGCCTCCGGCGCGGGCTCCGGGGCGGTGCCCGCCGTGACTTGCCGCGACCGTCCCCGCATCCCCGCTGGTGAACGCCGCGAGGAAGCGGTGACGCGGTGTGCCGCCGCGCGGTTCACGGGATCTGTGCCACCCCGGATCACCGTGTTCTCCAAGGGCAGGGCGGGCAGAGCGCGGTTCGGAGGGGAACAGTATGCTCGTCGAGGCCCGTGTCGCCCCAAAGGTCGACGGATCCGTACACGGCCCGCACCGGGGTGGCCAAGCGACAGCGCCCGCAGCCCCCCGCGAGATCCGCCGCCCCGCCTCCGGAAGGCGGCCTTTCGACGAGTCGATGAACAGGTTCCCGAACAGCATGAGCGCAGCGATTCCCCCGCGGGCCGGACGGCCCTCCGCCCGTCCCGGTATCCGGCAGGCGGCGGGCGGTGGCGCATGAACGGCCCCGACTCCGGTGCGAACCACGCCTTCGTCGTCGTGGTGATCGCCCCCGACGAGCGCAGCGCCGAGGTCACCATCGCGGGGCGCACCCAGGTCGTCACCGGTGAGTCGCCCCGGCAGACCCGCAGCGGCGCCCTGGACGCCGCGGCCTCCTACGCCGCGCACCTGGGCCGCCCCGTGCTGGTCAACGCCCGCGACGCCAACGGCTCCTGGCAGCTGTCGGTCTCGCCCACCGGGGTCGTGCAGACGGTCGGGGGCACCGACGCCGAACTCATCGGCCCCCCGGACAAGAAGAAGGGGTCCTCGGGCAAGGGACGCGTCATCGCCCTGTCGGTGGTCGGCGGCGTCCTGGTGCTGGGGCTCCTCGGCGGCGGCGGGTACCTGGCCCTGGGAATGCTGCCCACCGGCGGGTCCGGCGGCGGAGGCGGCGGAGAGGGAGACGACGGGCAGACCGTCGTCTTCGACAGCCGCCCGGCCCCGCCCGGCTTCACCGACCAGGCCGTCTGGACGGACACGCTGGCGTCCGAGTCCAACCCCGCCGTCGCCCCCGACGGCGGGACGGCCGCCTTCGTCTCCGAAGAGGGCGCCCTCACCGTCGTCGACCCCGACGGCGAAGAGCAGTGGTCGTCCGAACTGCCCGAAGGGGTGTCCCCGACGGGGGCCGCGCCCTACTTCGTCGTCGACGGGGACGGCTACGGGGTGGCCATGCTGGACGACGAGGCCCTGTGGCAGTGGCCCGCGGACGGCGGCGAACCGGTCGAGACCGCGATCCCCGACGGCGCGCGCGTCTCCTTCCCCGGGCACGCCCCGCTGGTGGAGGACGGCGAGGAGGCCTTCGTCCCCGAGGACGGCGAGCTTTCGCCCGTCGATGTGCCCGACGGCTACGGCGCCATGCTCAACGACGGCCGGAACGTCCTGACGGCCGTGCGCAACGGCCCGTGGGAGTGGGTCGGCCCCGGCGGGGAGCGGGTGGAGCCCGAGGAGCCGGAGGGCGCTGACGACATGGACCGGCTTCTGACGGCGCGGGCCGAGACGGTCGTGGTCGTCTGGAGCGCCGGCGGCGGGGAGTCGGTCCTCGCCGTCCATGACTCGCGCGACGGTTCCGTCATCGCGCAGTCTCCCGTTGACCCGGACGACCTGGAGGACGCGCGCTGGGTGGAGGGCGACGGCGTCGCCGCCTACGGCCCGGTCGTGTTCGACCTGGACGGGGGCGCGGCGCACGACGTCGGCCTCACCCCGCTCAGTGCCTCTGGGGAGTGGGTCTTCGGTGAGCTCGACGGCGAATCCGTCGCCGTCGACTCTGCGGGAGAGCCGACCGTTCTGGAGGAGGACACCGCCCGCCCGTGGGGCATCCTCGGCGACCGGGCGGTGGTCGTCTCCGGTGACTCGGTGTACGCGCTCTCCCCGGAATGATTCCCCCTCTGAGAAAAGAAAGGAGCAGGATGTCGCACGCACGACGCGCCTTCGGTGTCGCCGCAGCGGGCCTGCTGGCGGCCGGTTTCTCGGCCTCTCCGGCCTTCGCGGACACGGACGAGGCCGCGAACGAGCCGGTCGAGGCTCCGGTCGAGCCGGCGGCGGGGTCCCCTGAGGACACCGGCATCACGCTCGAACTGGACCCGGTCGGTCTGGTCGACGACCTGATCCCGAGCCCCGACGACCCGCTTCCGCCGGAGGACCCCGAGGTCCCGCCGGAGGACCCGCCGGTCGACCCCGGCCCCGACGACCCGGGCCCGGGCGACCCGGGCCCTGGTGACCCCGACCCGGGCGACCCGGGCCCTGGTGACCCCGACCCCGGTGACCCGGGCCCTGGTGACCCCGACCCGGGCGACCCGGGCCCGGGCGACCCTGACCCGGGCGACCCCGACCCGGGCGACCCCGACCCGGGCGACCCCGACCCCGGTGACCCCGACCCGGGCAACCCGGGCGGCGACGACCCGGGTGACGAGAACCCGGGCCCGGGCAACCCGACGCCTCCGCCCGCGGACGAGGGCGGCACGCCCGGCGGTGACGGCGGCTCCGACGGCGGCTCCGACGAGGGCGGCTCCGGGTCCGGCGGCTCCGGGTCCGGCGGCTCCGAGTCCGGCTCGGGCGGCACCGCCGCCTCGGCGGACGAGGGCCCGACGGAGCTCCCGGTGACCGGCGTGAGCGACCTCGAGGGCTTCGTCCTCGGGGGCGTCCTGGCCACCGGCCTGGGCGCGCTGACGATCTACGCCAGCCGCCGCAAGGCCGCTCCGGCCCCGCTCGCCTGACCGAGGCGAACGGCCCGAAGGGGGCCCGGACCGCACAGCGGTCCGGGCCCTCCGGCGTTCGCAGGCCAAGCGGCGACGGGGGACGACGGGGGAGGTCGGCGGCTCCACCTGCGCCGTTGTCGGCCGCTGGGTGTGCGCGTGGTCGGGGTGGTCGGCGGCGACGGCGTGAGCGGGGTGGTTCCCTTGGCCTGCTTGCCGTCCGGCGGGT
>NZ_JAQFWP010000080.1 GCF_027706745.1 Nocardiopsis suaedae | reverse complement strand
AGCCGCCCGCCCACCCGCACCGCGAGGAACCCGGCGCCCGGCGAGCAGGCCCGGGGAACCGCCCCGCTTCCGCCGTCGCCGCCATCAACCGCGACCACGCACACACCCGGCAGCCGACAACGCTGCAGGTAGGGCCGCTGTCCTCGGTCGTGGCCCACTCCAGCGACCTCGCACACGCCGCGCGGCCGACGGTGCCGCAGGAAGGGCGTCCCCTCTCCTCGGCGCCGCACTCCGTACGCCTCTCCTCCTCCCTCCCGCTCTCCCGACCGTCCACTCGCCCTTCCCGTTACCGGTCCTTTTGGTTCTATTTGTCTTTTACGTCGGTGTCCGTCGCGTCTCCTTGGGGAACCGGAACCCTTTCGTGACCTCTGCTCGAACGTGTCGGAATCGGCGGCGCGCGATCCTGGCAGGAATCGGACCTGCGGAATTGTCCGGAAACGGACGGGCGAGGGGGTGTTTTCTCCTCCGGATTCCGGTTCCGCCGGGCGCGTCGCGCCTGGTCCGGGAGTGGATGCGGCCCGCCCGGCGCGGGAAAGGCGCGAAAACGCTCCCGATTGGCATAACGTGGGGCGTGCCGCGGATGCACTGGGCGCCGCGGGTGCCCCGCCGGCCGGTGAACGGCCCATCCCGCCTCCTGCGGCCGCGCATTCCTCCGCGCCGTGCCCGACAGCCACGACCGCCCGGAGCAGCGGCGGCGCGAACGCGGCCCGGATGGCTAAACTGATCCGAATCGGACGCCCGATCTACCTCCGAGCGCCGCGGCCCGGAGGCGTCCGCACCGACACCAGGGATTGAAACAGCACGTGAACCGCACAACCGGCGCAGCGGAGGGGACGGCCGGGCCGCAGCCGGCCCGCGGGGAGGGCGGGGCCGACGCGGCCTTCGCCGGCGCGCCCGCGGCCCTGGCCGCGGTCGACCGCACCGGCGTGATCGTCCAGGCCAACCGGGCCTTCACCGAGGCCGTCGGCGTCTCCGCCGAAGAGCTGGCCGGCCGCCCATGGCCCGACCTGCTCTCCGGCGCCGACGTCGGCCGCGCCTGGGACCTGCACCGGGGCGCCTTCAAGCGCCTCGAACCCCGCCCCCGCGCGGTGGGTCTGGTCCGCCCCGACGGCGAGCGCCGCCGCCTCACCGTCCGCGTGCGCGCCCTGCCCGGTGCCGACGGCGCCTCCGGCGCCGCCGCCGCGGTGGTCATGCTCCAGGAGACGGTGCGCGACGAGGAGGCCGTGCGCGCCCTCACCGAACTGCGCACCGCCGGGTCCGACACCGCCCTGTGGAGCCTGGACCTGAGCACCGGCCGCATCCGCGAGCTGTTCGGCCCCTCCCCGCTGGGCCGGATGCTCGCCGGGGACGCCCGCGACCTGGAGGCGCTCCTGGTGCGCGTGCACCCGGACGACATCGCCCGGGTGCGCGACGCCGTCGAAGCCTCCCACCTGGGCCGCGACTACGAGCAGCGGTTCCGGATGACCGACCTGGTCGGCGACGAGCGGGTCCTGCACGCCAAGGCCCGCTACGTCGAGGGGCCCACCGGCCCCCGGCTGGTCGGCGTCATCGACGACGTCACCGAGCACGTGCAGCTCATCCGCCGCCTCGCCGACCGCCGCCGGATCGAGGCCGCCCAGGGCCGCCAGGTCACCGAGCTGGCCGCCAAACTCGTCTCGGCCACCACCGTGGACGAGGTCACCGGGCTGCTCGCCGAGGACTTCGTGCCCATCTTCGGCGGCAGCGCCGCAGGGGTGATGCTGGTCGAGGACGGCGTGCTGCGCCCCTACCCGACGGCCCGGGTGCGGGCGGGAACCGAGCCGCTCATCGACGGGCGGGACGCCGCCGACGCCGCCTACCCCATGGGCGCGGTCGTCCAGGACCGCCAGCCCCGCTTCTTCGAGAGCCGCGCCGAGATGCTGGAGCGCTTCCCGGCCGCCGAACCGCTGATGGCCCGGTCCAGCTCCCAGTCCTGGGCCACCGTGCCGATCTTCGGCGACCGCCGGGTCGCGCTGGGCGTGTGGCAGGTCGCCTGGGACCGCCCGCACCACGCCACCCCCGACGAGCGCGCCCTCATGCTCACCCTCGCCGGGCTGGCCGGGCAGGCGCTGCAGCGCGTGTACCGGCAGCTCGAGGAGCTGGAGCTGGCCGACGAGGTGCAGCGCCGCATGCTGCCCCCGCAGATCCCGCACGTGGGCGACCTCGACATCGCCGTGCGGTACCTGCCCGCCCGCGCCGGGTGGCGTGTCTGCGGCGACTTCTACGACGTCATCCGGCTGCCCGGGCGCCGCGTCGGCCTGGTCGTGGGCGACGTGCAGGGCCACGGGGTGGAGGCGGCCGCCGCCATGGGCCAGATCCGGGTCGCGTTCCGCGCCTACGCCACCACCGAGGCCGACCCGGGCGCGGTGCTGGCCGAGACCAACCGGCTGCTCACCGAGACGGGCGAGATCGTCTTCGCGACCTGCGGCTACCTCGTCCTGGACCTGGACAGCGGCCGGATGCGCGCGGCCTGGGCCGGGCAGCCCCCGGCGATCATCGCCACCGAGGACGGCTACGAGGCCTGGGAGGTGGAGACCGGGCCGCCGGTGGGCGTGGACTCCGAGAGCAAGTACTCGGTGACCGAGCGGGTGCTGCACCCGGGGGAGACCCTGCTGATGTGCTCCGACGGCCTGGTGGAGAGCTCGGAGGTGTCCATGGACGACGGCCTGGCCGCCACCGGCGAGGCGCTGCGGAGCATGGGCGCCGACGTGCACGCCGCCGCGACGACCCTGGCCGCCTTGGCCCCGGCCGGGCGCGGCGACGACATCGCCATCCTCATCGCCCGGATGAGCGGCTGACCGCCCCCGCCCGGCGGCGGGGCGGCCGGGCGGCGGCGGCCACCGGTTCCGAGTCCGCTTCCGGACCGCTCGTCCCCCTGGCCGGCCTGAGGCGGGGTGCCGTGGGCGCCGGTGGAGCGGTCCCCTGTCCGCTCCGGGTCCGCCCCGGTTCTGTGCGCGCGTTCCGGTGTTCAGTGGGCCCGTCCGGTGGCGGTGTCCGCCGGGGTGGTGCGACTTCCGGCGGTCGTGGCCGCCCGTCGGCGGGGACGCCGGTCAAGGCGCTGGGGGGACCGGCCCGCCCCCAGCGCCCTTCCGGGCGCGCTGACCTGGACAGATGGGAATCACGCCACTCCGGGGGACGCGACCCGTCCTGTTCCGGACCGCCGCTGTGCCCCGGAGGTCTCCACCGCTCCCTGGTCCCGGTCCCGTTCCGGCCTCCGGCGGCCCGGGGCGGTGGGCACGAACCGATACCGTGGAGGCGTGTCCGAAACGCTGTTCGACGACGCCGGAGCCGAGGCCCAACGCACCCAGGAGCCGCTGGCGGTGCGGATGCGCCCCCGCACCCTGGACGAGGTGGCCGGGCAGGGGCACCTGCTGGGCGCGGGCAGCCCGCTCCGCCGCCTGGTCGAGGACGACGCCCCCATGTCCCTGTTCCTGTGGGGCCCACCCGGCACCGGCAAGACCACCCTGGCCACCGTGGTCAGCCGCGCCACCGACCGCCGCTTCGTGGAGCTGTCCGCGGTCAGCGCCGGGGTCAAGGAGGTGCGCGCGGTCATCGACGAGGCGCGGCGCCTGATGGGCATGCGCGGCACCCGCACCCTCCTCTTCGTCGACGAGGTGCACCGCTTCAGCAAGACCCAGCAGGACGCCCTGCTCCCGGCGGTGGAGAACCGGTGGGTCAGCTTCATCGGCGCCACCACCGAGAACCCCTTCTTCTCGGTGGTGTCCCCGCTGCTGTCCCGGTCGCTGCTGCTCACCCTGGAGTCGCTGACCGACGACGACGTGCGCGGCGTGCTCGCCCGCGCCCTGGAGGACGAGCGCGGGCTCGACGGCCGCCACACCCTCTCCGCGGAGGCCGAGGGGCACCTGGTCCGCCTGGCCGGGGGCGACGCGCGCCGCTCCCTGACCTACCTGGAGGCCGCCTCCCTGGTGGCGGGGGAGCGCGCCGAGATCACCCTCGCCGACCTGGAGCGGGCGGTCGACCGCCACGCCGTGCGCTACGACCGCTCCGGAGACCAGCACTACGACGTGATCAGCGCGTTCATCAAGAGCATGCGCGGCAGCGACCCGGACGCCGCCCTGCACTACCTGGCCCGGATGATCGAGGCGGGGGAGGACCCCCGCTTCATCGCCCGCCGCCTCGTCGTGCACGCCAGCGAGGACGTGGGGATGGCCGACCCCGCGGCCCTGCAGACGGCGGTGGCCGCCGCCCAGGCGGTGGAGCTGATCGGGCTGCCCGAGGCGCGCATCAACCTGGCCCAGGCGGTGGTGCACATCAGCCTGGCGCCCAAGTCGAACGCGGTCATCCGCGCGATCGACGCGGCCATGGGCGACGTGCGCGCGGGGCGCGCCGGGGCGGTGCCCGCGCACCTGCGCGACGGCCACTACAAGGGCGCCGAGCAGCTCGGCCACGGCGACGGCTACAAGTACGCCCACGACTACCCGGGCGGGGTGGTGGCCCAGCAGTACGCCCCGGACGGTGTGGACGGCACCGAGTACTACCGCCCGACCTCCCACGGCGCGGAGCGCCGTTATGCCGAGGTGCTGGAGCGCATCAAGGAGGTCCGCCGACCCGGCGGCTCCGGCGGCGGCTCCGACGGCTGAGGAGGCGGGCCCGGCCGGCGCGCCGCCCCGTTCGGCCTTCGGGCGTCAGCCTTCGAGCGGCTGCGGGTACAGCTCGGTGATGCGCACGATCTCCGGCTCCTCGCCGTCGCCGCCGCCTTCGGCGAACTCCACCTCCGCGATCACCACCCGCCCCCACGACAGGTACTCCGTGAACTCCGCCCCCGTCGCCTCGTAGGTGCCGCGGCCGTCCTCGATCCACCCCGGCCCGGGGGTGCAGTAGTTCGCGCAGTACACCTCGGCGTCCTCGGGGATGACCGCCGTCTCCGGCTCCGCCCCCTCCGCGGGCACCCAGTAGGCGTCCCAGTCCTGCGGGCGCAGCGCCCCGCCCTCCGGGGGTTCGGCGCCGGGGTCCGCCTGCTCGACCCGGGTGAACACCCACGGGCCGTCCTCGGGGTCCTCCTGCTCGGTGGGGTCGAACCGCACCGTCGCCGTGCGCGGCCCCTCCTGGGTCTCCACCGGCGCCGACGGCGACTCCGAGGGCCGGGGCGCGGGCTCCTCCCCGCCGCCCGCCACGCGCAGCCCCGCCCACGCGCCGCCGCCCAGCAGCGCCAGCACGACCGCGGCCCCGCCGATCAGCAGCGGCACCCGGCCCGGCCGGCGCACCGCCCCGTCGTCCAGCGTGATCATCCGCGGCAGACGGGCGGGCTCCACCACGCCCTGCCACTCCCGGGAGAGCACCTTGGTCACCGCGGTGCCCCGCACTCCCGCCTCCTGGGCCCCCTTCGCGTCCTCGGCCACGATCTGCTCCCAGGCGGCGATCGCCGACCCGATGAGCTCCCGGATGGAGGGCCGCTCCGCCGGGTCCTTGGCCAGCGCGCGGGAGACCAGCGGCATCAGCTCCCGCGGCACCCCCTCCAGCCGCGGCTCCTCGGTCTGCACCCGCTGCGCCAGCACCTCCGGCTCGCCCAGCCCGAACGGCAGCTTCCCGGTCGCGGCGAACGCCAGCACCGCCCCCCAGGCGAACACGTCCGCGGCGGGCGAGGGCGGCGCCCCCTGGTGCCGCTCGGGGCTGAGCCACGCCCCGGCGGTGCGCCGCAGCACCTCGTCGTCGCCGGGCAGCGCACAGTCCAGGATGCGCGGCCCCCTGCTCCCGATGATCACGTTGCCGGGCTTGATGTCGCCGTGCGGCACCTGCCGCCGGTGCAGCGCCAGCAGCCCCTCGGCCAGCCCGGCCGCCAGCGCCAGCAGCCGCCCCGGCCCCATCGGCCCGCGCCGCCGGATGTAGGCCGCCAGCGGGATGCCCGGAACGTAGGGCATCGCCAGCCACGGCGGCGCCCCCTCGGCGTCGAAGCGCACCGGCGGCACGTACACCCGCCCGTCCACCGCGGCCAGCGCCTCCAGGCGGGCGTGCAGCAGCCCGCGGGTGCGCGGGTCCTCCAGCCCGGGGGAGTGCAGCGCCTTGACCGCGGCCAGCGGGTCGTCCCCGCCCATCGGGTCCACCGCGGCGAAGACGGTGCCGGTGCCGCCCTGACCGATCCGCCCGATCACCAGGTAGGGGCCCAGACGCCGGGGGTCGGACGGGGCCAGCGGCCCCAGGTTCGGAGGGACCAGAACGGACATCTCGTTCGGGGAGCGTCGGCTCATGCGGGGGTCCTGTCCACCTGTCGTCGTGATGGGGGCGAATGGTGTGCCGCCCCTGATTCTCATGCATAGCGGTCGATCCGTCGACGCGCGCGCCGCGCGCGGTCCGGCCGCCACGCCCCGCACAGGGGAGGGCGCGCGCCTTCCGGACGCGATAGGGTCGTCCGTATTCGGCTCCCGGACCGGCTCCAGGCCCGGCCGCCGGCGCGGCGCCCCCGCCCGCCCCCGGCCGTGCGGCCCCGTCCCCCCGGAGAGCCCCCGAACCCCGACCGCCAACGGAGCCCGCATGCTGACCGGAGGAGAGCTCGCCGCCCTCATCGCGGCGGTGGTCTGGACCGTCCTGGTCGCGTTCCTGTGCGTGACCCTCGTCAAGCTGACCCGCCTGCTCACCGAGGCCACCAAGGTCGTGGCCGACTTCGGCGAGCGCACCCGGCCGCTGCTGGACGACGTCGCCGCCACCGTGGAGCGCACCGACGCCTCGCTGGAGCGGGTGGAGGAGATCACCGCCAACGTCGCGGCCTCCACCGAGGACCTGTCCACCATGACCGCGCTCACCCGTTCGGTGGTGGGCGGCCCGCTCGTGAAGATCGCGTCGCTGTCCTACGGTGTGCGCCGCGTGATGGGGCAGCGCAAGGCCCTGGCGCTGGTGCGCACCCGCCGCAGGAGGGAGCGCCGGTGACCGGCCGCCTGGTCTATCTCGTCGCGGGAGCCGTGCTCGGCGGGTATGTTGTGCACAGGCTCAACCGCACGGCGCGTGCGTGGAGTCCGGAAGGCATCGCCGACCGCGTCGAGGACCGCGTCGCCGACTACCGGGCCGCCCTCCGCGAGTTCAACGAGGACGTCCACGACGCCATGGAGCAGCGGGAGGCCGAGCTCCTGCGCCTCTACTCCGCCGAGCGGCCGGGTCCCGGCAGGCTTCCCCGCCCCGGTCGGGCACAGATCGAAACGCGCGGCGCGAACGGCGCCCCCGAGATGAAGGACGGCCGCTGATGGAGACGGCAGAGATCGCACGCCGCTTCCTCGCATTCTTCGAGAAGAACGGACACACCGTCGTCCCCTCCGCGAGCCTGGTCGCCGAGGACCCCACGCTGCTGCTGGTCCCGGCCGGCATGGTGCCGTTCAAGCCCTATTTCCTGGGCCAGCGCACGCCGCCCTACGCCACGGCCACCAGCGTGCAGAAGTGCATCCGCACCAAGGACATCGAAGAGGTCGGCAAGACGGCCCGGCACGCCACGTTCTTCCAGATGCTCGGGAACTTCTCCTTCGGCGACTACTTCAAGGAGCGGGCCATCCCGCTGGCCTGGGAGCTGGTGACCACGCCCGTCGAGGAGGGCGGCTTCGGCATCGATCCGGAGCGCCTGTGGGTCACCGTCTACCTCGACGACGACGAGGCCGCCGCGATCTGGCGGGACAAGGTGGGCGTGCGCCCCGAGCGCATCCAGCGCATGGGCATGGACGAGAACTACTGGGACATGGGCGTGCCCGGCCCGTGCGGCCCCTGCTCCGAGATCTTCTACGACCGCGGCCCCGAGTACGGCGCCGAGGGCGGCCCCGAGGCCGACGAGGACCGCTACATCGAGATCTGGAACCTCGTCTTCATGCAGTACGAGCGGGGCGAAGGGTCCGGCAAGGACTACCCGATCCTCGGCGACCTGCCCCAGCAGAACATCGACACCGGCCTGGGGCTGGAGCGCCTGGCCTCGGTGCTGCAGGGCGTCGACAACATCTACGAGACCGACATCATCGGCCGCGTCCTGGCCAAGGCCGCCGAGCTCTCCGGGACCCGCTACGGCGACGACGCCGGCCAGGACGTCATGCTGCGCGTGGTCGCCGACCACGTGCGCAGCGCCGTGATGCTGGTCGGCGACGGGGTGCGCCCCGGCAACGAGAAGGCCGGCTACGTCCTGCGCCGCATCCTGCGCCGCTCCATCCGCAACCTGCGGCTGCTCTCCGGGTCCGACGCCTTCCACATGCACGAGCTGACCGCGGTCAGCATCGACGCGATGAAGGACATCTACCCCGACCTGCTGGAGAAGGCGGCGATGATCCACGGCGTCATCGACGCCGAGGAGAAGAACTTCGCCGACACCCTGCGCTCGGGCACCGCGCTGTTCAACCGCGCGGCCGAGCGCACCCGCGCCGCGGGCGGCACCACCTTCTCCGGCTCCGACGCCTTCCAGCTCCACGACACCTACGGCTTCCCCATCGACCTCACCCTGGAGATGGCGGCCGAGCAGGGGCTCAAGGTCGACGAGAACGCCTTCGACTCGCTCATGCAGCAGCAGCGCGACACCGCCAAGCGCGACGCCAAGGCCAAGAAGCTCGGCAACGCCGACGTCAGCGTGTACGCGCGGCTGCTGGACACCTCCGGCGCCACCGACTTCCTCGGCTACACCGACCAGGAGGGCGAGGCGCGCGTCCTGGGCCTGATCGTCGGCGGCCAGGCGGTCGACGTGGCCCGCGCCGGGGACAAGGTCGAGATCGTGCTCGACCGCACCCCCTTCTACGCCGAGTCCGGCGGCCAGCTCGCCGACCAGGGCACCATCAGCGTGGACGGCCGGGGCACCGCCGACGTGGAGGACGTGCAGAAGCCGCTGCCCGGCCTGTTCGTCCACCGCGGCACCGTGCGCTCCGGCGAGCTGGTGGTCGACGACCCGGTGCACGCCGCCATCGACGGCGGCCGCCGCGCGTCGGTCTCCCGCTCGCACTCGGCCACCCACCTCATCCACTCGGCGCTGCGCAACGCGCTGGGCCCCTCGACCGGGCAGGCGGGCTCGGAGAACCAGCCCGGGCGGCTGCGCTTCGACTTCACCGCCGACCGGCCGCTGCGCCCCGAGGAGCTGGCCGAGGTCGAGGAGGAGGTCAACACCGTCCTGGCCGACGACATCCAGGTCCGCGACTTCCAGACCTCCCTGGACGAGGCGCTGAAGATGGGCGCCCTGGCGATGTTCGGCGAGAAGTACGGCGACCGGGTGCGCGTGGTCGAGATGAGCGACTACTCCCGGGAGCTGTGCGGCGGCACCCACGTCCCGGCCACCGGCCGCCTCGGCGTGGTCAAGGTGCTGGGCGAGTCCTCGGTCGGCTCGGGCGTGCGCCGCGTGGAGGCCGCCGTCGGCATCGACGCCTTCCGCCGCCTGTCCAAGGAGTCCATGCTGGTGGGCCAGCTCTCCGAGCAGCTCAAGGCCCCGCGTGAGGAGCTGCCCGAGCGCATCGACTCCCTGGTCTCGCGGATGCGCGCCGCCGAGAAGGAGATCGAGCGGCTGCGCGCCGCCCAGGTGCTCCAGGCCGCCGCCGGGCTGGCCGACGGCGCCCGCGAGCGCGCCGGGGTGCTGCTGGTGGCCCACCGCGCCGAGGACGGCGCCACCGGCGACGACCTGCGCAAGCTGGCGCTGGACGTACGCGGCCGGCTCGACGGGGACCGTCCGGCCGTGGTCGCCGTGGCCGGGGTGCCCAAGGACCGCCCGGTGGTCGTGGTCGCCGCCAACAAGGCCGCCCAGAAGCGCGGCCTGAAGGCCGGCGACCTGGTGGGCGTCGCCGCCCGTGAGCTCGGCGGCGGCGGGGGCGGCAAGCCCGACGTCGCCCAGGGCGGTGGCACCGACCCCGCCGCGGTCGACCGCGCCCTCGGTGCCATCGAAGCGCGCGTCGGAGAGTCCGCCTGAGCCGTTTCCGAGGCAGAGTCGTCAGGTGGGGCCGCGTTCCGCCGGGGCCCCGCCCGCGGGGTGCCGCGTGGGCCGTTGCCGTCGGGAGCGGTGTCCGGGTGCGTCCATCGCACGGCCGCTGTGTTCCCCAGGTCCTGCCTGGAGTCCCGCGGCGTCCCTCCGGTGCGGGGCCCTCTGGCCCGGATCCCCGTTGATCTCGGGGGGCGACGCAACGAGCGCGGTTCTAGCGTCGCTTTTCCCGAGATCGACAGCGGAGGGGGCGTGATCCGTGCGACACCCCCTGGCAGTGCGCCGCCGAGGCCGGGCCCGTCGCGGGCGCTGTCCGGGTGCGGCCACCGCGAATCCGAGGAGGGAGCGCGGCCGGAGGGCCGCCGACCATTGAGAACGCAGTGAGTGTAGTGTCCGGTCGCCGCGCCGTCGGTGATGATCCACGCAAAACCCCCTAAGGTGTGTTGCCTGGATCAGGCCCGTCGGGGACGGTGTCCAGGTGCGGCCGTCGCGTAGCGGAAGGCGTCCCGGGTCGGGCCGCCGTCCGAAGGGGGACGCGGCGTGGGCCGGGCCCGGGCGCCGCACCGCGGGCGGATCCCCGTGACACGCTTAGCCCGCTGCGGCGCGGGATCCCAGGAGGAATCCCCGGCGCCGCGGCGGACCACCGCCGTGCCTGCCGTCCGGCGCGGTGCCCGCCAGAAAGGAACGAGACGTGACCCCTGCCACCGCCCCTAGGGTGGGTCGCATGGATCGTGAGCGGTGTCCGGGAGCGGCCGCCGCTGAGACGGCGGCGGCCCGGCCGCGCCGTCGACCGTCGGACACGCGGCGCGGCCCGCGCCCGGTCCCCGCGCGGCAGGCCGTGCTCCCCGCGCCATGCCCTGGTTCCCGCACGGGGGAGACCGGTCGTTGAGGAACGGCGTACGTCTGGCCGTGGACCCCGGTGACGCCCGCATCGGCGTCGCCGCCAGTGACCCGGGCGGCATGCTGGCCTCCCCGGTGGAGACCGTCCGCCGCGGCCCGGGCGACCTGGACCGCATCGCCGCCCTGGTGGTCGAGCGCGAGGCCCGGGAGGTCGTGGTCGGCCTGCCGGCGTCGCTGTCCGGAGCCGAAGGGGCCGCGGCCCGGTCGGCGCGCGCCTTCGCCAAGGCGCTGGCCGCCAAGCTGGACCCGGTCCCGGTGCGGATGGTGGACGAGCGGCTGACCACCGTGACCGCCCAGCAGCAGTTGGTCTCCGGCCCCGGGCACGCCAAGCGCGGCGCCCGCGCGGGCCGGGCCCGCCGCGCCGTGATCGACCAGGCGGCCGCCGTGGTGCTGCTGCAGTCGGCGCTGGACACCGAGCGCACGGCGGGGCGGCCCCCGGGGGAGATCGTCGAGGTGGGCCGATGAACGGCAACGACCCCTACGGGGAGCACCGGCCCTACCGCGGCCGCAGGGCCCGCCGCGAGGAGCCCGACGAGCCGGACCCGCTCGGCGGCCCGCGCCCCCGGCCCGCGGCCGACCCGCACTCCGGACCGTTCGCTGGGCCCCGCTCCGACCTGGGGTCCGCGCTCGGAGGCCGCCGGGCCGCCAGCGCCGCCTCCGCCGGCCCCGCCGACCCCCTGGCCTCCACCGGCCCGGCGGGGGACCCACTGACCGACCCCTGGCCCGCCGCCCCCTCGGCGGGCGGCCGGCACGGGCGGCACTCCTCCGGCGGCGCGGCCCCGCCCCCCGACCCGATCGGCGGCCCCGCGGCCCCGCCGCCTCCGGACACGGGGGCCGGGCCGGGCCGGGAGTCCGGCGCCTGGCCCGGAACCGACACCGGTGCATGGCCCGCCTCTCCCGACACCGGCTCATGGCCGGGGGTGTCGGGCGGCCCCGCCGCGCCGCACACCGCCGGTGGGCCCCGCAGGGGCCGCCGTCGCAAACCCGAGACCGACCCGGACCTGCAGGGCCCCGCCTCCGAGGGCGGTGCGGCGCCGCCCCCGCCCCCGCCGCGCGACCCCGCCGTCGACTCCGGCCCCGTGCCGGCCGGTCCCGGCGACCCGGACGAGCGCCGCCCCCGCGGCCGTCGGCGCCGCCGTGGGCCCGAGGACGAGGCCGACCCCCTGGGCCTGGGCTCCGCGCCCTCCGAGGAGGAGGACGACCCCTTCGGCCACCCGCTGCCCCGGCGCACACTGGACTTCGACGCCGTACCGGTGACGCGCAAGGGCGGGCGCCGCAGGGCGCGCCGGTCCGAGTCCGAGCGCGCCGGGTACACAGGGCATGACGAGGACGCGGACGGCGGGTCCGAGGATCACTCCGAGCACGCCGACCGGAGCGAGCGCGCCGGACGAGGAGGGCGCGGGGAGCGGCGCGGACGCCGGGAGCGCGGGGCGCCCGCCCCCGATCCGCACCCGTCGGAGCCCTTCGAGGCCGCCGCCCCAGCGGCGCCGGAGTACGTGCCGGACGCGCCCGGCCGCAGGCGCGGGGCCCCCGGACCCGCGCCGCGCCCGACGACGCCTACGCTGACGGCGATCGCGACGAGCATGACGCGGACGCCGAGCCCGCACCGCGCGGGCGCCGTTCGCGCCGCGCGGGGGACCGCGAGGCCCCCCGCCGCTCCCGCCGACGGGGCGGTGCCTCCCGCGGCCGCGGCCGCGGCCGCGGCGGCGACGGGGACCGCCCGGCCCGCAGCGGAAAGACCAAGATCATCGTGGTCGGCGCCGCCCTGGCGGTGGTCGTCGCAGGCGGCGGCTTCGCCGCGCGCACCTACCTGTTCCCCGCCGACTACGACGGCGCGGGCAGCGGGGAGGTCGAGGTCGTCGTCCCGGAGGGCGCCTCCGGCGGCGCCATCGGCGACATCCTGGCGGACGCGGGCGTGGTGGCCAGCTCCCGCGCGTTCACCAACGCGCTCGGCGAGGCCGGGGCCGAGCTGCCGCCCGGCACCTACCTGCTGCGCTCGGAGATGAGCGCGGACGCCGCCGTTGAGCTGATGCTCGACCCCGCCGCCCGCGCCGAGACCCGCGTCACCATCAAGGAGGGCAAGCGCGGTGCGGAGATCCTGGCGCAGATCTCGGAGGAGGCGGGCATCCCGCTGGAGGACCTGCAGGCCGCCTTCGACGACCCGGCCTCGCTCGGGGTGCCCGACTACGCGGACAAGGGCACCGAGGGCTACCTGTTCCCGGACACCTACACCTTCACCCCCGACATGACCGCCCAGGACGCGCTGTCCATGATGGTGCGCCGCTTCGACCAGGTCGCCGAGGACCCCGAGGTCGACCTGGAGGCGGAGGCCGATGCGGACGGCCTGGACCCCGACGAGGTCATGGCGGTGGCCGCCATCGTGCAGGCCGAGACCGGGTCGATCGAGGACATGCCGGACATCTCCGCGGTGGTCCACAACCGCTTGGAGGAGGGCATGGAGCTGGGGATGGACAGCACCTGCTTCTACGTCATCGGCGAGCACGGCATCGCGCTGACCAACGACCAGCTCGCCCAGTGCAAGGCCGAGGACAGCGACTACGCCACCTATGGCCGCAAGGGCCTGCCCGCCGGTCCGTTCGTCAGCCCGGGGGAGGACGCCATCAAGGCGGCGCTGAACCCCTCCGACGAGGACTACCTGTACTTCGTGGCGACCGACCCGGAGAACGGCGTCACCGAGTTCGCCGAGACCTACGAGGAGTTCCAGGTGCTCAAGCAGCGCTTCCAGCAGAGCCAGCAGGGAGGCGCCTGATGCGCGCGGCCGTGTTGGGCTCGCCCGTGGAGCACTCGCTCTCGCCGGTGCTGCACGGCGCCGCCTACGAGGCGCTGGGCATCGCGGGGGAGTGGAGCTACGGGCGCTACGAGTGCCGTGAGGACGGGCTGCTGCCGTTCCTGCGCGGGTGCGGCCCCGAATGGGCGGGCCTGTCGCTGACCATGCCGCTCAAGAAGGCCGCCCTGGAGGCCGCGGACACCGCCGACGACGCCTCTCACGAAGTGGGCGCGTCGAACACGCTGGTCTTCCGCGAAGGGCGGCGCCTGGCCTACAACACCGACGTGTACGGGATCGGCGAGGCGCTGCGCGAGGCCGGAGCCGGCGCCCCCCGCACCGCGGCGGTGCTCGGCGGCGGGGCGACCGCCGCCTCCGCCGTCGCGGCCCTGCGCCGCCTGGGTGCGGTGGAGGTCACGGTGCTCGCCCGGGACCCCGCGCGGGCCGAGGGCGTGCGGGCGGCGGGGGAGCGCGCTGGGATCGCCGTCGAGCTGGCGCCCCTGGCCGACCTGAAGCGCCACCTGGACGTCGACCTGGTGGCCGGCACGCTGCCGTCGGGGGCCGCCGATCCGTGGGCGGACGCGGTCGCGGCGAGCGGCGCCGCCGTGTTCGACGTGGTCTACAGTCCGTGGCCGACCGCGCTGGGACGGGCGGCGGCGGAGGCCGGACGCACCGTCGTCGGCGGCTTCGCGATGCTGCTGCACCAGGCGGCGGCCCAGGTGGAGCTGATGACCGGGGTCGAACGGGCCCCGGTGGAGCGGATGCGCCGCGCGGGCGAGGCCGAGCTCGCCCGGCGCGCGGCGGAGCGGGAATAGCCCGGTGCGCACCGGCGTTGGCGCGTCTGCAGGGGTCCCCGCAGCGGAGGCCCATCAGGTCCGGCCACCCTGGTAGAGTGGGGTCCTGACCTGAACCGGGCGCGCATGTGCCCGGGGACGCAAGCGGAGGCGGGTCCTCCCACCTGTCGGGCGCAACTCGCACAGGTATCCGGTCGGCGGTGCGGCACACCGCGCGGGGTCCGAGGACCCCGCGGGACGCACGTGTCCGCCGCCCGGTGGATCACCCCGCTTGCCACGGCTGGCGGGGTTTTTCGCTTTCCGCCCCCTTAAACCCGGGGCCGCGGGTGGGAACCCCTACTACGGAGCACCACGACAAGGCTAGGGAGGGGTCTCATCAGCGCCGAGCCCCGCATCAACGACCGCATCCGGGTTTCCGAGGTCCGACTCGTCGGGCCCAACGGCGAGCAGGTCGGCATCGTGCCCGTGCAGGACGCCCTGCGCCTGGCACAGGAGGCCGACCTCGACTTGGTCGAGGTCGCCCCGACCGCGCGGCCGCCGGTCGCCAAGCTGATGGACTACGGCAAGTACAAGTACGAGTCCGCGGTCAAGGCGCGCGAGTCGCGTAAGAACCAGTCGAACACGATCATCAAGGAGATCAAGCTCCGCCCGAAGATCGACGCGCACGACTACGACACCAAGAAGGGTCACGTCGAGCGCTTCCTCAAGGGCGGGGACAAGGTCAAGGTGACGATCATGTTCCGCGGCCGTGAGCAGTCCCGCCCCGAGCTGGGACGCCGGCTGCTGGCCAGGCTGGCCGAGGACGTCCAGGACCTGGGATCGGTGGAGTCGCAGCCCAAGCAGGACGGCCGCAACATGGTCATGGTCCTGGGGCCGCACAAGCGCCGCTCCGAGCACAAGGCCGAGGCCCGCGCGGCCGGCGGCGGCAAGACCCGCCGCGAGCAGCGCCGCGAGGAGCAGCAGAGCGGGCAGGGCTGACCCGCCCGCCGACACGTCCGGCGCCGGGCCGCCCCCGGGCGGCCCGGCGCCGGGTGTGCGCACGCCGAGACAACGAGTAGGAGACGACGGCGAGATGCCGAAGAACAAATCGCACAGTGGTGCCAGCAAGCGCTTCCGCGTGACCGGCTCCGGCAAGATCATGCGCCGCCGTGCCAACAAGAACCACCTGCTGGAGCACAAGCCCTCCAAGCGCACCCGCCGCCTGACCGGCGAGGTGGAGATGGCGCGTGCCGACGCCAAGAAGATCAAGAAGCTGCTGGGCTGAGCCCGGCCGCGTTCGGACGTAGACGAAGCGGTGGCGCGGTGAGCGTCACCGGGAACCCTGAGGAGTCACAGTGGCACGCGTGAAGCGGGCTCTCAACGCCAAGAAGAAGCGCCGGGTCGTCCTCGAGCGGGCCAGCGGCTACCGCGGCCAGCGGTCGCGCCTGTACCGCAAGGCCAAGGAGCAGATGCTCCACTCGATGACCTACTCCTACCGGGACCGCAAGGACCGCAAGGGCCAGTTCCGCCGCCTGTGGATCCAGCGCATCAACGCCGGCGCCCGCGCGAACGGCCTCACCTACAACCGGTTCATGCAGGGCCTGAAGACGGCCGGCATCGAGGTCGACCGCCGCATGCTCGCCGAGCTCGCGGTCAACGACCCGGCCGCGTTCGCCTCCCTGGTCGAGACGGCGAAGAAGAACCTGCCCGCCCCCGCCTCCCAGGCCGCGGCCTGACCCCGGAGCACGGGTCCGCGATGGCGAGCCACGAGTACACGAGCGTCCGCTCCCCCCGGATCAAGGGGGCTCGTCGGCTCGCCAAGCGCGCCTTCCGCCAGCGCGAGAGGCGCTTCCTGGCGGAGGGCCCGCAGGCGGTGCGCGAGGCGCTGGCCCGCCCCGGCGGCGTGGCCGAGCTGTTCGCCACCGCCGAGGCCTCCCGCCGCCACGACGATCTGGTCACCGCCGCCTACTCCGCGGACGTGCCGGTGCACCGGGTCAGCGTGGAGGTGATGGCCGAGCTGGCGCAGACGGTCACCCCCCAGGGGCTGGTGGCGGTCTGCCCGTTCGTGGACGTGCCGCTGGAGCGGGTGCGCGGCGCCCGCATGGTGGCCGTCCTGTCCCACGTGCGCGACCCCGGCAACGCCGGTACGGTGCTGCGCACCGCCGACGCGGCCGGGGCCGACGCCGTGGTGTTCACCGACGCCTCGGTCGACCCCTACAACGGCAAGTGCGTGCGCGCCTCGGCCGGGAGCCTGTTCCACCTGCCCGTGGTGGTGGACGTGCCCGCCGCCGAGGCGGTGGACCTGCTGCGCGGGGAGGGCGCCGCGGTGTGGGCCGCCGACGGCGGCGGCGACGCCGACCTGCACGCCACCGCCGACGCGGGCGGGCTCGGCGGCCCCGTCGCCTGGGTCTTCGGCAACGAGGCCTGGGGGCTGCCCGCCGAGACCCTCGCCCTGACCGACGGCGCGGTGAGCGTGCCGATCTACGGCGCCGCCGAGAGCCTCAACCTCGCCACGGCCGCCGCGGTGTGCCTCTACACCACCGCCCGTGAGCAGCGCAGGGCCGGCGCTCCGGCCGCCCCCCGCAATGCGGACGGCGCGTAACCCCCGTTACGACCCGTGATCCGGGTAGGCCCGCGGAAGCCGCACGTCACCGGGGCCGCACCGGGCCGCGTCCGGTGCGGCACGGGCGCTGTCGGCCCCGCGGCGACTTGCCCGCGCCCCCGCCGGAGCCGCTACGCTCGGTCCATCACGGCGGGGCGCCGCACCCGGTCCGACTAGCCGCTCCCGCGGAAGGGTACTGACCTTCGGTGACACCGGGGGAGGGCGGCGGCGCCGCCAGGGGCGTTGCGAGGGTGCGGGAGGCGGTCGTGGACGGCGACCAGAGGGCAGGGACCGCGGCCGGCACCGCCGTCGCCGCCGACGACCTGCCGGACGGGCTGCTCGTGGCCGACGGCGCCGGCCGGGTGGTGGTCTTCAACCGGATGGCCGCCCGCCTGTGCCGCACCGACCCCGACGCCGCGCTCGGCCGCGACCTGCGCGACGTCCTCCCGCTGGCCGACGCCGACGGCCGCGACTGGTGGAAGTGCTCCGACCCCTACGGCGGCCTGCGCACCCGCACCCGCCAGCCCGAGCGGCGCCTCTGCCTGGGCGACGGCCGCGAGGTGCTGATGAGCGCCCGCTACGTGCGCGAGCACCCCGCCGGGCCGCTGGCCCGCCTGGTGGTCACGCTGCGCGACGCCGCCCCGCGCGAGCGCGCCGACCGCGGCCGCGCCGATCTGGTCTCCACCGTCGCCCACGAGCTGCGCTCCCCGCTGACCAGCGTCAAGGGGTTCACCGCCACGGTGCTGGCCAAGTGGGACCGGCTCACCGAGCGGCAGAAGATCTTCATGCTGGAGACCGTCAACGCCGACGCCGACCGGGTCACCCGGCTGATCACCGAGCTGCTCAGCGTCTCGCGGATCGAGTCCGGGCGGCTGGAGGTGCGCCGCGCCGTGGTCGACCTTCCCGAGCGGGTGCGCAAGGTGGTCGCCGGGCGGATCGCCGCCGGGGACCCCGCCGACCGGTTCCGCCTGCACGTGGCCGGGCCGCTGCCCGAGCTGTGGCTGGACGCCGACAAGGTCGAGCAGATCCTGTCCAACCTGGTGGAGAACGCGGTGCGGCACGGCGCTGGTACTGTCACCATAGTGATCGAGCCGCATGAGGAGGGAGCAGCCGTGTCGGTGCGCGACGAGGGCACGGGCATACCGCCCGAGGCCGTGCCGCGCGTCTTCCGCCAGTTCTGGCGCTCCCGGCGCCGCGGCGGCACCGGCCTGGGGCTGTTCATCGTCAAGGGCCTGATCGAGGCCCATGGCGGCGCGATCACCGTCGGCCGCGCCCCCACCGGGGGTGCGGAGTTCCGATTTACCGTGCCCGCCGGCGCCCCCGAGTTCGCCTGAGCGGACCGGCGCAGCGGCGGGCCTCCCACCAGCAGTGACTGCTCCTTGTCGGCCAGAGCCCGCCGCCGCGGCGGGCTGCGAGGCGAAAGAACCATGTCTGCACCCAACAACTCCTATGACCCGGTCGAGGTGACGCCCCTCCACCCCGACGAGGTCGCCGAGATGCTCGACGCGGCCCTGGCCGCGATCGCGGCGGCCGACTCCCTGGAGGCCCTGAAGGAGGCCAAGGCCGCGCACGCCGGGGACCGCTCCCCGCTGGCCCTGGCCAACCGCGAGATCGGCTCGCTGCCCCCGGCCGCCAAGGCCGAGGCCGGCAAGCGGGTCGGCGGCGCCCGCAAGCAGGTCGGCCAGGCCCTCAAGGACCGCCAGGCCGAGCTGGAGGCCGAGCGCGACCGCCGCGTCCTCATCGAGGAGGCCGTCGACGTCACCCTGCCCACCGGCCGCGCGCCCCGCGGGGCCCGGCACCCCCTGACCACCGTCGCCGAGCGCATGACCGACATCTTCGTCGCCATGGGCTTCGAGGTGGCCGAGGGCCCCGAGGTCGAGGCCGAGTGGTACAACTTCGACGCCCTGAACTTCCTGCCCGACCACCCCGCCCGCACCATGCAGGACACCTTCTTCGTGCAGGCGCCCTCCGGCGGGGAGTCCCGCCAGGTGCTGCGCACCCACACCTCCCCGGTGCAGGTGCGGGCGCTGCTGGAGCGCAGGCCGCCGGTCTACGTGGTCGCACCCGGCACCACCTTCCGCACCGACGAGCTGGACGCCACCCACACCCCCGTCTTCCACCAGCTCGAGGGCCTGGTCGTGGACGAGGGCATCACCATGGCCCACCTGCGCGGCGCGATCGACGCCTTCGTGGAGGGGATGTTCGGCAGCGGACTGCGGACCCGGTTCCGGGCCTCCTACTTCCCCTTCACCGAGCCGTCGGCCGAGGTCGACATGGAGTGCTTCGTGTGCCGGGGCGCGTCGGTCGGCGACCCCGCCCGGCCCTGCCGCACCTGCTCCTCGGAGGGGTGGATCGAGATCGGCGGGTGCGGCGTGGTCAACCCGCGGGTGCTGACCGCCGCCGGGGTCGACACCGGGCGCTACAGCGGATGGGCCTTCGGGCTGGGCATCGAGCGCACGCTGATGTTCGCCAACGGTGTCGAGGACATGCACGACATGGTCGAGGGCGACGTCCGGTTCACCTCGGCGTTCGGGATGGAGATCTGATGCGCGTCCCCCTTTCCTGGCTGTGCGACTACACCGGCCTGCCCGAGGGCACCACGGCCCGCTCCCTGGCCGCCCGCCTCATCGAGGCCGGGCTGGAGGTGGAGACGGTCGAGGCCGTGGGCGCCGACATCACCGGCCCCCTGGTCGCCGGGCGGGTCCTGGAGATCGAGGAGCTGACCGGCTTCAAGAAGCCGATCCGCTTCTGCCGGGTCGACGTGGGGCGGGCCAACGGCACCGGCGAGCCGCAGGGCATCGTCTGCGGCGCCCGCAACTTCGCCGAGGGCGACCTGGTCGTGGTCGCCCTGCCCGGCGCGGAGCTGCCCGGCGGCTTCGCCATCGGCTCCCGGAAGACCTACGGCCGCATGTCCGAGGGCATGATCTGCTCGGCCTCCGAGCTGGACCTGTGGGAGGACCACGCGGGCATCATCGTGCTGGAGCCCGGCACCGCCGAGCCCGGCGACGACGCCTTCGGGTTCCTGCCGCTGCGCGAGGACGTGCTCGACATCGCCGTCACCCCCGACCGGGGCTACGCGCTGTCGGTGCGGGGCGTGGCCCGCGACGCCGCCGCCTTGTACGGCACCGCCTTCCGCGACCCGGCCGCGTCGGTCGAGGCCGTCGGCACCGCGGGCGGGGGCCACCCGGCCGAGGCCGACCCCTCCCTGTGCGGCGCCTACGTGCTGCGCACCGCGCGCGGGTACGACCCGGCCGCGCCCACCCCGATCTGGATGAAGCGGCGCCTGGCCCTGTGCGGGGTGCGGTCCATCTCGCTGGCGGTCGACATCACCAACTACGTGATGATGGAGCTCGGCCAGCCCCTCCACGCCTGGGACGGGGACCGCATCCAGGGCGCCCTGCGGGTGCGCGCCGCCCGCAAGGGCGAGTCGCTGGAGACCCTCGACCACGTCAAGCGCGACCTCGACCCCGACGACATCGTCATCGCCGACGACCGCGGCCCCGTCAACATCGCCGGGGTCATGGGCGGCGCCGAGACCGAGGTCGGCGAGGGCACCCGGAACATCATCGTCGAGGCCGGGCACTTCGACGAGACGCACATCGCCCGCGCCTCCCGCCGCCACCAGCTCTCCTCGGAGTCCTCCCGGCGCTTCGAGCGCGGCATCGACTCCGCCCTGCAGCTCCGGGCCGCCACCCGCGCCGCGGACCTGCTGGCCGAGCTCGGCGGCGCGCAGGTGGAGCCCGGCTACACCGCCGTCGGTGCGCCCCGCGCCCCGCGCCCCGTCGCGCTGCACGCCGCCCACCCCGGCCGGGTCGCCGGGGTGGAGTACCCGCGCGCGACCGTGGTGCACCGGCTGGAGCAGATGGGCTGCACCGTGGAGGGCGACGGAGACGCGCTCACCGTCACCCCGCCCACCTGGCGGCCCGACCTGACCGACCCCAACGACCTCGCCGAAGAGGTCATCCGCCTGGAGGGGTACGAGAACATCCCGTCGGTGCCGCCGCGCGCGCCCGCCGGGCGCGGGCTCACCCCGGCCCAGCGCACCCGCCGCGCCGTGGGGCGGGCCCTGGCCGCCTCGGGGCACAACGAGGTGCTGTGCTACCCGTTCGTCGGCGAGCGCGACCTGGAGGGGCTCCAGGTCGGGGCGGACGACCCGCGCCGCACCTGCGTCCGGCTCGCCAACCCGCTCAACGAGGACGAGCCGCTGCTGCGCACCACCCTGCTGCCGGGGCTGCTCAAGACCCTGGTGCGGAACGTGGGGCGGGGCATGCCCGACGCCGCCCTGTACGAGACCGGGCCGGTGTACCTGCCCCGGGAGGGCGCGCCCGAGCGCGCGCCGCTGCCCGGGGTGGACCGCGCCCCCACGGCCGAGGAGCGGGAGGCCCTGGACGCGGCCCTGCCCGAGCAGCCGCTGCGCGCGGCGACCGTGCTGGCCGGGCGGCGCGAGCCCGCCGGGTGGTGGGGCGAGGGCCGTGAGGTGTCCTGGTCCGACGCCGTGGAGTCGGCCCGCGAGGTGGCCCGCGCCGCCCGCGTGGAGCTGGTGGTGCGCGCGGCGCAGTACGCGCCCTGGCACCCGGGGCGGTGCGCCGCCCTGTACGCGGTCACCGGCGGCGGCGAGGTGCTCGTGGGGCACGCCGGGGAGCTGCACCCGCGGGTGGTCAAGGCCTACGGGCTGCCGCCGCGCACGGTCGCCATGGAGATCGGCCTGGACCTGCTGCTGGAGGCCGCCGAGCCGCTGACGGCGCCGCACGTGTCGTCCTACCCGGTCGCCATCCAGGACGTGGCCCTGGTGGTCGGCCAGGACGTGCCCGCGGGCGAGGTCGAGGCGGCGCTGCGGTCCGGGGCCGGGGAGCTGCTGGAGGACGTGCGGCTGTTCGACGTCTTCACCGGCGAGCAGGTGGGGGAGGGGCGCAAGTCGCTCGCCTACACGCTGCGGTTCCGCGCCTCCGACCGGACCCTGACCGCCGAGGAGGCGGCGCAGGCGCGCGAGGCGGCCGTGGCGGCCGCGGCCGAGCGCACCGGGGCGGTCCTGCGCGGTTAGCGCGACACGCCGGGCGCGGCCGCGCCCGCACCCGGCGCGGCGTGTCGGAAGGGCACGCCGCGCCCGGCCTCCGCCCCCTCGGCGGAGGGCCGACCGGCCCCGTTCCCGCACCGGACGACCCGTCCGGTGCGGGATTTTTTTCGTCGCTTATCCGCTGGTGAGAGGGGGTTTTGCGAGACAGGGCGGGGGGTAGCGTGAATGCCTCTTGTAAATCGGGGGAGTATTCCTTGTTTCGTCTCTTGAACCGGGAGCGCGCGCGGCCTTAACCTGCAGGCACCTGCCGCGACCCGGGCTCGCCGGACTCTCGCGGAACAGCTGTTTCACTCGGCGTTCTCGCGTGCTCGACGCACGCACGACGTGGCTCGGAGGTCGGTTCATGACCGAAACAGTGGTTTCGTATGCCCGCGAACAGCAGAAGCAGCGGGAGCCCGGACGCTTCTGGCATACGTTCAGCGATATGCACCGGGTCACCCAGGGCCCGAAGTTCACGGTGGCGCGCGCCGAGGGCGTGTGGCTGTGGGACGAGTCCGGGGACCGGTACCTCGACGGGACCGCGAGCCTCTGGTACTGCAACGTCGGCCACGGCCGCAAGGAGATCGCCGATGCGGTGCACCGGCAGATGACCGAGCTGGAGGCCTACACGGTCTACGGCGACTTCGCCAACGCCCCGGCGATCGAGCTCAGCGAGCGGCTGGCCGCCCACGCGCCGGTCGCCGACCCGCGGGTGATCCTCAGCTGCGGGGGAGGCGAGTCCATCGAGACCGCGGCCAAGCTGGCGCGGCGCTACTTCGCCGCGGTGGGCGCCCCCGAGCGCACCCACCTGATCTCCCGCACCGGGGGGTACCACGGCCTGCACGGCTTCGGCACCGGCATCATCGGCATGGACCGGTTCCGCGAGGGCTTCGGCCCGACGGTGGAGGACTCCTCGGTGGTGCCGCACGACTCGGCCGCCGCCCTGGAGGCCGAGATCCTGCGGGTCGGGCCCGAGCGGGTGGCGGCGTTCTTCGCCGAGCCGGTGATCGGCGCGGGCGGGGTGTACGCCCCGGAGCCGGGCTACTTCGAGGAGGTCTCCCGGATCTGCCGCCGGTACGGGGTGCTGTTCGTCGCCGACAGCGTCATCTGCGGCTTCGCCCGGCTGGGGGACTGGTTCGGCATCGAGCGCTTCGGCGTGCGCCCGGACATGCTGGTCTTCGCCAAGGGGGTCACCAGCGGGTACCTGCCGCTGGGCGGGGTCGTCGTCGACGGGCGCATCGCCGAGCCGTTCTGGAACCGGCCGGGCAACCCGTTCCACCACGGCACCACGTACGCGGGGCACCCGTCCTGCTGCGCCGCGGCCCAGGCCAACATGGACATCCTGGAGCGCGAGGACCTGTTCACCGTGGCCCGGGAGATCGAGGTGCAGCTGGAGTCGGCGGTGCGCACCCTGGAGGACCACCCGCTGGTCGAGGAGGTGCGTGCGGGCACCGGCGTGATGGCGGCGGTGAAGCTGAACGCCGAGGCCGCCGAGCGCGGGGTGACCTCCCCGGACGTGTTCACCGAGGCGCGCTCGCGCGGGGTGGTGGTGCGGGCGATCCCCGAGACGCTGCTCATCTCCCCGCCGCTGGTGATCACCTGGGAGCAGATCGAGCACCTGGTGGCGACGGTGCGCGGTGCCCTGGACGCGGTGGCGGCGCGGTAGCCTGCGGGAGGTATGCTTTCCACGGAAATGTTTCTTAGGAAGAAGTTTTCTGTGGAAAATGAGACACGGGGGATGGGGCGGTCGGCCGACGGGCCCACCGACGACGAGCTGATCACCGCCTGGGGCCTGATCCATGAGGCGCTCAGGGACATCGATCCGAGGCTGCTCAAGGGCCTCGACACCAGCGGCGGCGACATGGCCGGCCCCTGGTTCGAGGTCCTCATCCGGCTGCAGCGCTCGCCGCAGCAGCGGCTGCCGATGAGCAGGCTCGCCCGCGAGGTGAGCCTGAGCAGCGGGGGATTCACCAAGCTCGCCGACCGGATGGCGCACAAGGGGTATCTGGCCCGCGAGTCCTGCCCGACGGACCGGCGGGTGGTCTACGCGGTACTGACCCCCGCCGGCCGCGCCGTGGCCGACGAGGCCAAGGCCCGCCACGCGGCACTGCTGAGGGAGCACGTCCTCGCCGTGATCGGCGCCGAGGGCGTGGAGAGGCTGGCCGGCCTGGCACGGGCCCTGAGGGACAACGCCCGCGCGGGGGAGTGAGCCCCGCCTTCGGGCGCCGCGAGGGGGCCGCCTCCGGTCGGGCGGATCGACGCCGGTCGGCCGCGCCGCCTTCGGTCGGGCGCGCCGCTTCGGGGCGGCCGGGTCGGGCGGAAGCCCCTGCCGAGGGCAGGACCGGCCGGGCGGGACGTCCCCGACCTCCTGCCCGCATCCGGCGCCGCCCGGACGGCCGAATGGCCGGGCGCACCCCCGTTGATCTCGGGAAAAGCGGGGTTGGGCCCCACGACCGCCGTTTCCTTCTTCCGAGACCGCCGCTGGAGGGGGCCGCGCGCAGGCGCACTCCACACGGGACTTAAGCCCGGGGAGACGGATAACCGTCGGCCTGCGCCCCGATAGCCTGGCCCGGCACGGCACCACCCAGGGCTCGGAGGGGCGGCCCGATGAAATTGTTCGCCAGCGCGGCTGAAATGCGCCCGGTCCCCCGATCGGAGGGGTTCCGCAACGGGGGAGTCTCGTACTGGTACCGCGAGGAGGGGACCCCGGAACGGCGCGCGTCGCTGCAGGGGGACGCGGAATACGACGTGTGCGTGGTCGGGGCCGGGTTCACCGGCCTCTGGACCGCCTACTACCTGGCTGAGGCCGACCCGGGGCTGCGTGTGGCGGTGGTCGAGCGCGAATTCGCCGGCCACGGGGCCGCCGGGCGCGGCGCCGGGCTGGTCACCGCCCACTTCCCCGGCCCGCGCGAGGAGCTGGCGCGCCGCCGGGGCAAGGGCGCGGTCATCGCGCTCCAGCGTGCGCTGATGGCGGCCGTCGACGAAGTGGTCGCGGTCGCGGAGAAAGAGGACCTGGACACCGGCGCGGTCAAGGGCGGGATGCGCACCACCGCGACCAACACCGCGCAGAAGGAGCGCCTGACCGCCGAAGTGGCCTGGCTCCAGGAGTGGGGGTTCTGGCCCGAGGACCTGTACGTCGACGGCGACGGCCGCGCCTACACCCCGCACGCCGCGGACCTGGACCCGGTCCGGCTCGCCCGAGGGCTCGCCGAGGCGGTCGAGCGCGGGGGCGTCGAGGTGTTCGAGGGCACGCCGGTCACCGCCGTGGCGCCGGGGGGCGCGGACGGCCCGGCGGCCGTCACCCCGTTCGGCACGGTGCGCGCGCGGACCCTGATCCTGGCCACCGAAGGGTTCCCCGCCCCGGGGGCGGAGGCGTGGCCGACCGAGTCCTGCGCGATGATCGCCACCGAGCCGCTGGAGGAGGGGCTCTGGGAGGAGATCGGCTGGGACGGCAGGGAGATGCGGGCCGACGCGGCGCACCGCCCGGCGTTCGCCCGCCGGACCCCGGACGGGCGCCTCGCCGTCGGCGGCCGCGGGGCGCTGCCCCGCGGCGGCGCCCAGGGCGAGGCGGGGACCGCGCCGCCGCAGGCCATCGCCGAACTGTGGAGGGCGTTGGCCGGGATGTTCCCCGAGGCCGCCGACGTGCCCATCGCGCACGCCTGGACGGGGCCGGTGGGCGCTCCGGCGGACCGCGCGCCGGTGCTGACCCTGGACAGGGAGACCGGTGTGGGGGTGGCCGGGGGATACGGCCGCTTCGGGATGGCCCTGTCGAATGTGGTGGGGCGCACCCTGCGCGACACGGTCCTGGAGCGCCGCACCGAACTGGTGCGCCTGCCCTGGTCGGACCTGGAGGGGACGAAGAGCCCCCGCCTGCGGAGAATCGGCCGCCAGGTGGCCAGGGGCCTGTACCGCGGAGCGGACAAGAGGGAGACGAGCCGCCTGACCGGCACGTCCCGCCTGGCCACAGTCGCCGAACGCCTGTCCCCGAAGGGAACGGCGGAGTAGGGGGAGGCGGAGGCGGAGGCGGAGGCACAGGCAGAGGCGGAGGCGGACCACCGGCGCCTTGGAGAAAGCGGTAACGGTCCCCGAGGGCGGGGGCTACCTGTAGCGATGTCGGCCGCGCGGCGGGCGTGTGCGTGGTCGCGATAGTGGGCAGCGACAGCGGGACCAGCCGATACCCCACTCACGGGCCCCGGCCGTCCGCCGGGCCATGGCGGTGCAGGGGGCGGCGACGGCGTGAGCGGGGGTGGTTCCCCGGGCTTGCTTGCCGTCCGGCGGGTTCCTCGCGGTGCGGGTGGGGGCGGGTCGGCTGGTTCCCCGCTGACGGGCCCCGGCCGGGCGCCGGGCCGCCGGGGTGTGGGGTGGAGGGCAGCGATGACGAAGGTCGGCGGCCCTACCTGTTGTTCTGTCGGCCGCCGGGTGTGCGCGTGGTCACCGTGTTCGGCGGCGTCGGCGCGGGCGGGGCGGTTCCCCGGGCCTGCTTGCCGGGCGCCTGGTTCCTCGCGGTCCGGGCGGGCGGTGTCTCGGCTGGTGCCCCGCTGACGGACCCCGGCCGTCCGCCGGGCCGCCGGATGCCCTCCTCGCGATGATCTCGACAAAAG
>NZ_JAQFWP010000079.1 GCF_027706745.1 Nocardiopsis suaedae | reverse complement strand
AAGTCGGGGTTGAAACGGACATCTTAAGAACGGGTTCCCCGAGATCATCGCGGAGAGGGCCGGTCGGGTGGGGCATACCGGGCGTACCGGGCGCGGCGGGGAGGGGTCGGCGATCCCGCGTCGTGAAACCGACGCTTTTCGTGTGATCGGGTGGCGGACCTGCCACGCGGGATGGGCCCGGGCCGCCCGTTGCGCCCGAATCGGGAGTTGCGGCCGAGCCTCTACCCGCCCCGTGCCCGGTTTGCCCGGTTCTTGGGGCGCCGGAGCCCGCCCCGCGCCCTGTTCGACGCCCGGGGCGGCGGCGCGGGCAGCGAGGGTGCACGGTCATCGCGATTCCAGAACACGTTCTGCCTCCAGGAGGGCGCCAAATGACACACCAGGGTCGTTTGCAGCCCTCTTTGTCACCGCGGGTAGCCGATATCGGCCCGGAGTGGACCCTGGGCGCCAGGCGGGAGCACTCCGGTGCCCCCGCACTCCCTTCGATGCCCGAGGTGAACACCCCAGACAGACAGGAATCGGGCATTCCGTTTCCAGAACGTGTTCTGGAAACGTCGACTTCGTACGCCCGGGGCGTTCGCGGGTGTCGCTGAGCGCGCTTCGCGGCCCCTTACCCCCTAACGCGGAGTATTCGCCCAGGTCAGCGCCCTGCCGGGTTCGCGGCGGGCCTGGCGGGGGCGGGTCCGGGTGTCGGAGAGCGCGAACCATGGCCCCTGCGTCTCACCATGCGGGAGTTTCTCCGGCAAGGGGGTGCACGTTGGTTGAGATCGCCCCCGGATCCGGGCAATCGGCCGCATCTCGGCGAACCGGAACCCGCCTTTCGGGCGTCACAGGTCCGCTCGGGGCATCCTGCGTAGCGAAAAGTACGCTTTTCCCCTGATCGGGTGGCGAATCCACCACGTGAGACCGCCGAACCCTCCCATCCGCGCCCGATATGCCCGGAATATACCACCCGGCCGGGGTCCGTCAGTGGGGTACCGGCCGAGCCGCCCGACCACCCGCACCGCGAGCAGCCCGCCGGACGGCAAGCAGGGCGGGGGAACCGCCCCGCTCACGCCGTCGCCGCCATCTACGGTGACCACGCACGGGCCGGGCGGCCGACCGCGCTGCCGCGAGGGCCGCTGACCTTCGTCGTCGCCGCCCTCTACCTGGTACTCCGGCGGCCTGCCGCCCGGCCGGGGTCCGTGAGCGGGGTACCTGCTGGTTCCGTCGTCGCCGCCCTCCACCTCACACCCCGGCGGCCCGCCGGACGGCCGAAGCCCGTCAGCGGGGGACCTGCCGAGCCGTCGCCCACCCGGACCGCGAGGAGCCCGGCGGACGGCAGGCAGGCCCGGGGAACCGCCCGGCTTTCGTCGTCGCCGCCCACCACAGTGACCACGCACCCACCCGGCAGCCGACAGAACAACAGGTAGGACCGCCGACCTCCCTCGTCGCCGCCCTCCACCCCGCACCCGACCACCCGCCGCCCGGCCAGGGCCCATGAACGGGGTACCTGCCGCGCCGCCGCCTCCCGGACCGCTACGATCCCGGCAGCGGGGGCAGGTCCTTTCGGAACGCCAAACCGTGGCCCGGGCCCGTGTCGGCGGTGGCCTCACCCCCGCTCACCCTCACCCCGCTCGGGTGTTCCAGCGCCCCCAGGTCCTCCAGCCAGGCCCGGTCGATGTCCTCGACCATCGCCGCCCGCGGCACGCACAGGGCCAACTGGGCCGACAGCTCCGGCAGCAGGTGCGGTGCCACCGGCACCGACGCCTCGGCCGCCGCCCGGGCGATGCGCAGGAACGGGGTGATCCCCCCGACCCGCACCGCGTTGGGCTGGGCCACGTCGCACACCCCGGCCCCCAGCGCCTCGGCGAACGCCCGCTCGGTCCGCAGGTTCTCCCCCATCGCGAACGGCAGCGCCGTGTGGGCCCGCAGCCGGGCGTGCGCCGACAGGTCCTCGGCGGGCAGCGGCTCCTCCACGAACGCCGGGGCGAAACGCTCCAGCTCCCCCAGCGCCCGCACCGCCGACGGCAGGTCCCAGCGCTGGTTCGCGTCGACCATCAGGACCGCCTCCGGGCCGACCTCCGCCCGCACCGCCGCCACCCGGTCCGCGTCCCGCGCGGGGTCGGCCGAGCCCACCTTCATCTTGAAGGCCCGGTGCCCGGCCGCCTTCCACCGCCGCACCTGGTCGAGCAGCTCGTCCTCCGGGTAGTCCAGGTTCACCCCGCTGGCGTAGGCGGGCACCGCCTCCCGGCGCCGCCCGAGCAGCTCGACCAGCGGCAGGCCGGCGGCCTTCGCGCGCAGGTCCCACAGCGCGATGTCGACGGCGGCCAGGGCCATGGCGCTCACCCCGCCCGGCCCGGCGTCGGACAGCCGGGCGCGCAGCGCGTCCCAGCACACGCCGGGGTGGGGCGCCCGGCCGGCGAGGGCGGGCGCGCAGTCGTCGCGCACCAGCGCCAGCACCGCCCCGGCCCCCGCGCCGGGGGTCCAGGCGAAGCCGGTCCCGATGTGCCCGGTGTCGGCCGCCACCTCCACCACGACCAGGTCGTTCTTGTCCACGCCCCCGTCCCAGGACCGGTGCAGGGGCAGACGGTGGCCGCGCACCGCCGCGGATTCGATCCGCACCGGCCTCACTCCCCCTCGACCGCGCGCAGGCCCGCGTCGATGATGTCGGCGAGCAGCGCCTCCTCCTCACGGGTCAGGTCGGTCAGCGGCGGACGCACCGCACCGGCCCTGCCTCCGCGGAGCCGCACGCCCGCCTTGACCATGGCGACCGCGTACCCCGGCGCGCGGTCGCGCAGCGCCACCAGCGGCTCGTAGAAGCCGGTGAGCAGCCGGTCGGCCAGTGGGTCCCCGGCGTGGGCGGCCCGGTAGAACGCGGTGGCGACCTCGGGCGCGAAGGCGAAGGCCGCCGACGAGTAGAGCGGCACCCCCACCGACGCGTACGGGGCGAAGGTCAGCTCGGCGGTGGGCAGCCCGTTGAAGAACGCGAAGTCCTCCCCGCGCACGGCCCGCACCGCCTGCACGATGCGGCGCATGGCGCCCAGGTCGCCCACCCCGTCCTTGATGCCCTCCACCCCGGGGATCTGCGCCACCTCGGCGGCCGTCTCCGGGGTGAGCACCATGTTCGCCCTCTGGTAGGCGATGACGGGCACGCCCGCGGCCCCGGCGACCGCGCGCACGTACTCCACCAGGCCGCGCTGGGAGCCGCCCACCAGGTAGGGCGGCAGCAGCAGGACCGCGTCGGCGCCCAGGTCGGCGGCTGCCGCGGCCTGCTCGGCGGCGGTGCGCACGCTCCCGCCCGCACCGGCCACGACCGGGACCCGGCCGCCGACCGCCTCCACCGCGCGGGCGGTGACGCGGGCGTGCTCCTCGGCGCCCAGCGCGTGGAACTCACCGGTGCCGCAGGCCGCGAACACGCCGCCGGGCCGGTGCTCCATGCCGTCGCGGATGTGCCGGTCGAGCACCTCCTCGTCCAGGCCGCCCTTGTCGTCGAAGGGGGTGATGGGAAAGAACAGGATGCCGTCGAACTGCATTGCGGATGCCTCCCGCTGTCGTGCCGCTGTCGTGGGGGTCGGAGGGTGGGCGGCCGGGCCTCTCCGAGGGGTCAGACGACGTGGGCCAGGTGGCGGCGGACCACCTCGGCGACGACCTCGTCCGCGTCGGACTCCCAGATGCGCTCGTTGAAGATCTCCACCTCGATGTCGCCGTCGTAGCCCGCGCGGTCCACGGCGCGGCGCAGCCCGCGCACGTCGGCGTGGCCGTCGCCGACCATGCCGCGCCCCAGCAGGGCGTCGGCCGGCAGCGGCAGCACCCAGTCGCAGGCCTGGTAGGAGGCGATGCGCGAGCCCGCTCGGGCGATCTGCCCGTACACCTCGGGGTCCCACCACACGTGGTAGGCGTCCACCACTACGCCGGCGGCGTCCTCGGGCAGGGCCTCGGCCATGTCGAGCGCCTGCCCGAGCGTGGACAGCACCGCCCGGTCGGCGCAGAACATGGGGTGCAGGGGTTCCAGCGCCAGGCGCACCCCGCGCTCCAGGGCGTGGGGCGCCAGCTCGGCGAGGGCGTCGGCGACGCGCGCCCGCGCCCCCGGCAGGTCGCGGTCGCCGTCGGGCAGCCCGCCCACGACCATGACCAGGCAGGGCGCGCCGACCTCGGCGGCCTCGTCCAGGGCGCGCCGGTTGCCATCGAGGGCGGCCGCACGGTCGGGGCCGGTGAGGAAGCCGCCCCGGCAGTAGGACGAGACGCGCAGCCCGGCCTCGCGCACCGCCTTGGCGGCCGCGGCCGTTCCGACCTCGGCGACGGGCTCGCGCCACAGACCGATGGCGGGCACCCCCGCGCGGGCGCAGGCGTCGGCCGCTTGGGCGACGCTGAGCCGCTTGACCGTGGCCTGGTTGACGGACAGCCGCGCCAGGCGCGGGTCGGCCGCGCTCATCGCCCCACCCCCGCGACGTCGAGGAGGCTGCGCAGCCGCGCCACGGCCAGCTCCGGGTCGGTGAGGACCCCGGCCCGGTCGGCGAGGCGGAACGCGGTGCACAGGTGCGGGACGTCCCGCGCGCTCTGCGCCCCGCCCACCATCGTGAACCCGGGCTGGTGGCCGTTGAGCCAGGCCAGGAAGGCGATGCCGGTCTTGTAGTGGAAGGTCGGCGCGGAGAACAGGTGCCGCGCGAGCGGGACGGTGGGCTCCAGCAGCGACCGGTACCGGTCGGTGTCGCCCCCGTCGAGCGCCCGGACCGCCTCGGCGGCCGCCGGGGCGATCGCGGCGAACACGCCGAGCAGCGCGTGCGAGTGGCCCTCCTCGTCGCCGAGGATCAGGTCGGGATAGTTGAAGTCGTCCCCGGTGTAGAGCAGCACCCCTTCGGGGAGCATCCGGCGCAGCCGCACCTCCAGCCCGGCGTCGAGCAGGGACACCTTGATGCCGTCGATGCGGTCGGCGTGCTCGGCGATGAGGGCCGCGACGTGCTCCATGGCCTCGGCCGGGTCGTCGGCGCCCCAGTAGCCGGCGAGTGACGGGTCGAAGGCCGTCCCCAGCCAGTGCAGCACGACCGGCTGCGAGGCCTGGGCGAGCACGCGGCGGTACACCTCGGCGTAGTCGCCCGGCCCGTCGGCGCGCGCGGCCAGGGCGCGGCTGGCCATCACCACGGGCTGGGCCCCGGCCTCCTGCACCGTCTCCAGCTGCTCGGTGTAGGCGCGCACCACCGCGTCCAGGCCGTGCGCCCCGGCGGGGTCGAGCTGGTCGGTCCCGGCGCCGCAGACCAGGTCGGCGCCCCGGGTGCGCGCCTCGGCGCCGGTGCGGCGGATCAGCTCGGCGGTGGCGGCCCAGTCCAGCCCCATGCCGCGCTGGGCGGTGTCCATCGCGTCGGCCACACCCAGGCCGGTGTCCCACAGGTGGTGGCGGAAGGCGAGCGTGGCCTCCCAGTCGGGGCGGGCCGGGGCGCCCGGGGCGTTCCCGGCCAGGGGGTCGGCGGCGACGTGCGCGGCGGCGATGCAGCGCCGCGACCGCGGGGGCCGCCCGGAGGAGGGAACCGCCGGGGCGGCGGAGGGCCGGTACTCGGCCGTGCCGCCGTCGCCGTCGGGCAGCCTCAGGGAAAGGCTTTCCGCGTGCGGGGGCGCGCCCGCCCGGCCGTCGGTGGTGCTCGTCATGCCTCGTCCTCCCAGTCCAGCTCGACGCGGGTGCCGGTGGCGGCGGAGTGCAGCCCGGCCTCGGCGAAGCGCAGGCCGCGCGCGCCGGAGGCGAAGTCGAAGCCGAAGGGCTCACCGGTGGCCAGGTGCCGCAGGAACAGCTCCCACTGGGCGCGGAACCCGTTGGGGAACTCCTGGTTGTCGGGCACGCGCTGCCACTGCGAGCGGTAGTCGGCCAGGTCGGGGGCGTCGGGGTCCCACACCGCCTTGGGGGTGGCGGTGCGGTGCTGCACGCGGCACTCGCGCAGCCCCGCCACCGCGCTGCCGTGGGTCCCGTCGACCTGGAACTCCACCAGCTCGTCGCGGTCGACCCGCACCGCCCAGGAGGAGTTGAACTGGGCGACGGCGCCGCCGTCGAGCTCGAAGACGCCGTAGGCGGCGTCGTCGGCGGTGGCCGTGTAGGGCTCGCCGTTCTCGTCGCGGCGCTCGGGGATGTGGGTGGCGGTGCGCACGGTGACGGCCCGCACCCGGCCGAACAGGTTCTCCAGGATGTAGTGCCAGTGCGGGAACATGTCGAGCACGATGCCGCCGCCGTCCTCGGCGCGGTAGTTCCAGCTCGGCCGCTGGCCGGGCTGCCAGTCGCCCTCGAAGACCCAGTAGCCGAACTCGCCGCGCACCGACAGGATCCGCCCGAAGTAGCCGGAGTCGACCAGGCGCCGCAGCTTGAGCAGCCCGGGCAGGAAAAGCTTGTCCTGCACCACGCCGTTGGACACGCCGGAGGCCTGGGCGAGCTTGGCCAGGTCGCGGGCGGCCGCGTGGGTGGAGGCCACCGGCTTCTCGGCGTAGAGGTGTTTTCCGGCCGCCAGAGCCGAGCGCACGGCCGCCTCCCGGGCGCTGGTGATCTGGGCGTCGAAGTAGACCTCCACCCCGGGGTCGCCCAGCACCGCGTCCAGGTCGGTGGACCAGCGCTCGACGCCGTGCCGCCGGGCGACCTCGCCGACCCGCTCCGCGGAGCGCCCGACCAGGTAGGGCTCGGGCAGGACGCGGCCGCCGCCGGGCAGGCGCACCCCGCCGTCCTCCCGGATCGCCAGCACCGAGCGGAGCAGGTGCTGGCGGTAGCCCATGCGGCCGGTGACGCCGTTCATCGCCACGCCGACAACGCGATCAGTCATGTGTTCTCCCGCCATACGTGTCCTCCCGCGCGCCGGGCGCCGGGGCTCGTCCCCCGGCACCGCACGAGAAAGCGCTTTCCAAACTACGCCACGGGACCACCCCGGCGCCAGTGCCGGGCCGCCCGAACTGCGACGGCCAGGGCCCGGGCGGGGCGGCGGCGGTACGGAGGGGCGCGGAGGGCGCCGACGGCGGGCCCACACCCCGGTCCCCCCGAGCACCACATGAACCACCGCCGACCTGCGAGGAGGCGCCCCTCCCCCGCACCCCACCGCCTTCTCCGGCCTCCCCGGGCGACGGAAAGCGCTCACCACACGGTGGCCACCGCCGGTTCGGTGGTCACCGCGGGAACGGAACGCCGTCCATCGCCAGGGACGCCGCGAGGTAGCCGCGCATCGCGGTCGCGCTCGTCACCCTCCGCCCCGCTTCCAGGCGCTCGGCGAGGCCGGGCAGGCGCTTGTGGCGTCCGGCCGCCACCGCCCCCGCGGCCACCAGGCCCGCGAAGGGGAACCGGTCCAGGAAGCCGTGCCCCGAGCGCGGAAAGCGCACCAGCGCCGCGTCCGGGATGCGCCCGGCCATCGCCTCGGCCCCCGGCGGAACCGCGCGCAGGTCGTAGGCGCCGCTGAGGACCGCGACGGGCACGGACAGGCCGCGCTGCACGGCTTCGGCGTCCACCGGCAGGCCCGCGAAGTCCGGTTCCCGTCCGGCGGTGACCTGCGCGAAGGCGGCCGCCGGGTCCAGCGGTCGGCCGTCGGGCTCCAGGTCGTGCAGCTCGCGCCGCCAGATCTCGCTGACGAGGTCGAACTCCAGCACGCAGGGGGAGCGCTCCCCCGCCTCCTTCCCGGCCAGGCGCCGCACCCGTCTCCAGGTGCCCGTCCGCCCGCGGGCCACCGCCTCCAGGAGGCGTTCCACCATGGCCGGGCCGCCGAACTCGTAGACGACGGGGACCACGTCCTGGCACTCGTCCGCGGGGACGGCCCCCTGCTCCACCAGGTCCCGCAGGCGTTCGGCGGCACCGGCGGCCTCCGGCGCCTCCCCGCGCCACAGCAGTCCGCGGACGTACTCGCGCACTTCGGCGTGGTCGGCCCGGGTGCTCCCCGAGGTGCTGTCCAGCACCAGGCCCGCGACCCGCCCGGGGTGGCGCCCGGCGAAGACCTGGGCGAGCACCCCGCCGTAGGAGGCCCCCCACACCACGGCCCGGCCGATCCCGCAGTCGTCCAGGACGGCGGCCAGGTCGTCGGCGGCCGCGGCCAGGGTCAGCGCCGCGGGCGGCAGGTCGGCGCCGCCGCGGTCGCGCCGGGACAGGCCCACGCCGCGGTGCTCGGCCATCACCGCGTCGAAGCCCAGCCGGGCCGCGGAGCGGCGCACCGAGCGGTAGGGCAGCACCGAGGCCATCCCGGGGCCGCCCGGGACGGCCAGCAGGGGCGTGCCGCCCGGGCGCCCGTCGCGGACATAGGCCAGGTCGAACTCCGTGCCGCGGCCGGGAAGCACCGGGCGGGGGACGGTGCGGACTCCGGGCATGCGCCGCAGGCGCTCGGCGAGGCGGGTCTCGGTGTCCATGGCGCCATCCTGCCGCACGCCCGGGAGGGGGCGGGAGGGGGCGGGACCGGCGGGTGCGTGCCGTGCCGCCGGCCCCGCCCGGTCAGCGGCGCCCGGGGCGGGCGCGGTCCTGGTCGGGGTAGGGCAGCAGGGCCATCTCCCGGGCGTTCTTGATCGCGGCGGCGAGCAGGCGCTGCTGGCGGGCGGTCACCCCGGTGACCCGGCGGCTGCGGATCTTGCCCCGGTCGGAGATGAACTTGCGCAGCAGGTCGGTGTTCTTGTAGTCGATGTAGTCCACGTCCGCCAGCGGGTTCGGCTTGCGGCGCGGTTGCGCGGTCCGGCGCGGCTTCACGGGGTCCTCCTCGGGGTCGGGTGTGTCGGTCGCCGCGGCCTCAGGGGGCGGCCGCGATGATCTCGTCGAAGGGGTCGTCGCTGCCCGCGTCCCGGCGGTAGCCCTGGGCCAGCTCCTCGTCGGTGAGCAGGCACGCGTCCAGCACTTCGGTGAGGCGGCGGGCGTCCAGGCCCACGCCGGTGAAGGTCAGGCACTGGCAGCGGTCGCCGTGCTCGGCGCACCAGTCCAGGGCGGCCGCGGCCCGGCGGCGCTCGGAGACCAGGTCCCAGGCCGCGTCGGGCAGCGCCGCCAGCCACGGCCCGCACGGCTCCACCGACAGCGACGCCCCGGCGGCGTCCCAGGCGAGCATCGTGTCGGGGTGGCTGGCCAGCCAGAACCGGCCCCGGCTGCGCAGCGAGGCGGCGACGACGTCGTCCAGCGCCCGGTGCAGCCGGTCCGGGTGCAGCGGGCGCGAGCGCCGCCAGGTGACCGTGCGCACGTCCCCGGCCTCGCAGGAGTCCGGCGGCTGGGCGGTGGCCGGGTCCATCCGGGCCGCGGCGGCCTCCGGGTCGAAGCCGCCCTCGGCCATGGCGGCCAGCGCCTCCCGGTCCGGCGGCACCACCAGGGCGGCCGGGTTGAGCTGGAGGAGGACCGCGGTGCAGCGCTCCGGGTCGGGGGCCGGGCCGCCCGCGGTGCCCGCGGTGTCGAGCACCAGGCAGGTGGGGTACTCGATCTGCTGGGCGAGCACCTCGGCGACGGTGCGGTCGTCCTCCTCGGCCACCGACAGCCCGCGGTCGTCGACGTCGTCGGTGGTGGCCAGGTCGGCGACGAGCCGGTCGGCCGCCACGGCGGCGGCCACCCCGGCCAGGCGCACCCAGTCGGTGACGGGCCGGTCGTCGACGACGGTGGCGGTCAGGGCCTCGGCGACCGAGCGCGGGGCGACCGTGTCCCAGGCCTCGACCACGTACAGGCTGTGCTCACCGCGTTCGGCGAGCCCGCACAGCAGCGGGACGAGGTCCTGGCGCAGGGTGCACGAGACGCAGGAGTGGACCAGGTCGACCCGGGTGCGCTCGACGGTGCCCCAGCGGTCGCGGAGCACCCGGTACACCTCGCCGTCGCCGATGCGGCCCAGGTCGTGGTGGATCGCGAGCGCGCCGGGCTCGGCCTCCAGCAGCCGGTCGACGGTGCGCCTACGGGCGTCGGCGTGGAGCCCGGCGACCAGGGCGACTCGCGCGGGCATGGCCTGCTTCATCTCGGGGACCCCGCCTTCCTCATCTTGAAAACGATAATCGTTATCATACATGGGACGGACGACCCCCGCGGCCACCGGGGACGCACCTGTGCCGCACGACACACCCCGCATGGGATGCTTCCGTGTGACCCGTCCGGCGGAACGGGGCCGGCCGACACCGCGTCGTTGTCGTGGGATTCCGCTCGAACACGAGGAGTGCGCATGTCCGGCAGCGGCCGCCCCTCTGAGATCACCGTCAAGGACCGACTGAGACTGTCGACGTGGCTGTGGCTTTCCTTCGGCCTCCTCGTGCTGCTCGCCGCCCCGTGGCTCGTGACCGCCGCCGGCACCGGTGAAGTGATGGTCCGCGACCCCGTCACAGGGCTCGACACGCCGACCTACGCCTGGGCGGCCAGGCTGACGGGGGTCCTCGCCCTGCTCGGCTACCCGCTCCTGCTCACGATCGGCCTGTTCTTCCGTGGCCCGGCGGTGCGCCTGGACGACGAACGGATCCGGCTCCGCGGCAGGTCGAAGGTGTCCGCGCGCTGGAGCGAGGTCGACCGGATCGTGCTGTGGCGCCGCAGGGTCCGGCGGCTCGGGTTCATCCCCGGCTGGGAACCGCAGGTCGGCATCGTTGCGGACAACGACCGCACCAAGGGCTTCCAGCAAGCCGCGAGCGGGCGGCGGTGGGAGGCGGGCGATCTGCGGCCCAATGGCGTCCCGGAGTGGCTGCCGGGCGGGGTGCAGAAGCGCAGCGTCCGGCTCTCGTTCCGTTGCGGCCCCGAGCTGGCCGCAGGCGTGGCCCGGTTCGCCCCGGACGTCCCGGTCGTGGACGGGCGGGACCCCGGAGAGGCGGCCCTTTGAACACCCGTCAGAACCCGTCCGGGACCGGTTCGGCCAGAGTGAAGGCGTTGCCGTCGGGGTCGGTGAAGCCCGCCTGCCGCCCCCACGGGTGGTCCTCCGGCTCCTCCACGCGCACCCCCGCCGCCGCCAGGCGCGCGCAGTCGCCGTCGACGTCGTCGCTCTCCAGGACGATGCCGTGCCCGCACCCCTGCTCGGCGACCGACAGCGTGAACCCGGTCCGCGCCCCGGGCGGGGCGACCTCCAGATGGCGCACCGGCCCCACGGCCCGGTCGGCGACGACGGCGAATCCCAGGACCTCGGTGTAGAACTCCCTGGCCCGATCGAGGTCGACGACCGGGAGGGTCACGGTCCTCGCGTGTGTGATTCCCATACCGGAATGGTCGGGACGAATCGCGCCGAACGCCAGCGGGACACACCGGCGGCCGCTCTGTCGGTCAGGGCACGGGCGCCTCCTCGTCCAGCGCCAGGTTCAGTTCAAGGACGTTCACGCCCTCCTCCCCCAGGACGCCCAGGGCGCGCCCGGTGGTGCTGCCGTCGACGAGCCGTGCGACCTCGGCGGTGTCCACCCCGCGCGCCTGGGCCACGCGGGCGGTCTGCAGCCGGGCGTTGGCCACGGTGATGTGCGGGTCGAGCCCGGAGGCCGACGCGGTGACCGCGTCCACCGGCACTTCGGCGTCGTCGGCCAGGCCGTTCTCGGCCCGGTACTCCTCCGCGCGGGCCTCGATGTCCTCCAGCAGGCCCTCGTCGGAGGGGCCGAGGTTGGCGCCGCCGCTGTCGGCCCCGTCGTAGCCGATCGCCGACGGGCGCGGGTGGAAGTACCCCTCCCCGTCGAAGGGCTGGCCGATCAGCTCCGAGCCGACCGCCTCGCCGTCGCGCTCGACGATCGAGCCGTCGGCCCGGTGCCCGAAGGCGGCCTGGGCGGCGCCGGTGACGGCCAGCGGGTAGACGAGCCCGGTGAGCACGGTGAGGACCGCCAGCATTCCCGCCGCCGCGGTGAATTGGCGCAGCATGTCAGGACACCCCCAGTGCGGTGAGGACGAGATCGATGGCCTTGATACCGATGAACGGGGCGATGAGCCCGCCCAGGCCGTAGACGAGCAGGTTGCGGCGGAGCGTGGACGCGGCGGTCCCGGCGTGCGTGCGCACCCCCCGCAGGCTGAGCGGGATGAGCGCGACGATGATCAGCGCGTTGAACACGACCGCGGACAGGATCGCCGAGTTCGCCGAGGACAGGCCCATGATGTTGAGGGCGTCCAGGGCGGGCAGCACCCCGGAGAACATCGCCGGGATGATCGCGAAGTACTTGGCGACGTCGTTGGCGATGGAGAAGGTCGTCAGCGCGCCTCGGGTGATCAGCATCCGCTTGCCCACCCCGACGATCTCGATGAGCTTGGTCGGGTCGGAGTCGAGGTCGACCATGTTGCCGGCCTCTTTGGCGGCCTGCGTGCCGGTGTTCATGGCCACGCCCACGTCGGCCTGGGCCAGCGCCGGGGCGTCGTTGGTGCCGTCGCCGGTCATGGCGACCATGGCGCCGCGCGCCTGTTCGCGCCGGATGAGGGCGAGCTTGTCCTCGGGCCGGGCCTCGGCCAGGACGTCGTCCACCCCGGCCTCGTCGGCGATGGCCCGCGCGGTGCGCGGGTTGTCGCCGGTGACCATGACGGTGCGGATGCCCATGGCGCGCATCTGCGCGAACCGCTCGCGCATGCCGGGCTTGACGACGTCCTTGAGGTGGACGACGCCGAGCACCCGCGCCCCGTCCCCGTCCGCGCTCGCCACCGCCAGCGGGGTGCCGCCGCCGGCCGAGATCCGGCCGACCGCGGCGTCCAGCGCCTCGGGCACCCGCCCGCCCTGCCCCTCGACCCAGGTGCGGACCGCGTCGGCGGCGCCCTTGCGGATGCTCAGCCGCTCACCGTCCAGGCCGCTCATCCGCGTCTCGGCGGTGAAGGGGACGGGCTCGGCGGCGGCGGTCCCGGCGTCCGCGCCGGCCCCGTGGTGCTCGGAGGCGTACCGCACGATGGACCGGCCCTCGGGGGTGGTGTCGGCGCGGGAGGCGGCCAGCGCCGCCGCGGCCAGTCGGGCGTCGGTGACGCCGGGCATGGGCACCAGGCCGCCGGCCTGCCGGTCGCCCAGGGTGACGGTGCCGGTCTTGTCCAGCAGCAGGGTGTCGACGTCGCCGGAGGCCTCCACCGCCCGCCCCGACACGGCCAGCACGTTGCGCTGCACCATGCGGTCCATGCCCGCGATGCCGATGGCCGACAGCAGGGCGCCGATGGTGGTGGGGATGAGGCAGACGAGCAGTGCCACCAGCACCACCACGCTCTGCCCGGCGCCGGAGTAGACGGCCAAGGGCTGCAGGGTGGCCACGGCCAGCAGGAAGATGGCGGTCATCCCGGCGAGCAGGATGGTGAGGGCGACCTCGTTGGGGGTCTTCTTGCGCTCGGCGCCCTCGACCATGGCGATCATGCGGTCGAGGAAGGTCCTGCCCGGAGGGGCGGTGATGCGCACGGCGATCTCGTCGGAGAGCACCCGGGTGCCGCCGGTGACCGCGGAGCGGTCGCCGCCGGACTCGCGGATCACCGGCGCGGACTCGCCGGTGATGGCGGATTCGTCGACGCTGGCCACGCCCTCGACCACGTCGCCGTCGCCGGGCACGGTCCCGCCCGCGGCCACCAGGCACACGTCTCCCACGGCCAGTTCGGTGGCGGGCACCTCCTCGCTGCCGCCGGACGTGCGGCGGCGCGCGGTGGTCGCCGCCCGGCCGCTGCGAAGCGCGGCGGCCTGGGCCTTGCCCCGCCCCTCGGCCATGGCCTCGGCGAAGTTCGCGAACAGCACCGTGAACCAGAGGAAGGCGGTGACCAGGCCGTCGAAGACGCTCTGGGCGGCGGTGGCCGAGGGCAGGTCGCGCACGAACAGGACGGTGGTCAGCGCACTGCCCACCAGCACTACGAACACGACGGGGTTGCGGGCCTGCACCCTGGGGTGCAGCTTGCGGAAGGACTCGGCCGCGGCACGGCGCACCATGGCGCCGTCCACGGTGGTCCGGCGCCCGGCGGGGCGCGTACCGCGCCCGTCGGGCGCGGCGGGAGGGGCGGCCTCGGGGGCCGCCTGCTGTGTCTCGGTCACTTCGGTCGTTCTCCTACAGGGAAAGCTGCTCGACGATGGGCCCGAGCGCCAGGGCGGGCAGGAAGGTCAGCCCGGCCACGATGGCCATCACCCCGACCGTCATTCCGGCGAAGAGCGGGGTGTGGGTGGGCAGGGTGCCCGCGGTGGCGGGGGCGGGGCGCTTGGCGGCCATGGATCCGGCGATCGCCAGCACCGGGATGATCAGGAAGAACCGGCCGACCAGCATGGCCAGGCCCATCGTGGTGGTGTACCAGGTGGTGGAGGAGTCCAGTCCGGCGAACGCCGAGCCGTTGTTGTTGGCGGTGGAGGCGTAGCCGTAGAGGATCTCCGAGAGTCCGTGTGGGCCCGTGTTGCCCAGCGAGGCCAGTGCCGGGGGCAGCAGCACCGAGGCCGCGGCGAAGCCCAGCAGCACGGTGGGCATGGCCAGCACGTAGAGCATGACCAGCTTCATCTCGGCGGCCTGGATCTTCTTGCCCAGGTACTCGGGGGTGCGCCCGACCATCAGCCCGGCGATGAACACGGCCAGCACCGCCATCACCAGCAGGCCGTTCAGGCCCACGCCGACGCCGCCGGGGGTGACCTCGCCGAACATCATGTGGACCATGGCCAGCCCGCCCCCGGCGGGGGTGAAGCTGTCGTGCATGGCGTTGACCGACCCGTTGGAGGTCCCGGTGGTCGAGGCGGCCCACAGGCCCGAGGCGGCGGGGCCGAACCGCACCTCCTTGCCCTCCAGGTAGCCGCCGGACTGGTCGGCGGTCGCGCTCTGGTCCACGCCCAGGGCGTCGAGCCGGGGGCTGCCCCCGGCCTCCAGGGCCATGGTGCCGATGGACATCACGGCCCACACGGTGAGCATGATGCCGAACACGGCCCGGCCCTGCCGCCGGTCGCGCACCATCGCCCCGAAGGCGAAGGCCAGCGCGAACGGGATGACCAGGATCGCCCAGTTCTCCACGAAGTTGGACAGGGCGCCGGCGTTCTCGAACGGGTGGGCCGAGTTCATGTCGAAGAACCCGCCGCCGTTGGTACCGAGCTGTTTGATGGCCACCTGGGAGGCGGCCGGGCCGCCGGGGATGGTCTGGGCGGCCCCCTCCAGCGTGGTCACCACCGTGTGGCCCTTGAGGTTCTGGATCACCCCGCACCCGGCGAGCACCAGCGCCACCAGGGTGGACAGCGGAAGCAGGATGCGCAGCGTCCCGCGTGTCAGGTCGACCCAGAAGTTGCCCAGGGTGGCGGCGCGGCGCCGGGCCAGGCCGCGGATGAAGGCGGCCATCACGGCCATGCCCGCCGCGGCCGACACGAAGTTCTGCACCGTGAGGCCCAGCATCTGGGTCAGGTGGCTCATCGTGCTCTCGCCGCCGTAGGCCTGCCAGTTGGTGTTGGTGGCGAAGCTGACCGCGACGTTGAAGGCGACCCGGGGCTCGACCGCGGGCAGGCCGACGGGGTTGAGCGGCAGGGCCGGCTGGAGCCGCTGCAGCGCGTAGACGGCGAGGAAGGACACGGCGCTGAACGCCAGCAGCGACAACGCGTAGGACGTCCAGCGCTGCTCGCCGTCCGGGTCGACCCGGCACAGCCGGTACACCGCCCGCTCGACCGGTCCGAAGAACCGGTCGCCGGGCGCCTTCTCCCCGTCGCCGTAGACCGCGGCGATGTAGCGGCCGAGGAAGGGGGCGGTGGCGAGGAGGGCCGCGATCAGCGCGGCGAATTGGAACCAGGCGGCGCCCGACATCAGAACCTCTCCGGGAAAAGGAGCGCGGCCACCAGGTATCCGGCCAGGGGCAGCGCGAGGACCAGCGCGACGATGTCGTCCGGGCTCACTCGGGGCTCACCCCGGCGGAGGCGTCGGCGGAGGCGTCGGCGTCGGCGTCTCCGCCCGCCGCGATGATGCGGTCACAGCCGCGGACGTAGGCGACGCACAGCGTGAAGAACGCCGCCGCCACGCCCACGAACACGAAGTCGGCCATCGGAGCCGTCTCCTTTCATGGGGATCTCAGGGAGATCCGCGGGGATTTGCGAGCGGGGGGTGGGGCGCGTTCGCACCCGAGAGGAGATTCAACGCCCTGGACATCACCGGACAAGACGGACTTACGGGTTCTTTACGACGTGCGCCGGTGGAATTGTCGGACCTTTAACGCCGAGCCCGGAAAGGCGCGGCCGGGGAAGCGCGCTCGCAAGGGCGTACGGATGGGCGTACGGATGGGGCGCGGATTTCGGTCCGTTCGGGAGGGGTGCCCGGGAACGGACCGACCGTTGACATCACGCCGCCCACCGCTGATCCTCCCTAGCAGAGGGAGGTGACGCATTCATGGCCGGATGCTCGTGCGGTCACGGCTCTTCGTGCTCTTGCGCGTCGGGCTGCTCCTGCGGCTGCAACGGATGAACCCCTGGACCCCCTGACGGCCCGGTGAACCCCCGGTCCCCGATCCTGGCCCCCTACCGAACCGGGTCCACCCGGTTCCGCCGGTAGTCAAGACGCGCCTCCCCGCCCGGCACCGCGCCGCCCGGCCGACGGTCCCCTTCCGCAGCCGGACCGGCCCGGAGCCCCCGGGCAGGGAGGCGCCGGTGTCCCCGCGCCGGTCAGCCGCCTGCGGCGGCCGCCTTCGCCTCGGCGCCGCTGATGCCGACCAGGGTGGCCGCCAGGGCCACGATGGTGAAGACGCCGCCGACCATGAACGCGCCCGAGATCCCCTCGGTCATCACGCCCGCCGGTCCGGCGCCCGCCGCCTCGGCGCCGCGGCTCGCCGCGCCGAACACCGCGACCAGCACCGCCAGGCCCAGGGCGCCGCCGATCTGCTGGAGCGCCTGGAGCAGCCCCGAGGCCGCGCCGGAGTCCTCCGCGGGGACGCCGGAGACGATGATCATGTTGAGCGGGACCACGCTGAACCCCACGCCGATCCCGAACATCACCATCGGCCCCAGGACCCCGGTCAGGTAGTCCCCGTCGGGGCTGAGCACGGTCAGCCACAGCGCCGCGGCGCTGATCAGCGCCACACCGGTGGCCGCGATCGGCTTCGGCCCCGTCTTGGGCACCAGCTTGAGCACGACCTGGGCGCCGCCGAAGACCGCGACGGCCATGGGCAGGAACGACAGCCCCGCGATGATCGGCGACTGCTCCAGGACCTCCTGCAGGTACTGGACCAGGAAGAAGAACATCGCGAACAGGGTGGCCGGCACCAGCAGCATGTTCAGCAGGCCTGCGGCGCGGCTGCGCTCGGCGAACAGGCGCAGCGGCATGATCGGCTGGGAGGCCCGGCCCTCGTTGAGCACGAACAGCGCCAGCAGCACCACGCCCGCGGCGAAGCAGCCGAGGGTGACCGGGTCGGCCCAGGCGCCTTCGGCGGCGCGGAGGAACCCGTAGACCAGCGCGGTGAGTCCGGCCGCGGAGGCCACCGCCCCCGCGATGTCGAAGCGGCCCTCGTTGCGCTCGGCCTCCCGCAGCGCCAGCGGCACCAGGAGCACCACGATGATGCCGATGGGCACGTTGACCAGCAGCACCCAGCGCCAGGAGGCCAGGAAGGCGATCACGCCGCCCGCCAGCAGGCCCAGCGCCATGGCCGACCCGGTGGCGGTGGAGTAGACCGCCAGCGCCCGGTTGCGCGGCGGCCCCTCCTCGAAGTGGGTCATGAGCAGGGCCAGGGTGCTCGGTCCGGCGAGCGCGGCGCCGACGCCCTGGAGGGCGCGGGCGGCGATGAGCATCTCGGCCGAGACGGCGAGGCCTCCGATGAGGGAGGCGGCGGTGAAGATCAGCACGCCGACGGTGAAGACCTTGCGGCGGCCGAGGATGTCCCCGGCCCGGCCGCCCAGGAGCAGCAGGCCGCCGAAGGTGAGGGCGAAGGCGTTGACGACCCAGGAGAGCCCGGTCGGGGTGAAGCCCAGGCCCTCGCGGATGTCGGGCAGGGCGATGTTCATGATCGTCATGTCGAGCATCAGCATCAGCTCGACTCCCACGATGACCGCGAGCGCCAGGCCGGGCCGGCGGGGCACGGCGGGCGCCCGCGCGCCCTCCTGGGCGGATGGGGATGTGGACACGGTTCTTCCTCCGGGGGGTAGGCGGACGCCGAGGGGCGCCCCCATTAAGGGACGCAGACGTTCACTATATAGTGGACGAGTGCGTCCACTACAAGAGGTCACTAGGATCGTGTCCGTGCCCGGCTCCAGAAGAGAGGTGGTTCAGCGATGCGGCCCAGCACCGCCGATCCGGCCGCGGAGGCCCCGGCCCGGACCCGCCGCCGGGGCGAGGAGCTCAAGCAGGCGATCTTCGCCGCCGTCATGGAGGAGCTGCGCACGACCGGCTACGCGAACCTGACCATGGAGAGCGTCGCCGCCGCCGCGGGAACCGGGAAGTCCGCCCTGTACCGCAGGTGGCCTGACAAGGAGGCGATGCTGCGCGACGCCCTGCGCGGCACCCTGCCCGACCCCGACGAGGTCCCGCGCACCGGCGACACCCGCACCGACCTCGTCGCCCTCCTGGGCTTCCTGCAGTCGGTGTTCAACGACACGAGCGGCACGCTCTTCCAGGCGGTGGCCTCCGAGGCGGGCACCGACACCGGGTTCATGCGCACGCTGGTCAACGACCACGTGGTCGCCCCCTGCAAGGTGCGCATCCGGGAGGTGCTGAGCGCGTCTCCGACCCAGGCCGACACCCCGGCGGGCGACCTGGACCTGCTGGCCGAGGTCGGTCCGGCGATGCTCACGCACCGCTGCCTGACCGGCGAGGCGGCCATCCCGGACGCGTACGTTGCCGACGTGGTCGACGTGGTCCTGACACGGCTGGCCGGGGGATGACACCGCCCGGCGAAGGGCGGCCGCCGCCACCGCGGCGCATCCGCCCGCCCCGTGTGCGCACGTGCCGCCGGTGTCCGGGGATGAACGACGGCGAGCCGGGCGGGACGGGGCACACCCTCTCCTGAGGACGACGGCCACCCCTGCCTGCCCACACCGTCGCAGCGCGCAGGAACAGGTCAAGGGCGGGCCGCCCGGATGCCCGCATCCGGCCGCGTCCGTGACACACGGAACCCGCGCGAACACCCCTTGTAGTAGGACCGGGGCGGACTTAGACTCACGCGAGCCCCAAAAGGGCCGACGCTCCCCCACCCGCAAGGAGTTCGCACATGACGCGACGGGTATCCCCACTCACCCTCGTCATCGCCACCGTCGCCGCCCTGATCGGCGGCGGCGCGGTCGCCTCCCCGGCGGCCGCCTCCCCCGCACCCGCACCCGCACCCGGCGGCGACGCCGCCGTCCAGCAGACCGTCCTGCGCTACGACGACAGCAGGGCCGGAGAGTTCCAGGACGCGGTGGCGGCCGGCGCCGCCGAATGGAACGCGGCCGTCGACAACGTCGAACTGGTGCCCGCCGAGCCCGGCCAGCGCGCCGAGATCACCGTCGTGGCCACCGACGGCTGGCCGATGGCGACCCTGGGCCCGGTGCGGCCCGGCGGGTCGGCCACCATCTGGTTCGGCCGCCAGGCCGTGCAGCAGGGCCACGACACGGTGCGCATCGCCGCCCACGAGCTCGGGCACAACCTCGGCCTGCCGGACGTCAAGCCCGGGCCCTGCTCCTCCCTGATGTCCGGCTCCACGGGCGGGGTGGGCTGCACCAACGCCACCCCGAACCGCCAGGAGCGCTCCCGGGTCGAGCAGCTGTACGGCGGCGGGGCCGCCGCGCAGACCCCGGCCGCGGGGACCGTCGTCGTCGACCGCCCCTAGACCGCTCCGCCGGTCCGGCGCCGTCGGCGGGCCCCCCGGCCCCCCGCCCGCGCGCCCCACACCCGGAGCGGTCGAGCATGCCCGTAAGGGCGGCCTTCTCGTCGCTGTCGACGGTCAGGCCGTAGCGGTGCTTGGCGTTGATCCAGGACTTGGCGTAGTCGCAGTGGACGGCCGAGCGGGAGGGCCGCCACTCGGAGGGGTCCTGGTCGCTCTTCTCCCGGTTGCTGGAGGCCGACACCGCCCAGAGCAGGGGGCCCTCCACGTTGTTGGCGAAGGACCAGCGCTTGGACGAGGACCAGGTGTCGGCGCCCGAGCGCCAGGCCTCGGCCAGCGGGACCATGTGGTCCACGTCGAAGGACGAGGAGTCGGTGGTGGTCTCGCCGTCGAAGGCGCTGAACCACGTGCCCGAGACCGCGCGGCACGCGCCGTCGGTCTCCACGTTCTCGCCGTCGCGGCGCAGGACGTATTCGCGGGCGTTGCAGTTGCCGTCGACGGCGCCCCAGTGCGGGAAGAGCGACCGGTCGTAGGGTTCGGAGGCGCCTTCGGGGCGGACCTGCAGGCCGTCGAGCTGGCCGCGGGCCTCGGAGGCGGAGGGGATGCCGGGCGGCAGCGACGCGGCGGCGGCCGGTGCGGCGGGCAGCAGGGCGGCAGCGGCGGCCGCGGCGATGGCGGCGGCGGACAGGCCGAGAACACGCCGGGGGGTTCGGTGCGGCATGGGGCTCCGTTTCCTCGGTGTAGCGGGGTCGGTTTCGGCGCCTTGCGGCGCTTCGAGCGTCCCCCGCCGAGGCGAGCCGCGCAATGACCCTCGGTTAACGGGCGATGACGCGTGTCGGACCCGGGCGGGTCCGCGTGCCCGGCGCCGCAGGGCACCGCCCCGCCCGTCCACAGGCCGGGAATCCGGTCCCCGCACGGCCGGCCGCGGCGGCACGCTGGTCCCGCCGGCCCGGAGAGGGCCTCTGGGCCGGGGAGGGAGGTGCGACGGGCATGCGGTTCGTGAGAGGTACCGTGCGCGCGTGGGCGGCGGTGCTCGCCGCCGTGCTCGCGACCGCGGCCGCCGCCGCTGCGGCGCCGGGGCCGGAAGGGGGAACGGTGGACGGATTCGCGATCGGGTACGTGCCCGCGGCGCTGGCCGAGGGCGCCGAGGTGGAGGCCTCGGAGTTCTCCTACGCCTGGGGCGGGGCGGACTTCACCGCCCGCACCTGGGAGAGGGCGCTGCCCGGAGGGGGCTTCCGGGTGGAGCTCCAGGTGCTGGTGGTGCGCGCGGAGGCGCTGACCGGGCCGGAGGAGGTGCGCGCGTTCCTGGCCGAGTACCACGAGCGCGACGCGCGGGAGTGGGAGCTGGAGGCGTTCGACCACCGGGGGTCGCCCGGGTTCGCCGGGGCCGCGGAGGCGTTCTGGCTCGATGAACCGGGCGTGGCCGTGGAGGTCCGCGACAGCGCGGGGCTGCTGGGCCGGGAAGAGGTCAGAAGAACCGCCCTGGGGATCGCCCGAGAGGCGTGATGGTCCCGCGCCCGCCGGTCCCCCGCGGGCGAGGGGACCGGCGGGCGGTCAGGGCCGTGCGCGGTCGCCCGGCTCGTCGGGCGGCGGTGCGCAGGACTTCAGAACACCGTCGTAGACGTCGATCTTCGTCTGCACGAATCGGCGCGCCTTGGCGACCCTCTCCTCCTGCTCGCGCAGGCGGTCGAGGTGCTCGGCCATGATGCCGCGGCGCTCGTCCGCCGTGGCGTCGCCCTGCCGGGCGAGCCGGGTGTAGCGGACCATCTCGCGCACCGGCATCCCGGTGTCGCGCAGGACGAGCACGGTCTCCAGCCAGTGGAGGGTGTCCCGGTCGTAGCGCCGCCTACCGTCGCCGTCCCTGGGCACGGGGCCGACCAGCCCGATCCGTTCGTAGTAGCGCAGTGTGTCCGCCGTCAGCCCGGTGTAGACGGCGGCTTCGGCGATGGACAGTCCGTCGGTCTCGACAACAGCCATGGCCGTCAATCTACGCCTCTTCCGGCACGGGGAGGAGAGTGGTTCCCGGCCCAAACGGCCGCCCCGCCGTGAAAAGCGCGGAGCGTCAGCCCCCGCTCCCCGCCCCGCCGACCGCCGCACGGCGCTCGGCCCGCTTCCGCGCCTGCTCGTGGGCGTCGCGGAGCAGTTCGACCGCTCTGCCGCACGTCCGCTCCCCCGGCACGACGACGGCGATCCACCCCAGCGGGCCGTACACGGGGTGGGGCAGGAACACGTCGGAGGCGCTGAAGTCGGGCGCGTCCGACGCGGCTCCCGCCTCCCCTCCCACGACCTGGGCGGCGACGGCCTTGCCGACGTGGACGTTCAGCCGCCACCGGCCTTCCCCGCCCAGGTCGGACGCGGTGTCGTCCGGGTAGTCCTTCGTCACGATCGTGGCGTAGGGCTGCTCCCGCTCGGGGACCTTCCCGTCGGGCGCGTAGTAGAAGAAGTGGTCGCCCCAGGCGAGCTCGGGGAACCCGCTGCCCTCCGCGGGCGCGAGTTCCAGCACGCCGTCGAGGGCGCGCACGGCATCCAGGATCCGCTGCATACTCATGGTTGAAGTATGGGGTTGAAGTGCTTATGGAGGGTTGACCGATGGCCAGTGGAGCGGCGGAGCGCACCGGAACGGCGGACGGCCCCCTCCGCACCAGGGACGTCTCCGCCGCGACCGGCTACTCCGTCCAGCAGATCCGCGACCTGGAGGCCCAAGGCGTCATCCCGCCGGCGCCGCGCGCCGCCAACGGATACCGCCGCTTCTCTCCGGAGCACGTGCGCGACCTGCGCGCCTACCGCGACCTGGCCGCGGCCGTTGGGCCCGTCGTCGCCCGCCGCACGATGCACGGCATCCGCGCGTCGGCCTACGACGAGGCGGCGGCCGCCATCGCCTCGCTGCACGCCGCGCTGGCCCGGGAGCGGGAGGAGGCGCTCGCCGCACGGCACGCGCTGCGGACGATCAGCGCCGAGGCCGCGGCGGACGCCGACCCCGCCCCCGGGGACGCGATGACGATCGGCGAGCTCGCCGGAGCCCTGGGGGTGCGCGCGTCCACCCTGCGCTTCTGGGAGAAGTGCGGGCTCGTCGCGCCGGAACGGGTCACCACCCGGGCGGCGGCGGCGCGCCGGTACCCGCCGGCGGCGATCCGCGAGGCCCGCATCACCGCCGCCCTGCGCGCCGCCGGGTACCGCGTCCCCGATGTGCAGAGGACGATCGAGGCCGTGCGCGGGCTGGAGGGGCTGGACGAGCCGCTCGCCGTGCTGGAGACCAGGATCGGCGCGATCGCCGACCGGATGGTCGCCCTGCTCCGCGCCGGGACGGCGCTCTCCGGGGTCATCGTCGGCCGTCCGTCCGAGCGGTGAGCGCCGCCCCACCGTCCCCTCAGGCACCCGAGGCGCCCTGCGTGAGGAGGACGAGCAGGGGCAGAGCCGTGTTGTTGACCGTGTGCACGGCCACCGCGGGCCAGATGGACCCGCTCCGGCGCATCACCTCAGCGGCCACGACGCCCACGATGAAGGCGCTGGGGAGGATGAAGTTGAAGCCGTGGAAGAGGGCGAAGACGGCCGAACTCCCGAGGACGCCCACCAGCGGGCCGTAGCGCAGGAGCGCGTTGGTGACGACACCGCGAAAGAGGAACTCCTCCCCGATGGGCGTGAGGACCGCCAGGAAGAGGAAGGTCAGCGCCAGGGGCAGCGCACCGCCCCCGGCGGCGTCGAAGTACATGCCCTGGGGGTTGGTGTCCGCGAAGTCGGTGAAGGACATGATGGCGGCGTTCACGGCCGTCTTGGCGCCGAGGGCGAACAGCCCGGCCGCCGCGCCGACGAGCATCCAGCGCCAGGTCGTGCGGCGCACACCGAAGGCCTCGAGCGGACGGCGGCGGACGGCGAAGGCCGCGCCGAAGCCGACGAGGCCCGCGATGCCCGACCAGGCGGCGACGACCAGCCCGAAGGCGACGGGGTCGAGGTCGAGGGGACCGTTCGACCCGAAGAAGAAGAGCCCGGCCGTGGTGACCACGAGCCCGACGAGCCCGACGGCGATCTCGGGCCAACCGGGGCGGTCGGGCGATGCGGATGCGGTGGAAGGGGTGGGGGTGGACAGTGGCTCGGGGCCGGTGGCGGACATGGCGGAGGCCTCCTAGGCGGTGGAACGGCCGATGCGGGTTCGGGCGTCGCCCCCGGGTGACGCGCCGGTCGACCGGCAGCGTCCGGTGTCGGGGTGACACAGCCGATTCCATCGCCGATGAGGCGGGGCCGGGAGTGGCGACACGTCAGGGATCGGGTGTGACGTGGCGTCACTACTGGAGGATGCGGAGCGGAGCGGCGGAGCACATCCCCGCGCCACAGGGCACCGGGAGCACCGATCACTCCAGAGGCGCCCAGGCCTGAGGTGGATGGACGCGCCGCACACTTGCCGGGCGCATACCCCGTCCACGCGCTACGACTGGCCGAGGTCAGGTCCATCCCCGCGCGTGCGGGGAGCGTGAGTACGAGCGCCAGCTCACCGACCTCCGCACGAGTCCATCCCCGCGCGTGCGGGGAGCACATGGCCGCCGGGCCGATCGCGCTGCCGTAGTTGGATCCATCCCCGCGCGTGCGGGGAACACACCCAGGACGAGCGCGGGATCATCATCGACCGGGGTCCATCCCCGCGCGTGCGGGGAGCACACCTAAACCACACCTATCCCCACCTGCGCACTGGGTCCATCCCCGCGCGTGCGGGGAGCACCGGTCGGGTCGGTGCTGGTGCCCGCCCCGCGGGGGTCCATCCCCGCGCGTGCGGGGAGCACTCTCCCCCACCTGCGGTGACGGAGTCCAGCCCTCTCTCCTCAGACCACTTTGGCACCTCTCCCCCGCCACCGGCGCCCGGTCGCCGAGATCCGCTCACGCCTTCTTCATGAAGCCGCCCCGCGCGATCCCGTCGCTCAGCAGTCGCGGCCAATCCGGCCGCCCCGGCAGCTCCTCCACCGACAGCACCAGGGCCCCGTCCCTCTCCTGCACCGCCGCGCCCCAGGCCGCCACGTGTCGCGCGTCGTCGACGTCCACCGCCCCTTGAAGCAGCAGGCCGTCGTCACCTGGGCCGTCGACCACCAGTATGGTCACGCCCGCCTCGATCCTCCAGCCGTCGCACACCGGCAGGGCACCGTCCGCCGCACCGCGGACGACCGGCAGCAGCCCGTGCACCGGGGCCCCGCCCATCAGCAGCACCGGGGCGGGTCCGAACACGAAAGCGACCTGGTCGCGTGGAAGGAACACGGACCGACCCTGCCACACCCCCGCCCCGCGCTCCCCCGCTTCCGGGATTCTCGGACCACCTCCCGCACGCCCCTGCACCCCTGCGTGGCAGTCTTGATCACGCGCCGACCTCCGCGGGGCGGTCCCGCGGGCATGAGGAGGAGGTACGCGATGCTGCTGGGCAGCGCCGACCAGGGGCGGACCGACGTCCCCGCCGTACGCGTGGGGGACGAAGCGATCGACCGGTCCTCACTCTGGGAGGCCGCGTCGGCGTTCGCCGCGCGCATCGCGGGCGCGCCCGCGGTCGCCGTGCACGGGGAGTCCTCCCTCTCCACCGTCGTGGCCGTCGTCGGCGGCGTGCTCGCCGGGGTCCCGGTGGTGCCGGTCCCGGCCGACGCGGGCACGGCGGAGCGGCGGCACATCCTCGACGACTCCAAGGCCGCCCTCTGGGCCGGACCCGCCCTCGACGAGGTCGGCGTCCCGCGCGTGCCCGCCGCCCCGGCCGACCGTGCCCCCGCCGGGTTCCGCGCCGCCGACCCGGGCCCAGAGGCCGCCGCCCTCATCATGTACACCTCCGGCACCACCGGCCCGCCGAAGGGCGTCCTGATCCCGCGCCGCGCCGTCGCCGCCGACCTCGACGGCCTCGCCGACGCCTGGCGATGGACGCGGGACGACGTACTGGTGCACGGTCTGCCGCTGTTCCACGTCCACGGGCTCGTACTCGGCCTGCTGGGCGCGCTGCGCACCGGCAGCCCGCTGGTGCACACGGTGCGCCCGCGCCCGGAGGCCTATGCGGCGGCCGCCGAGGCCGGGGGCACGCTGTTCTTCGGGGTGCCGACGGTGTGGTCGCGCATCGCCCGCGAGCGCGACGCCGCCACGGCCCTGGGGTCGGCGCGGCTCCTGGTGTCGGGCAGCGCGGGGCTCCCGGCCGGTGTCGCGCAGGCGATGGAGGCCGCCGCGGGGCTCGCGCCCGTCGAGCGCTACGGCATGACGGAATCGCTCATCACCCTGGCGGCACGGGCGGATGAACCGGCGAGGACCGGGTGGGTCGGCCGTCCGGTCACCGGCGTGCAGGCCCGCCTGCGCGGGGAGGACGGCGCCCCGGTCCCGGCCGACGGGGAGAGTATCGGCGCGCTGCAGGTGCGCGGGGCGACGATGTTCGACGGGTACCTGGGGCTGCCCGAGGCGACGGTGGAGGCGTGGACGCCCGACGGGTGGTTCGCGACCGGGGACGCGGCCGCGGTGGACGCCGACGGGCGGTACCGGATCGTGGGGCGCATGTCGGTGGACCTGATCAAGAGCGGCGGCTACCGCGTCGGCGCCGGGGAGGTGGAGTCCGCCCTGTTGGACCACCCGTCCGTGCGGGAGGCCGCGGTGGTGGGCGTCCCGGACGAGGACCTCGGTCAGCGGATCGTGGCGTACCTGGTGGGCGAGGGGATCGACGAGAAGGACGTGGTCGGCTTCGTTGCCGGTCGCCTGTCGGTGCACAAGCGCCCCCGGGAGGTGCGCGTGGTCGACGCCCTGCCGCGCAATGCGATGGGGAAGGTGCAGAAGTCCCTGCTCTGACCCGGTGGGGGAAGGGATCGGCACGCCCCGGCCGGGGCCGCGTCCGGGGAACGAGCGCCCGCCCGGGCCGGCCCGCCGTCCGGCGTGGTGGAATCGACACCTCACGTGCGTTGTTTCGGCGATGTCGCCACGCGGGACGGCCCCAGGCGGCGACGAACGGTGGGGGCGGGCCCGGCCGTCTCCAGCGCCCTGAGCGGCGCCCATCCCCCCTGTTGCACGACGCCCCGCCGTTCCGATACGCCGCGATGCCTCCGGGCCGGGTTTCCGGAGTCACCGGACGCACCTATGATGCGCATCTCGGCGGCGCAAGGCGCCCCGCCCCGGCTCCTGTCGGAACGGGACGCCCTTCGCCTCCGCCCCTCTCGCGTCCGCCCCGGAAGACCGATTCGTCCCTCAACGGATCCCCGGGGTGATCGCGTGCGTCTGTCACGTAAGCGCCGCCCGCCCACTTCCGGCGTTCCGCCCCGGTTTGACACTCCGGGATGTCGCGCTATGAAGTGTCCGGATCCCCCTCGCCCACGCCAGGCGCCCCTTCTCGGAAGCATTGCCGGAACCGGAAAGGCACGATCCCCCATGGTCGACGACGGGCCCTCCCCGGACGGGGCAGCACCGCGCGCGACGCGTCGCCAGAAGAAGGCCGAGCGCCGGCGCCGACGGCTGACCGTGGTCACCGTCATCGGCGCGGGAACCGCCCTCACCGGCGCCCTCGTCGTCGCCTCCCTCTCCCCGTCGTCCGACGGGCCGCGCTCCTCCGCGGGTGGCGGCAGCGGAGGCGTCTCCCCGACCCCGGAGGCCCGCCCGTCCGCCTCCTCGGCCTCACCCGGCGGCCCGGCCCCGACCGGGCCCGCCCCGACGAGCGCCACCAGCCCCTCCGCCGACCCCGGGGCCTCCCCCGACGACGCGGAGGACGACGACGCGGAGACGGCCGACCCGACCCCCTCCACCGAAGACGACACCCCTGAGGCCCCGGCGGAGCCCGGGCCGCCCTCGGGCGGCGACGGGGGCACCAGCGCTCCCGCCGCCCCGCCCGGCGACGGTGGCGGCGGGGGCGGGGGCGGCGGCGGGGACACCGGAGGCGGCGGTGGAGGCGGCGACGGTGGCGGTGGCGGCGACGAGAGCCCGCCCTCCGACGACGACCCCATCGAGGAGCCCCCCGACGACGGCTGCTGGATCTTCTGCTGAC
>NZ_JAQFWP010000078.1 GCF_027706745.1 Nocardiopsis suaedae | reverse complement strand
ACGGAGAGGCCTGCGCGGCGGAGCCGCTTCCGTTGAGGGTGGTGGTGGGTGACGGGAGGGCGTAACGAAGCCGTATCAACGCTTTATCCCGTCCATACGCCCTCTCCGCGAGGATCATGAACGGCAAGATGCTGGATCGGATGACGGACGCGAACGACATCCGCCTCTGCGGAGCGCACCGCGGCGCCCTGTTCCCGGGCCTCGCCACACCCGGGGCGGGGACGCGCGGTCCGCGGGCGCACCGCCGGGGCCGACGGCATCGCGGGCGCCGGCCGGGGTGAACGGCCGGCGCCCGCGGGGCCGCACTCTCAGACGAGGTCAGTCCAGGTAGTCGCGCAGCACCTGGGACCGCGACGGGTGCCGCAGCTTGGACATCGTCTTGCTCTCTATCTGTCGGATCCGCTCGCGCGTGACCCCGTAGACCTTCCCGATCTCGTCGAGGGTCTTGGGCTGGCCGTCGGTGAGGCCGAACCGCATGGAGACCACGCCCGCCTCGCGCTCGGACAGGGTGTCGAGCACCGAGTGGAGCTGCTCCTGCAGCAGGGTGAAGCTGACCGCCTCGCCCGGCTGGATGGCCTCGGAGTCCTCGATGAGGTCGCCGAACTCGCTGTCGCCGTCCTCGCCCAGCGGGGTGTGCAGGGAGATCGGCTCGCGGCCGTACTTCTGCACCTCCACGACCTTCTCCGGGGTCATGTCGAGCTCCTTGGCGAGCTCCTCCGGAGTGGGTTCGCGGCCGAGGTCCTGCAGCATCTGGCGCTGCACGCGGGCCAGCTTGTTGATGACCTCCACCATGTGCACCGGGATGCGGATGGTCCGCGCCTGGTCGGCCATCGCGCGGGTGATGGCCTGGCGGATCCACCAGGTGGCGTAGGTGGAGAACTTGAAGCCCTTGGTGTAGTCGAACTTCTCGACCGCGCGGATCAGGCCCAGGTTGCCCTCCTGGATCAGGTCCAGGAAGAGCATGCCGCGCCCGGTGTAGCGCTTGGCCAGCGAGACGACCAGCCGGAGGTTGGCCTCCAGCAGGTGCTTCTTGGCGCGGGCGCCGTCGCCGGCGATCCACTCCAGCTCGTCGAGGAACTCCTCGCTCAGGGAGGCGCGCTCCTCGGCGAGCTTCTCCTCGGCGAACAGGCCGGCCTCGATCCGCTTGGCGAGCTCGACCTCCTGCTCGGCGTTGAGCAGCGCCACGTTGCCGATCTGCTTGAGGTAGTCCTTGACCGGGTCGGCGGTGGCGCCGGCCGCCACCACCTGCGCGGCGGGGGCGTCGTCGTCATCGTCGTAGAGGACGAACGCCTCGTCCTCGGAGGTGTTGGCCGCCGCCTTCTCGGGGATGCCGACGACCTCGGGCTTGCCCCCGGCCGCGGAGATCGGCCCGCCGACCGGCTCGGGCTTGTCCTCGGTGTCCTCGACCAGTTCCAGCTCGGCGCCGGTGTCCTCGATCTCCTCGGAGTCGGCGACCTCGAGGTCGAGGTCGTCGCCGGCGTCCTCGGCGACCTCCAGCGCGGGCTCGTCCTTCTTCTTCGCCCCGCCCTTGGCCGCCGCCTTCTTGGCGGGGGCCGCGGCCTTCTCCGCCTTCTCCGCCGGCTTGGCGGCGGTCTTCTTGGCGGCCGCCTTCTTCGCCGGGCGCGCGGGGGCCTCCTCGGCCTCGGCGGCCCGCTTGCGCGGGGCGGCCTCGGCGGCGGAGTCCACGACCGCGGTCACCGTCTCGGGCTGCTCCTGCGCGGCGGCGGCGCGCCGCGTGGTGCGGGAGGGCGGACCGGAGGCGGCATCGGACGAGGGCTGGTCCGACGCGGACGACGCGGAGGAGGACGAGGACCGGGTGGTCGTCTTCTTCGGGGCAGCGTTCTTGCGGCGCGCGGACTTGCGGCGCGAGGGCGCGGACTCCTCGGCACCGACGACGAGGGTCACGCCCTCCTTGGTCAGGCTGCGCAGCACGGCCTGGGCCTGCGACATCGGGATGTCGGCCTCTTCGAAGGCACGGCGCACGTCCTCGGGCTCAAGGTACCCCTGGGACCGCCCACGCTCGATCAGCTGCTGGATGACGGGCTCTTGCAGCGACTCCGGCTGTTTAGAGCGGGTCGAACTGGCAGGTGACACAAACACCTCTCGAACGGACGTGTGGCGAGATTGCTGGACCCGGCGGTCCGAAGACCTGTGGGAGGCGGAGCCACCGCCCCCCGGCTGTTGCCCGGGATCGTCCCCGCCCGCGAGGCGGGGTTGCCGATTCCCTTTCAGCGTATGCGCCCTCTCTAGCGTTTGGGCCCATCCGCCCAGTAGGATTTTTCTCCGCGGCCGCACGGATCCGATCCCACCGACGGGTCCTGACCCCACCCCCCGCGTGAGCGGGGATGATGGATCCTCCACCTTAGGTGTCGGACTTGTTCTTACGGTCTACGCCTCCGGTGCGGCCTCGATCACCGGGAGGTGGACGGCGAGCAGTGTGACGTCGTCGTCCTGCTCGTACCCTGCGAGCATGCCCTCCACAAGGTACTGGAGCATGTGCTGTGGATCCCCCACCACCTCCGGCGGCGCCTGAGACGCAACGGTGACCAATTCTTCCAGCCCGGACGCGACGGACCGCCTCCGGTTCTCAACAAGTCCATCGGAGTAGAGCACCACGGTGTTACCGGGTTGGACGAAAAACTTGTGATGGCCCCGCTCGGCCCGCACGCCCAGGGGCGTGTCGGGCTCGGTCTCCAGCAGCCACGGCTCGGTGCTCTCGGTGACCACCAGGGGCGGCAGGTGCCCGGCGTTGCTCAGGTCGATCTGCCCGGTCTCCGGGTCGAGCACGAAGTACACGAGCGTGGTGACCTGGTCGGCGCCCTCGGTGGCGTCGAACATGCGGTCCAGCCCGGTGAGCACGTCGGCGGGCTCGGGCATGCTGAACGCCAGCGCGCGCAGCGCGTTGCGCACCCGGCTCATCCCGGTGGCGGCCTTGATGCCCTTGCCCATGACGTCGCCCAGCACCCCGGCCACACGGCCGTCGGGCAGCGGGAAGGCGTCGTACCAGTCGCCGCCGACCTGCACGTGCTGGGTGCCCGAGCGGTAGAAGGCGCGCATCCGCACGCCCTGCACCTCCGGCAGGTCCTCGGGCAGCAGGCTGGCCTGCAGCGCCTCGGCGGTGCGGTGCTCGCGCTCGAAGAGCTTGGCCCGCTCCAGCGCCAGGGCGCACTGCCCGGCCAGCGCCTCCAGGAAGACCTTCTCCTCGTCGGGCACGTCGCGCGCGGCGGCGTAGGAGAAGCCGAGGGCGCCGATCGGTTTGCCGCCGCTGAGTAGCGGCAGGGCGGCCCACGCCCGCTCGCCGGGGACGGGCTCCTCGGCGGCGGCCTCGTGCTCTTCCTCCTCCAGCAGCGCGAGCAGGTCCTCGGGCCTGCCGGCGAAGCGCGGGCGCAGGTCGCGCACGGCCAGGCACATCAGGGCGTCCTGCCCGGCCCCGGCGGGGCGGCCGCGCTCGGGCACCCCGGACTCGCCGATCACCCGCAGGCGGGTGCGGCCGTCGTCGAGCTCGGCGACGCGGGTGCGGTCGGCGCCCACGGCCGAGCGGCCGATCTCCGCCATGGCCTGCACCACCTCGGCGACGGTGAGCGCCTCGGCCAGGTCGGCGGTGGCCTTCTGCAGGCGCACGGTGCGCAGGGCCGCCTCGCCGAGCTGCTGGGTGAGGCGCTGGCGCATCTCGTCGCCCTCGTGCTGGGTGGTCACGTCGGTGTTGTGGCCGACCCACTCGGAGGCGGACCCGTGGCCGATCAGCAGCGCGCGGGAGCGGAAGTGGCGGTGGTCTCCGGAGCGGGTGCGCACCCGGAAGGTCTCGTCGAACATGGTGCGGTCGGCGACCGCGTCGTCCCAGGCGCGCTCCACCCGCGGGCGGTCGTCGGGGTGGACCGCGTCCAGCCAGCCCCGCCCCTGGTACTCCTCCTCCGACTGGCCGGTGACGGCGCGCCACTCCGGGCAGTCCTCGGTGACCAGGCCGTCGGTGCAGGCGGTCCACACGACCTGGTTGGTGGCGGCCAGCAGCGCCCGGTAGCGCTCCTCGGTGCGGCGGCGGCCGTTCTTCTCGCCCAGGTCGACGGCGATCAGCGCCACTCCGTCGACGTCGCCGGCGCCGTCGTGCACCGGGAACCAGGACAGCGCCCAGTGGCCGCCGTCCCCGGCCGCGGGGAAGCGGTGCTCGCCGCACAGGTCGCGGTCGCCGGTGATGACGGCCGCGAGGGCGGTCTCGTGCGCGGCGGCGTCGGCCGGGCCGAGCACGTCGGCGGGGCGCAGCCCGAGGCACTCCTGCTCGTCCACCCCGTAGACCGCGGCCAGGGCCGGGTTGACGCGCTGGAAGCGGCAGGAGGAGTCGAAGAGCGCGAAGCCGATCGGGGCTTCCTTGAGGATCGTGTCCAGCAGCGCCGAGTCGGAGGGGCCGAGTCCGGACATGCGAGGGAGCGGAACGGACGTCTCGGTGCTCACCAGTGACACCTCCGGGGGGTCCTTCCCCCGTTGGACGGGGGCTCGCGCGCGCGAGCGCCGGAAAACACGGGCACTTCTGCTCCGGCCGTGCCGCGCTCGGTGGCGGGCGGCCCGCCCGAGGGGCGACGCGACGCGGCACGGTCGCCGCCACCGCCACAGCATAAGCCACATCACTCCGGCGGGCCGGACGGCGACGGAAAGTCGGGGGTGACGGCAGAGGACAGATGATACGCCGTCCCTTTTCTCCCCGCCTTCCCCCGCCGGTTTTTCGGCCCCCCTTTTTTCGCCGTGTCGTGTGGGCCCCCCGCACGCCGCGGCGACGGGGGCCGTCGTACCGGTTCCGAGTGCCACGCCCGAAACCCCTCCTCCCCGCCCGCGCCCCGCGCGCCCCACCGGTTCTCCCACAAGGCTTAAAGGCTGGGCAAGGTCTGCCCCGACGGGTCTTGACACTCCCTCCCGCGCGGATGAAATGGATGGTGGTCACCGTCCGACCACCGCCGGCGAGAGGCGTGAGCGAGGATGCTCCAGACTTTTCCCGCGACCGGGCTGCAACAGGTCGCCCGGCGCCTGAACGACGAGTTCGGCTCCCTGTCCCCGAGATTCGTGGAGCGCTGCGTCTGCGACGCCTGGAACTGCGCCGAGCACCTCGGCTTCCAGGCGACCCCGGTCCTGGTGGAACGGGTCGCACGGGAACGGCTCCAGGCCATGGTCATGTCCCAGCCCCCCTCGGGGCGGCTGGCGCCGCCGCGCCTGCCCGACCACGACACGTTCGGCTGAAACGGCCGCGGCGCCCCCGGGGACGGGCGCCGCTCCGGCGGGCACGGGCAGCGCCGCGCTCCTGCGGCGCCACCGCGGCACCCCCGCGACCGCTCTCCGGCGTTCCTCCGCCGTTCACGCACGTTTCCTGCGGGATTCGGCCGGCCCTCGCATGAGATCCGCGGCGGCGCGCCGAAGCCTCCCCTGACGCCTCCACGGACGTCGGACGTCCCGCCTTTCCACGGTCCTGTTCATCGGCGGCGTGCGGCCGCGGCACGTGCCATAGGCTCGGGCAGGTGTCCGTACCTCCCCTTCCCCCGGGCTCCGGAGCCGCCCCGGAGCCGGTCTTCGACGAGATGCTCCGGGTGGCCCGCGCCCTGCTGGCGATGCGCGACCCGCTCGACGCCGAGCTCGCGCTGAGCCGGATGCTGGGCGCCTGGTGGGGCCGAAGCATCCCGGGGATGAGCGGGGAGGACGTCGAGCGCCACCTGGGCGAGGGACTGATCGCGCGCGCCACCTCCGCGCGGAGCCCGGCCGGGCTGGCGCTGTTGTCCGGGATCGCCGCGCTCGGTCCGACGGAGCACCGGCGGGAACTGGCCCGCCAGGGGACGCTGGCCCTGTCCGACCAGGGCATGGCGCTGCCCGCGTGGGTGCGGGAGCTGGGCGCGGCCCGGCCGGTGGCGGCGTACCGGTCCGGGGACCGGTTCGGCGACGCCGACGAGGTGGTGTGCACCTTCCGGCGCGCGACCGAGGAGGAGGACCCGCGGGAGGACGCGGACGCCGACCCGCCCGGCGAACCGGACGAGGCCTCGGCGACCCACGCCCTCATCGCCGTCATCGACCACAACGCGGGCGGGGTGCTGCGGGACGCCTGGCTGACGAGCAAGGTGGGCCGCCTGCTGGAGCACGCCCGCTCCGAGGCCGGGCGCAATCCGATGGCGGTCTTCACCCGGATCTCCCCCGGGCGGGCGCGCACCCTGCTGGAGGCGGCGCTGCGGCGCACCGACCGGGTCGTCACGGGCGGCACGGGGCGCCCGGCGCGGCTCACCGCCGCCCGGCGCGAGGACCTGCTCGGCGGCTCGCTCAGCTCGGTGCACGCGCTGCTGCGGTCGCGGATGCGGGCCCTGCCCCGGGAGGGGCGCCCCGCGCCGGAGCCGGTGTGGCGGCGCGACGACCGGGCCACCCTCGCGGCGCGCTTCCTGGCCTCGGAGACCGCCGCGGAGCTGTCCGACTCCTACGCCGCCAGCCGGTGCGTGGACCACATCATCGCCTACGGCTGCGACGTGGACGGCGGGCGCCCGCTGCGGGTGAGCCCGCGCAAGGTGGAGGCGTTCCTGCTGACCTGGCTGCCGCGGCGGGTGGTCCTGCTGCGGGAGGAGTGCGAGGCGATGCCGCACGTGCTGGGGGCGTGGATCCGGTGGGCGGGGCCCCGGTGGGGGCTGCCGGAGTCCGCGGTCGGTGCGGCGCTGGACGCGCTGTGGGAGGCGATCGGGCCGTTCACCCGGACCTACCGGGACCCGGCCGAGTCCCTCGGGCTGGGCCGCCGCGAGGTGCGGCGGCTGCTGCCGGACGGGGACCTCGAGGCGCTGCCGCGGCGGATGTTCGCCTTCCCGCTGCTCGCGGGCGACCTGCTGGACGACGCGGAGGGGGCGTTCGACCCGTCGACCCCGCAGGGGCGGCGGGCGCTGCTCAAGCTCGACCACTTCGGCGAGATCGACGACCCCGAGGGGCGCCCGCGCGGCCGCCACTCGGTCGACGGCGGGAGGACCGGGGCCCACCGCCGCGCGGCCTCGGGGACGGGCCGGACCGGGGCGGAGCGTCCCGGTGCAGGGCGTTCCGCTACAGGGCGTTCCGGTCGGGCCCCGGAGGGGGATTCGGACCGCACGGCCGCCGAGGCGGAGCTGGCCGCCCACGAGCGGCTGGCCGAACGGTTGTGGGAGGGCGACCCGCCGGAACTGTGGGCGGCGGCGCAGCGCCTCCTCGACCGGGGCGAGAGCCGCCCGGCGGTGTTGCGGGCGATGATCACCGCCATGGAGGCGGCCGACCGGTCGGGGCGACCGGGTTCGCTGGCCGACTACCTGAACGAGCTGTAGCGGCGCGAACGGGCGGTCGCGGGCCACGGCGTAGGCCGGGCCGGCGCGCCCCAGAGCCGCCGTGACGGGGGCCGGAGCGATCGTCAGGCCCCCTTCAGTTGTTGATCTCGGGAGGAACGACCCTGAAACCGCGCTTGTAGCGTCGTTTTCCCGAGATCATCGGGGGTCCGGGGGCGGCTCCGGCCGGTCAGCCCTCCAGCATGCGTTCGCGCAGGGTGGTGATGAGGTCCGGGGCCAGCTTCAGCCCCTTGGAGACGTAGGCGTCGAACGTCCCGTAGGCCCGCTCCACCTCGGCGAAGGCCTCCGCCAGGTACTCCTCGCGCACCTGGATGATCGGCTCCAGCAGGTCGCCGTCGACGCCGTGGCGCTCGGCGCGGCGGCGCATCGCCCCGCGCAGGCGGTCCATGCGCGGGTTGCTGGCCAGGTAGTCCTCGAACACGACCTCCCGGTCCACGCCCAGCAGGGTGAGCAGCAGCGCCGCGCCCCAGCCGGTGCGGTCCTTGCCGGCGGTGCAGTGGAAGACCGCGGCGGTCGGCCCGGTCGCGGCCCGGCGGACCAGCTCGGAGTAGGCGGCGTTGGCGTCCGGCTCGGTCACCAGGACCCGGTTGACCTCCAGCATGAACGCGGCCGCTCCCCCGCCGCCCAGGGCTTCGGCGGCGGCCCCGGGGTCGGTCAGCAGGCGCTCCAGGTCGCCGCCGGTGGAGTGGTTGCCCTGCACGTCGAGCACGGCGTACTCGGCGCCGTCGGGCACCCGGTCGGGCTCGGCGGTGCGCTCGTGCGCGGTGCGCAGGTCGAGCACCTGGCGCAGCCCGAGCCGGGACAGAGCGGCGAAGTCCCCGTCGTCCACCCGGGCCAGGGCGTCCGCGCGGTACACCAGGCCGCGGCGCACGGCGGCGCCGTCGGCCGCGCGGTGGCCGCCGAGGTCGCGGAGGTTGGGGAGGGTGGCGAGGGCGGAGTCGTTCGTCATCGGGCCGAGCCTACCTTCCGGTCTGTCGGCCTCCCCCCGCCGGGGCGGGCTCAGCCCGCGTGCCCGAGCAGCTCCGGGATCTGCTCGCTCGCCTCCTTGACGTCCTTCACGGTGTCGACGCCGCGCCAGAAGCCGTCGATCCTGTACCCCGCCAGGCGCTTGTCCGCGGCCAGGCGCGGGAAGGTGGTCGACTCGTGGTCGCCCTTGACCGGCAGCAGCCCGGTGGCGGCCGCTTCGAAGATGTACACCCCGGCGTTGATCCAGAACGGCAGCATGGGGCTCTGCGTGAAGCCCTCGATGGTGCCGTCCTCGTCCACGTCCACGATGCCCCAGCTGGTCTGGTACTGGGCCAGGGCCAGGCTGGCCGCGGCGCCCTTGTCCCGGTGGAACCGGGTGAACTCGTCCAGCGGGAACCAGGTGAGCACGTCCCCGTTGAGCGCGAAGTAGGGGGCGCCGGAGTCCCGCAGCCCGGTCGCCGCGAAGCGCAGGGCACCGCCGCGGCCCAGCGGCTCGTCCTCCACCAGCAGGGTGATCTCCGGGCCCTCGGTACGCGCGGACAGGTGCTCGCGCAGCACGTCGGCCTTGTAGCCGCAGGACACCACGGCGTGCTCGACCCCGTGGCCGGCCAGCCACTCCAGCTGGTAGTCGATGATGGGGCGGTCGGCGACCTCGACCATCGCCTTGGGGCGGGTGTCGGTGTACGGGCGCAGGCGCGTGGCCTGGCCGCCCGCGAGGATGGCGGCTTCCCGGATCGGAGCGCTGGGTGCGTTCATGGAGCGGACACTAGCAGGGCCCGCGACGGCGCCGCGGGGACCGCTCGTCACCGCTGGGTGATCTCCTCGTAGGCCGAGCGCAGGTCGGCACTGGTCACCCGGGTGAGCTCCTCGGCGGTGGCGGCCTCGCCCAGGTCCTCGGCCACCCTGAGGTCGCGGTGGGAGCAGGCCTTCTCGTAGAGCGAGCGGGCGAAGCGGCCGTTGCCCAGCTCGTCGATCCACCCCTCCCCGCACACGTACCCGAAGATGCTGCGCAGGTCCTCGTGGGCCTCCTCGTCGAAGGAGTCGCCGGTGCGGGCGGCCACGGCGTCGGCGATCGCCGACAGCTCGTCGGGGGTGTAGCTGGGAAAGCCCACGCGCACGTTGAAGCGCGACCCCAGGCCCGCGTTGCTGGCCAGGAAGCGGTCCATCTCCCTGGGGTACCCGGCGAGCACGATCACCAGGCGGGAGCGGTCGTCCTCGGCCCGCTTGAGCAGCGTCTGGATGGCCTCGGCGCCGAACGCGTCGCCGCCGCTGTAGCCCGGGTTGGCCAGGGCGTAGGCCTCGTCGACGAAGAGCACCCCGCCCAGGGCGCGGTCGACGAGCTTGTTGGTCTTGATGGCGGTGGCGCCCAGGTGCTCGCCGACCAGGTCCGAGCGCTGGGCCTCGACGACCTCGGCGCGGGTGAGCAGGCCCAGGGCGGCGAAGACGCGGCCCAGGACCCGCGCGACGCTGGTCTTGCCGGTTCCGGGCGGGCCGGAGAAGACGAAGTGCCGCATGGGCGGCTGGGTGGGCAGGCCCTGCTCCTCGCGCAGCCGGACCACGCGGAGCTGGGCGGCGATCGAGCGGACCTGGCGCTTGACCGGCTCCAGTCCGATCATCCGGTCCAGTTCGGCCAGTGCGCCCTCCAGGTCGGGGGCGTCGCCGAAGCCGGGGATGCGGGCGGTGAGGCCCTCGTAGGCGGTGGCGATGTCGGGTTCGCGCACGGTCACCAGGTCGTCCGGGCTGGGGGTGTCGGCGGCGCCGGAGGTGACCACCCGGACGTCGCGCGCCTCGGCGGCCTTCTCCACCAGGGAGCGGGCGAAGCGGCCGTTGCCCAGGTCGTCGACGGCGCCGCGCTGCTCGACCTCCTCCAGGCGGCGGCGGAGCCCGGGCAGCGCGTCGGGGTCGAGCAGGTCGCCGCGGGCCCCGAACAGGTGCTCGCAGATGCGGCGCAGCTCCTCGCAGGAGTAGCTGGGGAAGGTCACCCGGGTGGAGAAGCGGGAGGCCAGGCCGGGGTTGGAGGCGAGGAAGCGGTCCATCTCGTCCTCGTATCCGGCGAGGATGACGACGAGGCGGTCGCGGTCGTCCTCGGCCCGCTTGAGCAGGGTCTGCACGGCCTCGCTGCCGAACCGGTCGGGCTGCCCGTCGCCCTCGTTGACCAGGGAGTAGGCCTCGTCGATGAAGAGCACGCCGCCCAGGGCGCTGTCGACCAGGGCGTTGGTCTTGATCGCGGTGGCGCCCAGGTACTCGCCGACCAGGTCGGCCCGCTGGGCCTCCACCACGCGGGCGGAGGGCAGCAGCCCGAAGGAGTGGAAGACGGTGGCCAGGGTGCGGGCGACGCTGGTCTTGCCGGTGCCGGGCGGACCCGAGAAGACCAGGTGCCGCAGGGGCTTGTCGACGGCGTACCCGGCGTCGGCGCGCAGCCGGGCGGCCTCGATGGAGGCGGCGATGGCCCGCACCTGCTGTTTGACCGGGTCCAGGCCGATCATGTTCTCCAGGCGGGCCAGGGCCTCGTCGACCGGGACGGGCTCGGCGTCGTCGGGGGCGGCGCCGGTGTCCCGGCCGGTGTCGGGCCGGGCGCCGCGGCCGCGGACGGACGTCCGGTCGGGCGCCGCTCCGGACGCGGTGCCCGAGGTGTTCCCTCCCCGGCCGGACGCGCCGGGGCCTCCGGGGCGCCGGGGACCGACGGGGCCGCCGCCGTCTCCGCCGACCTGCACCATGCCCCGGCGCAGGCGGTAGGCGGCCGCGGCCCGCCAGGCCAGGGCGGCGGCGGCCGCGCAGGCGGCGGTGAGGGGGCCGAGCGCGGGCGGGGCGCCGCCCGCGATCATCCCGGCGAGCCCGGTGCCCATGCCCGCGATGAGGGCGACGAGCAGGGCCAGGAGGGTGGTGTGCCAGGCGGGGAACTCGCGGATGCGCGAGGCGGCCAGGGAGACCAGGAGAGGGATGAGCGGGAGCAGGAGGAGGACCCCGCGGTCGGCGACGGGGATGGGGATCTGCAGCAGTAAGAAGGCGACGGCCAGCCAGACGATGCTCACCAGGGTGGTGGCGACGGCGTCGGAGGAGTGCATGAGGGCGGCGCCGACGGCCAGCAGGGTCACGGCGGCGGCGATCCCGGCCAGGACCGGGACGCCCGCGATGAAGGCGGCGATGCCGGTGACGGCGACCACGACCAGACCTGCGGTCCAGCGCGTCTTGGGCGGCCGGGCGCGGTAGGCGGCCCGGGCGCGTTCCAGGGGGGATCCGGCCGTCCCGGTGCGGACCGAGCGGGACCGGTCTTCGCGCGGCATACCCGTGCCTCCCTCATCCCGTCGCCTCCGCGGTCCGTCCCATACTGCCGCGAATGCCGGGGGCGGGAGAACAGCCCGCCCCGCCCCCGCCCGGCGTGTCGCCGTGCCGGGGTGCGGCCCGGCCCACCTGACAGGCGCGGATTCCCACGCGGTGAGGGGGCGTGAACACCGGCGGAGGAGGCGCCGCCCCGTCGACGGGGACCGCAGGGGGCGGGGCCCACGAGCGGGGTACCTGCCGAGCCGCCGCCCGCCCGCTCCCTGCCGTTCAGATCAGGGCCGTCTGGCCCGCTGGGCCCGGTTTGGGTTTGCGCAGGTGGGACCACTTGGGCAGGTCGTCCATGAAGGACCAGCTCACCCTGTGGTGCGGGGTCGGGCCGTGTTCGGCGAGGGCCGCGCGGTGCACCGGGGACGGGTACCCGGCGGCGGTGGTGAAGCCGTACCCGGGGCACTCCTCCTCCAGGTCCGCCATCCAGGCGTCGCGGTACACCTTGGCCAGCACCGACGCCGCCGCCACGCTCACGCAGGCCAGGTCCGCCCCCACCCGGGTCCGCACCGCCCACGGCTGCCCCAGGTAGTCGTGCTTGCCGTCGAGGATCACCGCGTCGGGCCGCTCCCGCAGCCCCTCCAGGGCGCGGTGGGCCGCCAGGCGGAGGGCCGCCGTCATGCCCAGCTCGTCGATCTCCCCGGCCTCGGCGCGGCCGATGGCGTGGTCGGCCACCCACGGGCCCAGGGCCTCGGCCATGGCCGTGCGGCGCTTGGGGGTGAGCTTCTTGGAGTCGGTCAGGCCCTCCGGCGGGGCGCTGCCGTCGGCCACCGCCGCGCACACCACCACCGGTCCGGCCCAGGCACCGCGGCCGACCTCGTCGACGCCGGCCACGGTGCGCGCCCCGGCCCCGGCGAGCTCCTGCTCCAGCCGGTAGTCGGGGACGGGCACCCCTTCGCTCGGGGCGGGTGTCGATGCTGCCACGGCGCACCACCCTACTGCGCCGGGCCGATTCGCCGCACCCCGCGTGTGACGCAGAGCCATTGAGCGTCACCTTGGGTAGTTTCCCTGGGGACCGGCGACCGGACGGTGGAATGAGGGGGCGGTCGGGCGATGCGGAGCGCCGACGGAGGACCGGCCCGCGCGGGGGCCGCGGAGCGGCTCCGGGACGCGGCGGTGCTGGCGATGCGGCTCGGCGCCGCCTGGGTCGTCGCGGAGCACGCGGTGCGGCGGCTCACGGAGGGCCCACCGGGCGGCACCGGGGCGGCGCTGGCCCAGGTGGAGCTGGCGTGCGCGGCGATGCTCGCCGTCGGCCTGGGGCTGCCCGTCAGCGGCGGGCTCACCGCCCTGCTGGCCGCCGCCGGGGCCGGGGCGGTGTGGACGGGACGGACCGGCCTGCCGGGGGTCCCCGCCGACGCCGAAGCCGCGCCCCTGGCGCTGCTCGCCGCCGCCTGCCTGCTGGCCGCCGTCGCGCCGGGGCGCTACGCGCTGGACCGGCTCGCCCGCCGCGGGGCACGGCGGGTACGGCGGACGCGGGGCGCCCCTCCCGGACGCGCCCACGCGCGCGCGGGCGGTACGGGTACTTCTTTCCCCAGTCGTGCCCGAAGGCCCGAAGAAGCGCCGCCGCTCCCCTATCCTGAAAGGCGGGCCGCGACGACGCGGCCGTCACGCACCTGACGCGCCGCCGGTGGCCCGATCCCCCGGTCGTGCGACTCCGCTCATCCACCCTGGGGGAACGCTCTCCATGACCGCCTCGGCTCCCAAGCACGGTCCGTCACCGGCACAGGGCTCCGAGCCACGCACCGACGGCGCAAGCGGCCCCGGCCCCGGCGACGACCCGGTCGCCCCGCTGCTGCAGATCGCCCACCGGCCCACGCTCGCCCGCCGCCTGGTCTCCTGGTCGTCCCGTCCGCCCGGACGGCTGTACCTGCCCGCGTGCGTCGGCATCGGCCTGGTGCTGCTGTACGAGGACAGCGTGCCCGGCGGCCACCTTCCCGCCTTCGTCCTGGGCATGGGCGGCGGCACCGTCCTGGCCGCGATGGGCGCCCTGCGCCTGGGCATCGCCATGGGCGTGGCCCGCCCGATGGTGCGGCGCTACTGGATGCGCTGGATCGCCGCGCCCCTGGTGGCCGCCGCCGCGATCGGGCTGGCCGTCGCCGACATCCCGCTGCAGGGCCGTGTCGCCGCCTCGGCCGAACAGCTCATGGATGTGCGCGACACCGCCAACCGGTCCACCACCGTCCCGATGAACGGCGACTGGGCCGGGCTGTACCCCCTGACGTCGGTGGGCGCGCTGCGGGACGGCACGACCCTGTACGGGGTGCAGGGCGCGGGGCTGCTGAACCGGTCGGGCCTGGCCTACAGCGCCGAGCCGCTGGAAGAGGGCGTGTTCATCGGCGGGCACGGCAGCCGCGTCTACGAGCACATCACCGACGACTGGTACGCCTGGACCGAGTACTGATCCCGCCCGCCCGCGGCCTCGTCCGCGGGCTCCCCGAGGCGGTTCCCGAGGCGCCGGTGTCCTATGTCACCGGCGCTTTTCTTCTCCGTCTGCACGCCTCTAACCCCCGCTTTATCCTGCGTCGGTAGAAATGGGGGTGCGAACAACGGAGAAGGACTTGCCCGGAAGGGACGGGTACCGGCGATGAGTGAGTTCCTGACCACCCTGCACCTGCGCATCTACGATGCCACTCGGGCGCTGCGGCGCGCCCACGCGCGTGGTGACGAGGAGCTGTGCCTGGCGCAGGCGGCGGAGATCGAGGACCTGGTGGAGATCGCCGCCCGCCACGGAATCGACATCGACAGCGGGTACCGGACGCTGGTCGAGGCGGCCTGAAGCGCCGCCCGCGGGAAACACCGCGAAAACAATTGTTCCCGGATTCGACCGATCCCGCCGGTGCGGCGGTGGGAATCCGGGAACAATCTCCCCCCGATGGCTCCGACACTACCGGCGCCGGATTCAAGCAAGGGTAATACGCGGGCCAACGTTCGGCCTCATCGGTCCCACGGCCCTCCCGCCCCTCACCGGGCGCGGGAGGGCCGACGCGTCTGCGGACCGCCTCCCGGCACGGCGGTGCCCCCGCGCTCCCGTCGGACCGGGAGCGCGGGGGCACCGAACACGGGGGCGCGCAACGCCCGTTCGGGCCGGACGGCGAACGGCCTCAGCGGCCGCCGCGCCCCTCGAAGCCCTCGCCGCGCTCGAACTGCTCCTTCATGGCCTGCTTCTGCTCCTTCTGGAACTGGCGGGCCATCTCCTGCTGGCGGCCGGCCGCGGCCGCGACCGAACCCTTCGCCTCGGAGAAGGCATCCGACCCGGTGTCGGCGGAGGACCCGCCCCCGCCCAGGGCCCGGCGGCGCCCGCCCAGCTCGGGCAGCATCTGCGCCAGCATCAGGGTGGACAGCGCCGAGGAGTCGCCGGAGGCGCCGTCGGTGCGCACCACCACCGGCTGCGGGGCGTGCTCGGCCAGCTTGGCGCCGACCTCCAGGCGCCGCCGCGCCAGCTCGTAGTGGAGCACCGCCCGGTTGTCCCGGTAGGAGGTGGCCAGGCGCCGCTGGGCCTTGGCCTGGTTCTGCGCGGCGACCAGGTCGGCCCGGCCCTGCGTCTCGATCTCGTGGCGCACCCGCTGGGCCTCGGTCTCCTGCTCTTCGAGCATCTGCGCCACGTCCTTGCGGGCCTTGTTCAGGGCCGCGTTGACCTCGACGATCTTGGCGTCGCGGGTCTTCTTGGAGCGCTCGATGTCCATCAGCAGGGTGTCGATGCGGCGCTTGCGGGTCAGCTCCCACTCCTGCTCGTAGGCGACCAGCTCCTTGGCCACCCGCTCCCGGGTCGCCAGGTGCTGCTGGTACTGGTTGGGCAGCTGCACGTCCGGGATGTTGCAGCCCCGGATCTCCACGCCGTAGCGGCGCAGCTGCCGGTTGAGCAGGTCCTGCATATCGGCCACGTCCGAGCCGCGCAGGTCGTAGGCGCTCTCGGTCTGCACCTGGCGGCTGCGCTGGCGGATGGCGTCCTGCACCGCGCTGGAGAGCACCAGGTCGAAGTTGCTGGCGCCGATGGTGCGCACGAACGCCACCGCGTCGACGATGCGGAACTTCAGGAAGAACTCGATCGACTTCAGCGGCACGTTCTCATGCGTGGGACAGGCCACGACCGGGGCGGTGTAGGGGATCTCGGTGGAGGTGTCCACCACGAAGTCCACCCGCGCCCAGGGGTTCCACAGGTAGTGGCGGCCCGGGTCGAGCGTGCCGGACACGGCGCCGTACTTGGTCAGCACGCCCACGGTGCCCTGCTCGATCTCGACGATGGACGAGCGCCACCACCAGAGCAGGCCCAGGCCCAGCGCCAGGATGGCGACCACGAAGAAGAGCACCGACATCCAGGTGAGCAGCGGCTGGCCCAGCGCGGCCACGATGAGGGCGGCCAGCAGCAGGTACAGGGCCAGCCACACCAGCATGGTCCACTTCAGGCCGCGGTTGTCGCGCGGGATGACGACGGGCACCAGGGCGCCCTGGTCGCCGCCGCGCAGCAGGCGGGCGATGTCGCCCCACGAGGCGAGCGACTCCTTGATGGAGGAGCCCCCGCGCTGGGGCTCCTGCGTCGGCTGGGACATCTAGCGGCCTCCCTGCGGTCCGGTCCCGCCGGTCCCCGGCTGCGGCCAGGGCGGGGGCGGGGGTGCGTCGTGCGGCGGCCCGGCGGGCGGCGGGGCGGCCCCGGGGGCGGGCCCGTCCGGCGCGGCCGCCTCCGGAGCCTCGTCGGTGACGGCCTCGTCGATGCGCTCGGCGACCGCCTCGTCGGCGACCGAGCGGCGGATCTCCTCCAGCCGCTCCTCGCCGGGCACGTCGTGCTCCTCGGGGTCGGGCGCGGCGACCGTGGTGCGCTCCTCGGCCAGCAGCGCCTCGATCTCGGCCTCCCGGTCGGCGATGCGGGCGGAGATCTCGTCCATCCGGGTGCGGATGGCCTGCATGTCCTCGTCGGAGAAGAGCTGCGCCTGCGCCTCGCCGATGATGTTCTGGGCCACCCGCAGGAAGTTGACGCTGGACTCGTCGCCGTCGCCGATGTGCAGCACCTGCGGCAGGCTGTCGGCGATCCCCTCCAGCTTGTCCAGCAGCTCCTGCTGGTAGCGGTAGTCGAGGATCTCCGGGGCCTCGGCGGCGCTGACCGCGCGGATGTCCAGGGCCTGGGCCTCCAGCAGCGCCGCGTTGGCGTTGGCGGTGCTCTCGGCCTCGACGAAGCGCTGGCGGGCCTCGGCGCGGGCGCGGTTGGTCTCGCGCTCCAGGGCGGTGTCCATCTGCGCCTGGTACTGGGCGATGTCGGCCTGGATCGCCGACAGCGTCTCGTTCAGCGAGGCGAGCTCCTTGTTCAGGTCGCCCTCGTTCTGCTCCTTGCGGAGCTGGAGCTCGTACTCGTAGGTGTAGGCCTCCTTGGCCACCCGCACCATCTCGGTGGCCGCCAGGTCCATCCGGTACTCCTGGCTGGAGGGCTCGGCGTGGGTGATGTTGGCGTTGGTCAGCCGCACCGCCGGGAGGAACTGGGTGTTGAGGTTCTCCAGCAGCCGCGCGGTGTTCTCGCCCACCATGTCGTAGATGTCCGCGGCCTCCTGCTCGTAGATGAGGCTGCGGGTGGTCTCGCTGATGGCGTTGTTCAGCTTCTCCTGGAAGCCCTGCACCGCGCCGAGCACGAAGATGAACTGCTCGGGGTCCTCGATGCGGAACTGCACGAACAGGTCGACCGAGGCCTTGACGCCGCTCTTGGTGGGCGCCTCCCGGATGGGGGCGTTGAACGGGTACTCGCGCGTGGTGTTGACGATGTAGGAGACGCGCTTCCAGGGGTTGAGCAGGGTGACGCGGCCGGGGCCGACGATCTCCTCCAGCTTCCCGAAGCGGGTGATGAGCGCCTGGCACCCGTCCGGCACCATGACCATCCCCTGGCGCCACCACATGAACACGGTGAACGCCACCAGCACGACCCAGAAGTGGGGGCCGAAGAACGGGTTGAGCGCGAAGCCGAACAGCGGGGAGGAGGCGCCCAGGCCGAGCAACCCGACCACGGCCAGCAGGATCGAGGGCAGCAGGGCCACGAAGGTGCGCCCGCGCGGGATCACCATCGGGCAGATGACGTGGACCGGGCCGCTCGCGCCGCGCTCGAAGGAGCTCCGGTTCAGCGCCTCGCCTGCGTTGTTGAGGGACGTGGTGTTCTGCTCGATGCGGGTGCCGGTGGAGGCTCCCTGGTCCCGGGCGGCGAGGAAGTCGCCCGGGTCGAGCCCGATTCCCTCCGCCCCCTCGCGGAGTGCGTCGGAGACCGCCTCGCGCGGGTCGCCCCCCTGGGCGACGCTCGCTGCGGCCCCCCGCACCGTCTGTGCGAAGGACATGGGTGATGACTCCTTAGGTGTTGTCGGACCTGCGGGTTCCGACGCCGTGGCGGCCGCGGCGGTTCCGCCGTCCGATACGAAGTGGCCGCATCCTCCCACAAGGGAGGGGACGCGCCGCTCTCCCGTGGGTGACCATCGGATATCGAATGCGGCCACGCGAGCGCGGTGCACCTTTATGTCCGAAACCCGCGGCGCCGCAGGCCGGGGCCGCGTCGGCGGGCGCGCCGCCCGGCTCCCCTCCCCTCAGGCCAGGAGGTCCAGCGCCGTGCCCGCGCCCCGGTCGGCGGCGGCGCGGTAGCCGTACCAGGCCAGGGCCAGGTCCTGCCATGGGACCCCGACAGGCGCGTACACGCTCACCCCGTCCGGCCCGGCCGAGCCGCGCTCGGCCCCGTTGAGCACCTGGCCGAGGGTGGCGCCGATGGCCGAGGCGTCCAGCCCGGCGTTGCCCACGGCGCCCGACGACAGCGCCAAGCGGGCGTCGTCGACCACCACCCGCGCGGCGCGCAGCAGGTCGGCGGCCAGCTCCACCTTGCCCGGCTCGTCGGCGCCCAGCGAGGTGACCTGGGTGCCGGGCCGCACGTCGGCGGCGTGCAGCAGCGGGGCGCGCGACCAGGTGGCGGTGAGCACGATGTCGGCCTCGGCGGCCACCCCGGGGGCGTCCCGCGCCACGGCGGCGGGCACGCCGAACTCCTCGGCGCACCGCTGGGCGAACGCCTCGGCGCGGGCCCGGTCGGTGTCGGTGACGACCATGCGGCCGATGGGGCGCATGCCGATGATGCCGCGGGAGAACAGCCCCGCCTGGGCGCCGCAGCCGACGATGCCGAGCACCTCGGCGTCGAAGCGGGCCAGGGTGTGCGCGGCCAGGGCGGCCGACAGGCCGGTGCGCCAGGCCGTGAGGGTGGCCGAGTCCATCAGCGCCAGCAGTTCGCCGCTGCCCAGGTCGTGCAGGCAGACCACGCCGCGCAGGGCGGGGCGGGCACCGGGGAACTTGGCGTTGACCTTGACCGAGTAGGCGGGCACGCCCGGCAGCAGGCCGGGGATGAGCGCGGTGGCGGTGCCGGGGCCGGGCAGGTCGGTGCGCACCCGCTGGGCGTCGACCGGGGAGGCGCCGCTGGTGAAGCCGTCCCAGAGCCGGTCGATGCAGGCGTGCAGGTCGAGCACGCCCAGCAGGTCCGAACGCCCGAGAAAGAGTGTCACATGAAGGAGCCTTCCCCCTTTCGGCGGCGAAGACAACCATTCGGGACGCGCGGGCGGTCGGGGGCACAGAGGGGACGCGGGTCGGAAGGGATAGCGTGAACGCGGAACGCACCCGTTCGACAAGGAGCGCGCACCATGCCCACGGTTCCCAGCCCCGTCATCACCACCGCCGGACTCGTCGGCGGGTACACCGCCGCCCGGGCGACCGGAGTGCGCCCGCTCGGCGGCGTGGTGCTGGCCGCCTGCGGCGCCGCCGCCTACGCGTCCTGGCGGCGCGGCTCCGGCCCGCGCACGGCCGCCGCGCTGACCGGGGTGTACCTGGGCGCGTTCGGGCTGAGCCACCCGCTGGCCAAGAAGATCGGCTCCTGGCCGTCGGTGCTGGCGGTGACCGCCGGGACCGCCGCCGCGGCGTGGGCCTTCGGCGAGCGGTCCGGCGGCGGGGAGGACCACCCCTCCGCGGGGGCGGGCCTCACCTCCGGGTGATCCTCACCCCTGGGTGATGTAGGCCTCGAGCTGCTGGCGGTCGAGTTCGAGCTGGCGGATCCGGCTCTTGACGACGTCGCCGATGCTGACGATGCCCACCAGCGCGTCGGCGGCCAGCACCGGCACGTGGCGGACGCGGTTCTCGGTCATCAGCACGGTCAGCGCGTCGACCGTGTCGGAGGTCTTGCAGGTGATGACGGCTGAGGTCATGATCTCGGAGACGGGCCGGCCGAGCAGGGACGCCCCCTGCTCGGCCAGGCGGCGGACGACGTCGCGCTCGGAGACGATGCCGGCGACCCTGCCGGCCTCGGCGACGACGACGGCGCCGATGTTGTGCCGTGCGAGCCGGTCGAGGAGCTCCGACACCGTGGTGCCGGGCCGGACCGTCACCACGTCGGAGCCTTTGGCGCGGAGGAGCTCGGCGATCAGCATGGCGGCCACCTTTCGATCGGTGACCGTGGGTTACCCGTGCAGGCCCGGGGCTAATCGGGGACGCACCGGGCTGAGTCAGACGTTGATGACGACCACCTTCGCCTCCTTCGGACACTCCGGCTCTTCCACAAGCGTGCTCATGTCCCCGGGGTGACTCGTGAGCAGGAGGACAGGGCGCTCTTCCTTCAAGGCGGTCGCAGCGACGATCGCGTCGTTCGTGCAGCGGCGCCCCGACACCCCTGATGCACCGAGCAATTCGCCCGCACGCCTCGCCGCCTTCTCGGTCACCTCGCGCAGGGTGATGTGCTTGAGAACCTGGTGAACGGCAGCGTCGCGCCTGGCACCACGCAGCACCTCGGCGAGCGTCACAGCGCTGACGACGATGCGCCCTCCGCGCCCGATCACCGCCCGATGGCGTGCGCGGGCCCGCTCGTCCCGAGCGGCCAGCTTGACGAGGCCTTCACTGTCCAGAACCAGGGTGCCGCCCCGAGCGATCAGACGTCCGGCCATTCGGCCCCCGCCTCCCGCACCAGTTCCTCTGCCACCGGACCGTCTTCCTCGTCCATCCGATCGGCGAGGTCGACCAAGAGATCGTGCTCGATCTGCCTCGCTACAGCCGCCGCGACGTAGCTGCTGAACTCGCCTCGACCGACGCGTTCCTGCACGGCGTCGGTCAGCTCGGCCGGAAGCGTGACGCTCACCTTCCGCATCGGCGTCCGGGCCTCGTCCGCCTCACCGCCCCGACGGCGCTCGCCCTTCCTACTGTGGGACTCGTGCTCACTCGTGGCCTTGTGCGCGGCCTTCTCCAGTCTTTTCTGCGCGGCGGCGGACTTGGCCGCTCCCGCCTTGGAGTCGGTAGCCATGCCCGTGATCCTACTGACGGTCCTACTCCATGTCCCGAAAACGAGCGCAAAGGAAGGCGGGGGCACCCGAGCGTTCTCGGGTGCCCCCGCCTATTGGGCGCCTATTGGGCCGTCGTCACCGGCTCCATCAGCTGCAGCCGCTGGTGGAGCCGCAGCCCTCGCAGACGTAGCAGGTGCCGGACGGGCGCATCTTCGTGCCGCAGGTGACGCACAGCGGCGCGTCGGCGACGAAGCCCTCGCTCGGCTTCACCGGCTCGGTGCGCTCCTCGCGGGCGGCCGGGCGCTCCTCGGAGCGGCCCTTGGCCAGCGGGGCCGACTGGGAGTAGGACTCCACCTGCGCGGCCACCTGGGCCGGGTCCTCGCCCGCGGCCTGGGCGCGGCGCTCCTCGGCCGACAGCACGCCCAGCCCGGCGCGCTCCTCGTAGGACAGGTAGTCCAGGGCCAGCCGCCGGAAGATGTAGTCCACCACCGACTGCGCCATGCGGATGTCCGGGTCGTCGGTCATGCCCGCCGGCTCGAACCGCATGTTGGTGAACTTCTCGACGTAGGTCTCCAGCGGGACCCCGTACTGCAGCGCGATGGAGATCGCGATGGAGAAGGCGTCCATCACCCCGGCCAGGGTCGAGCCCTGCTTGCCGAGCTTCATGAAGACCTCGCCGAGGCCGTCGTCCGGGTAGGACCCGGCGGTGATGTACCCCTCGGCCCCGCCGATGCTGAAGGAGACCGTCTGGCTCGGGCGCTTCTTCGGCAGGCGCCGCCGGACCGGGCGCTCGACCTCGACGATCTCCGGCTCGGGCGCCTCGGCGGCCTTGTCCTCGGAGGCGGCCGTGGACAGCGGCTGGCCCACCTTGCAGTTGTCGCGGTAGACCGCCAGCGCCTTCAGGCCCAGACGCCAGCCCTCGAAGTAGATGTGCTCGAAGTCCTCGACGGTGGCCTCCTCGGGCACGTTCACCGTCTTGGAGATGGCGCCGGACAGGAACGGCTGCACCGCCGCCATCATCTCCACGTGGCCCATCGGCTTGATGTACCGGCGGCCCATCGCGCAGTCGAACACCTCGTAGTGCTCGGGGCGCAGGCCGGGGGCGTCCACCACGTGGCCGTTCTCCGAGATGTACTCGACGATGGCCTCGATCTGCTCCTGCTGGTAGCCCAGGTTCTTCAGGGCCCGCGGGATCGCCTGGTTGACGATCTGCATGGAGCCGCCGCCCACCAGCTTCTTGAACTTGACCAGCGAGAAGTCCGGCTCGATGCCGGTGGTGTCGCAGTCCATCATGAAGCCGATGGTGCCGGTCGGGGCGAGCAGGCTGGCCTGGGCGTTGCGCCAGCCGCTCTTCTCGCCGGTCTTCAGGCACTGCTGCCAGGCCTCGGTGGCCGCCGCGGCGATCGACCGGTCCATGTCGCCGACCGTGCGCAGGTCGTCGTTGGCGGCGGCGTGCTTGCGCATGACCCGCTTGTGGGCGTCGGCGTTCTTGGCGTAGCCCGTGTAGGGGCCCACCACCCCGGCCAGCTCGGCGCTGCGCTTGTAGGCGGTGCCGGTCATCAGCGAGGTGATGGCGGCCGCCACGGCGCGCCCGCCGTCGGAGTCGTAGGCGTGGCCGGTGGCCATCAGCAGGGCGCCCAGGTTGGCGTAGCCGATGCCGAGCTGGCGGAAGTCCCGGGTGGTCTCGCCGATCTTCTCGGTCGGGAAGTCGGCGAAGGTGATCGAGATGTCCATCGCCGTGATCACCAGCTCGGTGAGGCGGGCGAAGCCCTCGATGTCGAAGGTGTCGTCGTCCTTGAGGAACTTCAGCAGGTTGATCGACGCCAGGTTGCAGGAGGAGTTGTCCAGGTGGACGTACTCCGAGCAGGGGTTGCTGGCGGTGATGCGGCCGCTCTCGGGGGCGGTGTGCCAGTCGTTGATGGTGTCGTCGTACTGCACGCCCGGGTCGGCGCACTCCCAGGCGGCCTTGGCCATCGACCGGAACAGCGACTTGGCGTCGACCTTGCCGGTCTCATCGCCGGTGGTGCGCGAGACCAGGCCGAAGTCGGTGCCGTTGTCCACGGCGCGCATGAACGCGTCGGAGACCCGCACCGAGTTGTTGGCGTTCTGGTACTGGACGCTGAACATGTCGGCGCCGCCCAGGTCGACGTCGAAGCCCGCGTCGCGCAGCGCGCGGATCTTGTGCTCCTCGCGCGACTTGGTCTCGATGAACTCCTCGATGTCGGGGTGGTCGACGTCGAGGACGACCATCTTGGCGGCGCGGCGGGTGGCGCCGCCCGACTTGATGGTCCCCGCCGAGGCGTCGGCGCCGCGCATGAACGACACCGGGCCCGAGGCGGTGCCCCCCGAGGAGAGCAGCTCCTTGCTGGAGCGGATGCGGGACAGGTTCACCCCGGCCCCGGAACCGCCCTTGAAGATGATCCCCTCCTCCTTGTACCAGTCGAGGATCGACTCCATGGTGTCGTCCACCGACAGGATGAAGCAGGCCGAGACCTGCTGCTTGGAGGCGGTGCCCACGTTGAACCAGACCGGCGAGTTGAAGCTGAAGAGCTGGTGGACCAGCGCGTACTTCAGCTCGTGGTCGAAGACCTCGGCGTCCTCCCCGCTCGCGAAGTAGCCGTGCTCCACGCCGGTGGCGGTGTACATGCCCACCACGCGGTCCACGAGCTGCTTGAGGCTCCACTCGCGCTCGGGCGTGCCCACCGCCCCGCGGAAGTACTTGCTGGCGACGATCTGGGTCGCGTTCATCGACCAGGCGGCGGGGAACTCGACGCCCTTCTGCTCGAAGTTCACCGAGCCGTCCCGCCAGTTGGTCATGACCACATCGCGGCGCTCCCACTCGACCTCGTCGTAAGGGTGGACGCCCGGCGTGGTGAAGACGCGCCGCATCTTCAGGCCCTTGCGCCGGCCTCCGCCACCCTTGCGCGTCGTCGGGCCGGTGGTCTCGGTCATTCTGCTCCCCCTGCTCTCGCCCTCATGTCGGGTCGCCCGTCCCCGCCGCCTGCGGCGGGCCTCTGGGCCCTTTCCGTCTGTGCCTCGTCCGCCCCGCGGCCCCCGGCCTGCCGTCGGTCGGCCACGGCCCGCCCCTAGCGTTCGGCGGGCTCCGCGGTGCGCTCGGCCTCCGCCTCCGCGCGCCCGCCGCCGGGCCCGGCGCCCGCGTCGCGCTCCGCACCGCCGGGGCCCACGGGTCCCGCCGGGTCCGCGGTGCGCTCCGAGCGCAGCCGGGCGATCTCGTTCTCGAAGTCCGCCAGCGACTCGAAGCCCCGGTAGACCGACGCGAACTGCATGTAGGCGACCTCGTCGAGCTCCTGGAGCGGGCCGAGGATCGCCAGCCCGATCTCGTGCGCGGGGATCTCGGCGAGCCCGCGGCAGCGGATCTCCTCCTCGACCCGCTGCCCCAGCACCGCCAGGGCGTCCTCGGTGACGGGCCGCCCCTGGCAGGCGCGCCGCACGCCCGCGACGATCTTGCTGCGGGAGAAGGGCTCGGTGACCCCCGAGCGCTTCTGCACCATCAGCAGCACGGTCTCCTGGGTGGTGAACCGGCGCTCGCACTCCGGGCACGTACGGCGGCGCCGGATGGCCGAGCCGTCGTCGGTGGACCGGCTGTCGATCACCCGGCTGTCCGGATGGCGGCAGAACGGACAGTGCATGCCGACACGCCTCCCAGTCGTCTCTCCCGCGGAAACCCCCGCCGCTCCCGGACACGGGGCGCCGCACCGGTCGCGGAGCGCCTCCACCGGGGCCGCGCACGCTCGCCGAAGGGGCCCAGCGCCCTTGCGGCGCGGGCGGCCCCCCGAAGAGCCTCACCTACTAAAGCACAACTTCTAGGCTGCTTCTTCCGCGGCGGGCACTAGATCTTGTGGTCAACTTATGAGCGCGTCGCACCCGCACGCAAGCCCTCCGACGGCGCGTCGCGTCGGATCCGCAGGTCAGGGGCGGCGAACCGGCGACCGCCCCGGGCGTGTCGCCGCGAGGGCGCCGCGGACCCCGTGGGAAACGACACCCGGGGACCCCGGCGTCGGGGTCCCCGGGCGGTGGTCACCGTGCGGGCAGGCGCAGCTCCTGGCCGGGCCGCAGGTGCGGTCCGCGCAGGTCGTTGAGCTCGACGATGGCGTGCACGGTGCGGCGGACGTCCTCGCCCGGGCGCGCCTGCTCGGCGATGCCCCACAGCGTATCCCCGTCCCGGACGACGACCGTCGGGGACGGGCCGCGGCCGAAGGCCGCCCCGGCGGCCGACTCGGAGGCGGAAGCCCCTGCGGCCGCGGAGGTGAGGACGGCGAGCGAGAGGGCGCCGCCCGCGCCGACCGAGGCGAGTGAGAGGACGGCCACGCGGCCGCGGCGGCCCAGGGCGGCCCAGCGGCCGCGCAGCGCCGCCGCGGTGCGCGGGGCCAGGCCCACGGCGCGTTCCCCCCCGGCGGGCCGCTCGGCGGCGGCCTCCCGGCCGGGTTCGGCCGGGAGGGCGCCCCCGGGGGTGCCCGCCGGGGCGGCGTCCGGGCCGGGCCCGGCCCCCGCCCCACCCCCCAGGGGCAGCTCGGGCAGCCCGGCCAGCGCGGAGGACGGGGCCGGGCGGGGTCTCCACTCGGGGACCTCCACGGCCCAGTCGTAGAGGACGGGCCCGTCGTCGGGCCTCCTCTGACGTGGGATCGCGGCTCTCGGGACAGGCGAGGGATCGGACATGGTCGCCCCCTTCGAACACCAGTCGCTTAGAACTGATGTTCGACTAATACCGCAACGGCCGGATTTTTTCATCACCATCTCGAACGTTTGTTTGATATCGCCGTGAGCAGGCACTACCGTTGGACGTGTCTCACTTCGGCATCGGCGCGGCGCACCGGGGACGCGGTCGCGGCCGTCGGCGCCGACGTGCCACGGTCGGGACGCGAACCCCCCGACGCCCAACACGCCACCACCGACCGCCGAGGAGGCCGGCCGTGCCGGAGGAGAAGCACCGAACCCAGGAAGCTCGACCGGGCGGGGACGGCGCGGAGCCGCTCGGACCGGTGCCGGTCCCGGGGGAGGCGGGCGGGCGGACGGACGCGCCGGCGCTGACGGCTCGCCAGCAGAGCGTCCTCAACTGCATCCACCGCTACGTGCGGCAGCGCGGGTACCCGCCGTCGATCCGGGAGATCGGCGACGCCGTGGGCCTGTCGAGCCCCTCCAGTGTCGCGCACCAACTGAAGGTGTTGCAACGCAAGGGGTACCTCCACCGCGACCAGAACCGCCCCCGCGCGGTCGAGATCCGCATCCCGGGCCAGCCCCCGGTGCGGTCCTGGGACGCCCTGGAGGGGGAGCAGCCCCGCGCCGACGAGACGCGGGCCGCGCACGCGCCGCTGGTCGGCCGGATCGCGGCCGGCGGGCCGATCCTCGCCGAGGAGTCGGTGGAGGACGTGTTCTCCCTGCCCAGGCAGCTCGTGGGCGAGGGCCGCCTGTTCGTGCTGACGGTGGTCGGGGACTCGATGGTCGACGCCGCCATCACCGACGGGGACATGGTCGTGGTGCGCCAGCAGCCGGTGGCCGAGAACGGGGACGTCGTGGCGGCCCTTCTCGACGAGGAGGCCACGGTGAAGGTGTTCCGGCGCGAGGAGGACCACGTGTGGCTGATGCCGCGCAACGACGCCTACGAGCCCATCAACGGCGACCAGGCCACCATCCTGGGCAAAGTCGTCGCGGTGATGCGGCGCATGTAGCCGCCGCGGGGGCGGCCCCCGCCCCGCTGATAACGACTTCGCCTCTCTTCGGAACGGCCCCGTGACCATGCACCGCCGTCACGGGGCCGTCGCCGTTTCGGTATGCGACGGATACCGGCGGACGCCGCCCCGGCCGCCCCGGCCCTCGGGGGCCAATACGGTAGGGGCCATGCCGAGCCGATCCTCCGCCGCACCGCCCTCCTCCCCCGTGCGCGCCGCCGCCGTCGCGGCGGCGGCCGTGCTCCTGGCCGCCGGGTGCGGTCCGGGCGGCGGCGCGGGGGCCGCCCCGCCCGGGGCGGAGCCGGTGGAGCGGGACGTGTCGTTCCGCAGCGGCCCGGACACCCTGCACGGCACGTTCGCGCTGCCGCCGGACGCGGACGGGCCGGTCCCGGGGGTCCTGATCATCTCCGGCAGCGGCCCCACCGACCGGGACGGCAATGGCGAGGGGCGCCCGGACGCCGACACCAACCTCAACTTCGCCCGCGTCCTGGCCCGGGCCGGCGCGGCCTCGCTGCGCTACGACAAGCTCGGTTCCGGCGAGACGGGCATGGGATCGCGCGGCGAGGAGGAGGCCGTCGGGTTCGACGACTTCGAGGCGCAGATGGCGGCCGCCTACACCGAACTGGCCGAGCAGCCGGAGGTGGACCCGTCCCGGCTGCTGGTCCTGGGGCACAGCGAGGGGGCGCTGTTCGCACTGCGCTCACCCGGGGCGGTCGAGGGTCCGGCCCCCGCGGGGCTGGTACTGGCCGCCCCGCCCGGGAACCGGTACATGGACCTGATCGACCGGCAGATCACCGACCAGACCCGCCGCGCGGAGAGCATGGGGGCGATGACGGCGTCCGACGCGGAGGAGCTGCTGTCGGACACCCGCCTGGCCATCGCCCGCCTGCGCGCCGACGAGGAGCCGCCGAGCGAGATGGCGCCGACGGTGGCGCCCCTGTTCGGCGAGCAGAACGCCGAGTTTCTCCGGGAGATCGACGCCCTGGACCCCAAGGAGATGGCCGAGGAGCTGCCCGGGGAGACGCCCGCCCTGGTCCTGTGGGGCACCGAGGACTCACAGGTGCAAGGGGCAGAGGTGGACCGCCTGATGGAGGGCTTGGAGTCCGGCGGGCGCACGGGCGTGGAACGCGTGGACATCAAGGGCGCGGACCACGTGTTCCGCGAGTACGACGACAGCCCGGGAGCGGTGATCCCCGACGCGGAGCGCCCCTTCGCCGACGAGGTGGCCCCGGCGGTGGAGTCCTTCCTCGACGAAGCGACCGGCTAGACGAAGTGGTCGAATAGACGAAGCAACCGGCTGGCGGCCACGGCCAAGCCGCGACAGAAGCCGTGGCAGAGGAGGCGGCCCTACCTGCGGGTCGGTCGGCCGCCGGGCGTGTGCGTGGTCGGGGTGTTCGGCGACGACGGCACAAGCGGGGCGGTTCCCCGGGCCTGCCTGCCGTCCGGCGGGCCCCTCGCGGTCCGGGCAGGCGGGCGGCTCGGCCGGTACCCCGCTGACGGGCCCCGGCCGGGCGGCGGGCCACCGGGGCGCGGGGTGGTGGGCGGCGACGACGAAGGTCAGCGGCCCTACCTGCGGGTCGGTCGGCCGCCGGGTGTGTGCGTGGTCGGGGTGTTCGGCGACGACGGCACA
>NZ_JAQFWP010000077.1 GCF_027706745.1 Nocardiopsis suaedae | reverse complement strand
TCGCACCCCGGCCACCCACCGCCCGGCCAGGGCCCGCCAGCGGGGAACCCGCCACTCCGTCCGTTCGCCGTCCTGGCCCAACTCGCATTCGCCGTGCTGCCCCGGCCCAACCCGCACCGGAACACGCGGAAGGCCCGCAGGCGCACACGCCTGCGGGCCTTCCGGAAATGCCGTACCCAGGAGAAAGGAGAGGGTCAGGCCTCCTCGTCCTCCTCCTTCTTCTCCTCCTCGGGGACCGCGTCGATACCGGCCTCCGACCGCTGGGCGGCGGTGATCGGGGTGGGCGCACCGGTCAGCGGGTCGCCGCCGGAGGCCGTCTTCGGGAACGCGATCACCTCGCGGATCGTGTCCTGGCCCGCCAGCAGGGTCAGGATCCGGTCCCACCCGAAGGCGATGCCGCCGTGCGGCGGGGCGCCGTACTTCAGCGCCTCCAGCAGGAACCCGAACTTCGACTCCGCCTCCTGCGTGCCGATGCCCAGCACCGAGAACACCCGCTCCTGCACGTCGGTGCGGTGGATACGGATCGACCCGCCGCCGATCTCCGACCCGTTGCAGACCATGTCGTAGGCGTAGGCCAGGGCGTTGGCCGGGTCCTTGTCGAACTCCTCGGCCCACTCGGGCTTGGGCCCGGTGAAGGGGTGGTGCACCGAGGTCCAGCCGCCCTCGCCGTCCTCCTCGAACATGGGGGCGTCCACCACCCACAGGAACGACCAGGCCGACTCGTCGATCAGCCCCTTGCGGCGGCCGATCTCCAACCGGGCCGCGCCCAGCAGCTCCTGGGAGGTCCGGCGCTCGCCCGCGGCGAAGAACACCGCGTCGCCCGGCACGGCCCCCACCTTGTCGGCCAGGCCCACACGCTCCTCGTCGGACAGGTTCTTGGCCACCGGCCCGGCCAGGGTGCCGTCCTCCTGCACGAGCACGTAGGCCAGCCCCTTGGCGCCGCGCGCCTTGGCCCAGTCCTGCCAGCCGTCGAGCTCCTTGCGTGTCTGCGCCGCCCCGCCCGGCATGACGACCGCCCCGACGTAGGGCGCCTGGAACACCCGGAAGGTGGTCTGCGCGAAGTGGCCGGTCAGCTCGGTCAGCTCCTGGCCGAAGCGCAGGTCCGGCTTGTCGGACCCGTAGCGCGCCATCGCCTCGGCGTAGGGCATCCGCGGCAGCGGCAGCGGGATGTCGTGGCCGAGCACCTCGCTCCACAGCCGGGCGACGAGCTTCTCGCCGACCGCGATGACGTCCTCCTGGTCGACGAAGCTCATCTCCAGGTCGATCTGGGTGAACTCCGGCTGCCGGTCCGCGCGGAAGTCCTCATCGCGGAAGCAGCGCGCGATCTGGTAGTAGCGCTCCATCCCGCCGACCATCAGCAGCTGCTTGAACAGCTGCGGCGACTGCGGCAGCGCGTACCAGTGGCCCGGCTGCAGCCGCACCGGGACCAGGAAGTCGCGGGCGCCCTCCGGGGTGGAGCGAGTCAGGTAGGGCGTCTCGACGTTGACGAACTCCAGCTCGCGCATCACGTCGTGGACGATGTAGGTCGCCTGCGAGCGGGCGCGCAGCGCGGCGGCCGGCTCCGGGCGGCGCATGTCCAGGTAGCGGTAGCGCAGCCGCGCCTCCTCGGAGACCTCCTGCGACCCGTCCAGGGGGAACGGCAGCGGGGCCGAGGTGCTGAGCACCTCGATCGCGTCGGCGACGACCTCGACGCCGCCGGTGGGGATCTCCGGGTTCTCGTTGCCCTCGGGACGCACCCGGACCGCGCCGGTGACCTTCACGCAGTACTCCGAGCGCAGGTCGTGGGCGAGGTCGTCCTCGCGGACCACGACCTGCACGACGCCGGAGGCCTCGCGCAGGTCGAAGAAGACGACGCCGCCGTGGTCGCGGCGCCGGGCCACCCAGCCGGCGAGGACGACGGTCTCACCGGCGTCCGATGCGCGCAGGGCACCGGCGGAAGCGTTGCGGATCAACGGGGTACTCCTTGGACTCGTGCTTGTCGGTGGCGGCCCGACCGGCACCGGCCTCGGGGGGACCGGCCGCCGGGGCGCGGTGCCCCCGGGAGCGGTGCCGGGCGGAAAGGGGCCCCTCCCATCATGCCCGACGCCCGCCCCGGCCGTGGCCCGGTCGCGGCGCCCGGCGCCGGGGCACCAGGGCACGCGCCGCGCAGGTCGGACGGGCGCAGCGGGACGCCGAACGTCAGGGGCGTGCAGGGGCGTGCTCGCGGAACGGCGCGCTCAGCGCGCCGGGATATCGCGCAGGAACGGGTTGGCCGCGCGCTCACGGCCGACCGTGGTGCGCGGCCCGTGCCCCGGCAGTACCTCGGTCGCGTCGGGGCGGCTCAGGCACACCCGCTCCAGGCTGTGCAGGATCGCGCCGTGGTCGCCGCCGGGGAAGTCGGTGCGGCCGATCGACCCCGCGAACAGCAGGTCGCCGGTGAACAGCGCCTCCGGCCCGCCGTCCTCGCCGCCGCCCAGCACGAAGACCACCGACCCCGGGGTGTGGCCGGGCGCGTGCTCGACGCCGATCTCCATCCCGGCCAGGTGCAGCGGCGTGCCGTCCAGCTCGCGCAGGTCCTGCGGCTCGGCGGGGTCGGCGCCGCCGAGCAGCCCGGACAGCTGGGTGGCCAGGACCGGGTCCAGCCCGCGGGCGGGGTCGGTGAGCAGGGCGCGGTCGGCGGGGTGCACGTACGCGGGCACGCCGAACCGGTCGGCGGTCTCGGCGGCCGACCATACGTGGTCGAAGTGGCCGTGGGTGAGGAGCACGGCCTCGGGGGTGAGGCGGTGCCCGGCCAGCACCCGGTCGAGGTCGGCGGCGGCGCTCTGCCCGGGGTCGACGACCACGCACCCGGCCCCCGGGCCCGGGGCGGCCACGTAGCAGTTCGCGGCGAGCGGGCCGGCGGGGAAGGCGTCGATGAGCACGGCGGGCGGCGACCTCGTTTCCTGGGTCCGTGGGCGGGCTGGTCCGGCGGGGGTGCGGCCGGAGGGGTCCAGCCTACCGACGCGGCCGGTGCCCGGGCGAACCGTTATCGGCCGCCGGTTCCCCCGCGCGCCGCCGGTACGGCGCCCGGTGCGTTCGCCTTCATCACCATTCGGTCACCCCCGCCTCCCCCGCCCTTTGCCGATCGGCCCGCGGGTGCCATATTGGTCCACGTCGTTCCGGGTACCGCGGGCCCGCCGCGGAGGCCGCCCCCACCGCGTCGGTAACCGGCACGGCGTAGGGATATCGTGCATAGTCACAGCGGTCAGTGACCGCCGCGACGACCGCGCCCGGCCCGGCGGCTGGGCCCATCAAAGCTGGAGGACACGGTGACCACGGACCCCTGGGGCCGCGTAGACGACGACGGCACGGTCTACGTGCGCACGAGCGAGGGCGAGCGTGTCGTCGGGTCGTGGCAGGCCGGCGCGCCCGAGGAGGCCCTGGCCTTCTTCCGGCGCAAGTACGACGCCCTGGTGACCGAGGTCGAACTGCTGGAGAAGCGGCTGAGCACCACCGACCTGTCCGCCGGGCAGGCCATGTCCAGCATCGACAAGCTGCGCACCGCCGTGCGCGACGCCGCCGCCGTCGGCGACCTGGACGCGCTCATGCGCCGCCTGGACGCGCTGACCGAGCGCGCCGAGCAGCGCAAGGTCGAGCAGAAGCAGGCCCAGGAGCAGGCGCGCAGCGAGGCCCGGGACGTCAAGGAGCGCATCGTCGCCGAGGCCGAGCGGGTGGCCGAGGAGACCACGCACTGGAAGTCCGGCGGTGAGCGGATGCGCCAGCTCATCGACGAGTGGAAGGCGGCCCCGCGCGCCGACCGCGGCACCGAGCAGGCCCTGTGGAAGCGCATGTCGGCGGCGCGCAACGCCTTCTCCAAGCGGCGCAAGGCCTACTTCGCCGGGCTCGACCAGCAGCGCGAGCAGGTGCGCGAGGTCAAGGAGGAGATCGTCGCCGAGGCCGAGGCGCTGGCCGACTCCACCGAGTGGGGCCCCACCTCCGGCCGCTACCGCGAGCTGATGCAGCGGTGGAAGGCCAGCGGCCGGGCGGACCGCGCCAGCGAGGACCGGCTGTGGGCGCGCTTCAAGGCCGCCCAGGACACCTTCTTCCAGGCGCGCAACGCCGTGTTCGCCGAGCGCGACGCCGAGCTGCGGGTCAACGCCGAGGCCAAGGAGAAGATCCTGGAGGAGGCCAAGTCCGAGCTGCCCGGGATCGCCGACCCGCGCGAGGCCCGCGCCCGCCTGCGCGAGTACCAGGAGGCCTGGGAGGAGGCCGGGCCGCTGCCGCGCGACTCCCGGGACCGCCTGGAGGGCGCCTTCCGCAAGATCGAGGAGGAGGTGCGCCGCGCCGAGGACAAGGAGTGGCGCCGCACCAACCCCGAGGCCCGGGCCCGCGCCCAGGCCACGGTCGACCAGCTCCGCGGGTCGCTGGAGGAGCTGCAGGGCCGGTTGGACAAGGCCCGCGCCGCCGGTGACGACCGCCGGGTCCGCGAGGCCGAGGAGGCCATGGAGGCCCGCCGCTCGTGGCTGGAGGAGGCCGAGAAGGCGCTGAACGAGATGAGCTGAGGGGCACGGCCGCTCCGACGGGCCGGGCACCGCACACCGCGGTGCCCGGCCCGTCGCCGTCTCCCGTGTGCGCGCTCCCCTGGGGGCGGGTCACGGCCACCGCATCGCGCCCCTCAGGTCTTGGCGACCGTGAGCAGCACGGCCGAGTCCTCCAGGGCCTCCAGCCCGTGCACGGTGTCGGGCACGATGAGGGCGTCGCCGGTGCGGGCGTCCCACCGGTCGTCCCCTGCGGTCATCCGGACGCGGCCGCGCAGCACCAGCACGGTGGCCTCGCCCGGGTTGGGGTGTTCGGCGAGGGACGATCCGGCGGTCAGGGCGATCAGGGTCTGACGCAGGGTGCGCTCGTGCCCGCCGACGACGGTTTCGGCGCTGCGGCCCGCCGACGAGCCCGCCGCGCGTTCCAGAAGGCGCGAGGCCAGGGCGTCCAGAGAGATCTTGTGCATGTCGGCAGTCTCGCAAGAGGCGGCCCTCCATAGGAGGCGGCGCGCCCCTGGAGTCGCCGTCGTTCCGCGTTTCCGGGCGCGGTCCGTCGGGCTTCTCCGGGCTTCGGGATGCGCGCGGTCCCACGCGCGGGCCGGACGGATGGCGGACCGTCGGCCGCCGTGCGCGCCGACGATGGCGTGGGCCCCTTCGTCGGGCCCCGCGGATCCGTCGCGCCGGTGGTCCTGGCCGATCCGGTCCGGGAGGCACTCATCAGGACGGTCGGCACCGGAGCCGCGCTCAGGGCGCCGACGTGTCCACCGCCCGTCGCCCGCCGGACGGTCACCGCCGGGCCGCGGCCGGGAGCAGGAAGCTCAGTTCTTCAAGCGGTAGACGTCGTAGACCCCGTCCACCCCGCGGACCGCCTTCAGGACGTGGCCGAGGTGGGTCGGGTCGGCCATCTCGAAGGTGAACCGGCTCAGCGCCACCCGGTCGCGGCCGGTCTGCACCGTCGCCGACAGGATGTTGACGTGCTGGTCGGACAGGACCCGGGTGATGTCGGACAGCAGCCGCGCCCGGTCCAGCGCCTCCACCTGCAGGGCGACCAGGAACATGGCGTCGTCGCCGGGCTGCCACTCGACGCTGACCATCCGCTCGGGGTCCAGCGCGCGGGTGTTCACGCAGTCGCTGCGGTGCACCGACACCCCGTTGCCGCGGGTCACGAACCCGACGATGGAGTCCCCGGGGACCGGGGTGCAGCAGCGCGAGAGCCGCACCCACACGTCCGGGTCGCCCTCGACCACGACGCCCGACCCCCCGGCGGGGCGCCCGCGCCGCGGCTTGGCGCGGGTGGGCAGCGCCGACTCGGCGATGTCCTCTTCGGCGCTCTCGATCCCGCCGAGCGAGGCGACCAGCTTCTGCACCACGTTCTGGGCGCCCAGGTGCCCTTCGCCCACCGCGGCGTACAGCGCGTCGACGTCGTTGTAGCGCAGGTCCCGCGCAAGGGCGATGAGCGCCTCGCCGCTGAAGAGCCGCTTGATCGGCAGCTCCTGTTTGCGCATCACCTTGGCGATGGCGTCCTTGCCCTGCTCGATCGCGGCCTCGCGGCGCTCCTTGGTGAACCACTGGCGGATCTTGTTGCGGGCGCGGGCGCTCTTGACGAAGGTGAGCCAGTCCCGGCTGGGCCCGGCGTCGGTCGACTTGGAGGTGAGGATCTCCACCGTCTCGCCGTTGTGCAGCTCGCTCTCCAGCGAGACCAGGCGCCCGTTGACGCGGGCGCCGACGGTGCGGTGGCCGACCTCGGTGTGCACGGCGTAGGCGAAGTCCACCGCGGTGGCGCCCTGCGGCAGGGAGATGACGTCGCCCTGCGGGGTGAAGACGAACACCTCCTGCACCGACAGGTCGAACCGGAGCGACTCCAGGAACTCGCCGGGGTCCTTGGTCTCCTGCTGCCAGTCGATGAGCTGGCGCAGCCAGGCCATGTCCCCGGCGCCCTTGGAGCGGCTCTCCTTGCCGGAGACCCGGTCCTCCTTGTACTTCCAGTGCGCGGCGATGCCGTACTCGGCGCGGCGGTGCATCGCCCGGGTGCGGATCTGCAGCTCGACCGGGTTGCCCGAGGGGCCGATCACGGTGGTGTGCAGCGACTGGTACATGTTGAACTTCGGCATCGCGATGTAGTCCTTGAACCGGCCGGGGACCGGGTTCCACCGCGCGTGGATGGTGCCGAGGGCGGCGTAGCAGTCGCGCACGCTGTCGACGAGCACCCGCACCGCGACGAGGTCGTAGATCTCGTCGAAGCCGCAGTTGCGGGCGATCATCTTCTGGTAGATGGAGTAGTAGTGCTTCGGGCGGCCGCGCACGGTCGCCTTGATCCGCGCCTCGCGCAGGTCGGCCGAGACGGCCTCGATGACGTCCTGCAGGTACAGGTCGCGGCGGGGGGCGCGCTCGGAGACCAGCCGGGCGATCTCGTCGAAGCGCTTGGGGTACATGGTCGCGAACGCCAGGTCCTCCAGCTCCCACTTGATCGTGTTCATGCCCAGGCGGTGGGCGAGCGGGGCGTAGATCTCCAGCGTCTCGCGGGCCTTCTTCTCCCGCTTGTGCTGCGGCAGGTAGCGCAGCGTGCGCATGTTGTGCAGCCGGTCGCACAGCTTGATGACCAGCACCTTGATGTCGCGGGCCATGGCCACGACCATCTTGCGCACCGTCTCGGCCTCGGTGGCCTCGCCATATTTGACCTTGTCCAGCTTGGTGACGCCGTCGACGAGCTCGGCGATCTCGTCGCCGAAGTCGGAGCGGAGCTGGTCCAGGGTGTAGGGGGTGTCCTCGACCGTGTCGTGCAGCAGCGCGGCGGCCAGGGTGGGCTCCTGCATGCCCAGCTCGGCCAGGATGGTGGCCACGGCGAGCGGGTGGGTGATGTAGGGGTCGCCGCTCTTGCGCTTCTGGTCCCGGTGGTAGTGCGCGGCCACGTCGTAGGCGCGCTCGATCAGCCGCACGTCGACCTTGGGATGGGTCGCGCGGACGGTCTTGATCAGTGGTTCGAGTACCGGGTTCATGGTCACACCCCGCTGTGCGCCGAGGCGCGCGAGTCTGCGGCGGACGCGCACGCCCGAGGACGGGTGGGGACGGTCTGCGGTGCCGGGGGCCGCCCCGGTCCCCTGCCCGCCGTCAGCGGCGGGCGGCGGACCTGCGGAGCCCGCCTCCGGGGCGCCGGCGGCGCCCGCATCGGCGGGCGGCGGACACTCCTCCCCCGGGGCACGGCCCGCCTCCGGCTCCAGGACGGGGGAGACTGCCGCGGTGCGCTCCGGCACGGCCTCGGTCGGCGTGGTGGCCTCGCCTCGCATGGGCATCCCTCCCGCGGCTCCTCCGGCGGGTGCCGCGGGGGCGGGGGATCGCTCCGCCCCCTGCGACGGCCCACCGGGACGTCTTGGTCGTGAACGTTCGGCTCACCGGTACCAACGCGCCGTCGCAGTCGATGTATGCCCGCAAGTGTAATGCCCCGGCCCGCGTTCCCCCGCAGGTCGGGCCGGGCGGGTCAGGCCTCGGTGAGCGCGTGCACCCCGACCCCGGTCAGCCGGTCGCGGCCCTTGAGGAAACCCAGCTCCATCAGGACCGAGAATCCCACGACGGTACCACCCGCCCGGTGAACCAGCTCCACCGCGGCCCTGCCGGTCCCGCCGGTGGCCAGCACGTCGTCGACGACGAGCACACGGCTGCCGGGCGCGAACGCGTCGACGTGCATCTCGACGGTCGCGGTGCCGTACTCCAGATCATAGGACTCGCGGTAGGTCTTGGCGGGGAGTTTCCCGGCTTTGCGCACCGGGACGAAGCCCGCCCCCAGTTCCAGGGCGACCGGGGCGGCCAGGATGAAGCCGCGCGCCTCCAGCCCCACCACGGCGTCGACCCTCCCGTCGAAGGGGGCGGCCATGGCCTCGGCCACGGCCTTGAGCGAGGCGGGGTCGGCGAGCAGCGGGGTGATGTCCTTGAACACCACGCCCGGCTCGGGGAAGTCGGGTACGTCGCGGATCCCGGCCTCGATGAGGCGCTGGAGGTCGGCGGGGGCGTCGGGCATGGGGGTTTCCTCGGTGTCCTTCCGGCGTGCGGCCGCCGGGGCGTGGGCCCACCGTGTGGGCCGGCGCCCCGGCGGCCGGGCGCGGTCCTACTTGCTGCCGTCGTTCTTGTCGTCCCCGTCGCTCCCGGAGTCCTTGCCCGGGAAGTCGGGGCGGTCCTCGACCGGCGTGTCGTCGTCGGCGGCGCCCGGTTCGGGGACGACGTCGGCGATGCCCGCCTTGAGGATGCGGATGCGCGACCCGGGGGAGATCTCCAGCTCCACCTCGCTGTCGCGCACCTCGACCACGGTGCCGTAGAACCCGGCCTGGGTCAGCACCTCCTGGCCGGGGCGCAGCCGGCTCTGCATGTCCGTCTGCTGCTTGCGCCGCCGCTGCTGGGGGCGGATGATCAGCAGGTAGAAGACGAGGACCAGCAGCCCGATCATGAGGATCGACTGCAGGGTCCCCCCGCCGACCGCGGCCTCGACCGGCTGCGCGAGATTCGTAGTGCCCTGCACGGGGCGTCCTTTCCTGGCGTACTTTCTCCGCGGCGCCGCCGCCGGTTCCGGGGCCTGCCCCGGGGCTCGGCGGCGCGCGAGCGCATGGTCGCGCTGCGGTGGAACGAACGGGCTGGTCCCCGCGTTCCCGACCACTCTATCCGGCGGCCCCGTCCGGGGGCGTCAGCCCCATGTGCTCCCAGGCCCGGGGGGTGGCGACGCGGCCGCGCGGGGTGCGGGCCATGAAGCCGGCGCGGACCAGGAACGGCTCGGCGACGACCTCGACGGTCTCGGGCTCCTCCCCCACCGACACGGCCAGCGTGGACAGCCCGACCGGCCCGCCGCGGAAGCGCCGCAGCAGCGCGTCCAGCACCGCCCGGTCCAGCCGGTCCAGCCCCAGCTCGTCGACCTCGTACAGGCTGAGCGCGGCGCGGGCGGTGGCCCGGTCCAGGGTGCCGTCGCCGCGCACCTCGGCGTAGTCGCGCACGCGGCGCAGCAGCCGGTTGGCGATGCGGGGGGTGCCGCGGGAGCGGCGGGCGACCTCCTGGGCGGCGTCGGGGGCCAGGTCGACGCCGAGCAGCCCGGCCGAGCGGCGCACGATGGTCTCCAGGTCCTCGGGCCGGTAGAAGTCGACGTGCGCGGTGAAGCCGAAGCGGTCGCGCAGCGGGGCGGGCAGCAGACCGGCCCGGGTGGTGGCGCCGACCAGCGTGAACGGGGCGATGTCCAGGGGGATGGCGGTGGCGCCGGGCCCCTTGCCCACGACCACGTCGACCCGGAAGTCCTCCATGGCGACGTAGAGCATCTCCTCGGCGGGGCGGGCCATGCGGTGGATCTCGTCCAGGAAGAGGACCTCCCCCTCCTGCAGGGTCGACAGCACGGCGGCCAGGTCGCCGGAGCGCTCGATGGCCGGGCCGGAGGTGATGCGCAGCGGGGCGCCCAGCTCGTTGGCGATGATCATGGCCAGGGTGGTCTTGCCCAGGCCGGGGCCGCCGGACATCAGGACGTGGTCGGGGGCGCGGCCGCGGCTCTGCGCGCCGCGCAGCACCAGGGAGAGCTGCTCGCGCACGCGGTCCTGGCCGACGAAGTCCTCCAGCATGCGGGGGCGCAGCGCGCCGTCGAGGGCGCGGTCGTCGGCGCCGGCCTCGGGGGAGACGACGCCGCGCTCGTACAGGTCGGGCTCGTTGTCGCTCATCGCGGTCTCGCTCACGGGGTCAGGCGCGGCTCAGCCCGCGCAGGGCGGCGCGCAGCAGGTCGGCCACGTCGGGGGTGTCCTCGGCCTGGGGGGCGACGGCGTCGGCGGCGGCCTCGGCGTCCTTGGCCGACCAGCCCAGGTTGACCAGCCCGGCGACGACCTGGGGGCGCCAGTGGGCGGCGGCCCGGGCGGGCGCCGCGGCACCGGCGCCGGGGGCGGGCTCGGAGCCGAGGGGGTCGCCGAGCTTGTCGCGCAGCTCCAGGACGATGCGCTGGGCCCCCTTCTTGCCGATGCCGGGCACCGCGGTCAGGGCGGCGGTGTCCTCGGTGGCCACCGCCTTGCGCAGCGCCTCGGGGGTGTGCACGGCGAGCATGGCCAGGGCCAGCCGGGGTCCGACCCCCGAGGCGGCCTGCAGGCGCTCGAAGACGTCGCGCTCGTCGGCGTCGGCGAAGCCGAAGAGGGTCAGCGAGTCCTCCCGCACCACCAGGGCGGTGGACACGGTGGCCTCCTCGCCCACGCGCAGAGCGGACAGGGTCGCGGGGGTGCACTGCAGCTGCATGCCGACCCCGCCGACCTCGATGACGGCGGATCCGGCCTGGCGGGCGGCGACCCGGCCGGTGAGGAACGCGATCACGGTGCGGTGCCCTTCCTGGGTACGGGTGCGGAGGCGCGGGCGGGGGCCGGTGCCGGGGCGCGGGTCCGGGCGGCGGCCCGGGCGCGGGCCAGCCGGTCCTGGGCGCCGCCGCGCCAGAGGTGGCACAGGCACAGCGCGACCGCGTCGGCGGCGTCGGCGGGGCGCGGGGGGCCGCTCAGCCGCAGGATGCGGGCGACCATGGCGCCGATCTGGGCCTTGTCGGCGCGGCCGCTGCCGGTGACGGCGGCCTTGACCTCGCTGGGGGTGTGCAGGGCGACGGGCAGGCCGCGGCGGGCCGCGCACACCATGGCCACGGCGCTGGCCTGGGCGGTGCCCATGACGGTGCTGACGTTGTGCTGGGCGAAGACCCGCTCGACGGCGACCGCGTCGGGGGCGTGCTCGTCCAGCCACCCCTCCATGCCGCGTTCGACGGCCAGGAGCCGCTCGGGCAGGTCGTCGTCGGCGGGGGTGCGGATCACCCCGGCCGCGGCGAGGACGGGCGGGCGGCCGGGCGCGCCGTCGACCACGCCCACCCCGCACCTGGTCAGTCCGGGGTCGATCCCCAGTACCCGCACCGGCTCCCCCTTCTCGAACGCCCGTTCGCAGGGTACCGACCCTATACGACGGCGGCCCCGCCGCCGGTGCGGGCGGCGGGGCCTACGGCGTGTCCCCCGGACCGTCCCCGGGGCGCGGGCGGCGCCCGCGGGCGGCCGGGCGCCCGGGAGGGGCGCCCCGCGGCGTGTCAGCCGATCTTCTCCATGACCTCGTCGGAGATGTCGGCGTTGGTGTAGACGTTCTGCACGTCGTCGGAGTCCTCGAGGGCGTCGACGACCCGCATCACCTTCTTGGCGTCGTCCTCGCCGACGGGGACCTCCATGCTGGGCAGGAAGGAGGTCTCGGCGGACTCGTAGTCCACGCCGGCCTCCTGCAGGGCGGTGCGCACCGCGACCAGGTCGGTCGGCTCGCACACGACCTCCCAGGACTCGCCCAGGTCGTTGACGTCCTCGGCGCCGGCCTCGACCGCGGCCAGGGTGACGTCGTCCTCAGAGGCGCCCTCCTTGGACACGAGCACCACGCCCTTGCGGGTGAACAAGTAGGAGACCGACCCGGCGTCGCCCATGGAGCCGCCGTTGCGGGTGACCGCCACGCGCACCTCGGAGGCGGCGCGGTTGCGGTTGTCGGTGAGGCACTCCACCAGCAGGGCGACGCCGCCGCCGGCGTAGCCCTCGTACCAGACGGTCTGCCACTCGGCGCCGCCGGCCTCCTCACCGGAGCCGCGCTTGCGGGCGCGCTCGATGTTGTCCAGCGGGACCGAGTTCTTCTTCGCCTTCTGGATGGCGTCGTAGAGCGTGGGGTTGCCGTCGGGGTCGCCCCCGCCGGTACGCGCGGCCACCTCGACGTTCTTGACGAGCTTGGCGAACAGCTTGCCGCGCTTGGCGTCGATCGCCGCCTTCTTGTGCTTGGTGGTGGCCCACTTGGAGTGGCCGCTCATGCCGTTCCTTTCACGATGTCGACGAAGAGTCGGTGGATACGCGCGTCCCCGGTGAGCTCGGGATGGAATGAGGTGGCCAGCAGGCTCCCCTGTCGTACCGCGACGATCCTACCGGCCGCCCCGCCCTCGCCGGTCTGGCCGAGCACCCGCACGTCGGGGCCGGTCGACTCCACCCAGGGGGCGCGGATGAACACCGCGTCGACCGGCCCTCCCTCCAGCCCTTCGATGTCGACGGCGCCTTCGAACGACTCGGTCTGCCGTCCGAAGGCGTTGCGCCGCACGGTCATGTCGATGCCGCCCACGGTCTCCTGGCCCTGCGCACCGTCGATGATGCGGTCGGCCAGCAGGATCATGCCCGCGCAGGTGCCGTAGGCGGGCATGCCCGCCCGGATCCGCTTGCGCAGCGGCTCCAGCAGCCCGTACCGCACGGCGAGCTTGCCCATGGTGGTCGATTCGCCGCCGGGCAGGACCAGGCCCTGGACCTGGTCGAGCCGGCCCGAGTCGGTGACGGGAACGGCGGTGGCGCCGATCCCGCGCAGCACGCGCAGGTGCTCCTCGGTGTCGCCCTGCAGGGCGAGCACGCCGATGACGGGCGGTGCGGGCGTGGACAACTCGGGCGACCTCGCAGACGGACGTGTTCGGGCGGCGCGGCGGACGGCTCTGGGGCGCGCGTTACCAGCCGCGGCCGGCGTAACGCTGGGAGTCCTCCAGATCATCCAGGTTGATGCCGACCATGGCCTCGCCCAGGCCCCGGGAGACCTTGGCGAGGACGGAGGGGTCATCGTAGTGCAGAGTGGCCTGGACGATGGCGTCGGCCCGCTTGGCGGGGTCGCCGGACTTGAAGATGCCCGAGCCGACGAAGACGCTCTCGGCGCCGAGCTGGCGCATCAGGGCGGCGTCGGCGGGGGTGGCCACACCGCCCGCGGAGAACAGCGGCACCGGGAGCTTGCCCAGCTCGGCGACCTCCTTGACGACGTCGTAGGGGGCGCGCATCTCCTTGGCGGCGCCGAACAGCTCGGCCTCGTCCAGGGTGCCCAGGCGCTTGATCTCGCCGCGGATGGAGCGCATGTGGCGGGTGGCCTCGACGACGTTGCCGGTGCCGGCCTCACCCTTGGAGCGGATCATGGCCGCGCCCTCGGCGATGCGGCGCAGGGCCTCGCCGATGTTGGTGGCGCCGCACACGAAGGGCACGGTGAAGGCCCACTTGTCGATGTGGTGGGCCTCGTCGGCGGGCGTGAGCACCTCGGACTCGTCGATGAAGTCCACCCCGAGGGACTGGAGGACCTGGGCCTCGACGAAGTGGCCGATGCGGGCCTTGGCCATCACGGGGATGGAGACGGAGGAGACGATGCCGTCGATCATGTCCGGGTCGGACATGCGGGCCACGCCGCCCTGCTTGCGGATGTCGGCGGGGACGCGCTCCAGAGCCATGACCGCGACGGCGCCGGCGTCTTCGGCGATCTTGGCCTGCTCGGGCGTGACCACGTCCATGATCACGCCGTTCTTGAGCTGCTCGGCCATTCCGCGCTTCACGCGGGTGGTACCGACCGTCTTGTCGTTCTCAGCGGTGTTGGCCACGGTGGCGGACTCCATGTTCTGCGGGCGCCCGCGGGCTGCGCGGGAGCGCGGAGGATGCGTCTGTCGGGTGTCGGGGCGCGAGGGGCGCCGCCGACGTGTCCTGCGGCCCATGGTAGTTCACCCACCCGAGCTCTTTCGGGACATATCGGCACGTTCTCCCCCGCGCTTTTGACAGTCTGTCACCCTAGCGGGGAGGTGCAGGGCCGTGCCCGAGCGCTCCCCGGTGATCGGGAGGAACGGCGGGTGGGCCCCTCAGAGCGCCCCGAAGGAGCCCGGGACGCGCGGCGGCTCGTCGTCCATCTCGAAGAACCCGGGAAGCGGGGCGCCCCCGGCCAGGCGCAGCACCCGCACCAGGCGGCGGGCGCGGGCCTGGCGGGTGTGCGCCACCGCGTCGTTGTGGAAGCGGCGGGCCAGCAGTACCCGCTTGGCGGCGGCCTCGACCTCCCGCAGCGGTTCCCGGCCTCCCGGGCACTCGGCCAGGCCGGGCTCCTCCAGCACCGCGCGCAGGGTGCGCGACAGGTCGCTCTCGGCCAGCTCGCGGGCGGCGCCCGCGCCGTCGGCGGACCCGGCGCGGCGGGCCGCCGCCGCGGCGTCCGCCAGCAGCACCGCCGAGGCCGGTTCGACCCACGGACCGGAGGAGAACTCCTGCACCGCGGCGGCGCGCCTGCTCAGCGCCGCGTCGAGCGCCGCCCAGGCGGTCTCCACCCTGGTGTGCAGCCGGTCCAGGCGGGTCGCCCGCCAGGAGACGTAGAACGAGACCAGCACCAGGACCAGGACGAGCCCGGCCCCCCAGGCCGCCCACACCGCCACGGCCTATCCCCCCGCCCCGCCGTCGGCGGCCACCGCCGGGGCCCCGGACGGCAGCACCGTCTCGTAGACCCGCACCACGTCGGCGGCGACCGCGCGCCAGTCGAAGGCGCGCACCGCCTCGCGCGCCGCCCCGGACAGCTCGGCGCGGCGCTCGGGCCGGTCCAGCAGCGCGGCGGCGCGCGCTGCCAGCGCCTCCGGGTCGCCGACGGGGAACAGCTCCCCGGCGGCACCGCCGCCCAGCACGCTGCGGAACGCCGGGATGTCGCTGGCCAGCACCGGTGCCCCGGCCGACATCGCCTCGGTGAGCACGATGCCGAAGCTCTCCCCGCCCAGGTTGGGGGCGCAGAACACGTCCACCGAGCGGTAGGCGCGGGCCTTGTCGGCCTCGCTCACCCGGCCCAGCGCCACCACCCGTTCGCGCAGGTCCTCGGGTAGGGCGGCGCGGGCCTCGCCGGCGTCTCCGGGCCCGGCGACCAGCAGGCGCAGCCCCGGGCGCTCGCGCCCCAGCAGGGCGAAGGCCTCCAGCAGGACCCGCAGGCCCTTGCGGGGCTCGTCCAGGCGCCCCAGGAACCCGATCGCGCCGCCCCCGCCGGGCCAGCCGGGCAGCGGATCGGCGGCGGCGAAGCGGTGCACCGCCACCCCGTTGGGGATGAGCACCGCGTCCCCGCCCAGGTGTTCGACCAGGGTGCGGCGGGCGGCCTCGGACACGGCGATGCGGCCGCTGATCTTCTCCAGGGCGGTGCGCAGCGCGGGGGCGGAGGCGGCCATGGCGCGCGAGCGCGGGTTCGAGGTGTGGAAGGTCGCGACGATCGGCCCCTCAGCGGCCCAACAGGCCAGCAGGGACAGGCTGGGGGCGGCCGGTTCGTGGACGTGCAGCACGTCGAAGCCGCCCTCGCGGAGCCAGCGGCGCACCCGGGCGGCGGCGCGCACGCCGAACGCCAGCCGCGCCACCGAGCCGTTGTAGGGCACCGGGACCGCGCGCCCGGCGGGCACCACGTGCGGCGGCAGCGCGGCCTCGGCGCCCTCGTCGCAGGGGGCCAGGACCGATACCTGGTGGCCCAGCCCGATGAGCGCCTCGGCGAGGTCGCCCACGTGCTGCTGAACGCCCCCGGGCACCTCCCAGGTGTAGGGGCAGACCAGGCCCACCCTCATCGCCGATCACCGCCTCCGGCCGCCGTCGTTGGTCACAGGGGGTTCCACGTTGGCGCCCTCCCCGGGCCCGCACCAGAGGCGTGCGGCCCGGACGGCGCGGGTTCCGCCGGTACGCGCACTCTATCGGACGCCGCTGCGCCCGCCCGGCGACGCGCCCAGGGCGGCGGGGCCGGGCGGTGGGCCGTCCAGGTCGGCGGTGAACACGCGCTGGAGCATGTGCCAGTCCTCGGGGTGGGCCGCGATGGCGCCCTCGAAGACGTCGGCCATGGCCCGGGACAGGGCCGCGACGCGGGCCCGGCGGTCGGGCAGGGCGGGCACGGGGACCTCGTCGTGCACCCGGATGCGCCACTCGGCGCCCTCGTACCAGAGGGAGACGGGCATGAGCGCGGCGCCGGTGCGCTCGGCCAGGGCGGCGGGGCCCGCGGGCATGCGGGCGTCCTAGCCGAAGAACCGCACGCCGATGCCGCCCTCGGTCAGGTCGCGGTCGGCCAGCAGGCACACCAGCCCGCCGGAGCGCAGTCGGCGCGCCAGCGTGCCGGTGACCGCGCCGTTGCTCTGGCCCGGCTCCAGCGGGAGGACCTCCATGCCCAGGCCGGTGCGGAAGGAGGTGAAGCGCTCGAACACGCTCTCGGGGCGCAGCCGCTCGGCGATCGTGGTCAGCGGGGTGCCCCGCATCGCGATCCACGCCCCGGCGTGGTCCCAGTTGCCCATGTGCGGGAGGGCGGCGACCACGCCGCGCCCGGCCGCCAGGTGCGCCTCCAGCACGTCCACGCCCTCGGAGCGGGTGCGGCCCAGCACGGTGGCCGCGTCCATGGCCGGGAGGCGGAACATCTCGTAGTAGTAGCGCATGTAGGAGCGCATCCCCGCGCGGGACAGGGCGCGCAGCTGGGCGGCGGTCGCCCCCGGCCCGGCGACCCGGCGCAGGTTGGCCTCCAGGCGGGACACCCCGGGGCCGCGGGCCCGCCAGGCCCGGTCGGCCATCGCCCGGAACGCGGCGCGGCCGGGGGCCTCGGGCAGCTCGCGGACGAGCCGCCACCCCGCGGCGTAGGCCGCCGCGGCCGTACGGTCGCCCATGGTCAGCCCTGCCCGCCGGCGCCGCCCGCGGGCTGCCGGTCCCCGGCCCCGGCCGGGCCGCCGGGCTCGGTGAGGCGCGCCCGGGTCTCGATCAGGCGCTGGCCGACGGTGACCGTGTTGAGCAGCGCCAGCAGCCACAGGCCCCCGGCGAGCACGTAGGGCACGCCCAGCCCGGCCAGGCCCGTGGCGGTCAGCGCGATGATCAGCCGCTCGCTGCGCTCGGCGACGCCCACATCGCAGTTGACGCCCAGCCCCTCGGCGCGGGCCTTGATGTAGGAGACCGCGAAGCCGGTGGCCATGCAGTACAGGGCCAGCCCGCCGAGCAGCCGGTCCTCGCCGCCGGTGTAGAACCACACGGCCAGGCCGCACAGCACGGCGGCGTCGGTGAGCCGGTCGAGGGTGGAGTCGAGGAAGGCGCCCCAGCGGCTCTCCCGGCCGGAGGCGCGCGCCACGGCGCCGTCGAGCATGTCGAACAGGACGAAGACGGTGACCACGACAGCGCCGATGTACAGCTCCCCCAGGGGCAGCAGGCCCAGGGCCGCGGCGACCGCGCCGAACGTGCCCACGAGGGTGACCACATTGGCGCTGATGCCGATACGGGCCAGGGCGCGCCCGAGGGGAAGCGTCATCCGGGCGATCACGGGACGCAGGAATCTCAGCATGTCTTCTCACGATCGTAGGGGCTGCGGGTCCGGGCCGCGAGCCGCCCCGCCCGGGGCGGCGGCCGCCTCACCCGGCCGGCGGCACCCCGCAGGCGGCGGTCCCGCCGGGCATCCGGTGGCGGTTGCGGGCCACCCAGCGGTAGGCGAGGCCGCTCAGCCCCCGCAGGCCGGGGAGGCGCATGAGCGCGCCGACCGGGCGCAGCCCGGGGCGCGGCCCCGTGGTCAGCAGAACGGCCACGGCGTCGGCGCCGCCCCAGACGCGGCGGCCGTCGGGGTGGGCCAGCAGGACCTCGTCTCGGGCGCGGGCGCGCAGGCCGGACGGCAGGCCGGCCCGGTGGGACTCGACGATGCGCAGGCCGGGTGCGATGCGATCGGCGGCCAGGCGCGCGGCCGCCGTGCAGAATCCGCAGTCGCCGTCATAAATCAGCACGGGTGCCATACGACCACCGCCCGTCAGCGCGCGGGCCAGTGCTCGGCGATGCGCGCCCGGCTCTGCTCCAGCATCTCGGGCAGCACCTTGGTCTGGCCGATCACCGGCATGTAGTTGGTGTCCCCGCCCCACCGGGGGACGATGTGCTGGTGCAGGTGGGCGGCGATGCCCGCACCGGCCGCGGTGCCCAGGTTCATGCCGACGTTGAAGCCCTGGGGGCCGTAGGCGGCGGTGAGCGCCTCGATGCCCTCCTGGGTGAGGCGGGCGACCTCGGCGGTCGCCTCCGCGTCGAGGTCGGTGTAGCCGGACACGTGGCGGTAGGGGCACACGAGCAGGTGTCCGCTGTTGTAGGGGTAGCGGTTCATCACCGTGTAGGCGTGCTCACCGCGGTGCACGACCAGGCCGTCGGAGTCGGGCAGGCCGGGTGCGCGGCAGAACGGGCAGCCGTCCTCGGGGGCCGGACCCGCGGGCTTGTCCTCGCCCTTGATGTAGGCCATCCGGTGCGGGGTCCACAGCCGCTGGACGCCGTCGGGGTCCGCGCCGTCCTGGACGCCCTGCTCTGCACCGCTTGCACCGCTCATCGCACGCTCGTCTCCGTCCGCCTGCCGTCGGCCCCAGCATAGGCGACCGGGGAGCGGCCCGGCGCCCGGGGCGGAGGGGGCGGTCCCCCGCCACCGCAGCGGTTCCGGGCCGTCCCTGTGCTGTTGATCTCGGGAAAAGCGCCCCTAAAAGTGGGCCGGAAGCGTCGTTTCTCCCGAGATCAACGCGGAGCAGCTACCCGCGCCGGCTCTTAGGCCGTCAGGCCTTGTCCTCACCGTCGCCGACGGCGGCGCCCTCCGTCTCGGAGTAGCGGCTGGCGAGCTTCACCGGCTTGGCCGCCGCACGGCGCTTGCGGGCGACGATGTTGAGGATCTCCACGAACAGGGAGAAGCCCATGGCGGCGTAGATGTAGCCCTTCGGGACGTGGAAGCCGAGCCCGTCGGCGACCAGCGTGGTGCCGATGAGCAGCAGGAACGCCAGGGCCAGCATCTTGATGGTGGGGTGGGCGTTGACGAACCGGGACAGCGGACCCGCCGCGATGAGCATCACGATGACCGCGATGACCACGGCGGCGACCATCACCCAGATGCCGCCCGGCTTGTTGCCGATCATGCCGACCGCGGTGATGACCGAGTCCAGGGAGAAGATGATGTCCAGCGCCACGATCTGGACGATGACGGCGCCGAAGGCGGCGCGGACCTTGGACCCGGCGTGGTCCTCCTCGCCCTCCAGGCTCTCGTGGATCTCATAGGTGGCCTTGCCGATGAGGAAGAGGCCGCCGATGAGCAGGATCAGGGACTGGCCGCTGAACTCGTGGCCGAAGAGGGAGAACAGCGGCTCGGTGAGCCGCATGATCCAGGTGATGGAGCCGAGCAGCGCCAGCCGGGAGATGAGCGCCAGCCCGATGCCGAGCTTGCGGGCGCGGTCCTGCTGGTGCACCGGCAGCTTGCCCGCCAGGATCGAGATGAAGACGAGGTTGTCGATCCCGAGGACGATCTCCAGCGCGGTGAGCGTGAAAAAACCGATGACCAGATCGGTCGCCATGAGAGGTACTCCGAGGAGTGAGGGGTCGGTTCCGCGGGCGGCGGGCGGCCGTCCGCGCGCGCCCGGGGCGCACAGGCGGGACCTGCGCAGAGGCCCGGGCGGGCATGCGGATGCTAGCGGTCACGGCCGCACGACGCGAACGCGAGCCCCGTGACCGGGACTTTCGCGACACGCGGGAGAAGGGGCGCCGGGGCGGAGGCGGCCGAGTCGGGCCGGCGGTGAACGGCGGCACGGGTGGCCCAGGCAGTGCTCTGATCGTGGTGGTTCCACCACCCGATCCGGCCTGGAGCGATCTCTTCACCGCCCTGGATGCCCGAACGGCCGGGCCCGTGCCGGGCATGCCAGGAACGGGCCCGGGCGGGCGCCCCGGGGCCCGCGGTCCTCACATCGGGGGCGCCAGGCCCAGAAGCTCGCGCAGGAGGCGGGGCGGGGGCGCGCCGTGGGAGGTCAGGGTCGCCGCGCGGTCGGCCGGGGAGGCCTTCGGGTCCGCCACCGCCACGTCGCGGTCGAGGTCGGCCACGTCCCTGCGGCCGACATAGGCCACCGCCCCGCGGGTCGGCTCGGCCAGCGTCGCCCTCCAGCAGCGGGCCGCCTCGGGCCCGGTGAGCCGGGAGCGCTCGACCAGCAGCGCCCGGCCCTCCTCCTCGGTCATGTCGCGGGCGTGCGCCCGCACGTCCACCACGGCCCGGGCGGCGGCGCGCAGGCGCTCCCGGCGGTGGACGAGCCGGACCGCCGCCTCGGCGCGGTCGTCGTCCAGCCCCCATCCGCCCTCGTCGAGCAGGGCCTGGGCCAGAGCGGCCCACCCGGCGTCGAACACGGGGCTGCGCAGCGCGCGGCGCACCGCCGCGGCCCCGGCGCCCTCGGACTCCCGCGCCCTGAGGTAGGCGCGTCCCGGCGCGTCCTCGCGAGCGGCCGCCAGGTAGAGCTCCGGTGCGCGCCGCCCGGCGCCGTCGAGCAGCACGCGTTCCAGGTCGGCACGCGGCACGTCCTCGGCGCCGGGCAGCCCGAGGGCGCACGCGCGGGCCCGGGCCCGCTCCCGTCCGAACTCCACCGCCTGCCGGGCGGCGTCGCCCTCCAGCGGGGCGAACTCGCGCTCCAGCCGCTCCAGGCCCAGCCGGACCCGGTCGGGGCCGCCCCCGCCGCCGCCGATGGCGGCGGCGGCCTCGGCCAGCTCCTCCTCCGCTGCGAGCAGATCGCTCTCGGCCCGGGTGAGCAGGGTCTCCGGGTCGATCTGGGCGTCCAGGCCGTACCACAGCAGCGCCGCGTAGGACCGCTCCCCCAGGCACGGGTCGGCGCCCGGGTCGGCGGCGGCGGGCAGCCAGTCGGCGTGGGCGCGGAGCGCCTCGGCGGCGGCCGCGCGCTCCTCGGCGGCGGCCGCGCGCTCCTCGGCGGCGCCGGGCTCGGCCCCCTCCGGTACGGGGGCGGCCCGCAGCAGGTCGGCGGTGCGCCGGGCCCGCTCGGCGGCCTCCTCGGCGTTGGGGCGGGGCATGCCCGGCCCCGCGGTCAGCCGCTCGCGGGCGGCCTCCAGGAAGTCGGGCAGGGCGCGGCACCGCTCGGCGAGGGCCGCCGCCAGGTCCGGGTCCCCGCTCCCGGCGAGGGCCGCGAACCCGGCGTCGGGGAGCAGCGCCAGCGGGTCACGGCCGCTGGGGCGCAGCTCGGCGGCGCGCCACAGCTCGGACCCGGCGTGCGAGCGCAGCATCTCCAGGTCGACCCGGTCCTCGGGCGGGATCAGGGTGTCGTCGATCTCGTCGAGGGCGCCCAGGGCGTCCGAGAACAGGCCCACCCGCTCGGCCTCCGCGGCCTCCGAGGGGTCCACGAGGCGCCCGGCGAAGCGCGGGTCGCCGAGGGCGGCGGCCAGGTCGGGGGCGTCCTCCAGCAGGGCGTCCAGGACGCGCGAGGCGACCTGGCGGAACCGGTCGGTCATCGCGTTGGCGCCGGGATCGGGATCTGAAGTCATCCCCTCCATGGTGCCCTGCACGCGAACCCCGACGCACCAGGTACCGCGCGGCGGAGCGCGGAGAGGGAGCCCCGGGGGCGGCGAGCGGCCCCCGGCGCCGCGCCGGTTCCGGCGACGGCGTTGAATGGACCACGCCACCCGATACCGGAAAGGACCGCCCATGCCCTCCGAGCCGCTCGCGCCCGGCCGAGTTCGCGTCGTCGACCTGAGCCACCCGGTCGGGCCGAGCACACAGGTCTTCCCCGGCGACACCCCGCCGGTGGTCTCGCCCGCCTGCTCGCTGGCGGCCGACGGCTACAACTCGGTGCGCCTGGACCTGGGGTCGCACACCGGCACCCACGCCGACGCCCCCTACCACTTCCTGGAGGACGGCCTCCGGCTCGGGGACCTCCCGCTGGACCGGTTCACGGGGACCGCGGTCGTCGTCGACGCCACGGGGCTGGCGCCGCGCACCGCCATCGGGCCGGAGGCGTTCACCCCGTGGGAGGGGCGGCTGGCGCCCGGGGCGGTCGTGCTGGTCCGCACCGGCTGGGACCGGCACTACGGCACCGAGGACTACTTCCACCACCCCTACCTGTCCGGCGAGGCGGCGCGGATGCTCGTGGAACGCGGTGTGCGCACGGTCGGGCTGGACACGCTGAGCCCGGACGAGACGCCGTACGCGGAGTACGAGGCGGACGACTGGTCGGCGCACTTGGCGATCCTGGGCGCCGGCGGGACGGTGATCGAGAACCTGCGCGGCCTCGGCACCGCAGAGGTGCAGGGGGCGCGCTTCTGCGCCTTCCCGCTGCGCCTGGAGTCCGGCGACGGGGCACCGGTGCGGGCGGTCGCCCTGGTCTCGGACGAATGATTGCGAGTCATCGGGCCGGAGAGCGGGCGCGGGGATTCCTCGCGCCCGGCCGGAGGATCCGGGACGGCGTGCCAGCCCTGAAGGGCACCCGTGCACGCGGTGCCGCCGGGACTGCCGCGAGGGCTGCCGCCGGTGTCGGGCGGCGGGCGCCCTTATGGGGCGATGGAGGTGTGCGGCCCCGGCACGGAGACGGCCGACGCCGCTCGGCCGCCTCGCAGCGCGCGCGTCGGCTCCGGTGCTGCGCCACGCGTCCACAGACCGCGCCTCCGCCGACCTGGACGGCCTTGGAGGCCCCGCCCGCGGGTGAGGTCGTGCACGGGAAGCACGGGTCGGATCACGGCGCTTCCCGCCGACGGTGGGCGCCCGTCGAATGGGCCCAGCATGGCCCGGGCCCGGCGTCCGCGGTGGCAGCGGTCGGGCCGACGCGGCCCCGCGACCGTGCTCGACCGCCTCACGGCGGCGCCTCCGCCGCCGTGCGGCACACGGTGCCCGGCACGGCGGTGCCGCTCCTCCGGGAGGCCCTCAGCCGCCGCCCGGCGGTCCTGCCGTGCCGTCGCGCCCGTCGCCCGGTCCGCGCGCCGCGGCGCGCGTGCGGTACGGGCGCCAGCGGCACCCGTCAGCGCCAGGAGCCCTGGCCCCCGGTGGAGGCCGCCTGTCCCGCGCCCTGGTCTCCCACCGAGATCGCGTGCTCCACCAGGGTGATCAGGGTCGCCTTGGTCGAGCCGCGGTCGCGGGCGTCCACCTGCACGATGGGGATCTCCGGGCTGAGCGTGAGCGCGTCCCGGACCTCCTCGGCGCCGTGCGGGTAGTACCCGTCGAAGCCGTTGATGGCCACCACGAAGGGCAGGCGCGCCTCTTCGAAGTAGTCGATCGCGGGGAAGCAGTCGGCCAGGCGGCGCGTGTCGACCAGCACCACCGCGCCGATCGCGCCCTTGACCAGGTCGTCCCACATGAACCAGAAGCGGTGCTGGCCCGGCGTGCCGAACAGGTACAGGATCAGGTCCGAGTCCAGCGAGACGCGGCCGAAGTCCATGGCCACCGTGGTGGTCTGCTTGTCCGGCGTCTTGGCCAGGTCGTCCACGCCCACGCTGGCGCTGGTCATGACCGCTTCGGTGGTCAGCGGCACGATCTCGGAGACCGAGCCGACGAACGTGGTCTTGCCGACGCCGAAGCCTCCGGCGACGACGATCTTGACCGACGTCATCGCGCTCGCAGCAGCACCGCCCTCCTCGGCCGGGCTAGAGCTTGCGAAGTCCACTGAGCACCCTTTCAAGCAGGTTGACGTTGGGCCGGCTGTCGGTGTCGAGCGACGACCTGATCTGCACCAGCCCCTGCTCGGACATGTCGGCCACGAGCACGCGGGCAACGCCGAGCGGAATGCGCAGCAGCGCGCTGATCTCGGCCACGGAGCGCCATTCCTTGCACAGCTCGCCGATGGCCTGGCACTCCGGGGTCAGGGTCGCCATCTCGTCGCGTGCCGCGGCGGTCACCGAGATCAGCGCCTCCATCGGCAGTTGTGCCTTGGGCTTGGTCCGTCCCCGCGTGACAGCGTAAGGGCGGACCAGCGAACTGGGGGAGTTGTTCGCCGGAGGGGGCTGCCGCTCCCCCAGCTGCTGACTTGGTCGTGGGGCGTCGACGCCGCTCGGGGGCAGCCCCGGCGCCGCTGGGGCGCCGGCCGGCTGCTGCCCGAACCACGAGGCGCTCCCGGCATCTCTGCTGTGAGGTGCCACCACAATCCTCCTGTCGGTGGTGGATCAGGGGTGGTGGATTCAGTGCATGTCCGATGTGCGCGCCGCCGGAGTCAGCGCCCGGCCCGCCCGCTCGACCAGAAGCGTCATCTCGTAGGCCACCAGCCCCAGGTCGCACTCGGCGGCGGCCAGCACCGCCAGGCACGACCCGTCGCTGATCGCCATGATCAGCATCAGGCCCCGCTCCATCTCGACCACGGTCTGGGCGACGGCGCCGCCCTCGAAGACGCGGGCCGCACCCTGGGTGAGGCTGGACAGGCCGGAGGCGATGGCCGCGAGCTGGTCGGCGCGGTCGCCGGGGAAGCCGGCCGAGGAGGCCAGCGGAAGCCCGTCCGAGGACACGACGATCGCGTGAGCGACATCCGGCACCCGGTTGGCGAAGTCAGTGATCAGCCAGTTCAGCTCGTTCACCGGTTGATTCATCCGAAGTGCTCCTGTCCATCCCGGCCCACCCGGCGGGGGGACCGCCGACCGGGCCACGTCGTGCTCGGTAGTGACTTTATGGTGCTGAATGTCGCGATAAGTGCGGATGATGCTAATTCATCACCCACCCGTGATGTCCGGCGCCCCCGACGAAGCCCGCTCCGGCCGGGGCGCCCGGGCGCGGGGACGAACACTACCGCTCCCCCTGCGACGGGTCCCCGGTGCCTGGGCCCTCGCCGCGGTGGAACTCGCCCGTCCGGCTGCGTCCGTCCTGGACCCCCTTCTGGAGGCCGCTGAACCGGTTGCGCACCCGGTCGGCCGAGCGGTTCGGCATCTGCCGGACGTTCTCCGGCTGCGGCGCCGTACCGGGAACAAGGTTTGCCTTGGGAACGCGTTTTGGCAACCCCGAATCGGTCAGACCGCCCGCGATCGGCTCGGCGGCGCTGCGCGCGGCCTGCCATCCGCGGTCGGCGTCGGAGCGCCAGCCGTCCTCGGCCTGGGCCGAGCGCTCGGGGCCGGACGCCGGTGCCGCGCCCGCGGCGGGCGGGGCCTCGGCGGCGGCCTGCGGTGCGCGCCCGGCCGCCCCGGCGGGCGGGGACGCCGGGGGCTGCGGCTCGGCGGCGGGCTGCGCCGCCCCGGCGGCCGGGGTCGGCAGCGGGCCGGTCTCCGGACCGGAGGTACGGCGCTTGAACCAGTTGGACTCGATCGCGTCGAAGATCGGCAGGGCCTCCGATCCGCTCTCCGGGGACGGCGGGACGACCGTGTTCTGCCCGGGGGCCTGCCCCCGGCCGTAGCGGCGGGACAGGTAGGCGGTCGAGCCGTAGCCCTCCCGCGCCTCGGGGTCGGCGACCCCGCTGTGCTCGGTGCTGCGCCAGGGCTCGGCGACCTCGGCGGGGCGCTCCTGCCACCAGCTGTGCTCCTCGCCGCCGGACGCGCCGTCGGCGTGGTCGCCGTTCGTGTAGCCGCCGCTGGTACGGCCGCCGCTCGCGTAGCCGTTGCCCGTGTGGCCGTTGCCCTCCGGCACGCCGGGGCCCTGGGACGCCTCGGCGACCGGTTCCGGCCGCGGCCGGGGTTCGGGCGCCGGCCCCTCTGCGGGCGGCGGGGTGGGCGGGAGCGGGCCGGTGCCGGTCGGGTCGAACAGCGACCCGGCCGAGCGGCTCTGCCCGCCCGAGGACGCCGGGGGCTCCGGCTCGGTGGGCCCGGCCGGGGCCGAGGGGGCCTCGGAGGCCGGCGGGACCGAGGGGGTCTCGAAGGCGGACGGGGCGGGCGGGGTGGGCGGGGCCGCGGAGCCGCGGTTCCGGTTCCACCCGGCCGACCAGAGGTCCTCCCCGGAGGGCGGGTGCTCGGCGGGGGCCTCGGCCTGCGGCGCGGGGGCGCCCGGCTCCCCGGCCGTGTTGCCGCCGGGGCGGCGCTTGGGCAGTGGGTCCTCCCCGCCCGGACCCCAGGCGCCGTCCGGCTCGGCCGCGGCCGGGGTCGCCGCGAAGGCGGCGGTGGCCTCGGCGTAGGTGTCGGGCACCGCCGGGGGCGAGGGCAGGGCGGGGGCGGACGGGTCCACCGGGGTGATGAGCAGGTCGGCCGGCAGGTCGGCGTAGGCGGTGATGCCGCCGCCCTGGGCCTGGCCCAGCCGGACCCGGATGCCGTGCCGGGCCGCCAGGCGGCTGACCACGAACAGGCCCATGCGGCGGGAGACCGCGACGTCGATGACGGGCGGCTCGGCCAGGCGCAGGTTGGTGGCGTCGATCTCGTCGGCGGCCATGCCGATGCCGCTGTCGGTGACCTCCACCCGGGCGCCGCCGTCGTCGAGGACCTGCGCGGTGACCGAGACCTGGGTGTCCTGCGAGGAGAAGGAGGTGGCGTTCTCCACCAGCTCGGCGACCAGGTGGATGACGTCGTTGACCGGGCGGCCCAGCACCGACACGTCGGAGGGGGCGCGCACGTTCACCCGGTCGTACTGCTCGACCTCGGAGACCGCACCGCGCAGCACGTCGACCAGCGGGACCGGCTGGGCCCACTTGCGGGTGTTGTCCTGGCCGGACAGCACCAGCAGGTTCTCGGCGTTGCGCCGCATGCGGGTGGCCAGGTGGTCGAGCTGGAACAGGTCGCCCAGGCGCTCGGAGTCCTGCTCGCTCTGCTCCAGGCCGTCGATGAGGCGGAGCTGCCGCTCGACCAGGGTCTGGCTGCGCCGGGAGAGGTTGACGAACATCGCGTTGACGTTGGAGCGCAGCGCGGCCTCCTCCGAGGCCAGGCGCATGGCCACGCGGTGGACCTCGTCGAAGGAGTGGGCGACCTCGTCGATCTCGTCGCGGGTGCCCACCACGATGGGCTCCACCTCGACCCGGTCGGGCGTGGTGGTGGTGTCCTTCATCCGGCTGATGGAGTCCGGCAGGTCGCGGTCGGCGACGCGCAGCGCGCCCTCGCGCAGGCGGCGCAGCGGGCGCAGCAGCGAGCGGATCACCAGGGAGGTGACGAGGAAGACCGCGATGATGACGCCCAGCACCAGGCCGGAGTCGAGGAAGGTGCGGTACAGCGCCCCCTGGCGCAGCTCCCCGGCCTGCGCGATGACCAGGTCGGACATCTTCTCGTCGCCCTGCTGGGCCAGGGCCAGCGACTCGTCGGACACCTCCTGGTACCCGCCGGGGCTGTCGCTGCGGGTGCCGCCGGTCAGCTTGCTGCCATTGTCGGCGCGCATCAGCACCCGCTGGCGGGTGGTGATCATCTGGCTGATCTCGAGGCCGGTGAAGGTCGACTCGTACATCTGCCGCTGCGCGGGCGTGGCGCTCGCGGCGAAGTTCTGCATCTCGTTGTCGTAGCGGGACCGGGTGTTCTGCACGGCCTCCTGGACACCGCCGGACATCTCCCCGCGCATCAGCGAGTGCAGCATCAGCGCCGACTCGTACGACAGGTGCTCGCGGGCCTTGTTGAGCGAGGTCATCGCGCGCACGCTCTCGCGCAGCTCGGTGTCGTCGGTGCCCTCGGCGATGCCCTGGTTGAACTCGTTGAGGGCGTTGATCACCTGGCGGTACTTGGTGGCCGCCGGGAGCACGGTGATGGTGGAGGTCTGGACCTCGTCGCGAACGCCGTCCAGGCCGTTCAGCGAGCTGACCATGCGGTCGCGCCGGTCCCGGGCCACGGTGCCGCCGACGTCGCCGAGCTCGGCCAGCCGCTCGGTGACCTGCGTCTCGGCCCGGTTGGTCGCCTTGATCCGCTCCTCGAGGTCGCGCGCCAGGGAGTCCGAACGGTCTTCGGGGTTGCGGTCGTCGGCGATGTAGGCGGCGACGGCCCGGCGCTCCTTGCCGAGCTCGGAGGTGAGCGAGACGACGTCCTTGCCGAGGGTCGCCATCTTCTGGATGTTGTCGTGGGTGACGGCCTCGCCCACGTTCTCGCCGACCCGCAGCCCGCCCAGGACCAGCGCCGCGGCGGTGGGGATGACGATCAGCGCGACCAGGCGGGTGCGCACCCTCCAGTTGCGCGGCGCCCACCAGCGGCCGGCGCGTACAGGGGGAGCCGATTCCTCCTGCCGGCCGGGATCGGCCTGCGGGGCGTCGGCCTCGGTTCTCGCCGCTCGTGTCGACACGGACCCTCGCAACCTTTCGTTCACCGCCTCGGGTGATGGACATGGCCCTCATGCGGGGGCGGCCCGCGCCCGGACGGGGCGAGGGGGACTCCGGTGGGCGCCGACGGCCCACGGGGGGACGGCGGCGGCCTCTCGACGCCGAGGGTGGGGGGACGTGCGCGCCGGGGTCCGCCTCATGAGGGGGTGAGGCGTGGTGCACCATGATCGGAAATGGGGCACTTGGGGAGCACAGCGTACCAATTGGCCCAGCCGCGTCACCTCCCCCCGCACCCCGGTCCGTCCGTTTCGGGCCGCTGGCCCTTTCCTTCACACCGGCCCGGAACCCGCGCCCCGGGCCATGATCACGCAGGTCCGACCGGGCCGGTGGGGCACGGACGGGCAGCGCATAACTTTTCAAACACACCGGACGGATCGTACGGACTCGTCATCGTTCCGTGACAGTCTGTCACCCGGAAGGGGTCCGTCCGGAGGGAGTGTCGGCCGTGGGGCGCCGGAACCGAACGAAACGTGCTCTGACCGCGGCGGTGTGCGCCGGAACGGTGCTGGCCGTCCCGGCGGCCCCGGCGGCCGGGGCGCCGGAGGACCCCCCGGCGCGGGTGCGCGCCGCGCTGGCCGAGGTGCGGGCCGAGATCGACTCCCTGCACGAGCGGGCGGAGTCGGCGATGCGCGACCACGTGGCCGAATCCGAGCGGCTCGACCGCGCCGAGGAGGCGGCCCGGTCCGCCGAGCGCGCCGCGGACAACGCGGCCGAGCACACCGAGCGGGTGCGCACGGGTGCCGCGGGCCAGGCGGTCGCCGCCTACACCGGCGCGGACCTGGGCCCGCTGGTGGCCTGGAGCAGCCCCCGCGGCCCGCAGGAGGCGCTCGACCGGGCGTCCTTCCTGTCGGTGCTCGCCGGACACCGCCAGGACGAGGTGAACCGCGCGGCGGCGGCCGGCGCCGCCAAGCGCACCCTGAGCGACCGGGCCGCTGAGGCCCGCGACGAGCGCGCCGACGCCGAGGAGGCGGCCCGCGAGACGCGGGAGGAGGCCGAGTCCGCCCTGGAGGACCGGCGCGCGACCCTGCGGGGGCTGCTGGCCGAACAGTCGCGCCTGGAGGAGGAGCTGCGCGAGCGCAGGGAACAGGAGGCCGAGGAGTCGGCCGACGGCCGGGGCGGCGCGCAGAAGCAGGCGGGGCAGGCGGCCCAGACCTCAGAAGGCGCAGGGGCCCCACAGGCCTCCGAGGGCACCGGTGGCGGCGGGGGCGCCGGGGACGGCGGGGATGGCGGTGGCGGCGGTGGCGGCGGACAGGGCTGCGACGGCGGTGACCTGTCGGGCTACCCCAACGGGGAGATCCCCGAAGAGGCCCTGTGCCCGCTCCCCCAACCGGGCGAGCGGCTGCGCGCGGACGCCGCGGAGGCGTTCATCGCCTTGGACGGCGAGTTCCAGGGCCGCTTCGGCCGCCCGATGTGCGTGGCCGACTCCTACCGCCCGATCGACGAACAGGTCCGGCTGTACGAGGAGAAGGCCGCAGGCATGGCGGCCGCCCCCGGGACGAGCACCCACGGCCGTGGCATCGCCGTCGACCTGTGCGGAGGCGTGGAGACCGAAGGGTCGGACGAATACCGCTGGATGATGGAGAACGCCCCGGACCACGGATGGCTCAACCCCGAGTGGGCCCAGAACGGCTTCGAGCCGTGGCATTGGGAATTCCAGGGCTGATCCACGTCCGGCCCACAGAGCACCCTCCCGGCAGGATGCCGGACCGATCGGCCCCCCACTCACGACCGCCGACCGGGCGGCGGGTGGCCGGGGTGCCG
>NZ_JAQFWP010000076.1 GCF_027706745.1 Nocardiopsis suaedae | reverse complement strand
GCCCGCCGCCCGGCAAGCAAGCCCGGGGAACCGCCCAGCTCTCCCCGTCGCCGCCGACCACCGCGACCACGCACACACCCAGCGGCCGACAGCGCCACCGCTAGGGCCGCTGACCTGCGCCGTCGCCGCCACCTCCCCCGCACCCCGACCACCCGCCGCCCGGCCAGAACCCGTCAGCGGGGAACCAGCCGAGCCGCCCACCACCCGCACCGCGAGGAACCCGCCGCCCGGCAAGCAGGCCCAGGGAACCACCCCGCTCGCGCCGTCGCCGCCGACCACCCCGACCACGCACACACCCGGCAGTCGACAACGCACCAGGTAGGGCCGCCAACCTCCGTCGTCGTTCGCTATTCCGGTCGCAGCTCGGGTGCCCTATGAACAGTCGAACCTGTACTCGATCGGGCGATCCGGGCAGGTCCGGCATTCGAAGATGTAGAGGCCGCCCACGTCACCCAGCATGACTCCGGCGGCGTCCTGTGCCGAGCTCGCCGGTTCGATGGTGAAGACGTCCGCCTGCGGGTCGGCGGGACGGTCCTCCGCCGGGAGCCAGGTGTGCCAGGACCCGCCGTCGAACTCCCAGCTCGCCACGGTGAGCAGGTGCTCCGTCCGGCGGCCGCAGGTCTGGCAGTCCGGCCAGTCCGGGTCCTGGGCCCAGCTCGGATAGCCGCCCAGCTTGATCCCGGGCGCCTCGGCGAGGTGGATCATGAACTCCCAGCCCTGCTCTTGTTCCAGCCGTTCGAACCGCTCCTTCAGCGCGTCCTTGAGTTCCTCTGGCAGATTCCGGCCGGGGTACTCCGTCACCGGTTCGGGGTGGACGACACAGGGGCCGGGAAGGTGGTCCTCCAGGGCCGATTCGTCCGGCGGCGGGGTGGGCCGCACGTCACCCACGCCATCAGAGCTGCGCCAACGGACATGGGGCAGCGGACTGCCGACCTCCCCGTGTACGTAAGGGCACCAGAGGACCTGCAGAAGGTCGCACCCCTTCGGGGAACGACAGCCCCGGGGCATCGGCTCGTCGGAGCTGGACCACGGAAACAAGAGGGACCTCTTCCTCGTCCGGGTCATCGGCGTAGTCCGGGGCGTACTCCTCGGAGCACTCGGGCCACGGCTCGTCGGGCGGCCAGAGCAGAGGTCCGCCGACGGAACTGCCGTGAGGGGACGGGGCGCCTCTGCGCGAATGCAGCCGGAGCGCCGTGGCGCGCCACGGCGTCAGCTCCGGAAACAACTCCTCGACGTCCACCGGCCGGGCCGGAGTATGCCGTGCCACTCGTCTCTCCTCAGCGCCGTTCCTTTCGGATACACGGGGATCCTAAGGCGAGGATGTGACGGCTTTCGGGCGCCGCCGACCGTGCCGGGGCGCCGCGGGCGGGGTGGCTCGCTAGTCGTCCGAGCCCTTGTGCTTCAGGCCCTCCACGAACTCCGAGAAGGGCGGCTCGTCGGGGTCCTCCGCGCGGGATTCGGCGGGGACGTCGCCGGTCTCCTCCGGCTCTTCCGCGTCAGCACCCTCGGACTCGTCGGCGGGAGTCTCGTCATCGGACTCTGCCGCCGTCTCGGCGCCAGGTTCTCTTCCGTCCGCCTCGGGTGCCTCGGGCGCCTCAGGCCCCTCAGGCGCCTCGGCTTCCGGCTCCTCGTCGAGGGCGGGCAGGGGCTCGGGCTCCGGAGGATCCGCGACGTCGGCGACGGTGTTCGGTGCGTCGTCGACGGTGGTCGCGCCCTCGTCTCCGGTGTCCTCGACGGCCTCTTCGGGCGCATCGCCGGGGTCCTCGGCGACCGTACGGGACGCCTGCTCGGCGGCGGCTTCCTCGCCCTCGCCGTTCAAAGGCTCGGGCAGCGGCTCAGAGGTGTCGGCCTCCGAGGGCTCCCTGGTGGAAGCGGCCTCGGGGAGGTCCGGCTCGTCTGTGGTGTGGGCTCCCTCGGCCGCTTCGGTAGGGGCCGGGCTCGGGATCACCGTCCCGTCCGAGGCAGGCGGATCGATCCCGTCGGACGTGGGGGTGCCGGTCCCGTCCGGGGCAAGTGCCGTGGTCCCATCCGGGGCAGGTACCGCGGTGCCGTCCGGGGCAGGTACCGCGGTGCCGTCCGGGGCAAGTGTCGTGGTCCCGTCCGGGGCGGGTGTGCCGGTCGGCGCGGGGCGGTCCTCGGTCACGATTTCCGCTGCGCTCGCGCCGTCTACGGCGGCCGTCGCCTCACCGTTGGTCTCCCTCAGATCCTCACCATCGGGCGGGGTCGGGTGGGAGCCGGTGCGGACGGGGTCTTCGGCGGCCTCGTGCTCGGCGGCCGCGGGCCCGCCTCCGGCGGCCTCTTCGGCGGCCGGGGCGCGGTCTTCAGCGGACGGGGCCTCGCCGCCGTCCGGTGACGTCTCGGGGGGTCGGGGGGTGGTGGGTGAGGAAGGGTCCTGCAGGCCGTCCTGCGCCGCCGGGCCGGGATCAGGGGCCTCGGTCGATCGCTGGCCGGCCGTCGCCGCCGTGGCGGCGGCCGCCGTCGCGGCGGCCACGGAACCCTGGGACGCCTCTCGTTCCCCTCGTGCTCCTCCGGAGGGCCGGTCGCCGCCGACCGCTCCGGGGTCTGGGCCCTCGCCGACCGCCCCGGGGGGCGGGGCCGGGCCGGCGGCCCCGGGGGGCCGACCCGGGCCGACCGCGGTGGGGACGGACGCCTTCCCCAATCCGTCCGTCCGTGCACCCGCGCGTTCGCGGGCGCCTCGCACCGCCGTCGCGACCCTCGATCCCGCCTCGCTGATACCGAGCTCTCTGCGGCTGCGCACCGCTTCGGCGATCAGCAGCACCGCACCGGCGCCGCCGAGAACCAGCGCGATGTACACCAGGCTCGCCTGGGCGAGCAGCGCGGCGATCGCGATGAGGAGCAGGGCCGCCGTCAGGGCGACGAGGCTGCCGAGGATCAACACTGGTCGAGTGGGCCTTTACTGGTGGTTCCGTGGGTGGTGGGCGCTGTGGCCCGCGTCCGCGCTCAGCGGCGCTCGTGCGGGGCCTCGCCCGGGTGGAATCCGCCGTGCGGCGCCGGCTCGGGCTGCTGCTGGGCGAACGGGTTGCCGCCGGCCGGAGCCGCCGGGCCGCCGTGCTGCAGAGCCGGGCCCGCACCGGTGGGCGCCGACATGGTCTGGAAGCCGCCGGTGGTGTTCGGGTTGGCCGGGGCCCCGCTGGGCTCCTGGCCGCCCTCGTTGAGCTCGCGCAGCTGGCGCTCGAAGTAGTCCTTCAGGCGGCTGCGGTACTCCCGCTCGAAGTCCTTCAGCTCGGCGACCTTGTGCTCCAGCTCCTCGCGCTGCTGCACCAGCGAGCCCATGACCTGGCGGTGGCGCTCCTGGGCGTCGCGGTCCAGGTTCTCGGAGCGGGCGCGGGCCTCGTTGACGATCTGCTCGGCCTGGCGGCGGGCCTTGCCGAGGATGTCGTCGGCCTCGTGGCGGGCGCGGCCCAGGGTCTCGTCGGCCTCACGGCGGGCGTCGGAGATGGCCTGGTCGGCGGTCTGCTGGGCGAGGGCCAGGACACGCGCGGCGGTGTCCATGTTCTCCTCCGAGCCCGGCAGGCCCATCTGCGCGGCCATGGCGGGGAGCTGCTGCTCGACCGCCTGCGGCGCGGGCGCGGACGCGGGGGCCGGGGCGGGCTGCTCGGGCTGCGGCGGCTGCTGCGGCTCCGGCTGCATCTGCTCCTGCGGCTGCTGCTGGAAGTCCTGCATGCCGGCGTTGGGCACCTTGCCCCGCAGGCACTCGGCCAGCTTGCCCCGGAGCTCCTCGTTCTCCTGGATCAGCCGGTCGAGCTCGGACTCGACCTCGTCGAGGAAGGCGTCGACCTCTTCTTCGTCGTAGCCCGGCCGTAGCCGGGTGGTACTGAACTGCTTGTTCCGCACATCCGCGGGTGTCAGCGGCATGTTCGTCTCCTTGGCGCGCTTGGACTCCGTCCGTAGGGACGCTACCTGATCGTGACCTTACGGCAATCCGGATCATGACCAAGACCACATATCGGAACCGGAGCTTACCCGTCCGACATGTATGCCTTTCCGACAAGGCACCGCCGCCGGGCTCCGGCCGGGCGGTCACACGGTTGCGGTCGTGAACATGGCGTACCGCACGACCTGGATGAGGATCACCACGAAGAGGAAGAGGACGGTGAAGCTCAGGTCCAGCGCCACACTCCCCAACCTGACGGGCTTGATGAACCGCCGGAGGAACTTCAGCGGCGGATCGGTGACGGTGTAGATGCTCTCCGCGAGCACCAGGGACAAGCCCGAGGGGCGCCACGACCGGGCGAAGGACTGCACGAGTTCGAACACCAGCCGCCCTATCAGCACCAGCATGAAGAGGTTCAGCAGGATGAGGAGTACGTACAGGACGATGCTCACGGTCGTTCCCCGACCCAATCTGTGTACAGCCGTGGTGGTCTAACTCTGGTTGAAGAAGCCCCGCTCGGCGATCCGTGCCTTGTCTTCAGCGGTCACCTCAACATTAGCCGGTGACAACAGGAACACCTTGTTGGTCACGCGCTCGATGCTCCCGTGCAGCCCGAAGATCAGCCCCGCCGCGAAGTCGACCAGCCGCTTGGCGTCGCTGTCGACCATCTCGGTCAGGTTCATGATCACCGGGGTGCCCTCCCGGAAGTGCTCTCCGATGGTACGCGCTTCGTTGTAGGTGCGCGGATGGAGCGTGGTGATCCGGGCGAGGTCGGCCATGGCCGTGGTCGCCGAGGCGCGGCGCTCGCCGCTCCCGCCCGCGAGCGGGGTCCGGACCTCGCCGTCGCTCACGAGGTCGGCGCGCACATCGCCGCCATGCGGGTCGGTCTCCCGCTCCCGCCGGTCCTCGACGCCCTCTTCGAAGTCGTCGAAGTCATCATATTCGTCCGCATAGCGGTGATCGTAGCGGTCGTCCTCCACGAGGCCGAGGTAGACCGCCATCTTGCGCATCGCGCCGGCCATCTCATGTCCTCCGTCGTCCCTGTGGTGCGGCACCGCAGAAGACTTCTCTGAGTCCGCCCGGGTCCGCCGGTCCCCGCGCTGCGGGCGAACTCGACAGATGGGCGCCAAGGTCCATGTGGGGACATTACCCCACGTTCGGACCCCGATCACCGAGCAACGCCGTACCCACCCGCAGGTGTGTCGCGCCGTGTTCGATGGCGGTCTCCATGTCGCCGCTCATGCCCGCGGATATCACCTTGGCCCGAGGGTAGCGATCCCGGATGTCGGCCGCGACCGCCCCGAGGCGGGCGAACGCCGCCCCGGGGTCGCCCTCGCGCGGCGCGACGGCCATCACGCCGCCCAGTTCCAGCCCCTCCTCGGCGGCGATGAGGTCGGCGACGCCCAGCGCGTCGCGCGGGTCGGCGCCGCCGCGCGGGCCGATCACCCCCGCCTGGGAACCGGCGTCCAGATTGACCTGGACCAGGCAGGTCAGGCGGCGCCCCTCGGCGCGGGCCCGCGAGCCGAGCGCGGTCACCAGGCGCGCCCGGTCGACCGAGTGCACGACGTCGGCGTAGCGCGCGACCGAGCGCGCCTTGTTGGTCTGCAGCTGCCCGACGAAGTGCCAGGTGAGCGGCAGATCACCGAGTTCGGCGGCCTTCCCTGCCGCCTCCTGGTCCCGGTTCTCCCCCACCTCCCGCACCCCGAGGTCGGCGAGAAGGCGCACGTCGGAGGCGGGGTAGGTCTTGGTGACCGCGATGATCGTCACATCGGAGGCCGGGCGTCCCGCCTTCTCACAGGCCGCGGCGGCGCGCTCGCGCACCGCCTCCAGGTTGGCGGCGATGGTGCGGCGGCGCCCGGCCGCCTCCCCGTTCCGCGCCCGTTCCGCCGGTCCGCCGTGCTCCGCTGTCATCGCTCTTCCCGCTCGTCGTTCCTCGTGCTCGTCCGCCCTGGTCGGCGGTGTCCTTCCGGGTCCGTACCCGCCCCGGGGCCCGGGACCGGGCCCACGCCCCCCACCTGGACCGTGTCCGTACCCGGTCCCGCCCGGTTGGGCGGACGGCCCCGCCTCCGGGTCCGCTCCGGATACGGATACGGACCGGCTCCTCCTCAGGCCCGCCACACGTAGGCGGCCAGCCGCCCGGTGGGGGCCTGCCTCCGGTGGGAGAAGAGGTCGGGGCTCTCGTAGGTGCACCGCCCGTCCACCGTGACATGGCCGACTCCGGCCGCCCGGAGCTGGGCCTCGACCGCGGCCCGCATGTCCACGGCCGGGGTCCCCTCGCGGGTGGCCGACGCCCCTTCGGGGGTGTGCGCCGCCAACTCGTCCCGCATGTGCACGGGCACCTCGTAGCAGCGCCCGCAGATGGACGGCCCGAGCGCGACCGTGATCCGCCCCGCCTCGGCGCCGTGCCGCACCATCTCCCCGACCAGCGCGGGGGCGACGCGCTTGATGGTGCCGACCCGGCCGGAGTGGGCGGCGCCGATCACCCCCGCGCCGGGGTCGGCGGCGACGATCGGCAGGCAGTCCGCGGCCAGCGCGGCCAGCACCAGGTCCTCGCGCCGGGTGACCACCGCGTCCACCCGCCCGGCCGTGCCCGGCGCCTCGGCGACGGCCACGTCGGCGCTGTGCACCTGGTCCATCCACACCACCCGGGTGTGGTCGAACCCGAGGCGGGCGGCGGCGGCCCGCCGGTTCTCCTCCACCGCGGCCCGCTCGTCGGGCACCCCCGCCCCCAGGTTGAGGGTGTCGAACGGCGGGGCGCTGACCCCGCCGTCGTAGCGGCCGGTGAATCCGGCGAGTACGCCCGGTGCCAGCTCGAATGCGGCGCTCATGGCCCTCCCTGGTGCCTGGGGGTGGTGCTCCTGGACGCGAAAAAGCGTACCGGCGGCGGGGGATCCCGCCGCCGGTACGCCTGGTCCGGCGGGCGTCCGCGGGGCCCAGTGCCCGCGCGGATCACTTCAGGAAGTCGGGCACGTCCAGGTCGTCGGGGTCGTCGAAGATGACCCGGCGCCGCGGGGTGGGCACCTCGCCCGGGCGGGAGAACCCGTCGGTCCCGGTGCGGCGGGCGCCGTTCTCGCCGACCGCGTGGATGCCGCGGGGGCGGGCCTCCTCCTCCGGCTCGGGCTCGGGTTCGGGCTCCTCCTCCACCGCGGCCGGTTCCGGCCGCGGGGCTGGCTCGGCGCGCGGGGCCGGCTCGGGCTCGGGCTCCGGCTCGGCGGGCTCGGGGGCGCGCTCCTCGCGGACCGGCTCCGGGGCGGTGCGGGCCGCCTGCTCGGGCTCGGGGCGCGGGGCGGGCTCCTGCCGCGGCGCGGGCTCGGCGGCGGCCGGCTCCGGCCGCGGGGCCGGCTCGGGCCGGGGCGCGGGCTCGGCGCGCGGCGCCGGGTCCGGCCGCCGTTCGACCTCGGGCGGCGGCGCCGCGGCCGCGGCCTTCGGCGGGGCGGGCGCCTCGCTGCGCGGCTCGTCGAACCCGGCGGCGATCACGGTGACGCGCACCTCGTCGCCGAGGGCGTCGTCGATGACCGCGCCGAAGATGATGTTGGCCTCGGGCGCCGCGGAGTTGGCCACGAGCTGGGCGGCCTCGTTGATCTCGAACAGGCCCAGGTCCGAGCCGCCCTGGATGGACAGCAGCACCCCGTGCGCCCCGTCGATGCTGGCCTCCAGCAGCGGCGAGGATATGGCCATCTCGGCGGCGGCGACCGCCCGGTCGTCGCCGCGGGCCGATCCGATCCCCATCAGCGCCGACCCGGCCCCCTGCATGACCGACTTGACGTCGGCGAAGTCCAGGTTGATCAGGCCCGGGGTGGTGATCAGGTCGGTGATGCCCTGCACACCGGAGAGCAGCACCTGGTCGGCGGCCTTGAACGCGTCCAGCACGCTGACCTGGCGGTCGGAGATGGACAGCAGCCGGTCGTTGGGGATGACGATGAGGGTGTCGACCTCTTCGCGGAGCATCGCTATGCCCGACTCGGCCTGGGTGGCGCGGCGCTTGCCCTCGAACCCGAACGGCCGGGTGACCACGCCGATGGTCAGCGCCCCCAGCGAGCGGGCGATGTCGGCGACCACGGGCGCGCCGCCGGTGCCGGTGCCGCCGCCCTCCCCGGCGGTGACGAACACCATGTCGGCGCCCTTGAGGACCTCCTCGATCTCCTCGCGGTGGTCCTCGGCCGCCTTGCGGCCCACGTCCGGGTCGGCCCCGGCGCCCAGTCCCCGGGTCAGCTCGCGGCCGACGTCCAGTTTGACGTCGGCATCGCTCATGAGCAGCGCCTGAGCGTCGGTGTTGATGGCGATGAACTCGACGCCCTTGAGTCCCTCTTCGATCATCCGGTTGACGGCGTTGACGCCGCCGCCGCCGATACCGACGACCTTGATGACCGCGAGGTAGTTCTGCGGTGCTGCCACGACGAGGGGCCTTTCCGCTCGCATCGGCCGGTCGCGTCCGAGTCGTCGGCGACCGCGGCCTGCGCCGCGCTCCCCGACCGCGGGTCGGGCCGACCGGTGTCCGGTTCTACAGTCTTTCGTGCGGCGGCCCCGGGCCGGCCCCCGCCGACCGGACCGCCCAGGGGGTGGGCCCCCGGCCCCGGGTCCCCGGGGCCTACGGGACTTTCGCCCCTATCGGTTCGAGTCCATACTTATGTCAACCATGGTCCGCCTCCCGACAGTAGGCCGCGGCCTCCCGACGGGCAACCAACCAGGTGTTCAGCCTAACGGCGTGTCGGCTCCGGAAGCGATGCGCCGTCCCGGCGCGTCGCGTCTGGAATGTCCCGCCGACGTGTGCCCACCGTGCCCGGAGCGCGTCCCGGCCGTGTCCGACGCGTGTCCCGGGCATGCCCGCCCGGGCCCGCCGCCGCGGCCGCCGTCAGCGGACGACCGCCATGTCGACGGCGCTGACGTCGTAGACCCGGTCGGGGGTCGGCGGGTGCTCGCCGACCAGGATCTCCAGGGCCCGGGCCTTGCGCGCGCCGTCCCGGGCGTCGCCCCATTCGACCGACGCTCCCCCGTCGAGCTCCACGGTGATGGAGGCGGGGTCGCGTGCGTCGATGGAGGTGATGCGCGCCTCCGACTCGGGCAGCGCCCCGTCCAGCGCCTCGGCGGCCGAGGCAGCCGCGGCCACCCCGGGGTTGCCCTCGACCTCCCCGCGGACCTGGGCCAGCGGGTAGGCCGCGGGGCGGGTGTCGGCGTCCTCGATGCGCACCCCGTCGTGGTCGACGAGGCGGAAGCCGTCCCCGGCGCGCACCGCCAGGCGCGGTTCGCGCTCGGCGACCCGGACGGTCAGCGACGCGGGCCAGGACCGCTCCACCTCGACCTGTTCGGCCAGGCGGAGCCCTTCGGCCCGCCCGGCCGCCGCTTCGGTGTCGACCCGGGCCAGCGGGGTGCCGGTGGGTACCGCCAGCGCCCGCACGACCTCGGCGCGGTCCATCCGCTCCAGGCCCGTGACCCGCACCTCGCGCACCACCAGCAGCCGCGACCCCAGCAGCACCCAGGTCACCACCGCCAGCAGCGCCACGATCAGCAGGACGATGAAGGCGGCCTTCCACGGGTCGGAGCGGGGGGCCGGGCGGCCGCCCTCGCCGCCGCCGGGAGCTGGGCCCTCCGCCGGGGCGGCCCCGTCGGCCTTGGCCCCACCGGGCTCCGCACCGCCGACGACCGAGCCGCGTGCCACCGAAGCACCTTCCCTCCCACGACCTTCCCGGCGGCCCCGGGCCGGGCGCCCTCTCAGGCGCCCCGCTCCTCCAGGGCCGCGACGATCCGCGGGCCGAGCTCGGTGACGTCCCCGGCGCCCATGGTCAGCACGATGTCGCCGGGGCGGGCCAGCGCGGCCGCGGCCGCCACCGCCTCGCCGTGCGCGGCGGGGCGGTGCACCCGCCCGTGGCCGATCCCGTCGGTGATCAGGGCCGAGGTGACGCCGGGCTCGGGGTCCTCGCGGGCCCCGTAGATCTCCATCACCACCGCCTCGTCGGCCAGGGTGAGCGCCTCGCCGAACTCCTCCGCGAAGATCCGGGTGCGACTGTACAGGTGGGGTTGGAACACCGCCACGACGCGCGCCGGGGCGCCGTCGCCCTCCGCGCGCGAGTCCAGGGCGGCGCGGGCGGCGCGCAGGTCCGCCGCGATCTCGGTGGGGTGGTGGGCGTAGCTGTCGTAGACCGCCGTCCCGGCCGCCTCGCCCTTGGGCTCGAAGCGGCGGGCGGCGCCGGTGTAGTGTGCCAGCCCCTCCACCGCGACCTCGGGGTCGTGGCCCAGCTCGTCGGCGACAGCCACGGCCGCGGCCGCGTTGAGCACGTTGTGCGGGCCGGGCACGGCGAGCGCGCACTCCAGCGGCTCGCCGCCGGGCGGGGTGAGGGTGAAGCGGGTGGCGAACCCCTCGGCGCGGATGCCGCCGACCCGGAAGTCGGCCTCGGGCGCCTCGCCGTAGGTGACCACGCGCAGGCCGCGGCCGCGGGCGGTCTCGGCGACCTTGCGGGCGCCGGGGTCGTCGACCCCGACGACGACGGTGCGCCCCACCCGCTCGGTGAACGCGGCGAAGTTGGCGTGGATCTCGTCCAGGCCGCCGTAGTTGTCCAGGTGGTCGGCCTCGACGTTGGTGACCACGGCGATCTCCGGGGAGAGCATGAGGAAGGAGCCGTCGCTCTCGTCGGCCTCGGCGACGACCACGTCGCCGCCGCCCGCATCGGCGCCCAGGCCGGTGGTGGTCAGGCGTCCGCCGATGATGTAGCCGGGCTCGGCCCCCAGCTCCTGCAGCACCGTGGTGAGCATGGAGGTGGTGGTGGTCTTGCCGTGGGTGCCGGACACGGCCACACCGCGGCGGCCGAGCAGCAGGCTGCCCAGGGCGGCGGCGCGCGGCAGGACGCGCAGGCCGCGGCGGCGGGCCTCGGCCAGCTCGGGGTTGTCCTCGCGCACGGCGGAGGAGACCACCAGGGTCTCGGCGTCGCCGACGTGGGCGGCGTCGTGCCCCACGTGCACCCGCGCGCCCAGCTCCTCCAGCTCGTGCAGCAGGGGGCCGTCCTTGGCGTCGCTGCCGGAGACGGCGCTGCCGCGCTGCAGCAGCACCCGGGCGATGCCGGACATGCCGACCCCGCCCATGCCCACGAAGTGGACCCGGCCCATCTCCTCGGGGCGGAGCGGCTCGGTGGGCGGCACCAGGCTCATCGGGAGTCCTTCCCGTCGTCGACGTAGGCGCCGTCGTCATCGTCGTCGTCATCGGCCACCGGGCCGTCGGCCGGGCGGTCGCCGCGGGCGATGGCCATGACCTCGCGGGCCAGCTCCATGTCGGCGTCGCGGCGGCCCATCCGGGAGGCGGCCTCGGACATGGCCACGACCCGGTCGGTGTCGGTGAGCACGGGGATGAGCTGCTCGGTGATCCAGCGCGCGGTCAGGTCGGCGTTGTCGACCAGCAGGCCGCCCCCGGCCTCCACGACCGGCTCGGCGTTGAGGCGCTGCTCGCCGTTGCCGATGGGCAGCGGCACGAAGCAGCCGGGCAGCCCGACGGCGGTCAGCTCGGCGCAGGTCATGGCGCCCGACCGGCACATGGCCATGTCGGCGGCGGCGTAGGCGATGTCCATCCGGTCCACGTAGGGAACCACGACGTAGGGGACGCCGTCCTGGGTGCGGTCCTGGGGCTCGTCGGCGTTCTTGGGGCCCACCACGTGCAGCACCTGCACCCCGGCGGCGGTGAGCGCGGGCTGGGCCTGGAAGGCGGCCTCGTTGACGGCCTGGGCGCCCTGGGAGCCGCCGAAGATCAGCAGGGTGGGCAGGTCCGAGCGCAGGCCGAAGTGGGCGCGCGCCTTGTCGCCCATGGCCAGGCGGTCGAGGGTGGAGATCTGCTCGCGCAGCGGGATGCCGATGAAGCGGCCGTTGCGGATCTCGGTGTGCGGGTGGCCGGTGTACACGTGCGGGGTGAGCCGCGCGCCGAGCCGGTTGGCCAGCCCCGGCAGCGGGTTGGCCTCGTGGATCACGATGGGGATGCGGCGGCGCCGGGCCGCCAGGTAGCCGGGGGTGGCCACGTAGCCGCCGAAGCCGACGAGCACGTCGGCCTGCAGTTCGTCCAGGCGGTCCCCGGCGGCGCCGATGGCCCCGGCGAGCTTGCCGGGCACCTGCAGCAGCTTGGGGGTGAGCCGCCGGGGCAGGGGGACGGCGGGGATGAGCCCCAGTTCGTACCCGCGCATGGGCACCAGCCGGGTCTCCAGCCCCCGCTCGGTGCCCAGGCACATCACCTGGGTGCTGGGGTCGATCCGCCGCAGCGCGTCTGCCAGGGAGAGCGCGGGCTCGATATGCCCGGCCGTGCCGCCTCCGGCGAGGGCTACCCTCATCGTCGCCGATTCCTCCTCGCTTGTACCTGCCCGTGGTCGCCGTCGCGCCGCTCGATCGCGGTGCCCAGGCCCAGCCAGCTTAGAGCCCTTTCCACCCGGCCCGGACCGCGCGCGGCCAGGGCCCTGCGGGCGTCCGGCTCGGTCTTGGCCATGGCCAGCAGCGCGCCCAGGCCCAGCAGGGTCGGGATCAGCGACGACCCCCCGGCCGACACCAGCGGCAGGGGGATGCCGGTCACCGGAAGGACGCCGATGACGGTGCCGATGTTGACCATGGCCTGCAGCACGATCCAGGCGGTGACCGAGGTCGCGGCCAGGCGCACGAAGGGGTCGTCGACCCGCGACGCGACGCGGAGCCCAGCGTAGCCGAGGACGCCGAAGAGTCCGACGACGACCAGGGTGCCGACCAGGCCCAGCTCCTCGCCGATGATGGCGAAGATGAAGTCGCTCTCCGGGTGCGGGAGGAACCCCCACTTCTCCCGGCTGCCGCCGATGCCCACGCCGAACAGGCCGCCGGTGCCCAGGGCGTACAGCCCGTGGATGAGCTGGAACCCGGACCCGCTGGGGTCGGACTCGGGGTTGAGGAAGGAGGTCACGCGGGCCATGCGGAACGGCTCGACCGCGACCATGATCCCCACCAGGGTGGCCACCAGGCCCATCATGCCCACGAACAGCTTGCCCGGGGCGCCCACCACCCACAGCAGCGCCAGGAAGATGGTGAGCAGCACCATGGTGGTGCCCAGGTCGGTGCCGAGCAGGACGAGCAGCACGAGCACGGCGCACCCGGGCATGAGCGGGAAGAGGAGCTGGCGCCACTCCTTGAGCTCCTTGAGCTCCTCCTTGCGGGCGAGCACGCCGGCGCCCCACAGGGCGAAGGCGAGCTTGGCGGGCTCGGAGGCCTGGATCGTCACCCCGCCGATCTCCAGCCAGCGCATGGCGCCGGAGTTGTACTCCTCCCCCTTGAACACGGTGAGCACCAGGAGGGCGACCGAGACGAGCATGGCCGGGTAGCCCAGGGCGCGGAAGAACCGCATGGGCATGTGCGAGGCGAGCACCATCAGCGGCAGGCCCACGGCGGCGGCGGCGACCTGCTTCTGGAAGAGGCTGTAGGGAGAGCCGGTCTCGGTGAAGGAGTCCACCATCGACGAGGACAGCACCATGGTCAGGCCCAGGGCGATGAGCATGGCGCTGCTGCCGACGATGAGGTAGTAGGAGGTCAGCGGGCGGCGCCCGAGTTCACGCAGCCAGTTGCCGCCCGAGGGGCCCCCGCTGCCGGACGAGGCGCGCGGGGCGCCTTCCGGGCGGCCGCCCGGCGGCCGGGCCGGCGCCGCCTTCTTCTTCCCGGGTGCTCCCCCGCGAGGCACCACCGCCATACGCCACCTCCGCCGCGACACACTTTCCCAGCGTCGACCAAGTCTGGCGGCAACGGTGGCGCAAGCGTCGGACATAACGCGCGTGTTGGGGTTCTTTTCTCCCACACAGGCGCGCAGGACGGGCGAAGGGGTTGTACGGGGAGCGATCGGACAGTCCGGGACGGACCGGATCGGGCCCAGGCGCCGCACCGGAATGCCCCCGACGGCGCCGGAGCACCGCAGCGGGTCCCTTCGGCGGCGGGCGTAGGGGGTGCCCGTTGGAGTGGTGGAACGGTCGGCGGACGGCGGCCGCCTGCGGCCTTCGGCCGTCCGCCGGTCGACCCGACGCCGGTCGGTGGGACGCCGGTCCGATGGAAACGACACCACTCCGGCGGACACCAGGAGCGACCCGGCCCTTTGGTGCGGACGGCACGGAGCCCTGACCGATGGCCGCCCGTGGTCGCACCGCTCCGGCGGGCATCCCCCGGAACGGCGCCGCGCCCGGAGCCGGGCGGGCTCCGGGCGCGGTGACGGGCCGGTGCGGGGCGCGGCCCCGCTTTCGGAGTCAGGCCGGCAGTCGGCGGACCGCCTCGGCGAAGCGGTCTCCGCGGACGTTGTAGTTGGCGAACATGTCCATCGACGCCGCGGCAGGGGCCAGCAGCACCGTGTCGCCCTCCCGGGCCAGCGCGCGCGCCTCGGCCACCACGCGGTCCATGGCGTCCTCGCCGGTCTCGGCGACCTCCACCACGTCGACCCCGGGGGCGTGCTCGGCCAGCGCGCGGCGCAGCTCGGCGCGGTCCCGCCCCAGCAGGACGGCGGCGCGCAGCCGGGGCGCCGCCGAGCGCACCAGGCCGTCGACCTCGGCGCCCTTGAGGAGCCCCCCGGCGATCCACACCACCCGCTCGTAGGCCGCGAGCGAGGCCCCGGCCGCGTGGGCGTTGGTCGCCTTGGAGTCGTCGACGTAGAGCACTCCGTCCACGGTCGCCACCGGGGCGATGCGGTGCGGCTCCGGCCCGAACGCGGCCAGCCCCTCCCGCACGGCCTTGGGTGCGGCGCCCACCGCGCGCGCCAGTGCCGCGGCCGCGAGCGCGTTGGCCACCTGGTGCGGCGCGGCCGGGCGCACGTCGCCCAGCGCGGCCAGCTCCTCGGCGGTGTGCACCGGGTCGTCGACGAAGGCCCGGTCCACCAGCAGGTCCTCCACCACGCCCAGTTCCCCGGGGCGCGGGGTGCCGGGGCCGAAGCCGACCAGCGGGGTGTGCGGGTCGCCCTGCTCGGCCAGGCGCACCGAGTGCTCGTCGGCGGTGTTGGCCACGCGCACCGTGCCGCGCGCGTAGATGCGCCCCTTGGCCTCGGCGTAGGCGTCGAACCCGCCGTGCCAGTCCAGGTGGTCGGGGGCGACGTTGAGGACGGCGGCCGCGTGCGGGCGCAGCGAGCTCGACCAGTGCAGCTGGAAGCTGGACAGCTCGACCGCCAGCACCTGCGGGACGGACCCGTCCGGGCGGGGACGTACCGCCTCCACCACAGGGGTGCCCACGTTGCCCACGGCCAGGGCGTCGCGCCCGTCGGCGCGCAGCATCGCCTCCAGCATCCGCACCGTGGTGGTCTTGCCGTTGGTGCCGGTGACCGCCAGCCACACCTGCTCGTCCGGCCTGAGGCGCCAGGCCAGCTCGACGTCGCCGATCACCTCGACCCCGGCGGCGGCCGCCGCGGTGAGCAGCGGCGCGTCCGGGCGCCACCCCGGGGAGGTGACCACCAGGCCGGCGCCCTCGGGCAGGGCGTCCGAGCCCAGCACCACGCGGGCGCCCGCGGCGCGCAGCGCCTCGGCCGCCTCGCGGGAGGCCGCGTCGTCGCGGCCGTCGACGACCGTCACCTCGGCCCCGCAGTCCAGCAGGGAGCGGGCGACCGGCGGCCCGGACACGCCGAGCCCGGCCACGCACACCGGCCTGCCGTACAGGCCCTCCTCGAATCCGTCCGCCATCGGCTACCTCGGCATCCATTCCAGGTAGAACAGGCCGATACCGGTGCCCACCAGCAGGCCCTGGATGATCCAGAAGCGGATGACGATGGTCGTCTCCGCCCACCCCTTGAGCTCGAAGTGGTGCTGCAGGGGCGCCATCCGGAATATCCGTTTACCGGTCAGGCGGAACGAGCTGACCTGGAGCATCACCGAGGCGGTGATGAGCACGAACAGGCCGCCGATGACGAGCAGCAGCAGCTGGGTGCGGGTGGTGATGGCCAGGCCCACGACCAGGCCGCCCAGGGCCAGCGAGCCGGTGTCGCCCATGAAGATCTTGGCGGGCGGGGCGTTGTACCACAGGAAGCCGATACAGCCGCCCAGTCCCGCCGCGGCCACCACCGCCAGGTCGAGGGGGTCGCGCACCGGGTAGCAGTTGGGCGACAGCAGCGCCTCGCTGCAGCTCTGGCGGAGCTGCCAGTTGCCGATGATGACGTAGGAGACCAGCGTCAGGATGGTGGCGCCGGTCGCCAGCCCGTCCAGGCCGTCGGTGAGGTTGACGGCGTTGGAGAAGCCGACGATGAGGAAGAGCGCCCAGATCACGAAGATGCCGATCCACAGCGGCGGCCCGAAGTCGCGCAGGAACGACAGCTGCGGCGAGGCGGGCGTGTAGCCGTAGCCGTTGGGGAACTTGGTCACCCCGTAGGCGAAGCCCACGCCGATGACGGTCTGGCCCAGCATCTTGGCGCCGCTGCGCAGGCCCAGGCTGCGGCGCTTGTAGATCTTGATGAAGTCGTCGAGGAAGCCGACCGCGCCCATGCCGACGAACAGGAACATCACCAGCAGGCCGGAGACCGTGGGGCGGGTCATCAGCGCCAGGTGGGAGCCGAAGTAGCCCAGCACCGCGCCCAGGATGATGACGATGCCGCCCATGGTGGGCGTGCCCTGCTTGGTCTTGTGGCCCTCGGGGCCGTCGTCCCGGACCTCCTGGCCGAACTTGAACCGGAACAGGATCCGGATCAGCGGCGGCATCACCAGCATGGAGATGACCAGGGAGATCGCCGCTGCGATGAGGATATTGCTCACTGGGCGTCCTTCCCCGACGCGGTAAGCCCCTCGGCCACCTTCTCGGCGACCTTCTCCAGCCCGGCCACGCGCGATCCCTTCACCAAGACGACGTCCTTGGGCCGCAGGCGCGTTCGCAGCGCCTCGACCGCGCCGGCGGCGTCGGGGACGGCGACGGCCTCCCCCTGCCATCCGGCGGTCCCCGCCGCCCCGTCGGCGATGGGGGCGGCCTCCTGTCCGACCACGATCAGCCCGTCGACGCCCAGGGAGGCGGCCAGGCGGCCGACCTCCTCGTGCGCCGCGCGCGCCTCGCCGCCCAGCTCGGCCATGGCGCCCAGCACCGCGAAGGAGCGGCGCCGGTCGGCGATCGCGCCCAGGGTGCGCAGGGCCGCCGCCACGGACTCGGGGTTGGCGTTGTAGGCGTCGTTGACGACGGTGGTGCCGTCGTCGAGCTCGTCGACCTCCATGCGCCAGCGGCTCACCGGGCCGGCCTGGGCCAGCGCCTCGGCGGCGGCCGCGGCGTCCATGCCGAACTCGGCGGCCACGGCGGCGACCGCCAGCGCGTTGTGCACCTGGTGCTCGCCGACGACCGCCAGGCGCACCGGGGCGGTGCCGCCGTTCAGCTCCAGGGTGAACCGGGCCCGCCCGGCGGCGTCCAGTTCCACGTCGCGGGCGCGGACGTCGGCGCCGTCGCCGCGGCCGTAGGTGACCACCCGGGCGGCGGTGCGCGAGGCCATGGCGCTCACGGCGTCGTCGTCGGCGTTGAGCACGGCCACGCCGCCGTCGTCGGCGGCGGGCAGCGCCTCCACCAGCTCACCCTTGGCCCGGGCGATCGCCTCGCGTCCGCCGAACTCGCCCATGTGCGCGCTGCCGACGTTGAGCACCACGCCGATGCGCGGCGGCGCGATGGTGCACAGGTGCGCGATGTGCCCGATGCCGCGGGCGGCCTTCTCCATGACCACGAAGCGGGTGCCGGAGTCGGCGCGCAGGACGGTCAGCGGGTGGCCGATCTCGTTGTTGAACGAGCCGGCCGGGGCCACGACGGGGCCGAGCCGCCCGAGCACCTGGGCGAGCAGGTCCTTGGTGGTGGTCTTGCCGGAGGATCCGGTGACCCCCACGATGTCGGCCCCCGCGGCGGTGACGCCGTCGGCGACCGCGCGGCCCAGCCGTCCGAGCGCGGCCACGACCCCGTCGTCGCCGCCGTCGGCCAGCAACTGCGGCGCCTCGACCGGCCGGGACCCGAGGACGGCCGCGGCGCCCGCGGCGACGGCGGCACCGGCGAAGTCGTGGCCGTCGGCGCGCTCCCCGCCGAGCGCCACGAACAGCGAGCCTGGACCGGCCTGCCGGGAGTCCACGACGACCGGGCCGGTCACGGTGGCGTCCGGGCGCGCGGATCCGCGTATCCGGGTTCGGGTGATCTCAGCGATCCGATCGAGCGTCAGCGCGATCAAATCCACTCCTCATGTCGGGCCCGGTCCTCCGCGCCTGCGGCGCCTCGATCGGGGTGACGGACACAGCCCATGCACGGCGCCGGTCCGGGGATCGCGCTGGGGCTGGTCGACCGCGAGGCGGCAGCGGCACGCCGCGGGGCCGGGCAGCGATTGCCGGACCTACCTTAGAGCATTCGGGATATCGGGGGTTGCGTCCCGGCCGTATTGCGCGCCCGGATCGGCACCGGATCCGGGCGCACCCGGAGGGCGTCGGAGCGCGCACCGGACCGGTGCGCGCACCCCTTCGGGGGCGGTCGCCCCCACCTGCGACGATCCGGAACCGCGTGCGCAGGGTCACCGCACCCGCGGGGCCGGGCGGGAGGCCCCGGCGACCGGTTCCGGCAGGAGGCTCCCCGGGGACCGCCTTCCCGGGATCGGCCGTCGGTAACGATCCCGAAGCAGATTCGCTTGCGCCCGATATTCGGCCGTTTGTCCGATTCGACGATGGGCCGTCCGCCGTCACCGGGGGCTCGGGGGACGCGAGAATTCGCGGGACGTTCAGCGGACGTCACCGTGGGAACCCGCACAGTGCCCCGGGGCGGCGGGTGCCGGAGCGGCAGGCCTGTCGTCGGCCGCCCCCGGAGGGACCACTCCGGCGAACACCGTCCCGTCGCGCCCGTTGAAACGGACAGGGAACAGGGGTCCCCCACTCACGGACCCCGGCCGGGCGACAGGCCACCGGGATGTAAGGGAGAAGGCGCCGACGACGGAGGTGGGCGGACCTACCAGCAGCACTGTCGAGCAGTGGGCGTGTGCGTGGTCGCCGAAGAGGGCGGCGACGGCGACAGCCGGGCGTTTCCCCGGCCCTGCCCGCCGTCCGTCTGGCAGCCGGGGGTCCGGGCGGTCCCGAGACCGGGTGGGCGCCCGGTACGCCCGAATGTTCGGTTCCTGGCCCCTGTAGGGCCTTGCGGGAACCCCCTGGGGCAACGCGTGCGCGCTTTCAACCACTCCCGTGCGCCCAGTGTGCACTTTTGTGCACACTGGGCGCTCGGACGGCTCTCCGCCGACCTGACGGACGGCCGGGGCCCAGATCGGGGTACCAGCCGAGCCGCCCGCCCGGACCGCGAAAAACAAGCGCTCTCATTGGCCGCTTGACATAGAAGCGTCAACGAGAGGGCGGAACAGCCCTGTGCTCAGCCCTTCTCCCGCGCCAGGCGGCGGCGCATGGCCTCCTCCAGGACCTCGGTGTCGTCGAAGGGGTGCACCTCGTCGAGGACCTTCTGGCCCCGCTCGTGCCCCTTGCCCGCGACGACCACCACGTCGCCGGGGCCCGCCCGGTCGACCGCGAGGGCGATGGCCCCGGCCCGGTCCGGCTCGACCGTGACCCGCGCCCGCTCCCCGCGCGGCACCTTGGCCGCGCCCTCCAGCATCGACCCGATGATCGCCAGCGGGTCCTCGCTGCGCGGGTTGTCGTCGGTGAGCACCACCGCGTCGGCCAGCCGCGCCGCCGCCTCGCCCATCAGCGGGCGTTTGGAGCGGTCGCGGTCGCCGCCGCAGCCGACCACGATCGTCAGCCGCCCCTCGGTGACCTCCCGCAGGGACGTCAGCACCGCTTCGATGGCGCCCGGCTTGTGCGAGTAGTCCACCACCGCGGTGAAGTCCTGGCCCGCCTCGACGCGCTGCATGCGCCCCGGCACGCCCGCCGCGGCCGCCACGCCCTCGACCGCGGTGTGCACCGGCACCCCCGCCTCCACCAGGCCGACGATGGCGGCCATCGCGTTGGAGACGTTGAACGGCCCGGGCAGGCCCACCGACGCGTCCAGCTCCACGCCGCCGGGGCCCACGACCCGGAAGGCGCTGCCCCGGGCCCCCAGGCGCACGTCCACCGCCCGCCAGTCGGCCTCCGGGTCGCCCTCGGAGGAGAACGTGGTCACCGGCACCTCGCCGCCGGCCGCGACCATGTCCACCAGGGCGCGCCCGAAGCGGTCGTCCCGGTTGACCACGGCGACCTTGGCGAAGCCCGGGGTGAACAGCTTCGCCTTGGTCTCGAAGTACTCGCGCAGGTCGCTGTGGAAGTCCAGGTGGTCCTGGGACAGGTTGGTGAAGACCGCCACGTCGTAGGTGGTGCCGCCGACCCGGCCCAGGGCCAGGGCGTGGCTGGAGACCTCCATGGCGGTCGCCGCGACGTCCTGCTCCAGCATCGCGGCGAACAGCCCGTGCAGGTCGGTGGCCTCCGGCGTGGTCAGCGAGGAGTCGACGCGCTCACCGCCCACCCGCATCTCCACGGTGCCGATCAGCCCCGTCTTCTCCCCCGCGGTGCGCAGCCCCGACTCCACCAGGTAGCTGACGGTGGTCTTGCCGCTGGTGCCGGTGGTGCCGATGAGCAGCATCCGGTCGGCCGGGTGGCCGTACACCCAGGCCGCGACCTCCCCCAGCACCGCCCGCGGGTCGGCCACGGTCACCACGGGCAGCCGGGTGGCGGCCGCCCGGTCGTAGCCGTCCGGGTCGGTGAGGACGGCGGCGGCGCCGGCCTCCGCCGCCTGGGCGGCGAAGTCGGCGCCGTGCGCCCGCGTCCCCGGCAGGGCCGCGTACAGGTCGCCGGGGCGCACGGCGCGCGAATCGTGGGTGATCCCGGTGATCACCGTCGCGCCGGGGTCGGCGGCCTCCTCGTGCAGGCCCTGGTCGACGCAGGTGACGAACGCGTCGGGGCCCAGAAGGCGGGCCAGCTCGGAGAGCGGGCGGAGCTGCTTGTGGTCAGGTCGCATCACGGGTGGCACGCCGAGAGGCTATCGGCTGTTCGGGGCCCACGGATAATCCACCGCGCGGCGGCGCGGGGCGGGACGCCGGCGGCCGTGCCCGTCCGCCCCGCCGCGCACCGCTACTCGTCCTCGAACAGCTTGATGTTGGGCGGCTCGGTCTCCGACGGCGGGATCTTCAATGACTTCAGCCCGAACGACATGACGTCCTTGAAGAGCGGCCCGGCGGCCTCGCCCCCGTAGTACTCCTTCTGCGGGTTGTGCAGCACGACCTGCACGATGAGCTCCGGGTCGTCGGCGGGGGCGAAGCCCACGAACATCGACGTGTAGCTGCGGCTCTCGTACCGCCCGGTCTCGGGGTCCACCCTGTTGGCGGTGCCGGTCTTGCCCGCCACCCGGTAGCCGTCGATCCGCGCCTGCGTGGCGGTGCCCTGGTCGCCGGTGACGGCCTCCAGCATCAGCTTCACCTCGTCGGAGGTCTCCTCGCTCACCACCCGCTCCTTGCGGGGCTCGTCGGAGGGCCGGAACTCCCCGTCGGCGCCGACGGTGCCCGCCACCAGGCGGGGCTCCACCCGCACGCCGTCGTTGGCGATGGTGGCGTACACGCTGGCCATCTGCATCGCGGTCACCGACAGGCCCTGGCCGAAGGAGATCGACGCCAGCTGGGTGCCCCACCAGTCGTCCGGGTGCTTGAGCACCCCGGCCTCCTCGCCGGGCAGGTCCAGCCCGGTCGGGCGGCCGAAGCCGAACTTGCCCAGGTAGTCGTAGAGCCCCTGGGCGCCGAGCTGCTGGGCCACCTTGATGGTGCCCACGTTGGACGACTGGGCGATGATGCCGTTGAGCGTCATCCGCTCGGTGTCGTGGATGTGGGAGTCCTTGAAGGTGCGGTCGTAGACCTCCATGGAGTAGGGCACCGTGTACACGGACTCCGGGCTGGTCTTCCCCTCCTCCAGGGCCGCCGCGGCGGTGATCACCTTGTTGGTGCTGCCGGGTTCGAACACCTCCGAGACCGCGCCGTTCTTGCGGTTCTCGGGGTCGGTGCCGGCGATGTCGGAGGGGTCGTAGGTGGGGTAGTCGGCCATGGCCACGATCTCGCCGGTGGGGCGCATCGCGATGATGCTGCCGCCCTGGGCCCCGAGCTCCTCGGCGCGCTCGGCCAGCGCCTGCTGGGCGTACCACTGCACGTCCTGGTCGAGGGTGAGCCGCACGTCCTTGCCGGGCACCGGCTCCCGGGCGTACCCGCCGGCCATGGGGATCTGGGTGCCGGTGGCGCCCATCTCCACCTGCTGCTTGCCCGGCCTGCCCGCCAGGGTGGAGTCCAGCACGGCCTCCATGCCCTCCAGCCCGGCGCCGTCGGAGCCGACGAAGCCGACCAGGTCGGCGGCGCCGGACTCCTCCGGGTAGACGCGCTTGTAGTCCTTCTGCGCGCCGACCCCCTGCAGGCCCAGCTCGGACAGGTCCTCCCAGTCGTCGGGGGGCACCTCGCGCTTGACCACCTCGTACCGGGAGGGCGTGGCGCCGACCTTCTCCGCGACCTCGTCGGGGTCCAGGTCGAACCGGGAGGACAGCTCGGAGACGACCCTGTCGCGCTCGTCGTCGCGGATCTCCTCGGGGTCGACGAAGACCGTGCGCACCTCGACCGACAGGGCGAAGGGGTTGCCGTCGACGTCGGTGATGGAGCCCCGCGTGGTGGGGATGTCGATGGTGGCCATGCGCGAGTCGGCGGCCTGCTCGGCGTAGGTGGCGGCGTTGATGCCCTGGATGTAGACCAGGCGGCCGGTGAAGAGCACCATCACCACGGCCATGATCATCACCGCGATGCGCAGCCGCCGCTGCGGGTCGCCCCGGCGGAAGCGGCGCCGCAGCAGCGGCGAGGGGGGCGGCGGCCCACTCCCCGGCCGGGGCCGGGCGGGGCGGCGGCGCGGGGGCTCCTGGCCTGCGGGGCGGCGGGGGCGGGCGGCTCCGCCGCGGGGGCGGTCGGGGCGTCCTCCGCGCGGCGCGGGGCCGCGCGCGGGCCGCCGCGGGTCGCGGGAGCGCCCGTCACGGGACGGGCTCACCGGCGGCCCTCCGCTCCGCCTCTGCGGCCTCTGCGGCGTCGACTCGCTCTCACCTGCCGTCCTCTCCGTGTCCCCGGTGTCCGGTCCCCGGGGCGCGGTCGGCCGCGTCCCCGGTGTGCGTGCGCCGCGCCCGGGGCGCGGCGGGCGTCACGGGCCGTCCCCGGAGGCCCCGCCGGAGCCCTCGCCACTGACGCGGCCCTCATCGGTGTAGAGGAAGCCGGGGGCCTCGCCCTGCTCCATGCCCATGTCCTCGGCCTCGCGGGCGATCCGCTCGGGCGACTCCAGGTGGACGACCTCCTCCTGGAGGCTCTCCTGGCGGTTGACCAGCTCGCTGTTCTCGGCCTGCAGCCGGGCGATGGTGAAGGAGTCCTCCACCAGCACGGTGCGCAGCGCCAGCAGGCTGATCAGCGCCCCGGCCAGCAGCCCCAGCACCAGCAGCACGAACGGCATGCGCGGGGCGCGCGCCGGTGCGGCCGGGCGCCGCGGCGCGCGGGCGGTGCCGGTGCGCGGGGCCGGCCCGCGCTCGGCCGGGCGGGTGCGCGTGGGCGCCGCCGCGCGGCCGGTGCGCGCGCCGCCTGCGGGCGCGCTCCCGCCGCGGGGGGCGCCCCGGGTGGTCGTGGTCATCTCCTGCCCTCCCTCTACCGGTCCTCGCGGCGCCCGCTCAGCGCCGGCGCGTCCGCTCGGCGGCCCTCAGGCGCGCCGAGGCGGCCCGGGGGTTGCGCTCGCTCTCCTGCTCGTCGGGGGTCTCGCCGCCCCGGGTCAGCAGGCGCAGCTCGGGCTGCCGGTCGGGAAGGGGGACCGGCAGGTCGGGCGGCGTGGTGTCCTTGGCCCGCGCCGCGAGCGCCCGCTTGGTCATGCGGTCTTCGAGGGAGTGGTAGGACAGCACCGCGATGCGCCCGCCCACGGCCAGGCGGTCGATCGCGGCCGGAAGCGCGCGCTCCAGGATCGACAGTTCACCGTTGACCTCGATGCGCAGCGCCTGGAAGGTGCGCTTGGCGGGGTTGCCGCCGGTGCGGCGGGTGGCCGCCGGGATCGCCTCGCGGACGAGGTCGGCCAGGCGGCGGGTGGAGGTGATGGGGGCGCCGGCGCGCTCGCGGACGATCGCCTGGGCGATGCGCCCGGCGAACCGCTCCTCGCCGTAGTCGCGCAGGATCCGGGTGAGGTCGGCGGCCGGGTAGGCGTTGACGACCTCCTCGGCGGTGAGCCCCTGGGTGCGGTCCATCCGCATGTCCAGGGGGGCGTCGTAGGAGTAGGCGAAGCCGCGGCCGGCCTCGTCCAGCTGGGGGGAGGACACGCCCAGGTCGAGCAGGACCGCCTGGGCCTCGGGGACGCCCAGGCCGTCGAGGACCCCGGGCAGGTCGTCGTACTCGGCGTGGGCGAACTCCACGCGGTCGGCGAAGGGGGCCAGGCGGGCGCGGCTGCGGTCCAGGGCGGTGGTGTCCCGGTCGATGCCGACCAGGCGCAGGCCGGGGTGCGCGCGGAGCAGGGCCTCGGCGTGCCCGCCCAGGCCCAGGGTGCCGTCGACGACGACGGCGCCGGGCTCCTCCAGTGCCGGGCGCAGCAGCTCGGCGATGCGCTCCAGCATCACCGGCACGTGCGCGGTGCGCCCGTCCTCTCCGGCGCCCGTCTCGGCGTCGGTGTCCCCCATCAGCACAGCTCCCCCTGCGTCGTGCGCGTACCGCCCCGCGGCGGTCCCCCCGGTCCGCCCGCGCCCGGACGGGCCTTCAGACGCGGGGGCCACCTGGCGCCGGGGAAGTCACGTCAGCTGGCACCGGTCCGCATCTGAAGGCCGGGGGTCCAGGCGGGGCCGTGATGAGATCGGGATCGGGCGCCGCGTCTCACAGCACCCCCGGCAACACCTCCTCGGAGAGTTCCGCGAACGCCTGCTCCTGCTCGGCCTCGTATTCGGCCCAGGCAGCGGCGTCCCAGATCTCCAGGCGCGTGTTGGCCCCGATCACGACGCACTCCCGCTCCAGCCCCGCGTAACCGCGCAGGGCGGGCGGGACGGTGATCCGCCCCTGCTTGTCGGGGACCTCGTCGGACGCGCTGGCGAACAGGACGCGGCTGTAGTCGCGCACCGCCTTGGCGGTGACGGGCGCCGTCCGGAGGTTCTCGGTGACCCGCTGGAACTCGTCCACGGGAAAGGCGTAGAGGCAGCGCTCCTGGCCCTTCGTGATCACCAGTCCCCCCGACAGTTCGTCGCGGTACTTCGCCGGAAGGAACAGCCGCCCCTTCTCATCGAGGCGCAGGGAGTGCGTGCCGAGGAACACCGGCCCCACCTCCCAAGCCCCGGTGGAGCAGTCTCCTCCTCCACGATGCCCCACTGTACTCCACTCTTCCCCACCGTCAACAGTTCCAATCCCGCTTCGACGGCATTTCGGCCCACAAACGCGCAGGTCAGAACCGGTGGGGCGGAGTGGGGGGCGCGGGGAGGGCGCGGTGGGGCGGCACGGATCACCCCCGGCGGCCCGGCCGGGTCCGGCCCCCGTCCGGCCGCCGCGGATCGTTCCGTTTAGGTTTGCTTTCCTCCCTTTTCCTTCTAGCCTCAATTCCGCGGCGCCCTCCATCTCCCCGGGCGCGCGCGTACCCGTCGGCCGCTCCACCGGGAAGGGGACACGTGTCACTCGGCACCCACCACAACGGCCGGGGCCGCCCGGCGCCGGGGGCGGCCGAGCCCCTGCCGGCGGCCGCGGACCGCATCCGCCAGGCGGTCGCTTCGGTGATCGAAGGCAAGCCGGAGGTCGTGCGGATGGCGCTGACCGTCCTGCTCGCCGAGGGGCACCTGCTGATCGAGGACGTGCCCGGGGTCGGCAAGACCATGCTGGCCAAGGCGCTGGGCAGGGCGGTGGACTGCTCGGTCCAGCGCGTCCAGTTCACCCCGGACCTGCTGCCCGGCGACATCACCGGCGTCAGCGTCTACCACCAGGAGACGGGCGAGTTCGAGTTCAACCCCGGCCCGGTGTTCGCCAACATCGTGCTCGGCGACGAGATCAACCGCGCCTCCCCCAAGACCCAGTCGGCCCTGCTGGAGTGCATGGAGGAGATGCAGGTCAGCGTGGACGGCACCCCGCGCCCGCTGGAGCGCCCCTTCATGGTGGTGGCCACCCAGAACCCGGGCGACATGGAGGGCACCTACCCGCTGCCCGAGGCCCAGCGCGACCGGTTCATGGCGCGCATCGCGGTCGGCTACCCCGCCCCCCAGGCCGAGCTGGACATGATCGACATGCACGGGGCCGACGAGCCGCTGGAGCGCCTCGCCCCGGCGGCGTCGGTGGCCGAGGTGCGGTCGATGGTGGAGCAGGTGCGCACCGTGCACGTGGCCCCCGGGGTGCGCCGCTACGTGGTCGACCTGGTGGCCGCCACCCGCACCTCGCCCGCCCTGCGGCTGGGCGCCTCCCCGCGCGCCACCCTGCACCTGGTGCGGGCGGCGCGGGCCTACGCCGCCCTGGAGGGCCGCGCCTACGTCGTGCCCGACGACGTCCAGGCGCTGGCGGTGCCGGTGCTGGCCCACCGGCTGCTGCTGGCGCCCGAGGCGCGGGTGGAGCGCCGCACCGCCGAGCAGGTCGTCGCCGAACTGGTGGCGCGCCTGCCCATCCCCAGCCCCCGCTGACACCGGGCCCACCGCCCGGCCCCCGCTGAGAGGTGAGCCCCCTGCACGCCTTGACCGCCCGAGGAACGGGACTGCTCGTGTTCGGCGCGCTCCTCCTGGGCGCCGGGCTGTTCGTCGGCGAGCGCACGCTCGTCGCCGCGGCGGTCCTGCTCCTCGCGCTGCCCCCGCTGTCGCTGCTGTCCCTGGCGGGCGTCGGCCGGTTGCTGGTGCACAGCCGCACCCTGCGCCCGTCCCGGGTCGCCGCCGGGTCCCAGGCGCTGGTCATGGTCCGGGTGGCCAACGCGGGCGCGGTGCGGCCCGTCGGCGGTGTGCTGGCCGAGGACGCCCTGGCGCCCGGCCTGGGCGAGGCGCCCCGCTTCCGGGTCGGCCTGCTCCCCCCGCGCGGCGCGCACGACATGGCCTACCGGGTCACCGCCGCCCGGCGCGGGCTGCACACCGTCGGGCCGCTGCGGGTGACCGTGGCCGACCCGCTGGGGTGCGCCCGGGTCCGCAGGACCCTGGGTGGGCCCGAGGCGCTGCTGGTCACCCCGCGCCTGGTGGCGCTGGGGCCGGACGGGCCGCACGGCGGCGCCGCCGAACTGGGCGAGAGCCCGGCCCGGTCGATGGCGGCCGGGGGCGAGGACGATCCGGTCCCCCGGCCCTACCAGCGCGGCGACGACCTGCGGCGGGTGCACTGGCGCAGCACCGCCCGGCACGGGGCGCTGATGGTGCGCCGCGAGGAGGCCCACCACGCCGAGGACGCCGACGTGCTCGTGGACATGCGTGCGGCCGGATCCTCCGACCCGGGCGCGGAGACCGCGGTGGCCGCGGCCGCGTCCGTGGCGGTGCACCTGCAGGCGCGGGGGCGCCGGGTGCGGGTGGCCACCGGGGCGGGACGGATCGCCGAGGCCGACGGCGCCCACGGCGGCGCGGCGCGCCTCGTGGAGGCGCTGGCGCTGGCGCCGGAGGCCGCCCCGGGTGCGGTGGGCCCCTGGGCCCTGGCCGGGGCCGACCCGGGCGGAGGCCCCCTGGTCGCGGTGGCCGGCGCGCTCGGTACCGCCGACGCGGCGGCGCTTGCGGCCGTCGGCGGCGAACGGGAGCGGGTGGCGGTGCTGTGCGCCCCGGACGCCCCGGGGGCCGCGGACGCCGAAGCCGTCCTCGCCCGGTCGGGCTGGCGGGTGCTGCGCGTGCGCACGCTCGACGACCTGCCCGCCGCCTGGGCGGCCCTGCCGGCCGCGACGGGAGGCCTCCGATGAGGGCCCAGGTGCGCGCGGCCGCCCTGACGCTCGCGGCGGCGGCCGCTGTGCTGTGCTCGCTCCCGCTGCTGTCGCCGCTGTTCCGTGGGCCGGGGTGGGCCGGTACCGCGGTCACCGTGGTCGTGCTGATGGCGCTGGCCGGGACGGTGCTGCGCGCCGTGCCGCGCGCGGCCGCCGCCGCACCGCCGGTGCAGGCGCTGGTGGCGGTGCTGGCGCTGAGCGCGCTGGCCGCGCCCCAGGAGGCGTTCCTGGGGCTGGTCCCCACCGGGGGCTCCATCGAGCGGGCCGCCGAGATGTTCGCGCAGGGGCGGGCCGAGATCGACGCCAGCCCGCCGCCGATCGGCGGCACCCCCGCCATGGCGCTGATCGTCGCCGTCGGCGCGGCCCTGGTGGCGCTGGTCGCCGACCTGTTCACGGTGGTGGCGCGCACGCCCGCGCTGGTCGGGCTGCCGGTGGCCGCGTTCGCGTCGGTGCCGCTGGCCGTCGACGACTCCGGGGTGGGGGCCGGGGCGTTCGCCCTGGCCGCCGGGGGGTACGTGGCGCTGCTGGCCGTCGACGGACTGCTCCGCGGCGGCGAGCGCCCGGCCGGGGCGCCCGTGGCCGCGGGCGGCCCCTCCCGGGCGGCGGGGGCGGTGTGGCACACGCTGGCGGGGGCCGGTGCCGCCGCCGGGGCGCTCGTGCTGGCGCTGGTGGTGCCGCTGGCGGTGCCGGGCCTGGCCGACGGGCAGGTGCACCGGCTGGCCGACCCGTCCCGGTTCGGCGAGGAGGTCGTCACCACCCAGCACCCGCTGGTGTCGCTGCGCCGCGACCTGGCGTCGCGGTCGGACGCGGTGGTGCTGGAGTACACCACCGCCGAGGACTCCCCCGGCTACCTGCGCACCTACGCCCTGGACACCTTCGACGGCACCGACTGGACGATGGCGCCGGTGCGCGCCGAGGACGGCACCCGGGTCGACGGGGAGCTGCCCCGGCCGCCGGGGCTGAGCACCGCCCTGTCGCCGCGGGAGGTCGACACCGAGGTGCGGCTGGCGCAGGCGCCCGACGAGGCCCGGTTCCTGCCGGTGCCGTACCCGGCGCGCAGCGTCGACATCGGCGGCGAGTGGTACGCCGACCCCGAGTCGCTGATGGTGTACAGCACCGGGGATCAGGACGTCGGCGCCCGGTACACGGTCACCAGCCTGGCCCCGCCCGACCCGGCCGAGGTGGCCGAGCGGGGCTCCGCCCCGCGGACCGACGGGCGGTTCACCGACCTGCCCGACGGGGGCGACCCGGACGTGGCGGAGCTGGCGGAGTCGGTGGCCGAGGGGGCCGACGGGCCGCTGGCCGAGGCGGTCGCCCTGCAGGAGTGGTTCACCTCGCCGGACAGGTTCACCTATTCGCTGGACCCGCCGGAGGTCGCCGAAGGGGAGGACCCGCTGGCGTCCTTCCTGTTCGAGGACCAGGTGGGCTACTGCGAGCAGTTCGCCGCCGCGATGGCGGTGATGGCCCGCACGCTGGACATCCCCGCCCGGGTGGCGGTCGGCTACACCTCCGGCCGCCAGGTGGGCGGGGACCGGTGGGAGGTGCGCGAGTCCGACGCGCACGCCTGGCCGGAGCTGTACTTCGAGGGGGTGGGCTGGCTCCGGTTCGAGCCCACGCCCTCCTCGGGGAGCGGGCAGGGGTCGGCCACGGTGCCCGGCTACGCCACTCCCGAGGCGCTGGACGAGCCGGACGAGCCGGGGGCGGGGCCGTCGCCGGACCGCCCCGAGGAGGAGACGCCTGAGCCCGACTCCCCGGAGGAGACCGAGGAGCCGGAGGACGAAGAGGAGCCGCAGGCGGGCGGCGCCGCCGAGCCGGAGGGGCCGCAGGGCGGCTCCGGCTCCCCCGCGTGGACCGCCCCGGTGGCCGCCGCCGGGGCCGCGGCGGCGGTGCTGGCGCTCCTGCTGGCCCCGGCGGCGGTGCGCCTGGTGGTGCGGCGGTCTCGGGTGGCCCGGGCCGGCGGCGCGGCCGCGCCCGCGGAGGGGGCGGCCGCCGCCTGGCGGGAGGTGCGCGCGCTCGCGGTCGACCTGGGCCTGGACTGGACGCCCGCGGAGTCCCCGAGGGCGGCCGCCCGCAGGCTCACCGAGGAGCGCGGCCTGGCCGAGGCGGACGCCGAGGCGCTGCGGAGGCTGGCCCTGGCCGAGGAGGCGGCGCGCTATGCCCCCGCCCCGGCGGCGGCCCCGCCGGGCGCCCTGGTGGCCGACCTGAGGAGGACGGGCACCGCGCTGCGGCGGGCGTCCGGCAGGGGCGCACGCGTGCGGGCGGTGCTCCTCCCCCGTTCGCTGACGGGCACCGGATCGACGCGCCGCAGTCCCAAGGCGGCGGCCACGGCCTAGGGCGTGTTTCTCGGATCATTTTCGGCTCGCGACCACCAGGACGACGCT
>NZ_JAQFWP010000075.1 GCF_027706745.1 Nocardiopsis suaedae | reverse complement strand
AAGAAGCAACCGCTCATCCCGTACAAGCCCCGAATCCGTTCCCGGCCCGACCGCTTTTCCGCTAGAGGCGGCTTTCCGCTTTGTTGTGTCTTTACTTTATCAGGTGTTCCCCGGCCCGCCAAATCGGCGGTTTGTTCCGGATCTTTCCTGATTCCGTCCCTTGTTCCGGTTTCCCCCGGAGCGAGAACGGCGTGAAGACCTCGGCAAGTATGCCATGGTTCCGCCGGTGCTCGGACCAGAGTGTTCCGGATTCCGGAAGGAGGCGGTCACGCCCACCGATCTTCGGACCAGTGTTCGCTTCGACCGAGAAAGACCGCCGCCCGAGCCCGGAGTCTTCGACCCGGCTCAAGGCGACCCGATCCACTATAGGGACCGATCCGCCAGAAGGCAAACGGTCGGCTGAACCGGCGCCACCGCGTGCGGAACCCCTGGTGTGCAGGGGTTCCCGCCACCGGCCGGCCCATGCGTGGACCTCCGCATCCCCCGCCTAACCGGTGAGGAGCCGTCCCGCCCCCGTGCCCGGCGCCGCATAGAGCCAGTCGACCTCCATCCGGACCACGGCGACGCTCCCCGGCGGGAACGCCACGTACCCGCCGTAGGCCTCCTCGTCCAGGAACGACGACGCCATCTGCGCGACCGCCGGGTTGTGCCCGACCAGCATCACGGTCCCCACGTCCTGGGGAACACGGTTCACCAGCTCGTAGAGCCCGTGGTCGTCCGCACCGTAAGCCGCGTCCTCATAGTCGACCTGCGGCCGCCCCGGCATCTGCTCCAGCGCCAGCTCCAACGTCTCCCGGGTCCGGGCCGACGTCGAACAGATCACCTGCTCCGGAACGATCCCCGCATCGGCGAGCAGCTTCCCCGCCGCCTGCGCCTGCGCGCGCCCCTTGCCGGTCAGCCGGCGCGCGTGGTCGTCGCCGTGCCCGTGCTCCGCCTTTGCATGGCGGACGATCACCAGCGTGCCCGTCATGGCGCCGCCACCGTGGCCACGACCGCCATCACCGCCATGAGGGCGAGCATGATGCCCACCACCGCGACGAGGCCCTTCATCCCGGTCACGTGCCCCTCCTCTGCCTCGGCCCGAACCCTCCGACCGGACGCCGCCGGCCGGATCGCGCCGGACGGGTCGTCTCGCCCCAGCCTATGAAGGGTCGTGCTGACGTTTGTCACCCCCCGCCCCGTGGCCCGGGTCAGCCCGCACCGGTGACTTCTCCGTCTGCCGCCGCCCGGCCCCCTCGCGGAATCATCGTCATCAGTCGGCACGCAGCACCGGCACCGGAGTCCGCCGGAGGTGCCGGCCGACGCGGCACCACGGCACGAACCCGAGCCCCGGGACCGAGAGAGAGAAGGAATCCCCCATGGCCCCCATCGCCCCCGCCTCCGTTCCCACCACCGGCGTTTGCGCCCTCGTCGGCACCGCTCTCCTCGCGGGCTGCGGGCTCTTCGCCGCTTTCTCAGGCCGGCCCGACCTCGCCGTCCTGGCGCTCCTCTCCTTCTTGGTCCTCTTCGGCTCCCAGGGCCGTATCACCCGCGTCGTCGTCGGCGCCGCCACCGTGCTCGTCGCCGCCGTCCTCATGCACTACTTCGAGCAGACGAACTACGCCCTCCTCGTCCTGGCGGGCGCGGCCGTCCTCGACCGCCTGAGGCTCGGGGCGGCCCGTCAGACACAGGCGCAGGAGGACGGTGGCACCTGACGTCCTCGAGCAGTACAGAGGGGAACGCAGAAGAGGGGCGCCGGCGTCGGCCGGCGCCCCTCCTTTGTGCCTTTGTGCGCTGGTCCGGTGCCGCCCCCTCAGCCGGGGAGGACCGCCTCGATCGCGTCGGTCACCTCGGCGCCGTCCGGCTCGGTCTGCGGGGAGAAGCGCGCGGCGACCGTGCCGTCCGGGGCCACGAGGAATTTCTCGAAGTTCCAACGGATATCGCCGCTATAGCCCTCGGCGTCGGCGGTGTCGACGAGCCGGGCGTACAGCGGGTGCCGGTCGTCGCCGTTCACGTCGACCTTCTCCGTCATGGGGAAGGTGACGCCGTAGGTGGCCGAGCAGAACTCCGCGATCTCCTCGGCGGTTCCGGGCTCCTGGCCCATGAACTGGTTGCAGGGCACGCCCACGACGGTGAAGCCGCGCGGTGCGTAGCGCCGCTGGAGTTCCTCCAGGGCGGTGTACTGCGGAGTGAGACCGCACTTGGATGCCACGTTGACGAGCAGCACGGCTTTGCCGCGATACCCGTCGAGGTCGGCGGGGCCACCGGTGAGGGCGTCGATCTTGACGTCGAGGACGGACATGTCGCTCCTTGGTCGAGGCGGTGCGTAGGCCGTGCACGCGCGGTTCGCGGCAGGAGCGTACTCGGCTCCCGGCGTCGGTCCGCGCTGCTTCTGTGGGGGCGCCGGAGACCATCGGGGACGCGACCGGAGCGACGACCGCCTGTGCTCGCCGTGGCGTTTCCTGGGGAGGGCGCCTGTAGGAGCGGCCCATCGCTTATGTCCGGTCACCCGACGGTCTCTGAGGCGCATGTTCCCGCAGAGCCCGCCGTCTACAACGCGCGTTCCCAGTGGAGCCTTCCCTCGGAGTCGACGCGCGGGGCCAGGAATCCTCCGACCCGGCCGCCGTTCTCCAGGACGTCGGCGACCTCGGCGAGGTAGGCGCCCAGGGAGGGCCACCCGTTGAGGAAGTTGGCGCGGTCGTCGTGTTCGGCGTTGCCCAGCCTCCCCTGCCCGGGCCCCGGCCGCATGTCGATCACGTCGGAGTCGCCGTCGAACACCGCCCAGGGGATCCACGAGGGGTGCCACCAGGGTTCCTCGTCTTCGTCCAGGACGTCCTCGTCATCCAGGCGCAGGTCCTCGTAGATGTCGTTGCACAGGTGCCAATGCTCGACGATCTTGTCGACCGGTGCGGGAGGCCGCCCCGGGAAGGCGGAGCGCCACCCCTCCATCCCGTCGTGACAGGCGAGCGAGGCGAGCAGGTCGGGTGGGAAGCGCATCCCCATCTCGGCCTGCGCGGCCTCGACCGCTTCGGGGTCCGCCGGCGGTCTGAGCAATGCGTGGTCGGCCGGGGCGTTCGCGTACAGCCAGGCGTCGATCCGGGCCCAGGAGCCGGGCACCGAGGATTCGGGGAGGGGGGCGCCGTCCATCATGACGGCGATCAAAGCACACGCCGGCTCCCGCGGGCACCCCGTGTTCTCCGTCCTGGACGACCTTTTCCTTCGTCCCCGCCCGACCCGAGTCCGCGCCGTCGATTTCGGCGACGACGCCCCCGGGGTCGGCCGAGTGGTCGCGCCGGTGCCGAGAGGGTTCCGCCCCGACGTGCGGAGAAGACGTCGGGAGAGGGGCGGGCGAGCGCGGGGTGGGAACGGCCGAGGCCGCCCGGACGGAGTCCGGGCGGCCTCGCGTGAGGGCTTCGGGATCAGTCCTTGGCGGTCCCGTCGGTGACCGGCTCCTTATCGCCGTCACCTTCCCCATCGTCGCCTTCGTCGCGCGCTTCGGAGGCGTCCGCCGCCTCACCCTTCGGGGCGGCCTCGACACCGCGCTCGGAGCCCGGCTCGTCGGAGACCGGCGCCTCCTCCCGGGCGGCCGGGATCTGCTGCGCCGGGGCCTCGGTGCTCCCTCGCCGCTTGGACCACACGATGGCCCCGGCGATCACGCCCACGGCGAGCACGGTCGCGCCCGCCCGCAGCGCCACGTTGTCGGCGTAGAGCACCACGCTCGGCGCGATGATCAGCGCCACCAGGTTCATCACCTTCAGCAGCGGGTTGATCGCCGGGCCGGCGGTGTCCTTGAAGGGGTCGCCGACCGTGTCGCCGATGACGGTGGCCTCGTGCGCCTCCGACCCCTTGCCGCCGTGGTGGCCGTCCTCGACCAGCTTCTTGGCGTTGTCCCAGGCGCCGCCGGAGTTGGCGAGGAAGACCGCCATGAGCGCACCGGCCGCGATCGCACCGCCGAGGAAGGCGCCCAGCGAGGCGTAGCCGAGGGCGAAGCCGACCGCGATCGGGGTGAGCACGGCCAGCAGCCCGGGGGTGACCAGCTCCCGCAGCGAGTCCCGGGTGCAGATGTCGACCACCCGCGCGTACTCGGGCTTCTCGGTGCCGTCCATGATCCCCGGGCGGCTGCGGAACTGCTCGCGCACCTCCATCACCACGCGGCCGGCGGCGCGGCCCACCGCCATCACGGCCAGGCCGGAGAACAGGAACACCACCGAGGCGCCGATGATGACGCCGACCAGCACGTTGGGCTGGTCGATGGAGAGGCTGAAGGTGTCGGCCGCATCGCCGAGCGCCCCCTCCACCGAGGTGCGGAACGCCCCGAACAGCGCGGTGGCCGCCAGGACCGCGGTGGCGATCGCGATGCCCTTGGTGATCGCCTTGGTGGTGTTGCCGACCGCGTCGAGGCTGGTGAGGGCGTCCGCGCCGCGCCCTTCGACGTCGCCGGACATCTCCGCGATCCCCTGGGCGTTGTCGGAGACCGGCCCGAAGGTGTCCATGGCGACGATGACGCCGACCGTGGTGAGCAGACCGGTGCCGGCGAGGGCGACGGCGAAGAGGCTGACGGTGACCGAGACGCCGCCGATGAGGAAGGCCGCGTACACGGCCCCCGCGATGAGCAGCGCCGAGTAGACCGCCGACTCCAGGCCGACCGAGATGCCGGACAGGATGACCGTGGCGGCGCCGGTCTCCGAGCTCTCCCCGATCTCCCGGACCGGGCGCATGGTGGTCTCGGTGAAGTAGCCGGTGAGGAGCTGGATGGCGGCCGCCAGCAGGAGGCCGACCAGGACGGAGCCGAACGCGATCAGCCGCGGGTCGCCGTCGAGGGCGGCGGTGGCCTCGTCCACGCCCTGCAGCTCCGCGAAGCTGGAGGGCAGGTAGGCGTAGGAGGTGATCGCGACCAGCACGGCCGAGATGACGGCGGAGATGAAGAACCCGCGGTTGATGGCCGACATCGCGTTCTTGTCCCGCGCGCGCGGGGCGGTCACGAAGATGCCGATGACCGCGGTGATGACGCCGATCATGGGCACCAGCAGCGGGAAGACCAGCCCTTCCACACCGAAGGCGACGCGGCCCAGGATGAGCGAGGCCACCAGGACCACCGCGTAGGACTCGAAGAGGTCGGCGGCCATGCCCGCGCAGTCGCCGACGTTGTCGCCCACGTTGTCGGCGATGGTGGCGGCGTTGCGGGGGTCGTCCTCGGGGATGCCCTGTTCCACCTTGCCGACGAGGTCGGCGCCGACGTCGGCCGCCTTGGTGAAGATGCCGCCGCCCACACGCATGAACATGGCGAGCAGCGCGGCACCGAACCCGAAGCCCTCGAGGACGATGGGCGCGTCGCCGCGGTAGGCGAGGACCACGATCGCAGCGCCGAGCAGGCCCAGGCCGACCGTGAACATGCCCGCGACGCCGCCGGTGCGGAAGGCGATGCGCATCGCCCGGTGCTCTCCGGCCTGGCCGCCCTCCCGGGCGGCGGCGGCCACGCGCACGTTCCCGCGGACGGCGAGCCACATCCCGATGAAGCCGGTCAGCGCGGAGAAGACCGCGCCTATCGCGAAGAAGACCGAGCGCCCGTACCTGACCGCCTCGCTGTCGGCGGGCAGGAGGAGAAGGAGCAGGGGAATGACGACGACGAAAACGACGAGGGTGCGGAACTGGCGTTTGAGATACGCCGCCGCGCCCTCTTGTACCGCGAGCGCGATGTTCTGCATCCGCTCGGTTCCCTGTTCGGCGTTGAGAACCTCACGCACCAGGGCCCCGGCGACGGCGAGCGCGAGGAGCGCCACCACCAGGACCACGACGACGAGCGTGAAATTCATGCCGTCCAGGGCGAGCGCCGGGCCGCTGTCCACGGCGAGGCTGCTGAGCCCAGACAATCCGTCCTCCTAGAGACGGGCACGTACCGGCCCCGCAGGCGCTGCGCACGGGGTGCGCGGCGCGCAGAGCAGGGTCATGTGGGTGCCACCACCACGTACTGCACGTATTCTTCGGTTATCGGTCATCGGACATCGGTGCCGCTGGTGCCAGCGGGCACGATGTTCGGGGATTCTACGCATCGGGGCGGCGAAAAGTGAGGGCCGGACCGGCCCTTGTTGCACTGGGCCCGGATATGTGATCGCGCGGTGATCTGGGCGGTTGGGTATTTCCATTTTTGGTCGACAGTGCCCACTATTATGGGTAATAGCGGATTCGCCGCTGGAAATGCGGATGAAATACCCGTCAGGGCCGATAGGCGGCATGTGTCCCACAGGCCACAGGGGTAACGGGGTGGGCCGGCGTGTCCGGGGTGGGCCCCGGGCCTGCCCGCTTCCGGGTCCCTCACGACCTCGCCGGACTCACCGCGAGGGCGGTCCGCCCGCGTACGCGCCCGCGTTCATGGCGACCGCCGGTCGGCCGCGCCCTTCTCCTGGATGTGGTGTTCGGGGACGTTGGGAACACGCCCCCCGATCGGCCCGCCCGGGAGCGCAGCGTCTCACCGGCGCAGGCGCAGGCGGGACGTGTCGATCCCGCCGTCGTCCCCTGCCTCGACCGCGTCCGCCACCTCACGGGCGTGGGCCGCCGCTCCAATGGCATCGACACCCGACGGGGCCTCCGGGCCGAACTCCTCCACCCGGTCCGCCCCGCGCCGCAGCAAGCGGGCCGCTCCGACCCGGTTCCCCCGCTGCGCGTGCGTCAGCCCCACCGCGATCTGGGCCAGACCCCGCCACAGCTCGCGTTGGGGACCCTCGACGCCCTTCCAGACCGCCTCCAGCACCTCGTGGGCGTGGAACGCGTATCCGTCATCGAGGAGCGCCTGCGCCTCGTCCAGCCCCTCCTCCGGTGCGAAGACCGCGTCATCGGGCACTCGGGGCACCCCCGGGGAGCCGTAGGGCAGGGGCCGTCCGTACCGGTCCCTCGGGCGCTGGTTCTGGGCGCGCCCCTCGGGGTTGCGGTCCCTCTCGGTCCTGCCCGCGCTTCCGGCCATGGCGCCGCCCCTCCTCTACGCGTCCCGCACTCGTCCGTCTTCCCCGATTGTGCCGTGCTCGCCGTCAGGCGTCGGGCTCGGTGTCCCGGAGCCACCCCAGGAGCGCTTCGTTGACCGCCTCAGGCCGCTCCTGGTGGGCGAAGTGCCCCGCGCCCTCCACGGTGCGCCACCGGTACGGCGCATCGACGAAGCGGCCCGAGCCGCGCGCCGTCGACGGCAGCAGGAACGCGTCGCGGTCCCCGTGCAACTGCAGGGTCGGCACTCCGACCGGGCGGCGCATCCTGCGCCTGTAGCGGTAGCCGTCGGGCCGCACCTGGGAGCGGAACAGCCAGCGTTGGTACTCCAGGGAGCAGTGCGCCACCCCGGGGATGCGGAAGGCCTCCCGGCACCGCCGCTCGGTCTCCCGGTCGGGCCAGCCGGGCGCGGCCGACCAGTCGCGCAGCATCTGGCCCACACGGGCGGCGCCATCGGCCACCAGCGCGCGCTCGGGGACCATGGGCATCTGATTGCCGAAGAGCCGGCGTCCCGCCCACGTCTGTTCAGGCCGCCCCAGCAGCCCGTTGCGGAGCAGCAGGGGGTGCGGGGCGGAGACCGCCGCAAGGCGCCGCACCGACCACGGGTAGTAGGCCGCCATCGTCCAGGCGACCAGGCCGCCGGTGCCGTGTCCGACGGTCGCGGCGTCCCGCTCGCCCAGCGCGCGCACCAGTCCGGCCGCGTCGGAGGCGGCGGTCACCAGGTCGTATCCGCGCGGGGGCTTGTCACTGGCGCCGAAGCCGCGCAGGTCCACGGCGACGGCGCGGTACCCGGCGTCGGCGAGCGCGCCGATCTGCGCGTGCCAGGACCACCAGAACCAGGGGAAGCCGTGCAGCAGCAGCACCAGCGGCCCGTCGCCCGCCTCGGCGACGTGGAACCGCGTGCCGCCCGCGCTGACGGTCCGGTGCTTCCAGGGCCCCTCGACCAGGGCCGCGCTGTCGTCAGGGGTGGGCGCGTCGTGGGCCATGGGCGCCTGCGTCCGCGCGGGCGCGGGTCAGCGCTCGGCCGTGTGCTCGCCGCGGAGCACCGACACCGAGGTGGCCATGGTGGTGCCGAACCGCTCCAGCCCCTTGATCTTGCGCAGGTGCAGCACGCCGATGCCGACCATGATCGCCGCGACCAGCAGGTAGAACAGCGTGACGATCAGGAAGGAGATCCACGCGGACAGGCCCGCGACGTCGTAGAGGAACAGGCCGGCCGTCACCGAGAACAGGATCAGGAACAGGTGCAGCAGCACGGCGGCGGCGACGAACATCGCCGAGCCCTTGCCGACCTGCTTGGCGTCCCGCGCCAGTTCGAGCTTGGCCAGCTCCAGTTCGAGGCGGACGAGCTTGGAGATGTTCCCGCTCGCCTCGGAGACGAGCTCCCCGAGCGACCGGTCGGCGGCGTCGAACTCCTCGGCCCCCTGGCCACTCGACGGGTTCTCGGGCATCGCGGTGTCTCCCTTCCTTCCGTCGAACGCTCCCCGCATCCTTGCACATTTGCCACGTGGGGCGTCGCCCCCGGCACGCGGTTCGGCGGGCCCGCGGGCGGTACCGCGGGCGCGCCGGAGGGTGTCGGGCCGGGCCGGTTCCGGCCGGGCCGACTAGTCGTCGTCGCCGGAGCCGGACCCGAACGCGGTGCGGATCTTGTCCATGGCGCCCGCATCGGTCAGCGTGGACACGTCGCCCAGTTCCCGGTTCTCGGCCACGTCGCGCAGCAGGCGGCGCATGATCTTGCCGGAGCGGGTCTTGGGCAGCTCGGGCACGACCATGATCTGGCGCGGCTTGGCGATCGGCCCCAGGGAGGCTGCCACGTGCTCGCGCAGCTCCTTGACCAGGTCCTCGCCGCCGTCACCGGCCTCGCCGCGCAGGATGACGAAGGCGACGATGGCCTGCCCGGTGGTGGGGTCGTTGGCGCCGACCACCGCGGACTCGGCGACCTTGGGGTGGGCCACCAGGGCGGACTCCACCTCGGTGGTGGAGATGTTGTGGCCGGAGACGAGCATGACGTCGTCCACGCGGCCCAGCAGCCAGATGTCGCCGTCCTCGTCGCGCTTGGCGCCGTCGCCCGGGAAGTACAGCCCGTCGAAGCGCGACCAGTAGGTGTCCTTGTAGCGCTCCGGGTCGCCCCAGATCCCGCGGAGCATGGAGGGCCAGGGCTCGCGCACCACGATGAACCCGCCGCCGCCCGGGGGCACCGACTCGCCCTTGTCGTCGACGACGTCGGCGGCGATGCCGGGCAGCGGGCGCATGGCAGCGCCGGGCTTGCCCGAGTGGACGCCGGGCAGCGGGCTGACCATGATCGCCCCGGTCTCGGTCTGCCACCAGGTGTCGACGACCGGGGTGCGGTCGCCGCCGATGTTCTTGCGGTACCAGGTGTAGGCCTCGGGGTTGATGGGCTCGCCGACCGACCCCAGGACGCGCAGGCTCGACAGGTCGAAGCCCGCGGGGATGTCCTCGCCCCACTTCATGAAGGTGCGGATGGCGGTGGGGGCCATGTAGGCGATGGTGACCCCGTACTTCTCCACGATCTCCCAGAAGCGGCCCTTGTGCGGGGTGTCCGGGGTGCCCTCGTACATGACCGAGGTGGCGCCGTTGGAGAGCGGGCCGTAGACGATGTAGGAGTGGCCGGTGACCCACCCGATGTCGGCGGCGGTCCAGAACACGTCGGTCTCGGGCTTGAGGTCGAACACCGCCCAGTGGGTGTAGGAGACCTGGGTGAGGTAGCCGCCGGTGGTGTGCAGGATGCCCTTGGGCTTGGCCGTGGTGCCGCTGGTGTACATGATGTACAGCGGGTGCTCGGCGTCGTGGCCCTCGGCGGTGTGCTCGGTGGACTGGCGGTCCACGATGTCGTGCCACCACACGTCGCGGCCGTCGGTCCAGTCGACGTCCTGGCCGGTGCGGCGCACCACCAGCACGTGCTGGACCGCCGGGCGGTCCTTGACGGCCTCGTCCACCGCGGGCTTGAGCGAGCTGGGCTTGCCGCGGCGGTAGCCGCCGTCGGCGGTGACGACGACCTTGGCCGCGCTGTCGTCGAGGCGGGTGCCCAGGGCGTCCACCGAGAAGCCGCCGAAGACGACCATGTGCACCGCGCCGATGCGGGCGCAGGCCAGCATCGCCACCACGGTCTCGGGGATCATCGGCATGTAGACGGCCACCCGGTCGCCCTTCTCCACGCCCAGCTCCAGCAGGGCGTTGGAGGCCTGGCACACCATGTCCTTGAGCTCGGCGTAGGTGATGGTGCGGGTGTCGCCGGGCTCGCCCTCCCAGTGGTAGGCGACCTTGTCGCCGCGGCCGGCGTCGACGTGGCGGTCGAGGCAGTTCACGGCGGCGTTGATGGTGCCGCCGGTGAACCACTTGGCGAACGGGGGGTCCCAGTCCAGGACGCGGTCCCAGGGCTGCTCCCACTTCAGGCGCTCGGCCTGCTTCGCCCAGAAGGCGGGGCGGTCGGCGTCCGCTTCGGCGTAGGTGTCGGCCTGCACGTTGGCCGCGGCGGCGAGGTCCTCCGGCGGCGGGAACCGACGTGACTCGTGAAGCAGGTTGGACAGGGTCTCTTGCCCCTGGGGAGTCTCAGCCACCGTTACAGCTCCTTCGCGTGTCGTAGGCCTGCTTGCCCTATGTACTGAATCACGTGGCGCGGACCACTCCATCAAGCGGGTGCCGCCACGACAAGGGAGCGCAGGTGCGAAAACGGCGAGCGGTCGCGGGGGAACGCCGAGCGGTCGATTACCCGCGCGTAGCGTTCGGCGTAGTGTGGTCCGCGTGAATGCGGCAACGACCGATCCGCTCGCGCGGATCGCGGAACTGAGCGGCGTCGGCGAGGCGGTCGACGAGGCGCGCACCGTGGTGGACCGGCTGCTCGGCCACCGGGTGCTGCGGCGGCGCAGCGCCGACGTGTCCCTGGAGTCGGCGCTGCGCGGGGCGCACGCCTCGGCCGTGCTCGACGGGGCGGACGTGTCCCTGGAGCAGGTGCGTGCGGGTGAGGCCGACGACGCCCGTGTCAAGGGGGCGCTGCGGGTCTCCGGCGAGCTGGGCCGGCTTGTGGAGACGTGGCCGAAGGCGCCCCGGCAGGTGTTGGCGCGGCTGCACACGCTCGCCGCCGCCGACGCGCTCACGGGGGAGGGCGCCGACCGGCTCGGGCGGCCGCGGACCGGCGGCGAGGCCGCGCAGGACCCGTCGGGACTGGGCGCCCCGCCGTCGCCGATCGAGGTCGAGGCGCGGCTGGAGGCGCTCGGCGCGCTCCTGGAGCGGCGCTCGTCGGCGCCCGCGCTGGTGGTGTCGGCGGTCGTGCACGGCGAGCTGATGGCGCTGCGGCCCTTCGGGTGGGGCGACGGCCTGGTGGCCCGCGCGGCCGAGCGGCTGGTGCTGATCGAGCGCGGGCTGGACCCCAAGTCGCTGGCGGCGCCGGAGCTGGGGCACGAGCAGCGGCGCGAGGGCTACACCGAGGGGCTGCGGAGCTACCTCACCGGGACGCCGGAGGGCGTGCGGGCGTGGGTGCTGCACTGCTGCGCGGCGGTGGCCGACGGCGCACGGGACTCGCTGGCCACCTGCGAGGCGCTGAAGCGGGGCTGAGGAGGGCCGGACGCCAGCGGCGACATCTCGTTTCGATCACAACCGCCGCGCGTGCGAACGGCGCCCCGGCCTCCTCAGCGGAGGAGCGGCCGAGACGCCGCCGCGGGTGAGCCACTCCGGGCTATCAAGCGTGCTGTTTACGCTCCGACCTGGACGGATCCAGGTACGGACGGGCCTCTCGCGGCTTGGTGACGCGTGGGTACCCGGGCGCCGCACCCTGTGGGCCACTGCCCACCTCCTGCTTCTTTTCTACGCCTGATCAGGCGTTTTGAAAAGGGGGGAGGGCGGCTCCGCCCCGCGCGTGCGTGGTAACGTTGCGTATCAGGTCTGTTACCTCGAACGCGCGCGCAGCGTTCACGGACCTCCCCTCCCTGTCCCGGCGCGCGCGTCCCGGCGGCGCCCCGCGCCCGCCGGCCCGGTACCACTCGGCTCCCCCGGCTCCGTACGGTGCCGGACGCGTACGTATCCGATCCTCTCCAGGAACGGAGCCGGCTCTACCCCCCCGGAGCCGGACCGAGAGACGGCCCCCGCTATCCCCCCGGCGGGGGCCGTCGCCTTTTCCGGACCCCGTGCCGACCGGTGCGCCGGGACCTCCGTCCAGCCGACGCAGCACGGCCGCCGCGGCTCCGGGCCGGTCCGGCACCGCGCCCGGCACCCTGACCGGCGACCCGGCCGCGGCCCGGGGGCGGTGCCCCCGCGAGCGAAGGCCTTGCCGGGCACGCCCCCGCCCCTGTCCACAGGCGCGGCGGACCCCCTGCCACCGCGGTCCCCGGCGGTGCATCGTCGGCCCCATGGAACGATCCCGCCCCCTGCTGGCCACCGACGACCCCGAACTGCTCGACGACCTGCTGCGGCTGGCGGCCGCCGCGTCCGTCGAGGTCGACGTCGCCGCCTCGGCGGGTGCGGCGCTGCGCGACTGGGCGCGGGCCCCGCTGGTCGTCGTCGGCGGCGACCTGCTGGCGGCCGTCGCCGACCTGGAGCCCCCGCCGCACCCGCACGCCCTGGCCGCCGTCGCTCCCCCGGACCCCGGCGCCCCCGCGCCCGAGCCGGACGCGCTGCGCGCCGGGGTGCGGGCGCTGCTGCGCCTGCCCGGCGACGAGGCGCGCCTGACCGATCTGCTGGCCGACGCCGGGCGGGAGCGGGTGGGGCCGTGCCCGGTGGTGGCCGCGGTCGGCGGGCGCGGCGGGGCCGGGGCCAGCGTCCTCGCGGCGGCGCTGGCCATGGCGGGGGTGCGGGCGGGGCTGCGCACCGCCCTCGTCGACGCCGATCCGCTCGGCCCCGGCCTGGACCTGGTCTGCGGCGGGGACGGGCTGGTCGGGACCCGGTGGGGCGGCCTGCTCGCCCGCGAGGGGCGGATGAGCTGGCCCGCGCTGAGCGGGGTGCTGCCGCAGGTGCGCGGGTGCCCGGTGGTGACCTGGGACAGCGGCCCGGCCGAGGAGGTGCCCGCACCGGCGCTGCGCGCGGTCCTGGGCGCGGCGGCGCTCGGCGGCGACCTGGTCGTGGTGGACGCCCCCCGCGAGCCGGGGCCGGGGGCGGTGGAGGCGCTGCGCCGGTGCACGGCGGTGCTGGTGGTGGTGCCCGCCGACTTCTGCTCGGTGATGGCGGCCTACCGGCTGGTGCCGCGGCTGCGGAAGCACAGCTCGGCCCTGCGCCTGGTGACCCGGGGAGCGGGCCCCGGCCTGCCGGCGGAGGCGGTGGCGTCGAGCCTGGGACTGGAGCCGGCGGGGAACGTGCCCGAGGACCCGCGGGTGAGGCGGGCGCTGGACCGGGGCGACCTGCCCGGAGCCGACCGCGCCTCCCCGCTCGCCAGGGCCGCCGACCGGCTCCTGGAGGCCGTGCGCGCCCCGGCGCCCACGCCCGCCGCGGGGCCCTCGTGACCCGCCCGGACACCGCCCTGCTGGAGTCGGTCCGGGCGCGCCTGGTGCGCGACGGGGACGCGCCGACCCCGTCCCGGGTCGCGGCGGCGGTGCGCGCGGAGGGGGCGGTGCTGGGCGACGCCGAGCTGCTGGCGGTGGTGCGGGTGCTCAGCGCCGAGCTGTCCGGAACGGGGCCGCTGGAGCCGCTGATGGCCGACCCGGACGTGACCGACATCCTCGTGAACGGGCCCGCCGAGGTCTGGGTGGACGGGCCCGAGGGGCTGCGCCGGGCCTCCGGGGTGCGGTTCGCGGGCGAGGAGGAGGTGCGGGCGCTGGCCCGGCGGCTGGCCGCCCAGGCGGGGCGCCGTCTGGACGCGGCCGCGCCCTGGTGCGACGCCCGGCTGCCGTCGGGAGCGCGGCTGCACGCGGTGCTGCCGCCGGTGGCGCCGGAGGGGGCGTGCCTGTCGCTGCGGCTGCCGCCGCGCGGCGGTCTGGACCTGGCCGAGCTGGAGCGGCGGGGGTCGCTGTCGGCGCCGGCGGTACGGCTGCTGGAGGCGCTGGTGCGCGCGCGGGCGCCGCTGCTGTTGACGGGCGGGACGGGGACGGGCAAGACGACGCTGCTGTCGGCGCTGCTGTCCCTGGCGGGGCCGGGCGAGCGGCTGGTCCTGGTGGAGGACTCGGCGGAGCTGCGGCCGCGCCACCCGCACGTGGTGCGGCTGCAGGCGCGGCCGCCGAACATCGAGGGCACCGGTGAGGTGGACCTGCCGCAGCTGGTGCGCCAGGCCCTGCGGATGCGCCCGGACCGCCTGGTGGTGGGCGAGGTGCGCGGGGCCGAGGTGGTGTCCTTGCTGGCTGCCCTGAACACCGGCCACGAGGGCGGTTCGGGGACGGTGCACGCCAACGCGGCCGAGGAGCTGCCCGCCCGGATCGAGGCGCTGGCGTGCGCGGCGGGCCTGACGAGGGAGGCGGCGCACAGCCAGCTCGCGGCGACGGGGGCGGTGGCCGTCCACATGGTGCGCGGGGAGGACGGGGTGCGGAGGCCTGCGCAGGTGTGCGTGCTGCGCAGGAGCGCGGACGGCCTGGTGCGGGCGGTCCCCGCGGTGCTGTTCCCGCCGGAGGGCCCAGCGGAGGACGGTGAGGCTCATGCGGACCTGGCCGCCCGCATCGGCACCGGGTGGAGGCGCCCGTCTTGGTGACCCGGGGGAGGCCGGAGGCGTGCCGACCGGCGATGACCACGACGGGAGCGCCATCGAGACCGCTGGTTCGACAGCACCGTCGTCGTGTCCTTGACGGAACGCCGCATCGCAGGGCCGGACCGGCCGAACGGAGACGGCACCGCTCCAGCGGACGCGACCCAGGGCGACACGGGCACAGGGCGCCTATGAAGACGGGCGCCCACCGAAAGTCCGGCCCACGGCGCACGGCCACCGGCCATCCGCCTGGACTCCACATGTCAGCCGAGCCCGACTCCGACCCGCCGCGGCAGCCGGACCGGACGGAGGATCCACAGACACCACCCTGTGAAGGAGGCTCAGTGGACGGGCTATCCCTGTTCGGGATCGGAACCGGGCTCATGGCCTTGGGGAGTGCGGGGGCGGTGGCGGCCACACTGATGCCGTCGCCTGCGCACATGCGGCTGCTGTCGGTCCTCCCCCGCCCTGGGGGCCGACCGCACACGCACGGCAGGCTCGTCGAGCGGCCGCTCCGGACCGTCAGCAGGCTCACCGACCGGCTCCTCGGGCGGACCCGCACCCACGGACGGGAGACCGCCATCGCCGTCTGCCGCGTGTTCGCGTCGGAGCTGCGGGCCGGTCGGCCCCCGACCGCCGCCTTGGAGCGCTCGGCCGCCGAAGCCGTCGAAGCGGGCGCCGACGCCCTCGCCCCTGTCGCCGCCGCCGCGCGGAGCGGGGCCGACCCGGCCGAGGCCCTTCGCCGCGCCGGAGCCGCCCCCGGCATGGCCGGGCTGGCCCACCTGGCCGCCTGCTGGGCGGTGGCGTCCCGCTCCGGGGCCGGACTGGCCGAGGTGTCCGAGCGGTTGGCCGACTCCCTGTCCCAGGAGGAGGAACGGCGCCGCGAGCTGTCCGCGCAGTTGGCGGGCCCGCGCACGACCGCCGTCCTGCTCGCGCTCCTCCCGGCGGCCGGGCTCGGCCTGTCCTCGGCGATGGGCGCCGGGCCGATCGCGTTCCTGTTCACCACCCCCGTCGGGCTGGCGTGCCTCGCCGGCGGGGTGCTCCTGGACGCGGTGGGCCTGTGGTGGACGAACGGCATGGTCCGCAAGGCCGTCGCCGCGCTGGAGGGGGAGTGACCGCCATCCTCGGCGCGGTCGTGGTCGTCTTCGGGACCTGCGCCGTCCGCCTCCTGCTGTTCCCGGGCCCATCCATCGCCCGGCTGCGGTTGGAGGCCCGGCTCCGGCCGGGCCCACAGGCCGAACGCGCCGTCCCGGACCGGGGCATCGGACGCCTGGGAGCGGCCGGGGTCGTCCTCGCTCCGGTGCTCGCGCTCGCCATCGTCACCGGACCCGGTGCCGCCTTCCTCTTCGGCCCGCCGCTGGGAGCGGTGCTGTGGCTGGGGCTGCGCCGCGTGGCGGGTGCCCGCGCCCGCCAGCGGGACGCCAGGATCGCCGCAGGGCTCCCGCTGGCGCTCGACCTCCTGGTCGCCGGGGTCCGTGCCGGAGGGGAGACCGGCCAGGTCCTTTCCGCCCTGTCCCGCTCCATCGGCGGGCCGCTGGGCGAGGCCCTGGCCGAGGTCGCCGAACGGCAGCGCCTCGGCGCCGCCCCGGACCGCGCGTGGCGGGCGGTCGGCGGACCGCCCGAACTGGCCGCCCTCGGGCGCACGCTCACCCGCGCGGCGGAGACCGGCGCCCCCGTCGGCGACCTCGTCGCCCACCACGCGGCCGAGGCGCGCCGCGCGGCCCACGGGCGCGCCCTGGCGCGGACCCAGCGGACGGCGGTGCTGGTGGTCGCGCCGTTGGGCCTGTGCTTCCTCCCCGCGTTCGTCTTGATCGGGGTGGTGCCGCTGGTGGCGTCCCTCGTCGGCGGCCTCGTGGGTCCCTAGGAGGATGTTCGGAGTCCTGCGCCGTCCCGCCGACCGCGGTCCTCTGGCCCGGATTCCCGTTGATCTCGGGGAAGGCGACGCTACGCGCGCGGTCTCAGCGTCGCCTTCCCCGAGATCAACGACGGAGGGCCGTGGGGCACGACCGTGTTCCGTCGACCGGCAGGTGGCACCGCGGCTTCTCCTTCGTCTGGGCCCCCAGCCGACCTGGTCGCGTCCGTGTTCCAGGGCGGGGCCTGCCACTGGACCTGTCCGAGCCCGAGCGCACGTGCTTCTGCCACAACGGCCTCCATGAGCAGGGGGCCGACCTTCAGGCCCCGGCGGCCCTCGCGCGGGGACAGGCAATCCATAGGGAGATGCTCTGCCCCGTCCCACGTGGAGACCTCTGGTGCGCACGACGCGTAGCCGATGATCTCCCCGCCGTTCAGCTCGGCGACGAAGCACCGCAACCGCAGGGTCTCCGTACCGAACAGCGGGACCTCCAGCCTCCGGGCCAGGTCCGCCGGAGGACGTCCGCCCGCTCATAGGCCGCGTGCCCGGCCGCCAGTCGGGCCACGTGGGGAAGATCGGCCACGCCCGCACGTCGCGCCCGGACCGCTCCGGCGCCGGTCACCGTACTTCGCCTTCCAGCACATCGCCGCACCAGGCGGCGAGGCGGTCATCGACGGAACCGCCACCGTCGAGCACGTGGCGGGTGAAGGCGTCCCGCTCGTGTGCCAGGACCGCCGCCTCCCACACGCACGGGGCGAGGCCCGCCCGGCCGGGCCGTAGCCGCGCGGCATCCCCGGCCGGGCCGGTGAAGATGGCGAGGTCGGACATGTAGCCCTCGATCCAGGTGTGCACCAGGACGTAGTCGCCGTCTCCACCCGCGTGGACGAGCAGCACGGACAGCCCGAGTGAGCCGCGCAGACGCGCCGACGACAGGTGATCGGCTGCGATCCGCAGTGCGGTCTGTCGGTCCTCGTCCGTCACATGCCGTCCGGGCGCCTCGATCGCGTAGGGCTTCACCAGGTGCCCGGCGACCGCGCTGCCGGCCGCCGGGCGCACCGTACGGGCGTGGTGGGCGTCGGCCAGTGCCAGCATCGCATCCGGTTCGACGGCGGTCGCCGACCGGCCGAGCCGCGATCGTGAGAGTTCGGTCATGCGGTCATCATGCACGCCTCCGCCTCACCCCCACAGGACGGGGCCAGAAGCCTCCCGGGAGCCGCCACGTGCGCATCTCGCTGGCCCGGGGCCACCACATCCGGAGCGGCCGATGATCACGGTTCGATGCGCCCCCTGGGCGCGTCGTCGGCGACCCGGCGCCGCCCTCGGTAGCGGGGCGGGAACCGGGGCCAGCCCACGCTGAGGCGCAGCGCCAGTGCCGCCACCGCCAAGAGCGGGAGAAGCCAGGCCGCGGCCGTGCTCAGCGGGCGCGCGTCGGACGCCGGTTCGGGAGGGGCGTATCCGAAGGCGACCTCGGGCTCGGACGCCGCTGCGGCCGCGTCGGACGGCCCGGGATCGGGCGACGTCGCGCCCGACGACGGCGATGGCGACGGTGGGGGGAGCGGGCTCGGTGACGCCGAAGGCGTGGGCGCCGGGGACGGGCTCGGCGGGGGAGACGGGGGCGACTCCTCGGCGGTGTCCGTCACCTCGCCCGCCGCGTCGTGGTCCGGGGCGTCGGGAGGCGCGGGCCGGTCCGGCACGACCGGCCCGACAGGCGGCGGAAGAGGTGGCAGGTCCGGCCCCGCGGGAGGCAGTGGGCCCGGCCCGGGGAGCGGCCCGGGTGAGCCGTCGGCCGACGGTGCGGAGGGGAGGATCCCCGGGGTCCTCGTCTCCGTGACCTCGTCGGGCGAGGTGTTCGACGGGGTGCCCGGGCCGGGCAGCACTTCGGCCGCCGACGCCCCTCCGCCGAGGAGGAGGACGGCGGCCGACAGCAGGACGACCCGCCGGACCCGGCGGGACGAGGAGGACACGGGACGACGTTCCGGGGGTCGGGAGTGGGCGCCCATGGCGATCCTTCGTGATCGAGGAGAGGAATGGGTCCGTGCAGGCCCAGGAGGCACGCCCCCGGGCCGCTCGTGGCGCTGCGGTGCCGCGGTGCTGCGGTGCTGCGGTGCTGCGGTGCTGCGACGACGTGACGATGTGGCGCGCGCCGTCACGCCCCATGCAGCGGGCGGTCTTCGTGCGCCCGATCCGGCGAAGCGTTCGGTCTCACGACCGCGCCGGTCCAGTACGGCCGCCGCCCACAGGCGCACCGGAACCTTGTGGACGGACATTCGCCGGGAACCACCGAGGAGTCCGCTGTCGGGGCGTGTGGACGGCCGGGGCCGCGGCCGTTGCTCTCAGGTGGTCTCAGGGAAATCGGCCCCATGACGGCCGTTCGGGGCCGACCTGCCCGCATGCGGTGTGGGCCCTCAGCCGTAGGCCTTCGCCTCCACCGGGCCCGCTCTCGCCTCGGCGTGGGCCCGGGTCGGCCAGGTCCTCACGGGGACGGACACCTCCACGACGACCTCCAGCCCGTCCACGGCGCACGCCTCCACACGGGCACCGTTGGCCTCGGCCGTGCGGGTCGCGGCGGCGCACGACCGGTCCGCGCCCTCCGCCGCCCGGCGGGCACCGGCCAGGGCCGCCAGGTCGGCGGCCGTCCCGGCGTGGTGCCGGTCGACGCGGGCGCCGCCGACGACCACCGCCGCCGCGGCCGCCGTCCACACCAGGGCGCACACGACGAGCACCCACACCGTCCCCGACCCGTTGTCCACAGCCCTCCCCCGCGGCGTCCGCCGGCATGGTGCGTCGTCCGGAGGCCGTGACCGTCGTCGGCGGCCCCTCCCCGGCCGTCCTCCGACGGGCGGGGCTCCGGGCAGGACGGCGAAGGAGGGGCGCGGCTCGGGGCGGTGCCGTGACGACGGCGCTGCCCCCGTCGGGCGGAGGCTCCACGGCCCCGGAGGACGCGGCCCTCCCCTCGGGGCACGGCGGGCTGCGAACCGTGTGGCGGGCCACGGCCGGATCATGGGGCGGCCCCCGGTTCCACAGCGGCCGCCGCAGTGGCCACGGCCCGGACGGGGGCGGGCATTCCGGGCATGATTCGGACAGGGGCCGAAACCACCACCCTCGCCTCGCCCCCGGTCCGCCTCGCCCGCACCCGCGCCTCCTCGGGGGCCGCGCGGGACGCCTCCTGGAGGACCACCGCCTCGCTCTGTCCGCGCGCCAGCGCCCGAGCCCCGGCCCGGGCCGCGTCCACACACGCCAGGTGGGTGGAAACCGCGCTGACCGCGGCGATCGCCAGCGCCAGCACCACGGCCAGGGCGGGCAGCGCCACCGCGGTCTCGGCGGTGGCGCTGCCGCGCTCGGCGGTCGGCGCGGAGCGCGCGCCCCCGCCCGGAGCCCGGCCCGGGCGGGGGTTCCGGCGGGCCTCACCCCACGGACTGCAGCGCATCGATCACGATCCGGGTCAGCGTCTCGCGGACTTCGGAACTGGTCAGAATTGCGTAGAGAACGGCGGCGAACGCGACCGCCGAAACGGTTCCGATGGCGTACTCGGCCGTGGACATTCCCCCGTCGCCGCCGATCCCCCGGTCCGCCGCGGGGCCGCGGCCGCGCACCCCCTTCCCGATGGGAAGAAGGCGCGCCCCACGCGGGACGGACGGCGGGGGAACAGGGGGCGAACACCGGAAGGCGGCCCTGGCGGGGCCGCCGCGGATTGCGGTCACTGTGGACCTCCAAAGCGCGGGCGTCGCGCGGCCACCTGCCGGGACCGCGCCTGTGGAGGCCATCGTGGGCGCCCGCGCCCCCCTGTGGAATGGGAAATCCCCCGCCTGTGGATAACCGCCCCGAATTACCCACAGGCTGTGAATTACGGTGTGGAAAACTCCCCCGGGACCGCCCCCGCAGGCGCGTGCCCACGGGTTTCACCGCTCCCCATCACGGCCCGATCTCGGCCGTCTCCCCCGCCTCTTCCGGCCCCGGCGCGCCGCCCTGTGGAGAGTGGGCGAGCAGTTCGTCCAGCAGCCGCAGCGCCCCCGGCTTGCTCAACGGCTCGTTGCCGTTCCCGCACTTGGGCGACTGGATGCACGACGGGCACCCCTGCGCGCACTCGCAGTCCGCGATCGCCGCGCGCGTCGCCGCCAGCCACTCCCGCGCGGCCGCGAAGCCGCGCTCGGCGAACCCCGCGCCGCCCTCGTGCCCGTCGTACACGAACACCGTCAGCCGGCCGGTGTCGGCGTGCTCGGCCGTGGACACACCGCCGATGTCCCACCGGTCGCAGGTGGCGAACAGGGGCAGCAGGCCGATCGCGGCGTGCTCGGCCGCGTGCGCCGCCCCGCGCAGCTCCACGTCCTCCTTGCGCAGCCGCTCGGCCGCCTCCGGCGCGAGGGTCCACCACACCGCCCGCGAGTCCAGCGGCCGCTCCGGCAGGTCCAGCGCCTGCTCCCCCAGCACCGTCCCGGTGCGCACGTCGCGCTTGAGGTAGCCGACCACCTGCCGCCCCACACGCACGTCGCCGAAGTCCACCGTGTGCGGCCCCCACTCGGCGCTGCGCAGGGTGCTCCGCACCTCGATCTCGGTGACCTCCCGCGACCAGGTGGAGTAGCCGGGGTCCTCTTCGTGCACGAGCGCCACCCCGTCCTCCAGGTCCAGCTCCTCCACGAGGTGGCTGCGCCCCTGGTGCAGGTAGACGGCGCCCTCGTGCACGGTGTTCAGCGCCGCCCCCTCGTCGATGGTCCCCAACAGCTGCCCGCTGCCCGAGTCGACGATCTGCACCGGCGGCCCACCCGACCCGCGGATGTCGGCCAGGTCGCTCGCGCGCTCGTGGCGCGTCCAGAACCACCCGCGCGGGCGCGCGCGCAGCAGCCCCCGGCGCACCAGGCCCTCCACCGCCTCTTCGGCGCGCGGCCCGAACACCTCCAGGTCCGCGCGGGTGAGCGGGACCTCGGCCGCGGCGGCGCACAGGTGCGGCCCGAGCACGTACGGGTTGTCCGGGTCGATGACGGTCGCCTCCACCGACGCCCCGAAGATCGACGCCGGGTGGTGCACCAGGTAGGTGTCGAGCGGGTCGTCGCGCGCAATGAACACCGCGAGCGCGTCCGCGCCGCGGCGCCCGGCCCGGCCCGCCTGCTGCCACAGCGAGGCCCGGGTGCCCGGCCACCCCGCCACCAGCACGGCGTCCACCCCGGTGATGTCCACCCCCAGCTCCAGCGCGTTGGTGGTGGCCAGCCCCAGCAGCTCCCCGGTGCGCAGCCGCTCCTCCAGGGAGCGGCGGTCCCCGGCCAGGTACCCGGCGCGGTAGGCGGCGACCCGCTCGGCCAGGTCGGGGCGGTCGGCGTCGCGCAGCGTGCGCTGGGCGGCCAGCGCCACCGCCTCCGCCCCCTGCCGGGACCGCACGAAGGCGAGCGTGCGCACCCCCTGGGCGGCCAGCGCGGCCAGGGTGTCGGCGGCCTCGGCGGTCGCGGTGCGCCGCACCGGGGCGCCGCGCTCGCCCCGCAGCTCGGTCAGCTCGGGCTCGACCAGGGCGAAATCGACGGCCGGGCGCGGGGAGCCGTCCCGCACCACCGCCTCGACCTCCAGCCCCACCAGCCGGCACGCGCTCTCGGCGGGGGTGCCGGTGGTGGCCGACGCGAGAATGAACACGGGCTCGGCCTTGTAACGCGCGCACACCCGCCGCAGCCTGCGGATGATCTGTGCCACGTGGGAGCCGAACACGCCCCGGTAGTGGTGGGCCTCGTCCACGACGACGTACCGCAGCCGGCGCAGGAACGAGGCCCAGGACGCGTGCCGGGGCAGCACCGCATGGTGCAGCATGTCCGGGTTGGTGAGCACGTAGTCGGCGTGCGCGCGGATCCAGGACCGCTCCTGGCCCGGGGTGTCGCCGTCGTAGACGGCCGCGCGCACGTCCGGGGCGACCTCGCGCACCCCGCGGAGCTGGTCGGCGGCGAGCGCCTTGGTCGGTGCGATGTAGAGCACGGAGCCGCCGTCGGCGACCGCCTCGGCCGCCGGGAGGAGGAAGGCCAGCGACTTCCCCGACGCCGTGCCGGTCGCTATGATCACGTTGCTACCGGAGCGCGCCCGGCCCGCGGCGTCGACCTGGTGCGACCACGGCGCCGTGATCCCCGATTCGGCGAGCCCGCGCCGAACGGAGGGCGGTGTCCATGTCGGCCAGTCTTCACTTACCCCGTCGCCACGTGCCAGCCGCTCCACATGTGTCACCTGCGGGTTCCGGGTATGGTCACGCCACGATCGCCGGAGTGTCGATTCCCACGATTCCACGCCCGACACCCTCCCTCGGCGGCCCTCGTACCACGTGGGCGGCCGTCGGCCGCCGGTTTCAGTGTGGCATCCGGGGGAACAGACGCGCGGTGTCCGGGTTTTCTGGGCGGAAGCCGGAAGGCCCGGGGGAAAAGCGTGGTTGAATGCCGCCCTGCGGGGTAACGCCCGGCACAGATCACTCGCGGTTTCGCGGTTCGGCGCTGGAGGACTAGTGGACTTGAAGCTGGATCACCACACCCAGGACGACACGGAGATCGTCGTCGTCGAAGGTGAGATCGACGTCTATACCGCGCCTCGGCTGCGTGAGCTCCTGATCGACCTGGTCAACAAGGGCAACTTCCACCTCGTGGTGAACATGGAGAAGGTGGAGTTCCTCGACTCGACGGGTCTCGGGGTGCTCGTGGGCGGCCTCAAGCGCGTCCGGGCGCACGACGGCACCCTCGACCTGGTCTGCACCCAGGAGCGGATCCTCAAGATCTTCCGCATCACGGGCCTGACCAAGGTCTTCGGCATCTATGAGTCGGTGCAGGAGGCCATCGACAAACGCGCCTCCAAGTAACCGGCTGCGTAAACGAGCGAGAAGATGGCTCTCGTCCAGCTCACGATCAGCGCGCTGCCCGCCCATGTGCGCACGGCCCGCCTGATGGCCACGGCCGTCGCGCGCCGGGCGGGCATCGCCGAGTCCGCCCTCGACGAGATCAGGCTCGCCGTCGGGGAGGCGTGCTCCCGCGCCGTCGAGGCGCACCGCGCGCACTGCCCCGGGCGACCGATCACCGTCGAGCTCATCGACGGCACCGCCGACGGCGCCCCCGCCCAGCGGACCGCCGACACGGCAGCCCCGTCCAACGGGCACGCCGGCGCCGCCCGCCGCTTCGAGGTGGTCGTCACCGACCGCGCCCCGGCCAAGGAGCCGGACACGGCCGCCACCGACCACGACCTCGCCGGCACCGGCCTGTACCCGGGGGAGACCACCCCGCCGGGCGGGGTGTCGGGCCTCTCCCCCGACGTGGGGCTCGCGGTCATCGTCGGCCTGGCCGACGAGGTCCGCATCGAGCCCGGCGAGGAGGGCACCGCCGTCCGGATGAGCTGGCCCCTGGAGGCCGCGGCGTGAGGCACCGCGCCGCGGCGGCGGCCGCGCTGGCGGCGGCCGCCGTGCTCACCGCCGCGGGCTGCTCCGGCGGGGCCTCCGCCGACGGCGCCGCAGACGTCGAGGGCGCGACCCTGCACACCTCCGAGGGGGTCGTGGAGGTCGCGTTCTTCCCCGAGAGCGCCCCGGAGACGGTGCTCAACTTCGCCGGACTCGCCGAGGGGGAGCTCGCGGAGAACCCGGAGACGGGGAAGCGCGCGTTCTACGACGGCACGGTGTTCCACCGGGTCATCCCCGGGTTCATGGTCCAAGGGGGCGACCCGACGGGCACCGGGAGCGGCGGCCCCGGCTACACCTTCGACGACGAGATCGACCCCGGCCGGGAGTTCGACCGCCCGGGGCTGCTCGCCATGGCCAACTCGGGGCCGGACACCAACGGCTCCCAGTTCTTCATCACGACGGCCCCGGCCGAGCACCTCAACGGCCGCCACACCGTCTTCGGCGAGGTGACCGAGGGGCAGGAGGTGGTCGACGCCATCTCCGAGGTGGAGACCGACGGCGCCGACAAGCCGGTGGAGGACGTGGTGCTGGAGTCGGTGGAGATCCACCGCGCGGACGGCTGACGCCGCCCGGTGCCGGCCGGTGCCGGCGCCGGCCGGTGCCCGAGTCGGTCGGCGCCGACCTCGGACGGTGCCGGCGCCGACCGTTCCGGGCGTCTCCCTTCCCCGTCGCCTCGCCCCCTGCGGCCCGATGCGCCTCAGGAGGCGCTGAACGCCTCTCCAGGCGCCGCGTAGGCCGTCGGCCCACCGAAGACCCTCTGGGCCCGCGCGACCGCGTCCTCGGGCCGCAGAGTGGGCCCCACATGGGTCAGGACCAGTCTCCCCGCCCCCGCCTTCCTGGCGCTCTCGCCCGCCTGCTCCGGCGTCAGGTGGACGGCTCCGCCGTCGGCGGGGGCGTCCAGGTCGGCCTCGCACAGCAGCAGCGACGCCCCCTCGGCCAGCTCCTCCAGGGCCGGGCAGGGGCCGGTGTCACCGGAGTAGGCCAGGATGCCGCCGCGCGCGTCCCCGGTTCCGATGCGCGCGCCGAAGGCCGGGAAGCCGTGCTCGACGGCACGCGACTCCACAGTGAGCTCCCCGAGCCTCCCGACGCGGTCGGTGCGGCCGTCGTGCAGCTCGCGCACGTCGAACGCGTCCTCCACGGGGCTTGGGCCCTGGTTGGACAGGAAGTGCCGCAGCCGCTCCGCCGTGCCCGGCGGGCCGTACAGCGGAGTCGGCCCGGACGGCTCCAGGTCGGCGTAGAGCAGCGCGTAGTAGGCGGTCAGCAGGTCCGACACGTGGTCTGCGTGCAGATGGGAGATCCAGATCCCGTCGAGCCGGTCGAGCCGGACATGGCGCTGAAGCTCGGCGAGGGTGCCCGGGCCGGCGTCCATCCACAGAGCCGTCCCGCCGTGCCGCACCAGATAGCCCGAGCACGGGTTGCCCGGCCGTGCGTAAGGGGATGCACTCCCCAGAACCGTCAGTTCCACCGTGGTCCGACCGCCTTCCTTCTATCGTCGACACGTGAGCGAGCCGCGGGACGAGCGCCCCGGCCCCGCCGAGCGCGCTGAGACACGGGAGTCCGAGCGCCAGGCCTGGCTCCGGCAGGCCCCCGAGGACGCGTGGCGCCTGCGGGACGAGGACCTCTCCGCCAAGGGCGACCCCTGGTGACGGTGCCTGGTGACGGTGCCTGGTGACGGCGGCTCGTAACGGCGGCTGGTGACGGTGTGCCCCTCAGTCACAGTGCTGGGTGGACACCGGCTGGTCCGCCTCCAGGCCCGTCTGGGCGTTCTCGGCGACCTCGTCGGCGGTGAGCACGTACCCCGTCTCGTCGTCGTTGGTCGCGGCGGCGAACACCACGCCGTACACGGTGCCGTCCGCCGACAGCAGCGGCCCCCCGGAGTTGCCCGGCCGCACCAGCGCGCGCACCTGGTAGATCTCCCGGCTCACCTGCGTCGAGTGGTAGAAGTCGGGTCCCTGGGCGGTCTGCTCGGCGCGGATCCGGGCCGGGACCGCCGTGAAACCGTTGTTCTTGGGGAAGCCCGCCACCACCGCGTCGTCGCCCTTGACGGCCTCGTGCTCGAAGTCCAGCGGGTCCAGGCCCAGCCCGGGCACGTCGAGCACCGCGATGTCCTGCTGCGGGTCGTAGAGCACCACGGTCGCCGGGAGCTGGCGCCCGTTGCGGGTGACCACCCGCAGGTCCTCGGTGACCCCGGCGACCACGTGCGCGTTGGTCATGATGCGGTCGCCCCCGTAGGCGAAGCCGGTCCCCTCCACGCGGCGGCGGCACGAGGGCGCGGTGCCGAGCACCTTCACGATGCTCTGGCTGGACGCGCGCAGTTCCTCGGTGGTGAGCACCGCCGGGTCGGGCGGCTCCACCTCGGCGGGCTCGCCCGTGCCCAGGCCGCTGAACACCTGCGGGAACGCGCTCTGGTCGACGATCTTGCGGAAGGTGGAGAACCAGGTGTCGGCGGCCGGCGGCATCACCCGGTCGACCTGGTGCAGCACCCGCGAGTTCTGCACCTGCCCGGTGACCACCGGCAGCGAGGAGTTGGCCACCGCGCTTCCCACCAGCCAGGCCACCAGCAGCACCGCGGCGCCGCTGACCACCGCCCCGCCCATGGCGTCCAGCACCCGCGCCGAGTCCCAGGTGACCCGGTTGCGCACCAGCGCCCCGATGTAGGAGGCGACGAACTGGCCCATCGCCGCGGACAGGAAGACCACCGCGATCGCCAGCAGGGCCTGCCGCCCGGGGTCGGAGACCATCGACTGGATCAGCGGCGGCGCGCCCAGCGCCGCCAGCACCCCGCCGCCGATGAACCCGGCGAAGCTCATCACTCCGACGATGAACCCCTGCCGGTACCCGGATCCTGCGAAGAGCAGCACCAGGACGACCAGGAGCACGTCCAGCACGATGCCTTCCATCCCGTTACGGTATCGCCGAACCCGGCGGCACGATCGTGACCAGCTCGGTGGCCGCGCTCCGCCAGGGCCGCTCCCAGCCGCCGAGCCGCAGCAGCCCGTCGACCACCCCGGCGGTGAACCCCCACACCAGCATCCCGCCGGCGCGGAAGCCGGGACCGGCCGCGCCGCGCCCGGCCACCTCCACCCGCACCCGGTTGGCCGGGTCGGCCAGCTCGGCCACCGGTACCGCGGCGGCCGAGGCCACCTCCCCGGCGTCGGCGGCGCGCACCGGGGACGGGGACCGCCACCAGGCCAGCACCGGGGCCACCCGGAACCCGCTGTGCCGGATGTACAGCTCGGGCAGGCGCCCCACCGGGTCGATCCCGGCGGGGTCGACCCCGGTCTCCTCCACGGCCTCGCGCACGGCGCACTCCTCGGGGGTGCGGTCGCCGTCCTCGAAGGAGCCGCCGGGGAAGGCGGGCTGACCGGAGTGGCGGCGCAGCCCGTCGTTGCGCTGGATGAGCAGCACCTCGGGCCCGGCGGCCCCGGCGCCGAAGAGGATGAGCACCGCGGCGCGGCGGCCGCCCGCGGCGGGCGGGTGCAGCAGCGGCGGGACCGGCATCCGGGCGCCGGCGTCGGCCAGGGCGGTCAGCCAGTCGGGGGCCGGGGCGCCGACGGGCTCGGTGGTGACGTCGGTCATGCGCGCGGTCCGTCCCGCAGCAGGGTCCGGGCCGCGTCGGGGTCGGTGGGGCCCTCCCCGAAGGAGGGGCACATCCGGGCCAGGCCGCACGCGCCGCAGGCGGGCTTGCGGGCATGGCACACGCGGCGCCCGTGCCAGATGACGCGGTGCGAGAGCATGGTCCAGTCCTTGGGTTCGAACAGCGACCCCACCTCGCGCTCGGCGCGGACCGGGTCGGTCTGGGCGGTCCAGCCGAAGCGGCGGGCGAGCCGCCCGAAGTGGGTGTCGACGGTGATCCCGGGCACCTCGAAGGCGTTGCCGAGCACCACGTTCGCGGTCTTGCGGCCGACGCCGGGGAGCGCGACCAGGTCGTCCAGGTCGCCGGGGACGTCGCCGCCGTGGCGCTCGCACAGCGCCTGGGCGAGGCGGATCACGTTGTCGGCCTTGGCGCGGTAGAAGCCCGTGGGGCGCAGGACGCCCTCCAGCTCCGCACGGTCGGCCCCGGCGAGGTCGGCGGCGGTCGGGTAGCGCGCGAACAGGCCCGGCGTGACCGCGTTCACCCGCCGGTCCGTGGTCTGCGCGGAGAGCACGGTGGCGACCAGCAGCTGCAGGGGGTTCTCGAAGTCCAGCTCGCAGTGGGCGTCGGGGTAGAGGCGGACGAGTTCGCGGTACATCCGGCGGGCCCGGCGGACCAGGGCGAGGCGCGTCTCCCCGGTGGGCGTCGGGGCCTCGGGGGGCGCCGACGCCGCGGGCTGGGCGGTCGTGGAAGCATCACCTGGCACACCAAAAGGGTACGTACCCGGGCCGCGCTCCGCCGGGGTCCGGAGCCGATCGGACCCGTTCGCCCACGTCAGGGTGGCGCAGATTATGTCCGCAATGCGTCGGGAACGGCGGTGTCGGCACGATCCGGGCGGTCGCGGCGACTAAGATCGGGGAGGGCTGACGTCGGCTGTGACGGGCTGGTCGCATCACCCGGACGACAAGCCGAGATAACGACCTGGTTTCACACACGGGTGCGATATACGTCACACTGTTGACGGTCAGGTTGCAAGGAGGAAGTGGTGGACGAGACCAACGAGGTGCTGCGCAAGGCGCCTCTTTTCGAGGCACTCGACGAGGAGGCCGCCGCGGCGCTGCGCGCCTCGGTGAGCGAGGTGCGCCTCGGCCGGGGCCAGACCCTGTTCTCTGAGGGCGACGAGGGCGACCGGCTGTACGTCGTGCTGAGCGGCAAGGTGAAGCTGACCCGCTCGGCGGTCGACGGCCGGGAGAACCTGCTGGCGGTCCTGGGGCCGAGCGAGATGTTCGGCGAGCTGTCGCTGTTCGACCCGCGGCCGCGCACCGCGAGCGCGGTGGCGGTGACCGACACCGTGCTGGCCGGGCTGGGCCACGACGACCTCCGCCCCTTCATCGTGAGCCAGCCGCACGTGTCGCTCCAGCTCCTCAAGGCGCTGGCCGCACGGCTGCGCCGGACCAACGACGTGATGAGCGACCTGGTCTTCACCGACGTGCCGGGCCGGGTCGCCAAGCAGCTCCTGGAGCTGGCCGACAAGTTCGGCAAGGAGGGCGAGGACGGCCTCCACGTGCACCACGACCTCACCCAGGAGGAGCTGGCCCAGCTGGTCGGCGCCTCGCGCGAGACCGTGAACAAGGCGCTGGCCGAGTTCGCGCTCCGCGGCTGGCTGCGGATCGAGGCCAAGGCCGTCGTGCTCCTCGACGTCGAGCGGATGCGCCGCCGCGCACGCTGACCGGCCGGAGGGGCCGGGCGGACGCCCGGCGCGCGCCGAAGACGAGGACGGGCCCGGCAGACGCCGGGCCCTTCTTCGTGCCATGGACCGCGGGAAGGCGTCGCCCCCGTTCAGATCCCGCCCTTGGTGGCGAGCCGCCCCGACGGGTGGGCGCCGTCGGCGAGGTCCGCCTTCGCCGCCGCCCAGCCGGCCGCGCCGATGCCGAGCGCCCGGCGGAGGAAGGCCAGGGTGACCCGCTGGACGAGGGCGACGCGCTCGGGGTCCTCGTCGGTGGTCTCGGCGGCCCCGTAGCCGGAGATGCCGCCGAGGAGGTGGCGGCCGCCGAACAGGGTGAGCAGGCCTTTGTCCCCGGGGCTGAGCGCGTAGGGCTCGGCGGTCCACTCCGGCCCCTTGGACGTCACCGGGAGCTCGTCCGCGTCCCCGGCCACCACCAGGGCCGGTGCGGCCATGCGGGAGAAGTCCACGTCCCGCAGCCAGGGCAGGTCACGGGCGGCCTCCGGGGTCAGGTGGTCGCCGCCCGCACCGGCCGTGGCCAGCAGGACGCCCGCCGAGACCCGGGGGTCGGACAGGTCCTCGGCGACCCCGCTCTGCGGGTCGGTGACGCGCAGGCCCAGCAGGACCCCGGCGCTCTGCCCGCCGAAGGAGTGCCCTGCCGCCGCGATGCGCCCGCGGTCCAGGCGCCCCTCCAGGCCGGGGACCGCCGCCTCCAGCACGTCGAGGTTGTCGAGGATGCGCTTCAGGTCGTCGACGCGCCACCGCCACAGCCGCGGCCTGCGGGGGTCGTCCGCGGGCAGGCCGACCCGCCGGGAGTCCAGGTGGGTGGCCTGGAGCACGGCGAAGCCGTGTGCGGCCCAGTGGTCGGTCAGGGGCGCGTATCCGTCCAGGTCCGAGCCGAACCCGTGGGCGAACACGATGATGGGCAGGTCCCGGCCGGTGACCGGCGCGGTCACCCGTACGGGCAGGTCGTGGCCGCGCCCGGGGGCGGGCAGGACGACCGGCTTGACCGAGACGACCGGGGAGGCGGTGGGCCCGTCGGTGCGGCGGCCCTCCGAGTCCGGCGCCGGGGTGGAGGCCGGTCCAGGGGACGGTCGAGAGGACGGTGTCGCGGCCATGGGTGTCTCCGATCTACGCGTACGGCGGCGCACCTGCGCCGAGGGGCCGGACGGCCCCACACCGCGTACGCTAGAACCTGACGTTGACGTCAGAGGCAAGTCGATGTGCCGCACGTCATAGAGACGTCATTGAGGGGGACGCATGCGCATCGGGGAGCTCGCCGCCGAAACCGGGGTCAGTGTCCGGGCCCTGCGGTACTACGAGGAGAAGGGCCTGCTGTCCAGCGAGCGCAGCGCGGGTGGACAGCGCCACTACCCCCGGGACGCGGTCGAGTGGGTGCGGCTGATCCAGCGGCTGTACGCCGCGGGCCTGTCCAGCCGGACCATCGTCGAACTGATGCCGTGCGTGGTGGACGGCCGCGCCACTCCGGGCCTGCTCGAACGCCTGGCCACCGAGCGCGACCGCATCGACGAGCGCATCGCCGACCTGGCGGACACCCGGAACCGCCTCGAATCGGTGATCACCGGCGCCACGACCAACATGCTGACCGGCCGCTCCTGCCGACCCGATGACGAGGCCCCGCCCAAGCCCCCGGACCGGACCGCTTGAACGCGCCCCCGCGGCGGGGAGGTGGGGCGGAGGAGAGGCGCGGGGGGCGTTCACCTGCAATGATGCCGACCATCTGGCGCCCGGCGGGTCGAGCGGAAGCGGGCAACGGAAGAGCGGGTCCCCCGCTCATGGGCCCCGGCCCGGCGGCGGGTTACCGGGGTGCAAGGAGAGGGGCGGCGACGGCCGAAGCGGGGCGGTTCCCATGGCGTGCTTGCCGTCCGGCGGG
>NZ_JAQFWP010000074.1 GCF_027706745.1 Nocardiopsis suaedae | reverse complement strand
GCGGCGCTCGGCGGCCCGCCGCCGAGCGGACCGCCCGTCGGTGGGCCCCCGCCCGAGGAGCCGCCCGGACCGCCCGCGGGCGCGCCGATGCCGCCGCCCTCGGGGCCGCCGGTCGGCCGCTCCTTCGAGCCCGGCCCGCCCCCGGCCGCCGGCCCTCCGGGGTCCGAGCGCCCCGACGGGGTGGAGCTGGGGTCGGGAGCCTGGCCGTCATCGTCCCTGTCGCCCGGCGGCCCTGCCGGTCCGGCCGGTGCCCCCGAGCCGCCGCGGGCCGAGCCTCCGCGCCCCGAGCCCGCACCGGAGCCGGAGGCGCCGGTCTGGAAGGTCGAGTCCGGCGCCTGGCCGTCGGCCTCCGTCGGCGGCGCGGGCGCCGACCCGGTGCCCCCGGCGGCGCCGGAGTCCTCCGCGGGCGGCGACGGCGGCTCGCCCATGCCCGCGGCCTTCACCAGCGGCGGGTGGCCGGGCGCCGCCCCCGGGCCGGACGGTGACGGGGAAGGGCCGTCCGGCGCTCAGGGGGGCGACCCGCTGTGGGGTCCGGCGAGGACCGGCCCGCAGCCGCGGGTTCCGGGGGGTCCGGGGCCGTCGGATCCGCTCGGGTCCGCCGGTCCGTCGGCCTTCGGCGCCGACACCGGCGCGGCGGGCGGCGGCTCGTGGAGCCCCGGTTCGGACGGTTTCGGGGAAGGGCCGTCCGGCGCTCAGGGGGGCGACCCGCAGTGGTCCCCGGCGACCACGGGCCCACAGCCCCTGGCGCCGGACGCGTCCACCGCGCCGTCCGCCTTCGGCGGAGACACCGACTCCGGTGACGGGGGCGGCCGGGGCCTCGGCGGTCCCGACCCGCTGTCCCCTGACCCGCTGTCCCCCGAGCGGCCCGCTCCGGGCGCCCCGTGGGGCGCGTCCGCGGCCGAGCCCGGCGCGCCCGGCGCCGGTGCACCGGGCCACGGGGGCTCGGGGATCGGCGGCGACCTGGGCACCGGCAGCGGCAACACCTGGGCGTTCAGCCGCGACGACTACAACCTCCCCTCGGAGGTGCGCGATGCGGCGATCCGGGACGAGGAGCGCCGCCGGGGCGAGCGCGAATCCGCTCAGGAGCCCTACATCCCGCAGGACCCCTACGCGCAGGACTCCTACGCGCAGGCCCCCTTCGGCACGGGCCCGCAGGCGCCGGGGGCCGGGGAGGCCTCCCCGGCGGGCGGGTACGACGACTACGACCCGCTCGGCCCCGGCGGCCCCTGGAGCGACCGGAGCGCGCCGGGGTCGCAGGCGTCGCAGGTGCCGCCCGGTCTCCCGTCGGACGTCCGCGGCGGCCCGGACCCGCTGGCACCCGGCGGCCCCTGGGGCGACCGGGGCGCCCCCGACGGGCGGTCGCCCATGGGCCACGACCCGTCGGACCCGCTCGGCTCGATCGCCGCCCAGCAGCGCTCGGCCCGGGAGGGCGAGGGGGCGCCCGCCCCCGACCCCGAGGCGTACGGCGAGGCCCCCGCACAGTGGGAGGCCCCGCAGCAGTGGGGGGCGGCGCCTCCGGCCGGGGACGGCGAGTACGGCTCCGGACCCGCCCACGCGCCCGGAGCTTGGGGGGCGGAGGCCCGCGGCCCCTCCTACGAGGGGACGCAGGCGATGCCGGCCGTCGGCCGGGACGACCCGCTGGGCCCGCCCGAGGGGTTCGGGGGACCGGAGCGGTTCGACGGTCCCGACGCCTTCGGCGGCCCCGACCGGCCCGCGCCCGGCCGTCCGGGTCCGGACGGCCCCGAGCCCGGCCCGTGGAGCGGCGAGCAGCAGTGGGGCGACCAGTGGGGGCGGCAGCAGGCCCAGACGCCCGGCGGCTGGGACCCGGAGGGGCCGGCCACCCAGCAGTGGAGCGCCGCCCCGGACCAGGGCTACGCCGACCAGGGGTACGCGGACCAGTACGGGGACCGGTACGACGACGGCTACGCGGACGACTACGACGGTGCTCCCCAGGGCGGGGACGCCGCGGGTCGGCGCGGCCGCCGGGACCGGCTCGCCGAGGAGTTCCCCGGTTTCGGGGACCGGCCGCCCGGCGGCAACGCCGGGGACGACTACCCGGGCTACGACAGCATCGACGACGTGTGGGCCGAGCCGGACACCGGCGCCGCCGCCGCGATGTGGCTCGGCGTCGTCGGCCTGATCCCCGCCATCGGCCTGTTCACGTCGGTGGCCGCGGTCATCGTCGGCCCCCGCGCCGTGCGCCGGATCCGCTCCTCGCACGGCGAGTTCGAGGGGGAGGGCCAGGCGCGCACCGGGACGGTCCTCGGCTGGGTCGGCCTGGGGCTGTTCCTGGTGGAGGCGGTCGCGGCGGCGGCCTACTTCCTGTTCCTCTGAATCCCCGGGGCCCGGGTCCGGACACGGTCCGGCCCGGGCCCCTCCGTGTCCGGCCCCCGCCCCGGCCCCGTATCCGGGCCGCGGCGCGGCCGTTCGCGCCGGGTCCGGACACGCAGCGTCCGTACGGCCTCCGAAACGGGACGCCACGCACGGTGATCTGCGTCGCACCGGCGCGCTGTGGCGCGGAACGCGCCCCCGCGGCCCGATAATGCGCGCGAGCACTGCTCGGGGGTCGTTACACTGGGAAGCGACCTACGGCTGATATGAGGTCCGAGGAACAGCGGTACCCAAGGGGCCGAACCCGTTTTGACCGGGCACAACCCCTTCGGTACCCTTGCACTTCGTGCCCGTGAGCCAACGGGTCACAGCGCGTGCGCTCGTCGCGCCGCCCTCCGGGGCCGGTCGCGAGTCCGGCGCCGCGTGACACCTCCTCCCATGACATTCGACCGCCAGGTCGGGCGTATTCGGTGTCGGCCGTCCGCGGGACAGAGCCCGACACGCCCGGATGCGGGGGTCGGGGGGAACGGGAAATCCAGCAGGTCGATAGCGACAAGGCTACGAGAACCGGCGTAGGTCACGAGGAAGACGGAGACGCGGTGCCCACCATCCAGCAGCTGGTCCGCAAGGGCCGACAGGACAAGGTCGCAAAGAACAAGACCCCGGCGCTGAAGGGGAGTCCGCAGCGTCGTGGTGTGTGCACGCGTGTTTACACCACTACGCCCAAGAAGCCGAACTCCGCGCTGCGCAAGGTCGCCCGTGTGAAGCTGAGCAGCGGGATCGAGGTCACGGCCTACATCCCCGGCATCGGCCACAACCTGCAGGAGCACTCCATCGTGCTCGTGCGCGGCGGCCGTGTGAAGGACCTGCCGGGTGTCCGCTACCGGATCGTCCGCGGTTCGCTCGACACGCAGGGCGTCCGTAACCGCAAGCAGGCGCGCAGCCGTTACGGCGCTAAGAAGGAGAAGTAAGCATGCCGCGCAAGGGCCCGGCGCCGAAGCGCCAGCTGATCACCGACCCGGTCTACGGATCGCCGCTCGTCACCGCACTGATCAACAAGGTGCTGCTGGACGGCAAGCGCTCCCTCGCCCAGAACATCGTCTACGGAGCGCTGGAGGGCGCGCGGGAGAAGACCGGTCAGGACCCCCTGGTCGTCCTCAAGCGCGGGCTCGACAACGTCAAGCCCTCCCTGGAGGTCCGCAGCCGCCGCGTGGGCGGCGCGACCTACCAGGTCCCGGTCGAGGTCCGCGCCTCCCGGAGCACCACTCTCGCCCTGCGCTGGCTGGTCTCCTACTCGCGCCAGCGCCGCGAGAAGACCATGACCGAGCGCCTGATGAACGAGCTGGTGGACGCGAGCAACGGGCTCGGCGCCAGCGTCAAGCGGCGCGAGGACACGCACAAGATGGCGGAGTCCAACAAGGCCTTCGCTCACTACCGCTGGTAACCCCCGCGGGCTACTCGATACCTGAGACCGAGAGAGACGAGCCACATGGCTACCACCGCTCTTGACCTTGCCAAGGTCCGCAACATCGGGATCATGGCTCATATCGACGCGGGCAAGACCACGACGACTGAGCGGATCCTCTTCTACACCGGTGTGACCCACAAGGTGGGCGAGGTCCACGACGGCGCCGCCACGATGGACTGGATGAAGGAGGAGCAGCAGAGGGGCATCACGATCACCTCTGCCGCCACCACCACCCACTGGAACGACTACACCATCAACATCATCGACACGCCCGGCCACGTGGACTTCACGTCCGAGGTCGAGCGGTCGCTGCGTGTTCTGGACGGCGCGGTCGCGGTCTTCGACGCCAAGGAGGGCGTGGAGCCGCAGTCGGAGCAGGTCTGGCGCCAGGCCGACCGGTACGAGGTGCCGCGCATCTGCTTCGTCAACAAGATGGACAAGATCGGCGCCGAGTTCCAGCGCTGCGTGGACATGATCCGCGAGCGCCTGAACGCCACCCCGATGGCGATCCAGCTGCCGATCGGCGCGGAGTCGGACTTCAAGGGCGTCATCGACCTGGTCCGCATGAAGGCCTACGTGTGGAACGCGGAGGCCAAGCTCGGCGAGGCCTACGACACGGTCGAGATCCCCGACGAGTACGCCGACGCCGCCCGCGAGGCGCGCGACACCATGATCGAGACGCTGGCCGAGGCCGACGACGAGATCATGGAGCTCTACCTGGAGGGCACCGAGCCCACCATCGAGCAGATCGTGCCCGCCATCCGCCGCGCCACCATCGCCGGCACCGCGATCCCGGTCACCTGCGGTTCCGCGTTCAAGAACAAGGGCGTGCAGCCCCTGCTCGACGCGGTGGTCGCCTACCTCCCCGCGCCGGCCGACATCAGCGGCGTCCAGGGCCACGACCCCAAGGACGAGTCCGAGGACCGGTCGCTCGAGCGCAAGCCCAGCCAGGAGGAGCCCTTCTCCGCGCTGGTCTTCAAGATCATGAGCGACCCGCACCTGGGCAAGCTGACCTACATCCGGGTCTACTCGGGCGTCCTGGAGGCCGGGACCCAGGTCCTGAACAGCCTCAAGGGCCGCAAGGAGCGCATCGGCAAGATCTACCGGATGCACTCCAACAAGCGCGAGGAGATCCAGAGCGTCGGCGCCGGCGACATCGTCGCCGTCATGGGCCTCAAGGACACCACCACCGGTGAGACCCTGTGCGACCCGGGCAACCCGATCGTGCTGGAGTCCATGACCTTCCCGGTCCCGGTCATCGAGGTGGCCATCGAGCCCAAGACCAAGAGCGACCAGGAGAAGCTCTCCCTGGCGATCCAGCGGCTCTCCGAGGAGGACCCGACCTTCCAGGTCAAGACCGACGAGGAGACCGGCCAGACCATCGTGTCGGGCATGGGCGAGCTCCAGCTCGAGGTCCAGGTCAACCGCCTTCGGGACGAGTTCAAGGTCGAGGCCAACATCGGGCGTCCGCAGGTGGCCTACCGCGAGACCGTCCGCAAGAAGGTCGAGAAGGTCGAGTACACCCACAAGAAGCAGACGGGCGGCTCGGGCCAGTTCGGCCGCGTCATCATCGACCTGGAGCCGCTCGCGGCCGACGGCGAGGGTGACAGCGGCGGTTACGAGTTCGTCAACAACATCACCGGCGGCCGCATCCCGCGGGAGTACATCCCCTCGGTCGACGCGGGCTGCCAGGAGGCCGCCGAGTTCGGCGTCCTGGCCGGGTACCCGATCGTCGGGGTCAAGGTGACCCTGCGGGACGGGCAGTACCACGACGTGGACTCCTCCGAGCTCGCCTTCAAGGTGGCCGGGTCCATGGCGTTCAAGGACGCCGCCCGCAAGGCGAAGCCGGTCATCCTCGAGCCCGTCATGGCGGTCGAGGTCACGACGCCCGAGGAGTACATGGGCGACGTGGTCGGCGACCTGAACAGCCGCCGCGGGCAGATCCAGTCGATGGAGGAGCGCGGCGGGAGCCGGGTCGTCAAGGCCCAGGTGCCCCTGTCGGAGATGTTCGGCTACGTGGGCGACCTGCGCAGCCGGACGCAGGGCCGGGCCAACTTCACCATGGTCTTCGACTCCTACGCCGAGGTCCCCTCGAGCGTGCAGGAAGAGATCGTGGCCAAGGCCCGCGGTGAATGACCGCGAACACGTAACCAGTCAGCCAGCAACCCTGTACGTCTAGGAGAGATCCAGTGGCGAAGGCAAAGTTCGACCGGAGCAAGCCGCACGTCAACATCGGCACCATCGGGCACATCGACCACGGCAAGACCACGCTGACGGCGGCCATCACCAAGGTCCTGCACGACGCGTTCCCGGAGATGAACCCGTTCACGCCGTTCGCGGACATCGACAACGCTCCCGAGGAGCGCGAGCGCGGCATCACCATCTCCGTCGCCCACGTCGAGTACCAGACCGAGGCGCGCCACTACGCCCACGTGGACTGCCCCGGCCACGCCGACTACGTGAAGAACATGATCACGGGTGCGGCGCAGATGGACGGCGCCATCCTGGTGGTCGCCGCCACCGACGGCCCGATGCCGCAGACCAAGGAGCACGTGCTCCTGGCCCGCCAGGTCGGCGTCCCCTACATCGTCGTCGCCCTGAACAAGGCCGACATGGTGGACGACGAGGAGATCTTCGAGCTCGTCGAGATGGAGATCCGCGAGCTCCTCAGCGAGTACGAGTTCCCCGGCGACGACGTCCCGGTCGTCAAGGTCTCCGCGCTCAAGGCGCTGGAGGGCGACGCCGACGCCGCCCAGGGCGTCCTGGAGCTCATGAAGGCCGTGGACGAGAAGATCCCCGAGCCCGAGCGCGACACCGACAAGCCGTTCCTGATGCCGATCGAGGACGTCTTCTCGATCACCGGCCGCGGGACCGTGGTCACCGGCCGCATCGAGCGCGGTGTCATCAACGTCAACGAGACGGTCGACATCGTCGGCATCAAGGAAGACAAGCAGACCACCACGGTCACCGGCGTCGAGATGTTCCGCAAGCTGCTCGACCAGGGCCAGGCCGGCGACAACGTCGGTCTGCTGCTGCGCGGCACCAAGCGCGAGGACGTGGAGCGCGGCCAGGTCGTCATCAAGCCAGGCACCACCACCCCGCACACCGAGTTCGAGGGCCAGGTCGTCATCCTGTCCAAGGACGAGGGCGGCCGCCACACCCCGTTCTTCAACAACTACCGGCCCCAGTTCTACTTCCGGACCACCGACGTCACCGGCGTCGTGACCCTTCCGGAGGGCACCGAGATGGTCATGCCCGGCGACAGCACCGGCATGACGGTCCAGCTGATCCAGCCGGTCGCGATGGAGGAGGGCCTGAAGTTCGCCATCCGCGAGGGTGGCCGGACCGTGGGCGCCGGTCGCGTCACCAAGATCCTCAAGTAGGACGACCGTATGCGGCGGTCGGGCCGCCGAAGGCCGCCCGGCCGCCGCACCATGAACGACGTCATCGGGCTCTGTAGCGGTGATGCACCTCAGGGGACAGCCCTGCAGCGGTTTCTCAGGTGAATAGAGCCAATCAACGACAGGGCGCCCCCTGACGGGGCCCGGGCCGGCTCGCCGGCTCCGCGCCTCTACGGACACTGAAGCGAAGGACGAAAAGGCCACCATGGCGGGACAGAAGATCCGCATTCGGCTCAAGGCCTATGACCACGAGGTCATCGACAGCTCGGCTCGCAAGATCGTCGAGACCGTGACGCGGACCGGCGCGCAGGTCGCTGGCCCGGTGCCGTTGCCGACGGAGAAGAACGTTTACTGTGTCATCCGCTCCCCGCACAAGTACAAGGACTCGCGGGAGCACTTCGAGATGCGCACGCACAAGCGGCTGATCGACATCATCGACCCGACGCCGAAGACCGTCGACTCGCTCATGCGTCTCGACCTCCCGGCCGGCGTCGACATCGAGATCAAGCTTTAAGGGACGCACAGACATGGCCACCAAGCAGATCAAGGGAGTCCTGGGCGAGAAGCTCGGCATGACCCAGGTCTTCGACGAGCAGGGCAGGATCGTGCCCGTGACCGTCCTGAAGGCCGGCCCGTGCGTCGTGACGCGCGTTCGGACTCCGGAGACCGACGGCTACTCCGCCGTCCAGCTCGGCTACGGCAAGGTCAACCCGCGCAAGGTCAACAAGCCGCTCGGCGACTACCTGCGCAAGCACGACCTCACGCCCCGCCGCCACTACGTCGAGGTCCGCACCTCCGACGCCACCGAGTACACCCTCGGCCAGGAGCTGTCCGCCGACGACTTCGAGACCGGCCAGGTCGTCGACGTCACCGGGCGCAGCAAGGGCAAGGGCTTCGCCGGTGTCATGAAGCGCCACGGCTTCCACGGCCTGAAGGCCTCGCACGGTGCCCACAAGGTGCACCGCGCCCCGGGCGCCATCGGCGGCTGCGCCACGCCCGGCCGCGTGTTCAAGGGCATGCGGATGGCCGGCCGGATGGGCAGCAACCGGACGACCGTGCAGAACCTCAAGGTCCAGTCGGTCGACGCGGAGAAGGGCCTCATCCTGGTCAAGGGTGCGGTGCCCGGACCCAACGGGGGTCTGGTGCTGGTCCGCACGGCCGCGAAGGGGGAGAACTGATTATGGCGACGATCGAGGTCAAGGGCCCCGACGGCGCCGCCGGCCGGAGCGTCGAGCTCCCTGAGGCGGTCTTCGACCAGCAGGCGAACATCCCGCTGATGCACCAGGTCGTGAACGCGCAGCTGGCCGCGGCCCGGCAGGGGACCCACGCCACCAAGACCCGCGGCATGGTCCGCGGCGGCGGCAAGAAGCCGTACCGGCAGAAGGGCACCGGCCGCGCCCGCCAGGGCTCGACCCGCGCCCCGCAGTTCACCGGCGGCGGCACCGTGCACGGCCCCCAGCCGCGCGACTACGCCCAGCGGACCCCGAAGAAGATGAAGGCCGCCGCGCTGCGCGGTGCCCTGTCGGACCGGGCCCGCAACGGGCGGGTGCACGTGCTCACCGCGTTCGTCTCCGACGAGGTGACCACCCAGCGCACCCGGACCGCGCTGAAGGCCCTGCGCCAGGTCACCGAGTCCGACAAGGTGCTCGTGGTCCTGGACCGCAACGACGAGACCAACCGCCTCGCGCTGCGCAACCTCGCCGAGGTGCACATCCTCGACGCGGACCAGGTGAACACCTACGACGTCCTCGACGCCGACGACGTGGTCTTCACCGAGCGCGGGTACGAGGAGTTCCTGGCGCACGCTTCGGGTGCCTCGCAGGCCCAGAAGCCGGAGGAGGACGACCAGTGAGGATCCCCGACCCTCGGGACATCATCATCGAGCCGGTGATCTCCGAGAAGAGCTACGGGCTGCAGGACCAGAACCAGTACACGTTCATCGTGCGCCCGGACGCCAACAAGACGCAGGTCAAGATCGCGATCGAGCAGATCTTCAAGGTGAAGGTCACCGGCGTGAACACGATCAACCGTCCCGGCAAGCGCAAGCGCACCCGCTTCGGGTTCGGCAAGCGCCCGGACACCAAGCGCGCGATCGTGCGGGTCGCTGACGGCGACCGGATCGACATCTTCGGGGTCTGATCCGCCGCTGCCGCGGCCGTACACCGCTTCAACCAGCAATACGCAAAGGAATGCGCGAAGAAGATGGGCATTCGTAAGTACAAGCCGACGACGCCGGGCCGTCGCGGTTCCAGCGTGAGCGACTTCGTCGAGGTCACGCGCTCGGAGCCGGAGAAGTCCCTGGTGCGTCCGCTCCACTCCAAGGGCGGCCGCAACGGCCACGGCCGTATCACCACGCGCCACCAGGGCGGCGGCCACAAGCGCGCCTACCGCGTGATCGACTTCCGTCGGCACGACAAGGACGGCGTCCCCGCGAAGGTCGCGCACATCGAGTACGACCCGAACCGGACCGCCCGTATCGCCCTGCTGCACTACGTGGACGGCGAGAAGCGCTACATCCTGGCGCCCGCCGGCCTGAAGCAGGGCGACCGGGTCGAGAACGGCCCCGGGTCCGACATCAAGCCCGGCAACTGCCTCCCGCTGCGCAACATCCCCACGGGTACGTTCGTGCACGCGGTCGAGCTCAAGCCGGGCGGCGGCGCCAAGCTGGGCCGCTCCGCCGGGTCGCAGATCCAGCTGCTGGCCAAGGAGGGCGACTACGCCACCCTGCGCATGCCCTCCGGGGAGATGCGCATGGTGGAGGTCACCTGCCGCGCCACCGTCGGACAGGTCGGCAACGCCGAGCAGTCCAACATCAACTGGGGCAAGGCCGGACGCATGCGCTGGAAGGGCCGCCGGCCCACCGTGCGCGGTGTGGTGATGAACCCGGTCGACCACCCCCACGGCGGTGGTGAGGGCCGTACCTCGGGCGGCCGGCACCCGGTCAACCCCGCCGGCAAGAAGGAAGGCCGGACCCGCCGGAAGAACAAGGCCAGCGACAAGTACATCGTGCGGCGTCGGCGCAGCGGCAAGAAGAAGCGGTAAGGAGCACGTCTGATGCCACGTAGCCTTAAGAAGGGCCCCTTCGTGGACCACCACCTGGCCAAGAAGGTGGAGGACCAGAACGAGAAGGGCACCAAGAACGTCATCAAGACGTGGTCGCGGCGCTCCATGGTGATCCCGGAGATGATCGGGCACACCATCGCCGTGCACGACGGCCGCAAGCACGTCCCGGTCTTCATCTCCGAGGCGATGATCGGCCACAAGCTCGGCGAGTTCGCCCCCACGCGCACTTTCCGGAGCCACGTCAAGGAAGACCGCCGTAGCCGCCGTTAGCGGTTGCACCGATCGACAAGGACCATGTTCCCCACGGTGAGTGGGGAGGAGATTTCCGTGAGCGAGGAAAAAGCGATGGGAACGAGGGCACAGGCGCGGTTCGTCCGCGTCACGCCCCGCAAGGCCCGCCGTGTGGTGGACCTTATTCGCGGGTTGCCCGCTGACGAGGCACAGGCGGTCCTCCGGTTCGCCCCGCAGTCGGCGAGCGAGCCGGTGGGCAAGGTGCTGGCGAGCGCGATCGCCAACGCCGAGCACAATGACAAGCTGGACCGCGAGAACCTGGTCGTGGGGCGTGCATGGGTGGACGAAGGGCCGACGCTGAAGCGGATCCGTCCGCGCGGCTTCGGGCGCGCTTTCCGGGTCACCAAGCGCACGAGCCACATCACCGTGGTCGTGGAGCCCAGTGAGACCAAGGAAAGGACCCGATAGTGGGCCAGAAGATCAACCCGCACGGGTTCCGGCTCGGGGTCACGACTGACTACAAGACCCGCTGGTACGCCGAGAAGCAGTACAAGGACTACGTCAAGGAAGACGTGGCCATCCGCCGCATGCTCAACCGCGGCATGGAGCGGGCCGGAATCAGCAAGGTCGAGATCGAGCGGACCCGTGAGCGCGTGCGTGTGGACATCCACACCGCCCGTCCCGGCATCGTCATCGGCCGCCGCGGCGCCGAGGCCGACCGCCTGCGCGGCAACCTGGAGAAGCTGACCGGCAAGCAGGTCCAGCTCAACATCCTCGAGGTGAAGAGCCCGGAGACCGACGCACAGCTGGTCGCCCAGGGGGTCGCCGAGCAGCTCGCCAGCCGCGTGGCGTTCCGCCGCGCGATGCGCAAGGCCATGCAGAGCGCCTCCAAGAGCGGCGCCAAGGGCATCCGCATCCAGTGCAGCGGCCGTCTCGGCGGTGCCGAGATGTCGCGCTCGGAGTTCTACCGCGAGGGCCGGGTCCCGCTGCACACGCTGCGCGCCGACATCGACTACGGGTTCTTCGAGGCCCGTACCACGTTCGGCCGCATCGGCGTGAAGGTGTGGATCTACAAGGGCGACGCCCCGGCCAGCCGCGCCGAGCGCGAGGCCCAGCAGGCCGCGCAGCGCGCTCCGGGCGGGGGCGGCGGCAACCAGCGCCGCGAGCGTCCGGGCCGCCGTCGCCGCGGTGGTCAGGGCGGCGGCCAGGGCCAGCAGGGCGAGTCCAAGTCCAGCGCGCCCGCCGAGGCGAGCGCGGGCGCGGAGAAGTCCGGGAACGAGGGGAGCTGACCGATGCTCATTCCCCGGAAGGTCAAGTACCGCAAGCAGCACCACCCGGACCTGCGCGGCCGCGCCAAGGGTGGGACGACGGTCAACTTCGGTGAGTTCGGCATCCAGGCGCTGGACGCCGCCTACGTCACCAACCGGCAGATCGAGGCCGCTCGTATCGCCATGACCCGTCACATCAAGCGCGGCGGCAAGGTGTGGATCAACATCTTCCCGGACCGCCCGCTCACCAAGAAGCCGGCCGAGACCCGCATGGGTTCCGGCAAGGGTTCGCCCGAGTGGTGGGTCGCCCCGGTCAAGCCGGGCCGTGTGATGTTCGAGCTGTCCGGCGTGCCGGAGCCGGTGGCCAAGGAGGCCATGCGTCGGGCCATGCACAAGCTCCCGATGCGGTGCAAGTTCGTGAAGCGGGAGGTGTGGGAGTAATGGCGAAGTCCCCGACCGCCCAGGAGCTGCGCGGCCAGTCCCAGGAGGACCTGGTCGGCAAGCTCAAGGAGGCGAAGGAAGAGCTGTTCAACCTGCGCTTCCAGGCTGCCACCGGGCAGCTCGACAACAACGGCCGACTGCGCATCGTTAAGCGCGAGATCGCGCGGATCTACACGGTCCTGCGGGAGCACGAGCTGGGCATCATGCCGCTGGCCGAGTCGGCTGAGAAGACGAAGGAAGCAGCCGAATGAGCGAGATCGACGAGCGGACCGCTCGCAACTACCGCAAGGTGCGCGAGGGCTACGTCGTCAGCGACAAGATGTCGAAGACCGTGGTCGTCGAGGTGGAGGACCGCGTCAAGCACGCGCTGTACGACAAGGTCATCCGCCGCACCACCAAGTACAAGGCCCACGACGAGAACGAGATCTGCGGCGTCGGCGACCGGGTCCGGATGATGGAGACCCGCCCGCTGTCGGCGACCAAGCGCTGGCGCGTCGTGGAGATCCTGGAGAAGGCTAAGTAAACCCCTGCCTCGGCGGCCGGTTGGTGGAGATCGGCCGCCCAAGGGGTGAGACCACCTAGCAGTGCGGGCAGTGCGCCCGCGCGCACATATCAGGAGCAGACGTGATTCAGCAGGAGTCGCGACTCAAGGTCGCCGACAACACGGGGGCCAAGGAGATCTTGACCATCCGTGTCCTCGGTGGCTCGGGTCGGCGCTACGCGGGCATCGGCGACACCATCGTGGCGACGGTGAAGGACGCCCTTCCCGGCGCAGGCGTGAAGAAGGGCGATGTCGTCAAGGCTGTCATCGTGCGCACCGTCAAGGAGCGCCGCCGGCCCGACGGCTCCTACATCCGCTTCGATGAGAACGCCGCCGTGCTCATCAAGGACGGTGGGGACCCGCGAGGCACCCGTATCTTCGGTCCGGTCGGACGCGAGCTGCGGGACAACAAGTTCATGCGCATCATCTCGCTAGCGCCGGAGGTGCTCTAGGCGATGAAGGTCAAGAAGGACGACGAGGTCATCGTCATCGCCGGCAAGGACAAGGGTGCCACCGGGAAGGTCATCAAGGCCCTTCCCAAGGAGCAGCGTGTCGTCGTCGAGGGCGTCAACCTCATCAAGAAGCACAGGAAGGCGAACCCGGCGAGCGGCCAGCAGGGCGAGGTCGTCACGCAGGAGGCGCCGATCCACGTGAGCAACGTCGCCCTCGCCGAGGACGGCAAGGCCACCCGGGTCGGCTACCGCTTCACCGAAGACGGCAAGAAGGTTCGCGTCTCGCGCCGTACCGGTAAGGACATCTGATGACGGTCACCAACGACACCGAGGCTCCGGCCATGCCTCGTCTCAAGGAGAAGTACCGCTCCGAGATCATGCCGGCGCTGCGCGAGGAGTTCGGGATCGCCAACGTCATGCAGATCCCCGGCCTGACCAAGGTCGTGGTGAACATGGGCGTGGGCGAGGCCGCTCGCGACGCCAAGCTGATCCAGGGCGCCGTCGCCGACCTCTCGGCGATCACCGGGCAGAAGCCCAAGATCAGCCGGGCCAAGAAGTCCATCGCGCAGTTCAAGCTGCGCGAGGGCCAGCCGATCGGCGCCAGCGTGACCCTGCGCGGCGACCGGATGTGGGAGTTCCTGGACCGCCTGGTCGCCCTGGCGCTCCCGCGCATCCGGGACTTCCGCGGGCTCAACCCGAACCAGTTCGACGGCAAGGGCAACTACACCTTCGGCCTCACCGAGCAGGTCATGTTCCACGAGGTCGACCCGGACAAGGTGGACCGCCAGCGGGGCATGGACATCACGGTCGTCACCAGTGCGACCACGGACGACCAGGGGCGCAGCCTGCTCAAGCGCCTCGGGTTCCCCTTCAAGGAAGCCTGAGGGAGGCGACCATGGCAAAGAAGGCGCTGATCGCCAAGGCGAACAGGAAGCAGAAGTTCGCCGTCCGCGCGTATACTCGTTGCTCGCGGTGCGGACGTCCGCGCGCCGTCTTCCGCAAGTTCGGCCTGTGCCGCATCTGCTTCCGCGAGATGGCGCACAAGGGCGAGCTGCCGGGTATCGCCAAGTCGAGCTGGTAGCGGCCCCGGGCCGGGTGCGCCCCGGCCGGCCGGAGCGGATCGCGGGAGCCGCCGCGCCGCCCCCCTGACCACACGGGCGCGGGCGGGCGCGGCGACCACCACGTAACAACGATGGAGAGAATCAGGGCACTGCCACCGGTGCGTCCGGTGGGGTGCCCGTGACCACGCCGTAGGTCCTAGAGGTGCCCCGGAAGAGGGGAACAGGCGGGAAGGGACCCGCCTGTCCTTGGGGAAACCGCGGTGAGGAAGGGCCAGTCGGCCATGACGATGACCGACCCGATCGCAGACATGCTCACGCGTCTGCGCAATGCGAATTCGGCGCACCACGACACCGTGTCGATGCCGTATTCCAAGATCAAGGCGCACATCGCCGAGATCCTCCAGCAGGAGGGCTACGTCCAGGGCTGGCGCGTCGAGGACGCGCAGGTCGGCAAGAGCCTGGAGGTGGAGCTCAAGTACGGGCCCACCCGGGAGCGCTCGATCGCCGGCATCCGGCGCGTGTCCAAGCCGGGCCTGCGCGTCTACGCGAAGAAGGACAACCTTCCGCGCGTCCTGGGCGGCCTCGGCACCGCCATCATCTCGACGTCCGGCGGCCTGATGACCGACAAGCAGGCCAAGAAGAACGGCGTGGGCGGCGAAGTCCTCGCCTACGTCTGGTAAAGGGAGAGATTTCAGCATGTCGCGTATCGGTCGACTGCCGATTTCGGTCCCCAAGGGCGTCGAAGTCACGATTGACGGGCAAGACGTCACTGTCAAGGGGCCGAAGGGCACTCTGCACCACACCGTTACCGACCCGATCACGGTCGAGCTGGGCGAGGGCGAGGTCACCCTGGGCCGCCCCGACGACCACCCGGAGAACCGGTCGCTGCACGGCCTGAACCGGGCGCTGCTGGCCAATCTGGTCGAGGGCGTCTCCAAGGGCTACAGCAAGACCCTGGAGATCCACGGTGTCGGCTACCGCGTCCAGGCCAAGGGCTCCAACCTGGAGTTCTCCCTGGGCTACAGCCACCCGGTCGTGATCGAGCCGCCGGAGGGCATCACCTTCCGGGTGGAGAAGCCGACCCTGCTGCACGTCGAGGGCATCGACAAGCAGCTGGTGGGCCAGGTCGCCGCCAACATCCGCGGTCTGCGCCGCCCCGACCCGTACAAGAAGAAGGGCGTGCGGTACAAGGGCGAGCAGATCCGCTCGAAGGCCGGAAAGGCTGGTAAGTAAGCATGGCGAAGAGCACGACCGCGGTCCGCAAGGGTACGGCCGCGCGCACTGCCTCGCGTGCGCGGCGGCACCTTCGGGTCCGCAAGAAGATCACCGGCACCCCGGCGCGGCCGCGCCTGGTCGTCACCCGCTCCTCCAAGCACATGGTCGCCCAGATCGTGGACGACACCCAGGGGCACACCCTGGTCTCGGCCTCCACCATCGAGGCGGGCCTGCGCGCCCAGGACGGTACGAAGTCCGAGAAGTCGCAGAAGGTCGGCGAGCTCATCGCGCAGCGCGCCAAGGACGCCGGCATCGCGGCCGTCGTCTTCGACCGCGGCGGGAACCGCTACCACGGCCGCATCGCCGCCCTCGCCGAGGGCGCGCGGTCCGGCGGACTGGAGTTCTGATCCGATGAACCCGGTCCACAGCAAGTACACCGACGGGAAGAGGAACCACTGATGGCTGCAGCTCCGCGGCGCGGCGCCGGTGGCGAGCGGCGTGACCGCCGCGACGATCGCCGCGGCGGCGCCGCAGACAAGGGTGTCTCCTACATCGAGAAGGTCGTGACCATCAACCGGGTCGCCAAGGTCGTCAAGGGCGGCCGGCGGTTCAGCTTCACCGCGCTGGTCGTCGTCGGCGACGGCAACGGCATGGTGGGCATCGGTTACGGCAAGGCCAAGGAAGTTCCGGCCGCCATCGCCAAGGGCGTGGAGGAGGCGAAGAAGAACTTCTTCCGCGTCCCCCGCATCCAGGGCACGATCACCCACCAGGTCCAGGGCGAGGACGCGGCCGGCATCGTGCTGCTGCGCCCGGCGGCCCCCGGTACCGGTGTGATCGCCGGCGGTCCGGTCCGCGCGGTGCTGGAGTGCGCCGGCGTGCACGACGTGCTCAGCAAGTCGCTCGGCTCGTCCAACGCGCTCAACATCGTCAAGGCGACCGTGGCCGCCCTGAAGGGCCTGGGCCGTCCCGAGGAGATCGCGGCGCGCCGCGGCCTGCCGATCGAGGACGTCGCCCCGGCCGCCATGCTGCGCGCCCGCGCGGAAGCGAAGGCGGGTGCCTGACCATGGCGAAGCTGAAGATCACCCAGGTGCGGTCGAAGATCGGCGGCACGAAGAAGCAGCACGAGAACCTGCGCTCCCTCGGCCTCGGCAAGATCGGCCGTTCGGTCGTCCGTGAGGACGGTCCGCAGGTCCGCGGGCAGGTCGGCGTCGTGGCGCACCTCGTGAATGTCGAGGAGGTCAGCGAATGAGCGACAACGCCCCCGGCGAGCTGCTCAAGCTCCACCACCTGCGCCCGGCCCCGGGCAGCAACAAGTCCAAGATCCGCAAGGGTCGCGGCGAGGCCTCCAAGGGCAAGACCGCCGGCCGCGGGACCAAGGGCACCAAGGCCCGCTCCACGGTTCCCGTCGGCTTCGAGGGCGGCCAGATGCCCCTGATCCGGCGGCTGCCGAAGCTCAAGGGCTTCAGCAACGCCAAGTTCCGCACCCAGTTCCAGGTCGTGAACCTGGACCGGATCGCGGAGCTGTTCCCCGAGGGGGGCGAGGTCACCGTCGAGGCCCTGGCCGCCAAGGGCGCGGTTCGCAAGAACCAGCCCGTGAAGGTCCTGGGCACCGGTGAGATCTCGGTGGCCGTCCAGGTGAGCGCGAACGCGTTCTCCGGCTCGGCCAAGGAGAAGATCGCCGCCGCCGGTGGTTCCACCACCGAGCTGTAGGCGTCGATCCGATCCGCCAGAGCCATGCGGGGGCGTCGGCCGGCCAGTCCCACCCACGGGTGGGCGCCGGGCGGCGCCCCCGCGTGCTACCCGGGTCGGGCCGAGGGCCTAGACGGCGTCCCTCACCTGGACGATCCCTGTCCGGACCCGAAGGGCTGTTACAGTGCCATACTGCCTGACGCCTAACCGCTTGACCGATGACTCCAGGGCTCCGGGGCCGCCCCCGGTGCCGCCGCTCTACGACGATTCAGGATCGGCCGCGATGTCTCGAACCGGTTCCGCCGCCGAAGCCGCGCAGGAGGAGACGTGCTAGGTGCGTTCGTCCGTGCGTTCCGCACGCCCGACCTGCGTAACAAGCTGCTGTTCACCATTTTCATCCTGACCATCTTCCGGCTGGGCTCGGTCATCCCGGCGCCGGGGATCGATTCCGCGGCGATCAGAGAGCAGCTGGAGTCGGTGCAGGCCGCCGACGAGTCGGGGATCTACTCGCTGATCAACCTGTTCAGCGGCGGGGCGCTGCTGCAGCTCGCGGTCTTCGCGCTGGGCATCATGCCCTACATCACCGCGAGCATCATCATCAACCTGCTCACGGTGGTGATCCCGCGCCTGGAGGCCCTGAAGAAGGAGGGCCAGGCCGGGCAGACCAAGATCACCCAGTACACCCGGTACCTCACCCTCGCGCTGGCGATCCTGCAGTCGACCAGCTTCATCGCGATGGCGCGCAGCGGGCAGCTGTTCCAGGGCCGCATCCCGGTGCACACCTACATGCCCAACGACGACCTGCTGACGCTGATCACCATGGTCTTCACGATGACCGCGGGCACCGCGGTGATCATGTGGTTCGGTGAGCTGATCACCGAGCGCGGCGTGGGCAACGGCATGTCCCTGCTGATCTTCACCCAGGTCATCGCGATGTTCCCGTCCTCGATCGGGACCATCTGGCAGGAGCAGGACACCTGGGTGTTCGTGCTCATCTGCGTGGCGGGCCTGGTGCTGATCGCCGGCGTGGTCTTCATCGAGCAGGCCCAGCGCCGCATCCCCGTGCACTACGCCAAGCGGATGGTGGGCCGCCGGATGTTCGGCGGCAGCTCCACCTACATCCCGCTGAAGGTGAACCAGGCCGGCATCATCCCGGTCATCTTCGCCTCCTCGCTGCTGTACCTCCCGCAGCTGGCCATCGGCCTGTTCGGGCAGGACTCCGACAACGCCGTTGTGAACTTTCTCAACGAGTACTTCGTGACCGGCACGCACCCGGTCTACATGGCGACCTTCTTCGTCATGATCGTGGGCTTCGCGTTCTTCTACGTGGCCATCACGTTCAACCCCGCCGAAGTCGCCGACAACATGAAGAAGTACGGTGGGTTCATCCCGGGTATCCGGCCCGGGCGTCCGACCGCGGAGTACCTGGAGTACGTGCTCAACCGGCTGACGACCCCCGGATCGCTGTACCTCGGGTTCATCGCTCTGCTGCCGATGGTGGCGATGGGCGCCTCCGGGGCGACCCAGAACTTCCCGTTCGGCGGTACGAGCATCCTGATCATGGTCGGTGTCGGGCTGGACACGGTGAAGCAGATCGAGTCTCACCTCCAGCAGCGGAACTACGAAGGTTTCTTGCGATAGTGCGTGCCGTACTTGTTGGGCCCCCGGGTGCCGGTAAAGGCACCCAGGCCCAGATCCTGGCGTCAGAGTTGTCCATCCCCAAGGTGTCCACGGGCGACATCTTCCGGGCCAACGTGAGCGGCGGTACCGAGCTCGGCCGCACGGCCAAGAGCTACATGGACCGCGGTGACCTCGTCCCCGACGAGGTCACCAACGAGATGGTGCGGGGGAGGCTCGCCGAAGAGGACGCACGGGAGGGCTTCCTGCTCGACGGCTTCCCGCGCAACGTGCCCCAGGCCGAGACGCTGGACTCCATGCTCAAGGACATGGGGACCGCGCTGGACGCGGTGCTGGAGCTCAAGGTGGACGAGGAGGAGGTCGTCAAACGCCTCTCCGGCCGCCGCTCCTGCCGCGAGTGCGGCCGCGTCTACCACCTCGACTACGACCCGCCCGAGGCGGACGGGGTGTGCGACGCCTGCGGCGGTGAGCTCTACCAGCGCGACGACGACCGCGAAGAGGTCATCCGCCACCGGTTGGAGGTCTACCGGGAGCAGACCGAGCCGCTGGTGGCCTACTACCGGGACAAGGGCGTGCTGGTGGCGATCGGGGCCACCGGCGCCGTCGAGGACGTCACGGCCCGCGCGATCGCCGCGCTGAGGTCGGACGCCTGATGTTCCGCAAGTCCAAGCCGGACATCCAGATCAAGACGCCGGACCAGATCCGCAGCATGCGGGAGGCCGGCAAGGTCGTGGCGCGCGCCCTGGACGCGGTGCGCGCCGCGGCCGCCCCCGGGCTGAGCACGCTGGACCTGGACGCGGTCGCCGAAGAGGTGATCCGCGGGGCGGGCGCCGTGCCCTCCTTCAAGGGCTACCGGCCGATCCCGAGCGAGCCCGGTTTCCCCGGCTCGATCTGCGCCTCGGTCAACGAGGAGGTCGTGCACGGCATCCCGCGGGCCTCCAAGGTGCTCGCCGACGGCGACGTCGTCTCGGTGGACTGCGGGGCGATCCTGGACGGCTGGCACGGCGACTCGGCCGTGACCGTCCCGGTGGGCACCGTCTCCGACGAGGACGTGCGGATGATGGACGCGTGCCGGGAGGCCATGTGGCGCGGGATCGCCGAGCTGCGCCCCGGGCGCCGCCTCGGCGACATCGGCCACGCCATCGACGCCTCCATCCGCTCCCACGGCTCCTACGGCAACGTCCAGGAGTACGGGGGGCACGGCATCGGCACCGAGATGCACATGGAGCCGCACGTGCTCAACCACGGCAAGCCCGGCAAGGGCCTGCGCCTGGAGGAGGGCATGTGCCTGGCCATCGAGCCGATGGCCACCCGGGGCACCCGGCACGTGGCCGTGCTGGAGGACGAGTGGACCGTGGTCACCCGCGACGGCGGCCGCGCGGCCCACTTCGAGCACACGGTGGCGGTGACCGCCGAGGGGCCGATGGTCCTGACCGCCCGTGAGGACGACCGGGCCGAGCTGGAGAAGCGGTCGTTCCCCGACCCCGGGTGGTGACCCCGCCCGCGCAGTAGGATCGCAGCGTGAAGCGCGAGGCGGATCCAGTGAGGGAGGGCCACGTGTCCGAGGACGCCCCGGAGACCGGACCGGGGGACCCCGAACGGGACCGCGCGGCCCGGCTCCTGCAGGACCACTTCGCCCAGGGGCGGCTGGGCGGCGGCGAGTTCAGCTCCCGCCTGGAGCGCGTCTACAAGGCGGTGAGCCTGCGGGACCTGGAGGCGGCCGTCGCCGACCTGCCCTCCTCGCCCGCGCCGGAGCCCGCGGCCCGGACGGCGCCGCCGGCCCCGGAGGGGCCCACACTCCTGCGCGACCCGGCGCTGCTGATCCCGTGGGGGCTGTGGCTCGGCGTGAACACGCTGTGCTTCACCATCTGGCTGATCCTCTACCTCACCGGTCAGAGCAGCGGCTACCCGTGGTTCCTCTGGGTGCTCGGCCCGTGGGGTATCGTGATGGTGTTCATCACACTCGGACTCGCCGCGGTCCACCGCGGCGGCGGTGGCGCGGGCCGCGGCTGACGCGGCGGACGCCCCGCTCGCTCAGGGCGTTAGACTGGTAGAGCCCACACTCGGGCCGTTGGGTCAGCGTGCCTTACTTCCGCATCCGCTGGAATCTGCGCGTATGCTGTCGCGGTTGACCTGATCGTCAATGTCCGAATCAGCAGTGTGCCCGGCGCCCGTCCGAGGGCTGTCGGCCGCGAACCCCTGCCGTCGGCAGGGGAGATTCATGAAGCGTGGAGGATATGGCTAAGAAAGACGGCGCCATCGAGATCGAGGGCTCCGTTATCGAGTCCCTGCCCAACGCAATGTTCCGAGTGGAGCTCGACAACGGGCACAAGGTCCTTGCCCATATCAGCGGCAAGATGCGGATGCACTACATCCGCATTCTCCCCGACGACCGCGTCGTCGTGGAGCTGAGCCCGTACGACCTCACCCGCGGGCGCATCGTTTACCGCTACAAGTAAGGCCGCTCCGCACGGCCGCCCGGCTGCCGCCGGGCGGACGGGACGGCTCGAGTTCGGAGACACCATGAAGGTCAAGCCGAGCGTCAAGAAGATCTGCGCGAAGTGCCGAGTGATCCGCCGCCACGGCCGGATCATGGTCATCTGCTCGGACCCGCGCCACAAGCAGCGCCAGGGCTAGTCCCCGGGCGCCCGCCTCTTCTCGACGGCGACGAACACGAAAGACCTGCCTCGGTTCCCGCGGTGCGCGGGGACAACCCCCGGTCGGAGGCCGGGGCGCTCGTCAGGGCGGCGAGCGGAATGGGGCGGGTGAGACCTCCGCAAGCACGAAGGAGCACGCCCTTATGGCACGCCTCGCAGGCGTCGACCTCCCCCGCGACAAGCGGGTGGAGATCGCCCTCACCTACGTTTTCGGGATCGGCCGGACCCGCGCCGCCGAGATCCTGAAGAGCACCGGTGTCAGCCCCGACACCCGCGTCCACGAGCTCTCCGAGGACGCGCTGGTCAAGATCCGCGACTGGGTCGACGCCAACTACCAGGTCGAAGGCGACCTGCGGCGCGAGGTCCAGGCCGACATCCGCCGCAAGATGGAGATCGGCGCCTACCAGGGCATCCGGCACCGCCGCGGTCTGCCGGTGCACGGTCAGCGCACGCAGACCAACGCCCGGACCCGCAAGGGCAAGAAGAAGACCGTGGCCGGCAAGAAGAAGCCGAAGAAGTAGTCCGTCCGGACCTCGACCACCGGGTCCGGCACGCCGACGGACCGACGATCTTGGGAGTAATCAGGTATGCCGCCTAAGGGCCGCCAGCAGGGCGCCGCGCGCAAGGTGCGCCGCAAGGAAAAGAAGAACATCGTCCACGGGCATGCTCACATCAAGAGCACGTTCAACAACACGATCGTGAGCATCACCGACCCGACGGGTGCGGTGATCTCGTGGGCGAGCTCCGGGCAGGTCGGCTTCAAGGGGTCGCGCAAGTCCACCCCGTTCGCCGCCCAGATGGCCGCCGAGGCCGCCGCCCGCCGTGCCCAGGAGCACGGGGTGCGCAAGGTGGACGTCTTCGTCAAGGGTCCCGGCTCCGGCCGTGAGACCGCCATCCGCTCGCTGCAGGCCACGGGCCTGGAGGTGGGCTCCATCCAGGACGTCACGCCGGTTCCGCACAACGGCTGCCGTCCGCCCAAGCGCCGCCGGGTCTGACCCCGGCGGGCGCCGCCGCGCATCCGGCCGGATCCGGCCGGGGGGTTCGCGGGTAGGTAGTTGTCAGGCCCCGTGGCCACGGGGCCGTCCAGTGGCCGTCAAATAGCGGGCGGCCGTGGGAAAGGAACACCGAACATGCTCATCGCCCAGCGTCCGACGCTCTCGGAGGAGAGCCTGTCGGAGCTCCGCTCCAAGTTCGTGATCGAGCCCCTGGAGCCGGGCTTCGGCTACACCATCGGCAACTCGATCCGGCGGACCCTGCTGTCCTCGATCCCCGGTGCCGCTGTCACCAGCATCCGCATCGAGGGCGTCGAGCACGAGTTCACCACCGTGCCCGGCGTCAAGGAGGACGTCACCGAGATCATCCTGAACCTCAAGGGGCTGGTCGTCTCCTCCGAGCACGACGAGCCGGTTCTGATGTATCTGCGCAAGCAGGGCCCCGGTGTGGTGACCGCCGCGGACATCGCGCCGCCGGCGGGGGTCGAGGTGCACAACCCCGACCTGCACATCGCCACGCTGAACAGCAAGGGCAAGCTGGAGATGGAGCTGACGGTCGAGCGCGGCCGCGGGTACGTCTCGGCGACCCAGAACAAGCAGCCCGGCCAGGAGATCGGCCGTATCCCGATCGACTCCATCTACTCGCCGGTCCTGCGGGTCACCTACAAGGTCGAGGCCACCCGCGTCGAGCAGCGCACCGACTTCGACCGGCTGATCCTGGACGTCGAGACCAAGCCGAGCATCCGGCCCCGCGACGCCGTGGCCAGCGCCGGCAAGACGCTGGTGGAGCTGTTCGGGCTGGCGCGCGAGCTCAACGTCGACGCCGAGGGCATCGACATGGGCCCCTCGCCCACGGACGCGGCCCTGGCCGCCGACCTGGCGCTGCCGATCGAGGACCTCAACCTCACGGTGCGTTCCTACAACTGCCTCAAGCGCGAGGGCATCCACACGGTGGGCGAGCTCGTCGCCCGCTCCGAGCAGGACCTTCTGGATATAAGGAACTTCGGCGCGAAGTCCATCGAGGAGGTCAAGCAGAAGCTCGTGGACATGGGCCTCTCGCTCAAGGACTCCCCGCCCGGGTTCGACCCCAGCAGCGCGGCCGACTCCTACGGTTCCGACGACGAGGACCAGTCCTACGTCGAGACCGAGCAGTACTAGAAGACGTCGCCCCGAGGACCGCGGCCGTTCCACGGCCGCGGCCCGCACCACTAGGAGAAGTACACGATGCCCACGCCGACGAAGGGGCCTCGCCTGGGTTCCGGCCCGGCCCATGAGCGGCTCATGCTGGCGAACCTGGCGACCTCGCTGTTCCAGCACGGCCGCATCAAGACCACCGAGGCCAAGGCCAAGCGCCTGCGCCCCTACGCGGAGAAGCTCATCACCCTGGGCAAGCGCGGCGACCTGCACGCGCGCCGCCAGGTGCTGCGCACGATCAGCGACAAGGCGGTCGTGCACGAGCTGTTCACCGAGATCGGCCCGCGCTACGAGAACCGCGAGGGCGGCTACACCCGCATCACCAAGGTCGGGCCGCGCAAGGGCGACAACGCCCCCATGGCCGTGATCGAGCTGGTGGAGGCCCTCAACCGCCCGGCCGCCAAGAAGGCCAAGGCCGAGGAGCCGAAGGCCGAGGAGGCCGCCCCCGCCGCGGAGACCGCGGAGGAGAAGGCCGCCGAGGAGGCCCCCGAGGCCCCCGAGGCCGCCGCGGAGGACAAGAAGGACGAGGAGTAGGGGGACGCCCCTTGCCCGCTCGACCGCCGGTGCCCGGCCCCTGAGGGGGCCGGGCACCGTTGTTTCACCCCCGTGGCGTTGATCTCGGGAGAACGGCCCCTAAAACCGCGCTTGTAGCGTCGTTTCGCCCGAGATCAACGATGGGAGAGAACCAGCACACAGAAGGGCCGACGATGATCCGCCTCCGCCTCGACCTCGCCTACGACGGTTCGGGCTTCTCCGGCTGGGCCGAGCAGCCCGACCGCCGCACCGTGCAAGGGGTGCTGCAGGAGGCGCTGGCCCGGGTGCTGCGGATGCCGCCGGAGGCGGTGCAGCTGACCGTGGCCGGGCGCACCGACGCCGGGGTGCACGCCGGGGGACAGGCGGCCCACCTGGACGTGCCGGAGGAGGTCTGGGAGGCCGAGGGCGAGCGGGTCCTCCGCCGCCTGGCCGGGGTGCTCCCGCCGGACGTGCGGGTGCGGTCGGTCGCCCCGGCGCCCGAGGGCTTCGACGCCCGCTTCTCCGCCCTCCACCGGCGGTACGTGTACCGGGTGAGCGACGCGCCGTGGGGCGTGGAGCCGCTGTGGCGGCACCACGTGCTGTGGCACAAGCGGCCCCTGGACACCGACCGGATGAACCTGGCCGCGGCGGAGCTGACCGGCGAGCACGACTTCGCCGCCTACTGCCGCAAGCGGGAGGGCGCGACCACGGTCCGCGAGCTGCTGCGCATGGAGTGGGTGCGCGAGGAGGAGCACCTGCTGGCCGGGACGGTGCAGGCCGACGCGTTCTGCCACAACATGGTGCGGGCGCTGGTGGGGGCGCTGCTGGCGGTCGGCGACGGCCGCCGGGCGACGGGGTGGCCCGCCGAGGTGCTCCAGGCGGGCGTGCGCGACTCGGCCGTCCACGTGGTGGCCCCGCACGGGCTCAGCCTGGAGGAGGTGGCCTACCCCGACGCGGAGCTGCTGGCCGCACGCGCACGGGCGACCAGGCGGGTGCGCACCCTGGAGCGCTGATCCCTCCCCAGCGATGATCTCGACGAAGGTGCTGTCAATATCGCCGAAATGACAGCACCTTCGTCGAGATCATCGCGGAGGGGCAACGCGGAACGGCCCCGGCGGTGCGGGGACCGCCGGGGCCGTTCCGCGCAGTGTCAGGCGACCTGGTCGGCCAGGGAGCCCAGGGTGGACTCGACGAACCCGGGGGCGACCTCCTCCAGGTCCGAACCGTCGCCGGGCGGGGTCCAGGTCGTCCATCTCGGAGAGGTCGATCTCGGCGGTGGTCCCGCCCGGGTTCGGGGACTCGTCGCGGAACATCGGGCGCCCGCCGAACTCGTCGGAGGGCCCAGGCGCGGCCGCGGAGGAGCCGTCGTCGGGGACGGCGCCGATGGTCTGGGTGGCCTCGTCGTCCACGACGAGGGGTTCGTCACCCGTGTCGGACACCGGCCCCGGTCCGCCCACGCGGCCCTGGAGCGGTGCACCGGGGTCGTGCGGCGGCTGCGGGGGAGGGGGTGGGCCGGCGGGGGCGTTCGGCGCCCCGGCGCCCGGCGGGGGGGGAGCGGGCGGCCCCTGGGGCCCACCGGGCGGTGGCCCCTGGGGGGCTCCGTGCGGCGGACCCGGCGGTGCGCCGTGCGGCGGTGCCTGCGGCGGGCCCTGGGGCGGCCGCTGAGGGCCGCCGGGCGGTGGGCCCTGCGGTGCGCCCTGTGGCGCGCCGGGCGGTGCGCCCGGAGGCGGGGTCGGAGGCCCCTGCGGCCGTCGGCCCCGCCGGGCCGGTGCCGCCGGGGCGCCGAAGGGGGCCGCCGCGGACGTCCGCGGCGGCCCCCTTCGGCGTTCCGGGAGGGCGTTCCGGGAGGGCCGGAGGGCGTTCCGGGACACGCCATGGGGGCCACCGGTTTCGGTTGTCCTCGAATCACGCGCGGAGCTCCCCTCCCCACAGCCCGAAAACGACTACTCTAGGTATTCGAAAATTCACCACTAGTGGTAGTCAAGGAAGGACCAGGGCCGCATGGAGAGCTCCGCCGCCGGACCGGACCTGAGGGACTGCGCCCAGACCCTGCGCCGACGCTGGACGGCGGTGGCCGCCGCCACCGCCGCCGGGCTGGCGCTCGCGGGGGCCGGGCTCGTCCTGGTGCCCAGCGCCTACACCGCGACCACGGCGGTCCAGGTGCGCCCGACCGGGGTCGCCGAGCTCACCGGCGAGCTGTCCGGGCGCACCAACGGGGAGGTCAACCTGGACACCGAGGCCCAGGTGGTGGCCTCGGCCCGGGTCGCCTCGGCCGCCAACCGGGAGATCGGCGGGACGGACCCGGGCGCGATGCGCGAGCGGGTGGAGGTGGAGGTCCCGCCCAACAGCAGCGTGCTGGAGATCTCCTACACCGCCCCGACCCCGGAGGCGGCGCGCGACGGCGCCACCGCCTTCTCCGACGCCTACCTGGCCGACCGGAGCGCCCGGGTGGGCGAGCTGATCGACGCCCGGCTGGCCGCTCTGGAGGAGCAGACCGAGGCCCGCACCGAGGAGATGGAGGAATTGGCCGAGGACGCCGCCAAGGGCGGCGCCGCCAAACGGGCGCGGGCCGAGGCGCGGCTGGAGGCGGTGCAGAGCGAGATCTCCGACCTCAACGCCGAGACCGGGCCGTTGACCGCGGCCAAGGCGTCGCTGATCCCCGGACAGGTGCTCACCCCCGCCGCGCTGCCGGACGCCCCGGCGTCACCGCAGCCGGTGGTGTGGCTGGCGGGCGGCGGCGTGCTGGGGCTGGCCGTCGGCGCGGGCGCGGCGTTCGCCCTGGAGCGCAGGGCCCGTGCGCGCGGCGGGGCGACCGCGGCCGCTCAGGAGGCGGTCGTCGAGGACGCGGCGCCCGAGGCGGCGCAAGAGGCGGTCGTCGAGGACGCGGCGCAGGAGGCGGCTCCGGAAGAGGGCGGCGCCGACCGCGCGTCGGCGGACCGGTCCCGCGAGGAGGAGCCCGCCGAGGCAGGGGCGCGCCGCTGATGGGGGCCTCGATCCGGTCGGGTGCCGGACCGCCCGGAGGCGGGGCGGCGGCGGGGCCGGCCGCCGGTCCGCTCGCCTCCCGGCTCTTCGCGCCGGGGTGGCCGGTCATCTGGCTGTTCGCCGGATACCCGCTCTGGTGGGCGCTGGGGCTGGGCCCCTTCGCCTTCTGGGTGTTCGCCGTGCCCATGGCCGCGGCGCTGCTGCGCCGCCACCGCGAACACGGCCTCCGGCTGCCGCCCGGGTTCGGGCTGTGGGCGCTGTTCCTGCTGTGGGCGGCCGCCGGGATCGCGCTGATCGGGATGGTGCCGGACGGCACCCTGCCCGGGTCCGGCGGCGTGCTCGGGGCGCTGGTGCGGCTCGGCCACTACCTGGCGCTGACGGTGCTGCTGCTCTACATCGGCAACACCGGCCGCGACGAGCTGTCGGACTCCCGGATCGCCCGCGCGCTCGGGTGGCTGTTCCTCGCGACGGCGGCCGGGGGCCTACTCGGCATGGCCGCCCCCCACTTCGGGTTCACCTCGCCGCTGGAGGCGCTGCTGCCCGCGGGCGTGGCCTCCGACTCCTACGTGCAGGCCCTCATCCACCCATCGTCGTCCCAGGTCATGGACGACGTCCTGGGGTACGAGACGGCGCGGCCCAAGGCACCGTGGCCCTACACCAACACGTGGGGCAACATGCTGTCGCTGCTGCTGCCCTGGCTGGCGGCGGGGTGGATCCTCACCGGCGGCGGACGGGGCGGGTGGCGCCGCTGGGTCGGCCTGGCGGCGGTGGCGGTGTCCTGCCTGCCCATCGTCCACTCGCTGAACCGGGCCCTGTGGGTGGGGCTGGCGCTGACCGCCGTGTTCGCGCTGGTGCAGCTGGTGCGGTCGGGCCGGGCCGCCGCCGCGCTCACCGGTGTGCTGGCGGCCGCGGGGCTGTGCGCCGCGCTGGCCGCCTCGCCCCTGATGGACGTGGTCACCGAACGCATCGGCAACCCGCACAGCGACGACGGCCGGGCCGCCACCAGCTGGGCCGCCCTCGACGCCGCCGCCCAGTCGCCGGTGCTGGGCTGGGGCACCACCCGCGACATGCTGGGCAGCTCGGACTCGATCGCGATCGGCTCCTCCCCCGAGTGCCCGGGCTGCGGCAACCACACCATCGGCAACAACGGCCAGTTCTGGCTGACGCTCATCTCCAACGGGTGGGTGGGCACCGGGCTGTTCCTCGGCTTCTTCGCCGCGGCCGCCTGGCGCCACCGGGGGGAACGGGACGCGGTGGGGTCCGCCGCCCTTCTATCGATCCTCCTGCTCTTCTGGTACATGTTCTTCTATGTCGCGCTGACGGCACCGCTGGCGGTCACGATGACCGGCATCGCACTGCTCTGGCGGCGGGCCCCCGGTGCCGTACCTGCGACGGCGGCGGGGGGTGTCGCGCGGTGAACGGGGAGACCACCTATCTGACGGACCTGGCCGAGGTGCTCTGGCCCTGCGGGGGGCTTCTGGGGCGCGGCGCCGAATGCGCGGGCAGACGCGTGCCCGCGCCCGAGCACCCCGCGGCGCACGTGCGCGAATACCTTCCGGTCCCGTCCGCGCACAATCCTCGGGTGATCCTGCCTGTCACCAACCGGTACGCGGCGGCGCGCGGCATCGCCGCCTTCGCCCAGCGCCACTCCTTCCGCGAGCGGGTCCGGGCCGCCCTGCTCACCACCGCCTTCGCCAGCGGGGTGGCGCCGCTGCTGCTGCGCGACCGCCTGCACGTGGGCACCGGCCACACCATCGAGCACGCCCTGGGCGCCGCCCTGGACCGGGACGTGGTCATCGCCATACACGTGGGGCCGCCACGCGCCAACCGCAAACCGGTCCTGCTGCTGCTCACCCCCGCGGGCCGGGCGGTGGGCTACGCCAAGGTGGGCGTCAACGAGCTCACCTCGCGCCTGGTCCGGGCCGAGACCCGGGCGCTGAGACGGCTGGCCGAGGCCCACCTGCCCGACGTCACCGTGCCGCGGCTGATGTACGAGGGCGAGTGGAACGGCCGGCCGCTGCTGGTGCAGGAGGCCTTGCCGGTCGGCGACCAGACCGACCGGCCCACCCGGCGGCAGCTGCTGCGCTGCGTGCTGCAGATCGCCGCCGTGGACGGGATCGCCGAAGGGGAGCTGCGCACCGGCCCCTACTGGGCCCACCTGGAGCGGCGCATCGACGCGCTGGCCGGGCGGCCGGAGGCGCCGCGGCTGCGCAAGGCCTTGGAGTCGCTGCCGGACGTGCGGCTCCCGTTCGGCGCCTGGCACGGCGACCTGACCCGGTGGAACATCGCCGGGACACCGCGCCGGGCGTTCGTGTGGGATTGGGAGCGCCTGGAGTCGGGGGTCCCGCTGGGCATGGACGCGCTGCACTACGAGCTCAACGAGTGCGTGCAGGGAGGCGTGCAGGCGGGGGTGCAGAGGTGGCTGGACAGCGGCGCCCGGCTGCTGTGCGACCCGCTGGTGGCCGAGGCGGGGCTGCGCCCGCAGGCGGTGCCGGTGGTGATGGCGCTGTACCTGGTCGACCTGGCCACCCGCTACCTCCAGGACCGCCAGGACGAGGCCGGGAGCCCGCTCGCGGCCGTCGACGACTGGCTCCTGCCCGCTTTGGAGGGGCTCGGCGAGCGCGCGGCGCACGAGTCCGGACCCCGTAGATGACCGCCGGACGGCGCCGCCCCGGAGCGCCGTCGGCCCCGCACCCGCACCCGCATCGGCCCGCCCGCTCCGGCCGCCCGACCCCGTGCCCCACGCGGGGCGCCATCCCGACCACGTGAGGACACCCATGCGCTTGTCTATGGCCGGACGGACCGTTCCGACCCCCCTGAAGAACGCCGCGCTCTCCGCCGCCGACCTGGCCGGCCATGTGAGCCGCCGCTCCCGGGCACTGCCGGACTTCCTCATCGCCGGCGCGCAGCGCTGCGGCACCACCACCCTGTACAAGGCGCTCATGCAGCACCCGCAGGTGCTCGGTCCCACGCTGCGCAAGGGGGTGCACTTCTTCGACACCGCCTACGGGCGCGGCACGGACTGGTACCGGAGCCGGTTCCCGATGCGCCGCAGCGTGCGGGCGGCCGCCGGGGGCGCGGGCGGCGTGGTGGGCGAGTCCAGCCCCTACTACCTGTTCCACCCTCTGTGCGCGGAGCGGATCGCCGCGGACCTGCCCGAGGCGAAGGTGGTGGTGATGCTGCGGGACCCGGTCGAGCGTGCGTACTCGGCGCACAGCCACGAAAGCGCGCGGGGCTACGAGACCGAGCCGTTCGAGCGCGCGCTGGACCTGGAGGATGAGCGCATCGCGGGCGAGGAGGAGCGGCTGGCGGCCGATGCCCTGGCCCGCTCCCACCACCACCAGCACCATGCCTACGTGGCGCGCGGGCGGTACATCGACCAGCTGCTTCGGCTGGAACGGCACGTGGGGCGTGAGCGCATGTTCGTGGTGGACGCCGAGCGGTTCTTCGCCGAACCGGAGCGGCACTTCCCGGAGCTCGAGGAGTTCCTGGGGGTGCGGCACTGCCCGGGTGTGGTGTTCGGCCACCACAACGCCCGGCCCCGGGCGGAGCTGCCCGAGCGGCTGCGGAGGCGGTTGGAGGACGCCTTCGCCGATTCCGACGAGCGCCTGGCCGAGTGGTGGGGGCGCACACCGTCATGGCGCGAACCGGGCGGCGGGAGCGAGGCCGCGTCGGCCGGGCGCCCCCTGCGGCTGGTCGACGAGGAGAGCGGGGAGGGCGGTGTCCCCGGAGGGGAGAACGCCGCTCCCGACAGCGGCACTGGAGATGAGGGCCCGGACGCGTCCGCCCATGCCCGCAGTTACGCCTCCGAGCCGCACTGACCAGCACTGACCAGCACTGATCGGCGCTGACCAGCGCTGATCGGCGCTGATCCCGCCCCGACACCGACGACCGAGCGGAGCACGATGGCCACCGAGAGCCCGACACCCACCCGCGGAGGCGAGGGCCGGGACGGGGCAGAGGCCGTGGCCCGCACCGCCCGGGGCGGGGCGCTGAACATGGCGGCCGCCGTCGCCGGGGCCGGGCTCAACCTGGCCCTGGTGGTGGCGGTGGCGCGCGGGTTCTCCCAGGAGACGGCGGGGCTGCTGTTCGCGGCGACGTCGGTGTTCCTGATCGCCTCGGCCGTGGCGCAGCTGGGAACCGCCAACGGGCTGGTGTACTTCCTGGCGCGGACCCGGGCGATGGGCACCGCCGGGCGGACCCGGCACCTGCTGCGCACGGCCCTCGTGCCGGTGGTGGCGGCCTCGGTAGCGCTCGCCGCGGCGATGGCGGTGTTCGCCGAGCCGGTGGCGGAGCTGGCGGGCGAGCCGGGGGCGGCGGTGTACCTCGGGCTGCTGGCCGCGTTCCTGCCGTTCGCGGCGGTGGTGGAGGCGTTGCTGGCGGCCACCCGGGCGCACCACGACATGGCGGCGACGGCGGCCGTGGAGAAGGTCGGCCGCCCGCTGGGCCAGGTGCTGCTGGTCCTCGGGGCGGCGGCTGCCGGTTCGGCGGGGCTGTTGGCAGTGGCGTGGGCGGGACCGTACCTGCCTGCGGCCGTGGTGGCGGCGCTGTGGCTGCGGCGCGTGGTGCGTACGGCTGCGCCCCCCGCGGCGCCCCCCGCGACGAGCCCGGAGGGGCCGACCCCCGCCCCCGTCGCTCCGCGCGAGTTCTGGGGGTTCGCGCTGCCGCGGTCAGTGGCGCAGGTGGCGCAGATCGGGAACCAGCGCGCGGGGATCGTCCTGGTGGCGGCGGTGCAGGGGGCGGCTTCGGCGGCGGTGTTCACCGCCGGGACGCGGCTGCTGGTGGCCGGGCAGTTCGCGACCCAGGCGGTGCAGTTCGCGGCGGGGCCGCGGCTGGCGGAGATGCTGGCCGTGGACGACCGGGCGGGCACGGCGCGGCTGTACCGGTCGGCGACGGCGTGGCTGATCTGCCTGACCTGGCCTCTGTTCCTCCTGGCGGTGGTGTACGCCCCGCTGGTGATGGAACTGTTCGGGCCGGGGTACGCGGGCGCGGCCGGGACGGGGGTGCTGGTGGTGGTCGCGGTGGCGCAGATGGCCTCGGCTTCGCTGGGCATGGGCGACCTGCTGCTCACCATGGCGGGCCGGACCGGGTGGAACCTCGCGAACAACCTGCTGTCGCTGGCGGCGAACCTGGTGCTGTGCGCGGTGCTCATCCCGCCGCTGGGGGCCGTGGGCGCGGCTCTGGCGTGGGCGGCGGCGATCGGGGTGCGCAACCTGTTGCCGCTGGTCCAGCTGCACCGGATGGTGGGGGTGCACCCGTTCAGCGTCCGGTGGGCGGCGGCCGCGGGTGCCGCACTGGTGTGGTTCGGCGCGGTGCCCGCGGTGTGCGCGGCGGCGCTGGGGACGACCGGGGCGTCGTTGGTGCTGGCCATGGTGGTGGGCGGGAGCGGGTGGACGGCGACGGTGTGGCGGATGCGCACCGTGCTCGACCTGGACGGCCTCCTCCCGAAGCGGCTGAGGAGGCCCACACCGGACCCCGCCACCACCGGATGACCGGCCTGCCGGAAGGCGAGGCCTCGGCCGTGGCCGCAGGTCACAGACCAGCAGGCCGGCAGGTCGGCAGGCCGGCAGGTCGGCAGGCCGGCAGGTCGGCAGGCCAGCGGGTGATAGGCCACCGGAGTACCGGGAGAGCGTTCAGTGACGGCGGCTCGGCTGGTACCCCGCTCAAGGGTTCCGGCCGTCCGCCGGACCGCCGGGGTGCGAGGCGGATGGCGGCGACGACGAAGGGCGGCGGCCCTCGCGGTGGCGCGGTCGGCCGCCGGGTGTGTGCGTGGTCAGGGTGG
>NZ_JAQFWP010000073.1 GCF_027706745.1 Nocardiopsis suaedae | reverse complement strand
GCCCATGAGCGGGGTACCGGCCAAGCCGCCCGACCACCCGCACCGCGAGGAACCCGCCGCCCGGCAAGCAAGCCCGGGGAACCGCCCCGCTCGCACCGTCGCCGCCATTTTCCTTGCACCCCGCTGACCCGCCGCCCGGCCGAGGCCCGGAGCGGGGCACCAGCTCCGCCGTCGCCGCCAACCACCCCGACCACGCACACACCCGGCGGCCGACAGTGCCACCGCAAGGGCCGCCGACCTGCGTCCTCGCCGCCCTCCACCTCACACCCCGGCCACCCACCGCCCGGCCAGGGCCCGCCAGTGGGGTACCGGCCGAGCCGCCTGGTCACCCGGACCGCGAGGAACCCGCCGCCCGCCAAGCAGGCCCGGGGAACCGCCCCGCTCACCCTGTCGGCGCCACCTCCCCTCGCGCCGTCGGCCTTCACCCCTCGCGCCGTCGGCCTTCCCCCCTCGCGCCGTCGGCCTTCCCCCCTCGCGCCGTCGGCCTTCACCCCTCGCGCCGCGGATCTCCACCCCTCGCGCCGCCGACCTCCTCCCCCCGGGGTTCGGACATGAGGAAGCGGCGGGAACAGGGCTCCGAGCCCTGTCACCGCCGCTCGCTGCTTCCGTTACTCCGTCCCGCCCTGGTCGCCCGGGCGGGTGTTGGGGACGCGGGGGGTGTCCGCCCCCTTCCTCAGGCCGATGGTCGAACCCAGCCACACCAGCGGGTCGTACTTACGGTCGGCCACGCGCTCCTTCAGCGGGATCAGCGCGTTGTCGGTGATCGTGATGTTCTCCGGGCACACCTCGGTGCAGCACTTGGTGATGTTGCAGTACCCGAGCCCGAAGTCGTCCTGGGCGGCCTTGCGGCGGTCGGCCGTGTCCTCCGGGTGCATCTCCAGCTCGGCCACGCGCATCAGGAACCGGGGCCCCGAGAAGGCCTCCTTGTTCTCCTCGTGGTCCCGCACCACGTGGCACACGTTCTGGCACAGGTAGCACTCGATGCACTTGCGGAACTCCTGCGACCGCTCCACGTCCTGCTGCCGCATCCGGAAGCTCCCCGGCTCGGCGTCCTCCGACGGGGTGAAGGACGGGATCTCCCGCGCCTTCTGGTAGTTGAAGGACACATCGCACACCAGGTCGCGGATGACCGGGAAGGTGCGCATCGGCGTCACCGTGATCGGCTCGTCGTCGGCGAACGTGCTCATCCGCGCCATGCAGGACAGCCGCGGCCGCCCGTTGATCTCCATGGAGCACGACCCGCACTTGCCCGCCTTGCAGTTCCACCGCACCGCCAGGTCCGGGGCCTGGGTCGCCTGGAGGCGGTGCAGCACGTCCAGCACCACCTCGCCCTCGTTCACCTCGACCTCGTAGGACGCCAGCTCCCCGCCGTCCCCGCCGCCGCGCCACACGCGGAACGTCCGCTTCGCGCTCATCGGTCCTCCTCCTTCGGGGCCGCCTCTTCGGGGGTCTCGGCCGGGAGCTCCTCCTCGGTCAGGTACTTGGCCAGCTCCTCCCGGTCGAACAGCGCCATCAGGTCCGGGCGCAGCACATCGACCGGCCGGCTGCGCAGCCGCACGCCGCCGCTCCCGGTCAGCGACGCCACCAGGTTCACCTTCCGCCACTGCGACGACATCCCCGGGAAGTCGTCGCGGGTGTGCCCCCCGCGCGACTCCTCGCGCTCCAGCGCCGCGCGCGCCACCGCCTCCGACACCATCAGCATGTTCGGCAGGTCCAGAGCCAGGTGCCACCCGGGGTTGTAGACCCGGCCGCCCTCGGCCCGCACCGACGCCGCCCGGTCGGCCAGCTTGGCCAGCGACTCCAGCGCCTGCTCGATCTCCGGTCCCCGGCGGATGATCCCCACCAGGTCGTTCATGGTCTGCTGCACCTCCTGGTGCAGGGCGTAGGGGCTCTCCCCGGTCTCCCGCTCCAGGGGCGCCGACTGCCGCCCCAGCGCCTCGGCGACCGCCTCGTCCGCGGGCACGGGGCGGGCGTCGAGACCGTCCAGGTACTCGGCGGCGCCGAGCCCCGCCCGGCGCCCGAACACCAGCAGGTCGGACAGGGAGTTGCCGCCCAGCCGGTTGGAGCCGTGCATGCCCCCCGCCACCTCTCCGGCGGCGAACAGCCCCGGCACCACCGCGGCCCCGGTGTCGGCGTCCACCTCGACCCCGCCCATGACGTAGTGGCAGGTGGGGCCGACCTCCATCGGCTCGGCGGTGATGTCGACGTCGGCCAGCTCCTTGAACTGGTGGTGCATCGACGGCAGCCGCCGCATGATCTCCTCGGCCGGCATCCGGCTGGCGATGTCCAGGAAGACCCCGCCGTGCGGCGACCCGCGCCCCTCCTTCACCTCGGCGTTGATCGCCCGCGCCACCTCGTCGCGCGGCAGCAGCTCGGGCGGGCGCCGGTGGCCGGACGGGTCGGTGTACCAGCCGTCGGCCTCCTCCTCGGTCTCGGCGTACTGGGCGGCGAACACCTCGGGGACGTAGCCGAACATGAACCGCTCGCCCTCGGAGTTGCGCAGCACGCCACCGTCGCCGCGCACCGACTCGGTGACGAGGATGCCGCGCACCGACGGCGGCCACACCATGCCGGTCGGGTGGAACTGCACGAACTCCATGTTGAGCAGCCCCGCCCCGGCGCGCAGCGCCAGTGCGTGCCCGTCGCCGGTGTACTCCCAGGAGTTGGAGGTGGTCTTGAACGACTTGCCGATGCCGCCGGTCGCCAGCACCACCGTCGGCGCCTCGAAGAGCATCGGGGCGCCGGTCGCGCGGTCGTAGGCCAGCGCTCCGGCGATCCTGCCCTCCCGTCGCCCGCCGCCACCCTCAACGGTGCCGCTTCGCGGCGCGGTACCGTCCAGGACGAGTTCGGTGACGGTGGTCTCCGCGAACACCCGGAGCATCGCGTCCGGGTCGCCCAGCTCGGCCGCGTCGGCCTGCTGCAGCTGCACCACCCGCTGCTGCAGGGTGCGGATCAGTTCCAGCCCGGTCCGGTCGCCCACGTGCGCCAGGCGCGGGTACTCGTGGCCGCCGAAGTTGCGCTGGCTGATCCTGCCGTCGCCGGTGCGGTCGAACAGCGCCCCCCACATCTCCAGCTCCAGGATGCGGTCGGGGGCCTCCTTGGCGTGCAGCTCGGCCATGCGCGGGTCGTTGAGGAACTTGCCGCCGCGCATGGTGTCGCGGAAGTGCACCTGCCAGGAGTCGGCGTCGTTGACGTTGCCGAGCGCGGCCGCCGCGCCGCCCTCGGCCATGACGGTGTGCGCCTTGCCGAACAGGGACTTGGAGATGATCGCGGTGCGCTTGCCGCGCTGGCGCGCCTCGATGGCGGCGCGCAGCCCGGCCCCGCCGGCTCCGATCACCACCACGTCGTAGGCGTGCCGGGTGGTCTCGCTCAGATCGGGCATGGCACTGCCCTCCTCACCGGTGTCGGGCTCGCAGGGGAGCGGCTCTCGCGCGTGCTGCGGGCGGTGCTCAATTGACGATCCTGAGGTCGGTGAGCACGCCGCTCGCCACCAGCGCCACGTACAGGTCGGTCAGCACGAGCGTGCCGAGCGTGATCCAGGCGAACGCCATGTGCCGGGTGTTGAGCTTGGAGACCACGGTCCACAGCCGGTACCGCACGGGGCGGGAGCCGAAGCTGCGCAGGCGGCCGCCGATCACGTGGCGGCAGCTGTGGCAGCTCAGCGTGTAGCACCAGAGCAGCACCACGTTCGTGAACAGCACGAGGTTGCCCACGCCGATGCCGAAACCGCCTCCGGCCCCGTGGAACAGCGCCACCGTCGCGTCATAGGTGTTGATGAGCGAGATGAGGAGCGCCGCGTAGAAGAAGTAGCGGTGGGCGTTCTGCAGGATGAGGGGGAAACGCGTCTCCCCGGTGTACTTGGCGTGCGGCTCGCGGACCGCGCACGCGGTGGGGGACTGCCAGAACGAACGGTAATAGGCCTTCCTGTAGTAGTAGCAGGTGAACCGGAACAGCAGCAGGAGCGGAAGGCTGATCACCGCGAACGGGATGAACCACGGGAAGTCCCACGGAAGCCTCCCGAACACCGCCGCGTCGGGCGCGCACTGGCCGGCGACGCACGGCGAATAGAACGGGGTGAGGTAGTGGTACTCCTGCACCCAGTAATGGTCCTGCTGCAGCGCCCTGGCCAGGCCGTAGACCAGGAAGGCGGTCAGCCCGAGCACGGTCAGGGCGGGCCCGGACCACCACCGGTCGGTGCGCAGCGTCCGTGCGGTGATCCGCGCGCGCTCGAGGCCGGGCTGTTCCGGCGGGGGAAGAGTCGATGTCATGGCCGCACATCTCCCTAAGGATCGGTGGAGCCACGCTAGGACGACGCGATCACGAATTCAGCAAGAAATCACAGCGCAACGGATGTGAAAAACACCACTCCCCCGGAAGGGCGTCCGGCGATTCGGCGATAAATGGTGGCTTATCCGAAGACCGGCGTTTCGGGGGTTTTGTCGCCTGATGGGGCCTGTGGTGTCCGTGTGGCGATCGAATGCCCGTATGGGGCGGCGAAACTGAGGCTAGCCTTCATTTCTGGAATCTATCGCACGGTTCACCCGCGTCACGGCAGTGACGCGGCGATCACTTCCAGGTCCTCGCCGATCTCGTCGCGGGTCAGGTGGGTCAGGTACGTCATCAGGTGCCGCCGGAACGCCTTGGCGCTGTTCGACGGCTCCACGTCCTTGCGGTGCGCCAGCGCGATCGTGCGCAGCAGGCGCGGCCGGGCCAGCGGGGTCCCCCGCAGCCCGGGGCGGTTCTTGAGCACCATGCTCGGCACCACCGCCAGCCCCAGGCCCGCCTCGACGAACCGCAGCACCGCGTCCATCTCCCCGCCCTCGACCGCCAGCCGCGGCTCGAACCCGGAGTCCCGGCACGCCGTCAGCGTGGCCTCCCGCAGGTCGTAGCCGCGGCGGAACATCACCAGCGGCCGGTCCCGCAGCTGGGTCACCCGCATGCTCGCCCCCGTCGTCGGCGGCGGGGCGTCGGCCGCGCTCACCACCACCAGGTTCTCCCGCAGGATGGGGGTGGTGACGAACGCCGGGTCGCTGCTCTGCAGCGGCAGGATGATCAGCGCCAGGTCCAGCTCGCCCTTGCCGAGCGCGCGGATCAGGTCGCGCGAGCCGCTCTCCTCCACCCCCAGCTCGATGCCGGGGAAGCGGGAGTGGAACCCGGCCAGCGCGTCGGCGACCAGGCCGCCGCACAGCGACGGGGTGGCGCCCAGGCGCACCCGCCCCTTGCGCATCCCCGCCAGCTCGGCCACCTCCCGCCGCGCCGTCTCCATGTCCGCGACCATGCGCTGGGCGAGCGGAAGCAGCGCCTCACCGGCCGGAGTGAGTGTGATATTTCCCCTTGCGCGGCTGAACAGCGGCGTCCCGAGCTCGCCCTCCAGGGTCCGGATCTGCTTGCTCAGGCTGGGCTGGGCGACCTGGCAGAGCTCGGCTGCGCGGGTGAAATGCCGCGTCTCGGCGACCGCCAGGAAGTACGCGAGCTGCTGGAACTGCATGCCCCATAGCCTACGGCTATGGACACCAGGGCCCCCATGACTTAGACGACTTTCTTTATGGAGCCTTAAAGTGGCAGGTCGTGGCGAACAGTACCCTGACCAAGCAGCGCGCGGAGGCGCGGCGGTCGACGGTGGCCCTCAAGTCCGCGATGGCGGTCACCGGCCTGATCCTCGTGCTCTTCCTCATCGCGCACATGTACGGCAACCTGAACGTCTTCGCCGGCCAAGAGGCGTTCGACGACTACTCGCACCACCTGCGTGAGCTGGGCGAGCCGATGCTGCCCCACGAGGGCTTCCTGTGGATCATGCGGATCGTCCTGCTGGCGTCCGTGCTCGTCCACATCGGCTCGGCCGTCGCGCTCACGCGGCGCGCCGGGAGGGCGCGCCCGGTGCGCTACCAGACCAGGAAGCCGGTGCAGCAGACCTACGCGTCGCGCACCATGCGCTGGGGCGGTGTCATCATCGCCCTGTACGTGGTCTTCCACATCCTCCACCTGACCACGAACACCATCGCTCCCGGAGGGGCCTCGGACAGCCCCTACGAGCGGCTGGTGCGCGGCTTCCAGCCGGAGAACTTCTGGGTCACCGCGATCTACGTCCTCGCCGTGATCCTGGTGGGGCTGCACCTGCGCCACGGCATCTGGAGCGCCGCGGCCACCCTCGGCCTCAACCGCGAGGGCCGCCGCCGCGCGATCAACACCGTCGCGATCATCATCGCGGCCGTCATCACGGTGGGCTTCCTGCTGCCCCCGTTCTCCGTTCTCTTCGGGCTGGTGGGATAAATGACCGAGCTCTACACCGAGGGCGCCCCGATCGCCGACGAGAAGGCGCCCGCCGGACCGATCAACGAGCGCTGGGACAAGCGCCGCTTCTCCGCGCGCCTGGTGAACCCGGCCAACCGCCGCAAGCTGTCGGTGATCATCGTGGGCACCGGCCTGGCCGGCGCCTCGGCCGCGGCGACCATGGGCGAGGCCGGCTACCACGTCAAGTCGTTCTGCTACCAGGACAGCCCCCGCCGCGCGCACAGCATCGCGGCCCAGGGCGGCATCAACGCGGCCAAGAACTACCGCAACGACGGCGACAGCATCTACCGGCTGTTCTACGACACCGTCAAGGGCGGCGACTTCCGCTCCCGCGAGTCCAACGTCTACCGCCTGTCCCAGGTCAGCGTCGAGATCATCGACCAGTGCGTGGCCCAGGGCGTGCCGTTCGCCCGCGAGTACGGCGGCCTGCTGGACAACCGCTCCTTCGGCGGCGTCCAGGTCTCGCGCACCTTCTACGCCCGCGGCCAGACCGGCCAGCAGCTCCTCATCGGCGCCTACCAGGCCCTGGAGCGCCAGGTCGCGGCCGGCACCGTGGAGATGAACACCCGGCACGAGATGCTGGAGCTGATCGTCGTCGACGGCCGCGCCCGCGGCATCGTCGCCCGCGACATGGTCACCGGCGAGATCGAGACGCACTTCGCCGACGCCGTGGTGCTGGCCAGCGGCGGCTACGGCAACGTCTTCTTCCTCTCCACCAACGCCATGGGCTGCAACGTCACGGCGTCCTGGCGCGCGCACCGCAAGGGCGCGCACTTCGCCAACCCGTGCTACACGCAGATCCACCCGACCTGCATCCCGGTCAGCGGCGAGTACCAGTCCAAGCTGACCCTGATGAGCGAGTCGCTGCGCAACGACGGCCGCATCTGGGTGCCCAAGGAGGCCGGGGACAAGCGCGACCCGCGCGAGATCCCCGAGGACGAGCGCGACTACTACCTGGAGCGCATCTACCCGTCCTTCGGCAACCTGGTGCCGCGCGACATCGCCTCCCGCGCCGCCAAGAACGTGTGCGACGAGGGCCGCGGCGTCGGCCCCGGCGGCCTGGGCGTCTACCTGGACTTCGCCGACGCCATCAAGCGCATGGGGCGCCCGGCGGTCGAGGCCAAGTACGGCAACCTGTTCGACATGTACCAGCGCATCACGGGCGAGAACCCCTACGAGGTCCCGATGCGCATCTACCCGGCGGTCCACTACACGATGGGCGGCCTGTGGGTCGACTACGACCTGCAGTCCTCCATCCCGGGCCTGTTCGTCACCGGCGAGGCCAACTTCTCCGACCACGGCGCCAACCGCCTGGGCGCGAGCGCGCTGATGCAGGGCCTGGCCGACGGGTACTTCGTGCTGCCGAACACGATCAACGACTACCTCGCCGACGGCCCGTTCGAGGAGGTCGACGCGTCCACCCCCGAGGCCAAGGAGGCGGCCGAGTCGGTGCGCTCGCGCATCGACAAGCTGCTGTCCATCGACGGGGAGCGGACCGTGGACTCCATCCACAAGGAACTCGGCCACATCATGTGGGAGTACTGCGGGATGGAGCGCGACGAGGAGGGCCTGCGCAAGGCCATCGACCGCATCCGCGAGCTGCGCGAGGAGTTCTGGACCAACGTCAAGGTCCTGGGCTCCAACGACGAGCTCAACCAGGCCCTGGAGAAGGCCGGCCGCGTCGCCGACTTCCTGGAGCTCGGCGAGCTCATGTGCATCGACGCGCTGCACCGCCGCGAGTCCTGCGGCGGGCACTTCCGCGCCGAGAGCCAGACCGAGGACGGCGAGGCGCTCCGCCACGACGACGCCTACGCCTACGTCGCCGCCTGGGAGTTCACCGGGACCGGTGAGCCGCCGGTGCTGCACAAGGAAGCACTGGAGTACGAGTACGTCGAGATGAAGCAGCGGAGCTACAAGTGAACATCACCCTGCGCGTTTGGCGTCAGAAGGGCCGCGACGACTCGGGCCGGATGGTCACCTACAAGGTCGAGGACGTCAACCCCGACATGTCCTTCCTTGAGATGCTCGACGTCCTCAACGAGAAGCTCACCCTCTCGGGCGAGGACCCGGTGGCCTTCGACCACGACTGCCGCGAGGGCATCTGCGGCGCCTGCGGCGTGGTCATCAACGGCGTGGCCCACGGGCCGGAGAACACCACCACCTGCCAGCTGCACATGCGCAGCTTCAACGACGGCGACGAGATCACCATCGAGCCGTGGCGGGCCAAGGCGTTCCCGGTCGTCAAGGACCTGGTGGTGGACCGCGGGTCGTTCGACCGGGTGATCCAGGCCGGCGGCTACATCAGCGCGCCGACCGGGACCGCCCCGGACGCCCACGCCACCCCGGTGCCCAAGGCCGACGCGGACCGCGCGTTCGACGCGGCCACCTGCATCGGCTGCGGCGCATGCGTGGCGGCCTGCCCGAACGCCTCGGGCATGCTCTTCACCGCCGCCAAGATCACCCACCTGGGCAGCGTGCCCCAGGGGCAGCCCGAGCGGGACGCCCGCGTGATCAACATGATCAACCAGCACGACGCCGAGGACTTCGGCGGGTGCACGAACATCGGCGAGTGCGCCGCGGTCTGCCCCAAGGGCATCCCGCTGGACACCATCTCCCAGCTCAACCGGGACCTCCTGGGCGCGCTGGCGAGCAGCAAGTCGGAGTAGCCGGGAGCGCGCCGGACCGCCGGCGCGTCCGGGCGGCGGGCGGGGCCGTCCCCGGGAGGGGGCGGCCCCACCGCGCGTCCGCGGGGGTGCGGCCCGGTCAGTCCCCGGGCTGCCGGATCATCCCGTGGAAGGCCGGCCGCCCCTCCTCGGCGACGCCCCCGGCCGCCTTGAAGCCGAAGCGCTCGTAGAAGACGAGGTTGGAGGGCTCGGTCGTCTCCAGGTAGACCGGGGCGCGGTCGATGTCGGCCCGGACCAGCCCCGAGCGCAGCAGCGCCGAACCGATGCCCGACCCCTGCGCCACCGGGTCCACCGCCAGGGTCTCCAGGTACCAGTGGGGCTCCTCGGGTGCCGCCTTCTGGACGTCGGCCATGAACGCGGCCAGCTCCGGGAGGCGGGACAGGGGGAGCATCCCGAGCGTGTGCGGCATCGTGCGCAGCAGCCCGGCCCCGCTGGGCAGGCTGACACCCGGAGGCACCCAGACCGCGGCCCCGCGCACGGCGGGGCGCACCCCGCCCGACACCGCCACCGTCACGGTCCCGGCGGGGACGAAGGAGAACCCCGCCACGGCGGCCCACCAGCGCGCCGACTTGGCCATGCGGGTGTGCGGGTCGGGGAAGAGCCATGCGAAGAGCGGGTCGTCGAAGAAGGCCCGGCTCAGCACGCGGGCCACACCGGGCACGTCGTCCGCGGTGGCGGTTCTGAGGGTGAACTCCGGCTTGTCGCTCATGGGCACGGCCTCGCTCCCTGGGGGACGGATCGGTTCACGCGGACGTGCGGGTCGCACCAGAATAGGGGCCGTCTGTGGGACGGCCCCGGCGTTCACGCACAGTGGCCGGTTGTGGCCGGGACCCTTTCCCTGCGCCGCCGGCGCCACCGGCGCTAGCGGGCCGCCCCGCCGGTGCGGGGGCCCGGGACCGAAAGCGCACCCGGTCCCGACTCCGGCTCGCGGACCATGCCGTACAGGGGCGGCAGGCCCAGCACATCGATCTCGCCCGTGGGGGCGAAGCCGAAGCGCTCATAGAAGCCGATGTTCTCCTTCTTGGAGGACTCCAGGTACACCGGCACCCCGTCGGCGTCGGCGCGGGCCAGCCCCGAGCGCAGCAGCGCGGACCCGGCGCCGGTGCCCCGCGCGTCCGGGTCGGCCGCGAGCTCGGCCAGGTACCAGTGCGGCCGGGCCGGGCCGTGCGCGGCGATCCTCCGGTAGGCGGCCAGGATCTCCCGGGTGCGGCGCGCGCCGAAGAGGGCGATGAAGTGCGGGGCGCCGCGCAGCAGGGCCGGCAGGGAGGTCCCCCGCGAACCCGGGCCGCGCCAGGTGGCGGCCCCCACGACCCTGCCGTCGGCGACGGCCACCTCGGCCAGCCCCTGGGGCACGTAGTCGAACCCGCTCTCCAGGGCGTACAGGCGGGCGGACCGCTCGATCCGGTCGGAGGGGTCGGGGAACAGCCAGGTGCTATAGGGGTCGTCGGCGAAGGCGCGGGCGAGGGTGCGGGCGATGGCGCCGATGTCCTCGTGTGCGGCGGGGCGCACCCGCACCTGCCGCTCGGCGGCCGCCTTGCGGGGCGCCCCCTTCGCGGCCGTGCCCGCCGCTCCCTCGGCCTTCGAGGTGCGGCGCTTGCGCTGTTTCGGGCGTGCCCCGTTGTCCGTTCCCATGACGTCCCCCGGTCGTGCGGTTGCGGATGACCTGGAAGCTACCAGCGCGAACGCGCCCCGACCCAGGGCCACGCGGGGTGTCGCGGGCGGGGCGGCCGGGAAACGCCGACGGATCCGACGGCGCGGAGCGCCGGGTTAGGGTCCGCACACGACCCGAACCCATGAGGGGGTTGCCATGACGGAGGAGACGGACCGCAGGGACCGCTTCAGGAAGAGCTTCTGGTCCTCCATGAGCGGGGCCGTGAGCGCCGTCCTGCGCTCCCGCGCCCACCCGGCGCTCAGCGGGGTGTTCATGCTCCTCACCTACGAAGGGCGCAGGACCGGGCGCGTGTACACCCTTCCCGTCGCCTACTACCTGCGCGAGGGCGGCGAAGTCTGGGTGCTGAGCGGGAACGGCGGCTGGACGAGGAACATGCGAGGCGGACACGAGGCCGACCTGCTCATCCGCGGACGCGAATTCCGTGTGTCGGGGACGGCCGTAGAGGACACCAAGGAGGTCGGCGACATGATGGCCGAGCTCCTCCGGGAACGCGGGCCGCGCGCGCTGCGCGGGCACGGGCTGCGCCTGCCCACGGACCGCCAGCCCACCCACGAAGAGGTCATGGGCGCGGCCGAGGGCGTGTGCATGGTGCGCTTCCGCGTCCTGCGCGAGACGACCTGAGGCCCGTCAGGGGGAGGGCGCGGGGCCCTGGTCGAACACGTGCGCGCGCACCCAGGCGTGCATCGCGATCGCGGCCGCCGCCCCGGCGTTGATCGACCGCGTCGAGCCGAACTGGGCGATCGACAGCACCGCCGAGCACACCTTGCGCACCTCGTCGGAGAGGCCGGGCCCCTCCTGCCCGAAGACCAGGACGCAGGCGCGCGGCAGCGGGTAGGTCTCCAGCGGCACCGCGCCCGGCAGGTTGTCGATCCCGACGACGGGCAGCCCGCGCTCCGCGGCCCACGCGGTCAGCTCCTCGGGGCCGGGATGGTGGTGCACGTGCTGGTAGCGGTCGGTGACCATGGCCCCGCGCCGGTTCCAGCGGCGGCGCCCGACGATGTGCACGGCCTGGGCGGCGAAGGCGTTGGCGGTGCGCACCACCGACCCGATGTTGAGGTCGTGCTCCCAGTTCTCCACGGCCACGTGGAAGGGGTGGCGGCGGGTGTCCAGGTCGGCGACGATCGCCTCGCGGGTCCAGTACCGGTAGCGGTCGACGACGTTGCGGCGGTCCCCGTCGGCCAGGAGGGCGGGGTCGTAGCGGCCGTCCTCGGGCCAGGGGCCCTCCCACGGGCCGACGCCGACCTCCGGCGCGCCGTTCTCACCGGTCAGGGCATGATCGTTCACACGCCCCAGGTTATTGGGCCCTCAGGGGTGCGCGGGGCGGGCGAGGGGCCGTGCGCCGCCGGGGTCAGCCGTTGATGTGGAAGCCGCCCTCCAGCCTGCTGATCTGCCAGACCTTGCCCTGCCGCCCGCCGGAGACGTTGTTCGTGAACGTGTTGTGCTCGGTGACGGTGAAGTGCGGGGCGAGCTCCGTCACGAGCGTGCGCACGTCGTCGTGGCGTTCGGCGGCGTCGCGGATGTGGCCGGCCAGTGTTCCCACGAGCACCTCGTCCTCGCCGTCGGCGTCGCGGGCCTCGTCGAGGGCCTCGCGCTCGGGCGTTCCGTCGCCGAAGCGCTTGCGCAGCGCCTTGCGGAGCGCCGCCACCGAATCCTTGGCGCCCTGGGTGAGCAGTTCCGTGGTCTTCCCGGCGACCGCCGCGGCCATCGCCAGCATCACCTCTTCACCCATCGTGGCGTCCTCCAGCCGTCGGCAGCGGGGTGGGGGCGGTGCGGCCCCGAGCTCAACCCTGCCACCCTGACACACGGTGCAGGCGCGTGGGGGAATGGAGCCGTGTCCGTATACGGTCACCGGCGGCACGGCCCGCCGGACCGCGCGCGACGGCGTGCGTAGGATCACTAGCGAACCCCCTGCCCCCCGATCCGCCGAGGAGTCCACGTCGGTGACGGATTACCAGAACACGTCGAGCGGCAATCACGGCGGCAACCACGTCCAGGCGAGTTACGTCGACCGTCTGGTCATGAACGTGATGAACGAGGCGGCGCAGCCCAAGAGGCCGTTGTGGGACGTCTCCAGGGCGCTGCACGGACCGTTCGTCAACCACGACGACGCGTGCGCCTATGCGGGCAAGGTGTACCGCGAGACGGCGCTGGAAGGGCGTCCGGGGAGCCTCTACGTCATCGGCCCCCGAGGGGTGGGGAAGTCGGCCTTCGGGGTCGAGGCCGCGTACCTGCTCCGCTCGCTGTACCGGGAATCGGCGTCCGAACAGGGGGATGAGGAAGGCGGGGCCGCCCGGTCGGACGAGCGCGGGGTCTGGGGGCTCCACGTCGACCTGGATGAGCAGCGGGCGGCGGGTGCGGAGGCCGGGAACCACGCCTTCCTCGGTGACGCGCTCGCGTCACTGCTGCGCGACCTCGGCATGCCCGGGGACGAGGTCCCGCCGACCCTCAGGGAGCGCTCACGGGAGTTCCGCAGGATCACCGGTGAAGAGTCCTGCATCGTGATCGTCGAGGGGATCGCCTCCGCGCGGGAGGCCGACCTCTTCGCGACAGGGGACGGCAGCATGGTGCTGCTCACCGGACGCGGGGAGATCGCGGGCCTTCGGCGCCGCAACGTCCCGACCGTGCGCCTGCCCGCCCTGCGCTCTGACGACGCCCTGGCCCTCCTCCGCGGTTTCGACGGCCCCGGAGAACGCCTGGCGCGGCTGATCGACGCCGAACCCGAGGCCGCACGGGCCCTGGCGGACCGCTGCGGCGGGCTCCCGCTCGCCCTGCAGATCGTCGGCGCCTATCTGAGCATGAGGCCCGAGGAGACCCCCGCGTCGGTGGTCGCACGGCTCGACGCCGCCGGTACCCGGCTCCCCGAAGAGCTCGACCGCCTGGTGGAGGCCGAGGAAGGGGAGCCGCGCCTGGACGAGGTCATCGCCCTGGGCTTCGGCGACCTCCGCTCGGACGCGGCCCAGCGGCTCTACCGCGCGCTGGGCGACCTGCCCGGACGGCGCGTACACGAGGGTCTGCCCGCCGCCCTTCTGGGGTCCCTGGAGGAGGCGCGCGACGCCCTCGGACGGCTCGTCCGGTCCTGTCTGATGGCGGCCGAAGGGGGCGGCCGGTACCGCTGGGAGCCCCTGATCCGCCACGACGCCTACCGGCGGGCGCAGGCCGAGCCGGACGAGCGGCGCCGGGACGCCAGGGAACGCGCCGTCGGCTGGTACACGTCGGCCTTGGCCAAGGCGGACCGCTCCATGGGGATGGGAGGCGGCCGGAGCCGGGCGACGGCGGCGCACGGCGACGCGGCCGCCGCCCGGGAGATCACCGCCCCCTTCGGGGACGCGGAGGGCGAAGCGCTGGCGTGGGTCGGCGAGGTCCTCGACGCGGTCCCGGCCCTCATGGCCCTGGCCGTGGAGAGCGGGCGACGGCGGGACGCCCTGGTGATGGCGGAGTCGTGCTGGTACGGCGTGCATGAGCTGAGGCGCGGGTCCGTGGGAACGGAGATCTTCCGCCACGGGGGCGAGATCGCCCGCGCGGAGGCCGACCCGGTCGCGGCCGCCCGGATGGACAACTACCTGGCCCGCGCCCTCGTCGACGACGGGGAGCTGGACGAGGCCGCCCAGGTGCTCGCCACGGCCCTCGACGAGGCTCCGAGGGAGTGGGAGCGCGCCGTCCTGCTGGAGACGCGCGGACTGCTGCACAAGGACCGCGGCGAATTCGACGCGGCCGAGGCCGACCTGCAGGAGCGCCGCCGTATCAACGAGGAGCTCGGCGAGCTGCGGGCACTGGCCATCGACGGCTACCAGATCGGCGGCCTGCACCTGAGCGCCGGTGACCTCGCGGCCGCCAGGAGCGAGCTGGAGGCGGTGCGGGCAATGGCGGAGGAGCGGCAGGCCACGGACGGCGACTGGCGCTCTCTGGCCGCGAAGACCGAGGCCCGGCTCGCACAGGCGTACCTCCGTTCGGGGGATCCCGAAGCCGCCTTGGCGGCGGGCACGGCCGCCCTGCAGGCGTTCGGCGAGGCGGCGCCGTCCCTGCGGAAGGCGGACGCGCTCGCGGTGATGGCGCGTGCGCAGGGCAGGATGGGCGACACGGGTGACCCAGGCGGCCTGGGCGATGCGAACGCCGCACGCACTTGGGCGGCGACGGCCGCCCGCCTGTACCGGCGGCACCACCTCTATGAGAAAGCGGAGGGGCTGGCGGACCTGCTCGGGTGAGCCGTCAGCCGGGCACCGCCCATGACCCCGGCCCCTCGGGCCGCAGGTTCCCCTCAGATCGCCGATCTCCGCTGATCAAGCGGGGGGGGGGTACGCGTAATTGCGTTTTTCCCTGTGGTCCGGCCACCACCGACCCCTTCTCCTTCCACTCGATGAGAAGGCCGCCGCGGTGGAGCCAGGACGCTGCGGCCGCCGCAATGGCGACGGCGTCCGCCGGGCCGTTGGCCGCTAGGCGGGTCCACGGTGCGTCCGGCTCCGCCAGCAGGAACTCGTCACCGGGAAGCGCCGCCACCGCCAAGGCCGCCACAGGCCGGCGCTCCAGTTCCGCGCGCGCCCACGCCACCGCCTCGGATTCAGGGACCGGGCACGGGCGCACCAGCGCCTCGGCCTCCTTCGCGCGCGCCGGGGACGGGTCCTCCACGCTCACCAGTAGCGCCCCGGATTCCGGGCCGCACACCGCGGCCGGGCGCAGGCGCGGGCGCAGCACCGGCGCCCCCAGGTCGGTCCCGCGGTCCTCGGCCGTCACCCGCCAGGCCGTGGTCTCGGCCGGGTGGACGACCGGGTCGGCGAGCGCCGGTGCCTCCACCGGACCGGGCAGCGGCTCCAGGCCCATCAACGCGTAGCACAGGGCACGCAACCGCTCCGCCGCCTCTCCCCGGTGGTCGATGAGCAGGCCTCCCATATCGGAGCCGGTCCCGTCGCCGGTCCCGTCGATGCCGGGCCCGGAGGACGCGCCCGCGATCACCTCCTCGATCCGCTCCAGCGGATCTCCCCCCGCCTCCAGGGACGGGCAGGCGGCGCCGAACGCGTGCAGCGGGGAGGCGGGGTCCAGCTCGTCCCGGCCGAAGGCCGCCAGCAGCACCGGCCGCCCCAGCGCCGCCGCGTAGTAGGTCGTGCTGCCGTGGTCGCCCACCACGGCGTCGGCGGCGATCAGTGCCGCACGCCAGCCCACGTGGGGGTCGACGATCGCCAGCCCCGCCGAGCGCTCCTGGCGCAGCAGCAGGTCCAGGCCGTTGCGGCCGCCGTGCCGGTGCCACACGTTGGGGTGGACCACCAGGGCGGTGCGGTAGGTGTCGTTCGGCAGTCGGCGCAGGATCCGGCGGATGCCCTCGCGCACCGACCCGACCAGGGAGTCGCTGTTCCAGGTGGAGGAGAGCACCACCAGGCGGCCGCCTTCGGGCACGCCCAGCGCGCGGCGATAGCGGTCGCGCCGACCCGTGTTGTGGGCCATGCGGTCGAACGACGGGTCGCCGACGACCTCGGTGCGGATGCCGTGCAGGGCACCGGCCATCCGGTCCCGCTGCTCATGGTGGGACAGGGCCAACGCGCCGGGGACCGGCACCCCGGCGTGCAGGAGCTGTTCCGGAGCGAGGCCGGATGCCGTCCCCAGGGTGCCGGGCGCCTCGCCCACCAGGCGGTTGTGCCCTGCGCCGTGCGGCATGAGCAGCAGCGGCGGCCCGCTGGGGCCGGGCACCGCAGCCGTGCCGCCCGCCATGGACAGCCGGTGCAGTCCCTCCTTAGGTGAGGCGGCCAGCGCGAGCGCGTACTCACCGCGCCGAGCTACGGCCTCCTCCCAGGACAGGACCTCCTCGACCCCGTCGGCGGCGAGCACGGCGCGGATCCCGGCCTCGGAGACCGAGCCCGGATTCAGGGCGTAGTCGACACGGATGCGCAGGTCGTCGGCGAACACCGTGACCGCGTCGAGCAACCGCCCGGCGGCGGGCACGCTGCGCACGACGACGAGGACCTTGCGCTCCGGCGTGGGAAAGGTCTGCCACGGGTCAGGGGGGACGGGCATCGCTGGGCAGGGCGGCGCTAGGAGGCCGGGGACTCCTCGTTCTCCTTGCGGCGGCCGCGCCCCATGGTGAAGGGGCGGGCGAGCTCGCGCCAGCCCACCATCGCGGCCCCGAGGAACACCGTCGTGACGATGGCGAACGACCACGGGGCGCCGTCAGGGGTCAGGAACGCCCGCAGGGCCAGGCCGACGGGGACGGTGACCGCCCACACGATCACGCCCGTCCACACCGCCCGCATCGGTGCGCGCCACGCCCGGGCCACCAGCCACCCGGCGATGAGCCCGGCGGCGAAGGGCCACGCGGTGCCGAGGAACCCGGCGATCGAGGAGGCCTCCTCGTGCGAGGCCCGCCCGACGACGACGAAGGCGCCGACGCAGACCAGGTCCAGGACGGCGGCGACGGCGATGGGGACGAAGCGCATGCCTCCAGGCTATGGCCGTCCGGGCGGTCCCGGTGACGGGGGCGCCCCCGAGGGGCCCCTCGGGGCCCAGGGCGGGAAAGAGGACCGGCCGGCGCGGGGGGATGGGGGCCTGCGCCGGCCGGTCCGGTGCCGCGGTGGCTCCGCGGCGGGTGCGGGGTGCTCACGGCCCCGTGCGGGGCCGCCGGGTCAGCCCGTCAGCAGGGTGACCCCGTAGGTCTCCAGGATCGGGTTGACCGGCTGGAAGAAGGTCGTCCCGCCGGAGGTGCAGTCGCCCGAGCCGCCGGAGGTGACGCCCTGGGCCTGGTCGTCGCTGAGCCAGGAGCCGCCCGAGTCGCCGGGCTCGGCGCACACGTCGGTCTGGGTCAGCCCGTTGACCGTGCCCTGCGGGTAGGACACCGACTGGTTCTTGGCCTGGACGGTGCCGCAGTGCCAGCCGGTGGTCGAGCCCGAGCGGCAGATGGAGGCGCCCTCGGGGGCCTCCTCCGACCCGGCGACCGTGACGGTCCCGCCCGCGTAGTCGTTGACCGCGGGGGTGGGGGTCCAGTTGTCGTCGGTCTCGACCGCCGCCATGTCGGCGCCGGGGAACTCGGCGTCGGTCACCGTGCCGGTGCCCGAGCCGTCCTCCGAGCCGACCTGCGTCCCGGCGTCCCCGCAGTGGCCCGCGGTGACGAAGCCGGTCTCGGTGGCGAACCCGATCGAGCAGCGGCCGCCGCCCGTGGAGTAGGCGTCGCCGCCGACCACGTCGGCGTAGAGCCGCGGCTCGTCCTCGGTGGTCTCGACCGTGTAGGCGTCCGCGGGCACGCCCGCGGCCTGCGCGAACTCCTTCGCGGCGGCCTCCTCGCCCTCAAGGGCGGTGATGACCACGCTGTCCTGCCGGATGTCCGGGTACCACCCGGCGATGCCCTCGGACAGCTCCGCGCCCTCGCTGTTGAGGTCGGCGATCATGGCGTCCAGCTCGTCCTGGCCGTTGTCGACGACCTCGGCCTCGGCGCCGGCCGCGGTGACCTCGTCGGCCACGGAGGAGTCGGTGACCGCGACGGTCAGGGTGCCGGTCTCGATGTCGAACCAGCTCCCGCCGAAGGCCTCGCCCAGGTCCGAGCGGAGGGCCCGGTCGGTGTCGCGGGCCGCGGCCTGGGTGTCGAGCAGCTCCAGCGCCTCGGCCTCGCTGAGGCCCAGGTCGCGCTGCATCGCTTCGAGCTGGTCTCCGGCGGCCGAGCCACCGGAGGCGGTGTCGGCCGCCACCGTGGCGGCCTCCTGGGGGGATTCTCCGGACAGGGCCGCGAAACCGGCTCCGACCAGCCCCAGAGCGAGCGCGCCGCCTCCTGCGGCGCGCGCGATGGTGGACTTTCGCATCCATCCGCCCTTTCGAATTGTCGGGGGTAAGGGCGGGTCCGCGTTGAAGAGCGGGGGCTCAAGGCGGACCCGGACCGCCGGGCCCACCGGGTTCCGGGGGGCGCCGACAGGCCGTTCACCCTGCGGTTTTGTGCCGCTTTGGGTAAACGATGAGCAACCTTAGGTCATGGTGTCCGAGTGGCGACAGATGCCGGTGACCTTCCGAAATGGAGGGATGTTACCGGCTGGTCGGGTCAGTCGGACCGGGGGTGCGGCCGGGCGGCGATGGAACGGCGACGTGGCGCCCGGGATACCCGATGAAGGGATGATGGGATGTATAAATCCATTCGGGAATGTCAAGGATGGGAGGTGGCCGGATCAGGACAGTAAACCGGGTGCTCGGATAAGCGTCGGTTGGCCCGGCACGGTGAGGGGTTCAGTCGAACTGTTCACTCGCGAGGGATACGGCTGGGCGGAACGTCAAGCCCGCCGCCCGAGGAGGCCGGAGGGTGTCGACATGCCGGGTCCGGGCGGCGCCGGTGTCCCCCGGCGCCGCCCGGCCCGGTCAGTCCGCGGCGGCCCCGTCCCCGATGCCCAGGGACGAGCGCAGGAACTCCACCTGGAGCAGCAGCAGGTTCTCCGCCACCGTCTCGTCGGTCGGCATGTGCGTCACCCCGGACAGCGGGAGCACCGTGTGCGGCCGCCCCGCCGCCAGCAGCGCCGACGACAGGCGCTGGCTGTGCGCGAACACCACGTTGTCGTCGGCCAGGCCGTGCACCAGCATCAGCGGGCGCTTCAGCCCCGGCGCGTCGTCCAGCAGGGAGCTGCGCCGGTAGTCCTCCGCGCGCTCCTGCGGCAGGCCCAGGTACCGCTCCGTGTAGTGGGTGTCGTACAGCCGCCAGTCGATCACCGGCGCCCCGGCCACCGCCGCGTGGAAGACGTCCGGGCGGCGCAGTACCGCCAGCGCCGACAAGTACCCGCCGAAGGACCAGCCCCGGATGCCCACCCGGTCCAGGTCCAGGCACCCGTACCGCTCGGCCGCGTCCCGCAGGGCCGCCACCTGGTCCTCCAGCACCGGCTCGGCCAGGTCGGTGTGGACCGCCTGCTCCCACTCCACCCCGACGCCGGGGGTGCCGCGGCCGTCGGCCACCAGCACCGCGAAGCCCTGCTCGGCGAACCACTGCGAGGTCAGGTACGCCCCGCGCGCCTCCAGCACCCGCTGGGCGTGCGGCCCGCCGTAGGGGTCGACCAGCACCGGGAGCCGCCGCCCGGCGTGCGCCCCCTCGGGGTCGAACCACGAGGGCAGCACCAGCGCCGCGGGGATGCGGCGCTCCCCGGCCCGCCACAGCCGCGGCCGGGGCTCGGGCAGCTCGGGCTCCTCGGCGTGCGCGGCGATCTCGGTGGCCGTGCCCCGCGTCTGCGACCAGGCGTCGGCCACGACCAGCGTGCGCACCCCGAAGGCGTCCAGCGAGCGCCGCTGCACCACCAGCGTTCCGCCGCGCATCCGCCCGGCGTCGACCGCCGACCCCTCCAGCCCGGGGAGCTCGATGGGCCCGGCGAAGCCGTCGGAGGCGTCCACGAGCCACAGTTCCACCGCGCCGGGCCGGTCGGCGGGCGAGACCGAGCACAGGATCCGGTCGCCGTCGACGTCGGACACCCCGCGCACGTACAGGCCGGGCGGCCCCATCGGGCGGCCGCCGACGAACAGCCGCCGCTCACCGCCCTCCTCACGGCCGATCCACACCGGCTCGCCGCTCGCGGTGAAGTCCGGCACCCCCGGCATGATCTCCACCCACACCGGGTCGGTCTCGGTGCGCACCGGTCCGGTCAGCCCGGTGGCCGGGTCGGCGCTGAAGACGGTGAGGGTGCGCTGGTCGCGGCTCTGCGCGCCGAACACGGCGGTGGGGGTTCCGTCCGGTCCGGTCGTCCACCCGGCGGTGGCCAGGTAGGGCAGGGCCTCCCGGTCCCACTCCAGCCACTGCGGCTCGGGCGGGCCGTCGCCGCCGCGCACCTCCAGGACGGCCAGGCGGACCTCGGCGTTGTCCGTCCCGGCCGCCGGGTAGGCCATCGGCTGCGCCTCGGCCTCCGGGGTCCCGGGGTCGGAGATGTGCCACCGGGCGACCATGGACTCGTCGACCCGCGCGGCCAGCAGCGCCGAGGAGTCCGGCGACCACCACATGCCGCGGTGGCGCCCCATCTCCTCGGCGGCGATGAAGTCGGCCAGGCCCCAGGTCACCCCGGGCCCATCGGGTTCGGCGACGGCGCGGTCGGCGCCGGAGCCCACCGACGCCACCCGCAGGGCGCCCCGGCACACGTAGGCGACCGACTCCCCGCGCGGGCAGATGCGCGGATCCACCGCCGGAGTGGCGGCGGGCAGCTCGAACGGCGCGGCGTCGTCGCCCACCAGGTCCACGCAGTACAGGCGCCCGGACAGGGCGAACACCGCCCGGGTGAAGGCCTCGTCGGTGCTGTAGGCCACGATGCCGCCGCTGCTCACCCGCAGCCGTTCGCGGCGCGCGCGCTCCTCCGGCGGCATGTCCTCCTCGGAGCCGCCGATGGCGTGCGGGTCGGCCAGCAGCCGCTCCGCGCCGGTGTCCAGGTCGAGCAGCCACAGGCATGCGGCGCCGTCGGTGCCGTGCCTGCTCCGCAGGAAGGCGACCTTCCGGCCGTCGGGGGAGAGGGCGAATGACCGGGGGACGCCCAGCGTGAACCGCCGCGTCCGCGCTTCTTGCCGTGGAAAGCTCATGCGGCGATTGTCGCCCATCGTGTGGTCCCCGGGTGCGCGGGGCGCGTGCGCCTCACCGGTTCCGGGGGGATCGCCGGTTGGGCCCCGGTATCGTCGGGTGCCATGACCGACCGCCGTTTGCTGCTGGTGCACGCCCACCCCGACGACGAGACGATCGTCACCGGCGCCACCATGGCCAAGTACGCCGCCGAGGGCGCCGACGTCGCCCTGGTCACCTGCACGCTCGGCGAGCGGGGGGAGGTGATCCCGCCCGAGCTGGGGCACCTGGCCGAGGAGCGCGGGGGCGGTCTGGGCGAGTACCGCGTGGGGGAGCTCGACAAGGCCTGCCTGGCGCTGGGCGTGCGGGACCACCGCTTCCTCGGGGGAGCCGGACGGTACCGGGACTCCGGGATGATGGGCGCGCCGACCAACGACGACCCGACGTGCTTCTGGCAGGCCGATGTGGAGGAGGCGGCGCTCCGCCTCGCCGAGGTGATCCGCGAGGTCCGCCCGCACGTGGTCGTCACCTACGACGACAACGGCGGCTACGGGCACCCCGACCACATCCAGGCCCACCGCGTCACCCTGCGGGCCTTCGAGAAGGCGGCTGAGCGCGCGCTGGCGGGCCAGCCCTGGCAGACCCGGAAGCTCTACGCCATCGCCCAGCCGAGGACGCGCCTGGAGGAGCAGGTGGCGCGCCTCCAGGAGGAGCCGGGGCCGTTCACCGCCCCTTACGAGGTCGGCGACATCGCGCCGGGCGCCCCCGACGCGCGGGTGACCACCCGCATCGACGCTTCGGCGCACTGGGCCGCCAAGGCGCTGGCCATGAGGGCGCACGCCACGCAGATCTCCGTCGACGGCGAGCGGTTCGCGCTGTCCAACGGGATCGCCCAGGAGATCGACGCGGTCGAGCACTTCACGCTGCTGCGCGGGCCGACGCCCCGTCCGGGGCCGGACGGATTCGAGACCGACCTGTTCGCCTAGAGGCCCCGCCCCTCTGGCGTTGATCTCGGGGAAAACGACGCTGAATCCGCGTTAGCAGGGTCGTTCTTCCCGAGATCATCGGCGGGGGGACGGCTCCCGTGTCGTGTGTCTTAGGCTTCCTACGTGCCCGATTCCGCTTCCGCGGGCCGTTCCGGCCCCTTCGCGTCCGCCGTCGACTTCGTCGTCCTCCCGGCCCTGTTCTGCGCCGCGGTGGTCGCCGGGATCGTGGGCGGGGTGCTGTCCGGCTGGCTCGCCTGGCTGTGGCTGAGCGGCCCGCTGGGCCAGGTGGTCTCCGGCGCCGCCCTGCTGGTGTGGCTGTGCGTGATGTACGCGGCGGTCCGGCTGGCGGGCTGGGCCACCGCCTCGCGCGCCGGGGCGGGCGTCTGCGCGGCCGGGTGGACCCTGGCGCAGACGGCGCTGGTGTGGGCGGGCGAGACCGGCGACGTCATCTTCGCCGCCGCCGGGATCAACCACGCCTACCTCTTCGGCGGGGTGGCCGCCGTGGTGCTGGCGGTCGTGTTCACCCCGCCGTCCGGTGCGCGCGACGCCTGAGCCGCACCGGCCGGGTTCGAGGGGCCGGGACCGATCGGCCGAGCCGGGCCGCGCACCGGCCGGGCACGGGCCCGATCAGCTCAGCCAGAACCGCATCAGCAGCTCGCCGAAGAAGATGTCCATCTGCGGCATGCCGATCTTCTGGAAGAGCCCGGTCATGGCGTTGATGTAGGCCATGTTCACCGTGTCGAACCACAGCACCGCGAAGACGGCGATGGTGCCGAAGAGGCCGAAGCCGCGCGCGACGCGCTCCATCGCCGCGAACGTCCGGGGGCTGGCCGTGGCCGCCTCCAGCAGCGGGACGAACACGCCGTAGCCGTCCAGGCCGGGGATGGGGAGCAGGTTCACCAGCGCCGCCGTCAGGTTGAGGTAGCACAGGAACATCAGGCCGCCGATGAGCCAGTTGTCGGTCACCATCCCGGCGGGAACCAGGAGCATCACCGCGACCGCGAACCCCGCCGCCAGCACCAGGCTCGCCACGATCCCGGCGAGCGGCGCCAGCATGCGGCGGCCCCGGCCGCCGAGCGCCCCGCGGTCGACGTAGGAGGCCGGCCCCGTCAGGCCGATCCCGCCGAGCACGACGAACACCACCGGCATCACCAGGCCGGTGAACACGCCCCCGCCGGTCTCGCCCGTCCCGGCGATCCGGCGCTCCCGGTAGGCCAGCGGGTTGAGCCGCAGGTACCCGCTGCCGCGCAGGCCGCGGTCGCCACTCAGGTAGGCGACCAGGGCGTGGGCGAACTCGTGCACCGCGACCGACAGGATCCAGGCGCCCACGATGAACACGAACGGCGCGTAGGGCGTTCCGCCATAGGTGTACAGGTCCTGCGTCTCCTCCCAGCGGGTCCAGGAGAAGTACCCGGCGAAGCCGGTGATGCCCAGGATCAGCAGGAAGACCGGGCTGGGCAGCAGGTCGAAGACGGAGGAGCGGGCGGGTGCGGAGGCGCCGTCGCCGGCGGCCTCCTCCCCGGAGGCGTCGCCCGGGTCGCCCTTGCCCGCGTCGTCCTCGCCGGTCTCGGCTCCGTCGGCGCTCCCGGAGCCCTCGGCGGCGCCGTTCCCGGAGCCGTCGGCTCCGTCGGGATCCCCGGATTCCCCGGTGATTGCGGCGTCCTCGTCGGAGCCGGCCGCATCGGTCGCCACGGCGCCCTGCGGCTCCTCCCCCTCCGGGCCGGCGCTCTGGGCGGGCGTCTCGGAATCCGTACCGGCCGGATCGGGCGTGGACATGCTGCTCCCACAGGTCGTGACTGCTGATCGTGAACGCTGGCGGTCGGCCGCGCGGGCGGCGGGGGAGGCGTCCGGGCCGACGCCTCCAGGCTAAGGGGCCCCGGGCACGGGTCCTGCTGAGGGTGCCGGACCGGGCGCGGCGGGCGGTGCGGCGCCGGTCACAGGCGCGGCCGGGGACCCGGTCACAGCGACGTGCTGGGCGCGGTGGCCGAGCGGTGCATGGCGGTCAGGGCGAACGCCTGGCCGCTGCGGGTCAGGTCCGGGGTGCCGGTGCCGCCGACCAGGTCGCTGCGGCGGACGAAGCCCAGCGTCTCCAGCAGCCAGGTGACCTGCAGCAGCACCGCGTGCACCTGGGCGGTGTCCGGGGAGTCCCCGGACGCGTCGCCGCCCCACCCGGCCTCGGCCAGCACCTGGCGGGCCTCCTCCATCACGTCCGAGCGCTCGGCGCGGGCGTGGCTGCCGGTGGCCCGCGGGGAGCGCTGCAGCAGCAGCCCCAACAGGGTCTCGGTGGCGGCCTGGGCGAACCCGTCGGAGTCCAGCACGCTGTCGGCCACCGCGCGCCACAGCTCGGTTCCGTCGCCGTGCAGCCGCCGACCGCGGCGGGTCAGCACCATGCGGCGGCCCGCCCTGCGCACCGCGCGCATCCCGCGCAGCAGCTTGTGCAGTGAGATGAGCTGCATGGCGTCGGTCTCGCTGCGCGGCGGCGACGGCGAGGTGGCCCAGTCGAACTCGGCGCACAGCTCGCGCACCGCGGTGGGGGAGATGTAGCCGATCTGGGTGAGGCCGATGCCCTCGTCGGCGAAGTCGAGCAGGCGGTGCACCGGCGCCAGCGCCGCGTCGGCGTCCGGCGGCGGCTCCGCGCCCACGATGAGCTGGCCCAGCAGCGGCCAGAGCCGCTGGCGGTGCGGGTGCGAGGGCGAGCCGAGCCAGCCGCGCACCCGCTCCTCGCGCACCCGGTCCAGGCGGCTGCGGCCCTGCCCGTCGGGCTGGGTGAGGAAGGCGCGGGCGAACCGCTCCTGGGCGGTGCGCCAGCCGCGGGCGCCCGGCCGCACCTCGCCCGCGGCGATGGCCAGCTCCAGGGCGGCCGAGGTGGCCTGGTGCGCGGAGATCTCGGCGGCGCCCAGGGCGGTGCCCCAGGTCAGCTCGGCCAGGTCGGGCGGCTCCACCCCGGAGGCGCGCATCGCCCGGCGGTAGGCGGCCAGGCCGCTGTCGTGGCCGGAGGAGTGGGCGTCCAGGATGGTGCGGGTGGTGGTGGACGAGCAGATCGCGGCGTAGCGGTCCAGGTCCAGCAGGGAGAACAGGCGCCCCAGGGAGCGGGCGGTGAGCATGCGCTCGCCGGTCTCCCCGGCGAACCGGACCGGCAGCACGTACCAGCAGAACTCCTGGACCGACCGCTGCGTCAGCTCCTCCAGTTCGCCGCCCCCGGTGAGGGAGGCCAGGGCGTTCTCGGCCAGGCGCGCGGCGCGCGGGTCCAGCCGGGCCAGCTGCGCGAGCGCGGACGCGACGGTCTCCTGCATGGCGTGGGTCGGCACCTCCCCCTGCCGGGCGCTCCGTTGCCGGTCCGGCTCCGCTGTCGTCCGTTCCTACCGTTCCGTGTCGGGGTCCCCCCGGTCCGGCCGGCGCCGCTCGGGCGGGTGCTGCGGCACCAGCCTGCTTCCGGCGACGTCGGCCTCGGCCACCTCGACCGGCGCACCGTCGCGCCTGCGCACCGAGATGGTGCCGTCGCTCCACCGTTCCAGGACACCGACGATATCCCGGAACCGGCCGTCGGGCAGCCGCACGCGCAGTACGGCGCGGCGCCCCACGTCCCCGGGGGAGGCCTCACGGGCCATTCGTGCCCCGTACTCCACTCGATCCGACCCCCAATTGGGCACGTGAGCCCACTGAGCGCAATACTGGAATCTGCGAATCGTCTGACGTGAGCCCGGCGAGTCCGCGTGCCGGATGCCCGGCGTCGCCCAGGCTACGACAGCGAAGACCCTTGCACGCGGTCAACGTGGCGAAGACCGAAGAGGAGTAACGACGTGACCTACGTCATCGCGCAGCCGTGCGTCGATGTGCTCGACAAGGCCTGCATCGAAGAGTGCCCTGTCGACTGCATCTACGAGGGCGAGCGCATGCTCTACATCCACCCGGACGAGTGCGTCGACTGCGGCGCCTGCGAACCGGTGTGCCCCGTGGAGGCCATCTACTACGAGGACGACCTGCCCGAGCAGTGGTCCGAGTACTACAAGGCGAACGTCGAGTTCTTCGACGAGATCGGGTCCCCCGGGGGTGCGTCGAAGGTCGGCAAATACGACACCGACCACCCGATCATCGCCAAGCTGCCCCCGCAGGCGGAAGGCGAGTAGCCGGAACGACGGCCGCGCCCGGACCGCGGGCACACCGGGGCGGCCGGCGGTCCGCGGCGCACGGCGCCGCTTGGCGCCCGTGCGGTGCGGGTAGGGCCGTTCTGGAACCAGGGGACCGGGCCCGGCGTAGCCGGGCCCGGTCCCGTCAGAGCCCGCCCCGGGGCAGGGGGCGGGACCGAGCCGTGTGGAGCAGAATGTGATGGCGGAACGACGACGCCTCGCCGACCGGATGCCGGTCTTCCCCTGGGACCGCCTCGCGCCGCACAAGGCGACGGCGGCGGAGCACCCGGACGGGATCGTGGACCTGTCGATCGGCACCCCGGTCGACCCGGTGCCCGAGGTCGTGCGGCGGGCGCTGGCCGCCGCGGCCGACGCCCCCGGGTACCCGGCCACGCACGGCACCCCGGCGCTGCGCGCGTCGGCCGCCGGATGGCTGGAGCGAAGGCACGGCGTGCAGGTCGACCCGGACGGGGACGTGCTGCCCGCCATCGGCACCAAGGAGCTGGTGGCCTGGCTGCCGACGCTACTGGGCCTGGGCGAGGGCGACACCGTCGTCCACCCCGAGCTGGCCTACCCCACCTACGACGCCGGGATCCGCCTGGCGGGCGCGCGCCCGCTTCCCGCCGACGGGCTCACCGCGCTCGGCCCCGAGCGGCCGGGCCTGGTGTGGATCAACTCCCCGGCCAACCCCACCGGCCGCGTGCTCGGCGCCGACCACCTTGCGCAGGTGGTCGACTGGGCGCGCGAGCGGGGGGTCATCGTCGCCTCCGACGAGTGCTACCTGGACCTGGACTGGGAGGGCGAGCGGCCGCTGTCGGTCCTCCACCCGGACGTGTGCGGCGGCTCGCATGCCAACCTGCTGGCGCTGCACTCCACCTCCAAGCGCTCCAACCTGGCCGGGTACCGGGCCGGGTTCGTGGCCGGCGACTCCGAGCTGATCGCCGAGCTGCTGGCGGTGCGCAAGCACGCCGGGATGATCGTCCCGGCGCCGGTACAGGCCGCCATGGGCGCGGCGCTCGACGACGACGCGCACGCCGAGGACCAGAAGGCGCGCTACCGCGCCCGCCGCGAGGCCCTGCGCGGGGCGCTGGAGTCGGCCGGGTGGACCATCGACCACTCCGAGGCGGGGCTGTACCTGTGGGCGCGCCGCCCGGGGCTGGACGCCTGGGGCGCCGTCGCCGAGCTGGCCGGGCGCGGCATCCTGGTCGCCCCCGGTGATTTCTACGGGCCGAAGGGCGCCGAGCACGTGCGGGTGGCCTTCACCGCCACCGACGAGCGCGTCGAGGCCGCCGCCAAGCGGCTGGCCTGACAGGCCGCGCGCCAGACCGCGCGCGTGGACTCGTGGGCGCGCACGGCCCTGGACGGCCGGCGGACCGGCGGGGCCCCGCGGTGGCCCCTGAAGCGGCGAGAGCGGCGGTTCCACCGCCCGATCGCCTCCGAGACGACCGATTCACCGCACGGGACGGCCGACCCGGTGGGTCCGGTGGGTACGCGTCCGGTGTGCCCGGCATGTGCCGTCCGTTCGGTCCCCCGCCGGTCTCGGGGGAAGCGGCGCTGAGACCGCGTTCACCGCGTTCGCAGGCCCTTCCTCCCGAGGGCGGCTCAGCCCAGCACCACCTGGCCGTCGGGGGCGCGGTCGGGGACGCTCTGCCACCCCTCCTGGCCGTCCTCGGCCGTCCAGCGCTGGTCCTCGTAGCCCACCGAGGTGATCCCGTACTCCTCGGAGTTGGCCACCGCCCACAGCGCCATCGCCCAGCCCAGGTCGCCCGTCTGCGGCCGCTCACCCGGCGGGGGGAGGGCGCCCGGGTCGGCGCCGAACACCCGCTTCATCTCCGCGACCGCGCCGTCCACGTCGGGCGGGGCCGACGGCGACGGAGACGGCGAGGGCGACTCGCCGGGCGTGCGGGCCGGCTGCTCGGGCCAGCAGGTCACCGCGGGCCCCTCGGCGCCGGTGAAGGCGCGCGCCATCAGCCGGGAGCGGTCCTCGTGCTGGTCGTAGGCGAACCCGTCGGCGCTGCGCTGCACCGCCTGCGCGGCCTCGTACACCGGCATGTCGGCGTAGGAGTCCACCTTCTCCAGGTGCGCGTAGAACTCGTTGCTGGAGTAGACCGGGTCCATGATCTGGTCGGGGTGGCCCCACTCCTGGGAGGGGCGCTGCTGGAACAGCCCGAGCGAGTCGCGGTCGCCGTACTCGATGTTGAAGAACTTGGTCTCCTGCCACACCGTGGCGTAGGCCACGACGACGGCGTGCCGGGGCAGGTCGCGGCTGAAGGCCACACCGCCGACGGTCGCGGCGCTGGCCGCCTGCTCGGGCTCCAGCGGGTCGGTGGCGCCGTCGACGCGGACCTTGCAGCCGGCCGCCACCGGCGGGTCGATCTCCACCGGCTCGACCGTGCTGATCACGTAGTATCCGGCGGCCACCAGGGCGCCGCACACGGCGGTCAGGACGGCGAGGATCTTGACGAACGCGGAGATCCGCTTCCGCTTCTTCGGACGGGTCTTCTCGTGCACAGGCAGGCCGTTGGAGTCATGGGGCGGGCCGCACGCTGCGCGGCCGGGCGCCCCGACGGACAGGGACCGGCCCCCGGACGTGATGCGGGGGAAGTACGGGTCTCACGCCGTTGAACCGGGGTGTTCGCTACCCGAATGGTAGAGCGTCTCCAGGGGAACCGCCGTGCAGGCGGCGCCGCGCCGGAGCGTACCGTCCCCGCGCCGGGGCGGCCAGCCGCGGCGCGGGCCGGTTCGTCGGCGCGCCCGCGAACCAGTAGGCTCACCTCCCATGACCACCTCGTTCACCAGTCCGCTCCCCAAGGAGATCGACGAGCTCTGGGAGCGCCGCTCCGAGCTGACCCCTGACGACACCGCCGCCCGCGACACCATCATCGGTGCGGTCGACGAACTCGACGCCGGCAAGGCGCGCGTGGCCTTCGTCGACCCCGACTCGGACCAGGTGGTCGTCGACGAGCGGGCCAAGCGCTCGATCCTGCTGAGCTTCCGTGTGCTGGGTATGGAGGAGTCGCAGGTCGGTGACTTCTACCACCACGACCGCATCCCGCTGAAGAAGCGCTTCGAGGGCGTGCGCGTCGTCCCGGGCGCCATCGCCCGCTGGGGCGCCCACCTGGCCCCCGGCGTCGTGCTGATGCCCTCCTTCACCAACTTCGGCGCCTGGGTGGGCTCGGGCACCATGGTCGACACCTGGGCGACCGTGGGCTCCTGCGCCCAGGTCGGCGAGAACGTCCACCTGTCCGGCGGCGTCGGCGTGGGCGGCGTGCTCGAGCCCCCGCAGGCCTCCCCGGTCGTCATCGAGGACGACGCGTTCCTCGGCTCGCGCAGCATGGTCGTCGAGGGCGCCCGGGTGCGCCGCGGCGCCAAGCTCGGCGCGGGCACCATCCTGACCTCCTCCACCCGCGTCTACGACGCCGAGACCGGCGAGGAGCTGCCCCGCGGCGAGGCCCCCGCCTGGTCGGTGTGCGTCACCGCCAACCGGGTCAAGAGCTTCCCCGGCGGCGACTTCGGCATGCCGGTGCTGCTGGTGCTCAAGCGCCTGGAGGAGGGGCAGGAGCACGACAAGCTGGCCCTGAACGACATGCTCCGGGAGCACGGCGTCAACGCCTGACGCCTCCCGGCGGACCGGGCCGCCCCGCACCGCGGGGCGGCCCGCGCGCGCCCGAGTGCCCCCGCCCCGCACCCGACCCCGAAGGTTCCGGCGATGCTCAACCTCGCAGACGACGTCCGCACCCTCACCGCCCGCCTCGTCGACACCGAGTCGGTCAGCGGCGGCGAGCGCGCGCTGGCCGACATGATCGAGCAGGCGCTCTCGGGCCTGCCGCACCTGCGGGTGGAACGCGACGGCGACGCCGTGGTGGCCCGCACCGAGCTGGGCCGCGCCAAGCGGGTCGTGCTCGCCGGGCACATCGACACCGTGCCGATCGTGGGCAATGTGCCGTCGCGGCGCGAGGGGGACCGGCTCTACGGCTGCGGCGCCTCCGACATGAAGAGCGGGGTGGCGGTGCAGCTGCGCCTGGCGGCCGCGCTCACCGAGCCCGTGCACGACCTCACCTTCGTGTTCTACGACTGCGAGGAGGTCGACGCCGAGCGCAACGGGCTGCGGCGGCTGGCCCGCGACCACCCGGAGTGGCTGGCCGGGGACTTCGCGGTGCTCATGGAGCCCACCGGCGGCGCCATCGAGGGCGGCTGCCAGGGCACCATGCGGGTGGAGGTGATCGCCCGCGGCGAGCGCGCCCACAGCGCCCGCTCGTGGATGGGGCACAACGCGATCCACGAGGCCGGGCGCATCCTGGACGTCCTGCGCGCCTACACCCCGCGCGAGCCGGAGGTGGACGGCCTGCGCTACCACGAGGGCCTGAACGCGGTCTTCGCCTCCGGTGGCGTGGCGGGCAACGTCATCCCCGACGAGTGCACCGTCACCGTCAACTACCGGTTCGCCCCCGACCTGTCGGTCAAGGACGCCGAGGCCCACCTGCGGGAGGTCTTCGACGGGTACGACGTGCGCGTCACCGACGCCGCGCCGCCCGCCCGGCCCGGCCTGGACGACCCGGCGGCCGCCGAGTTCGTGGCGGCGGTCGGCGGCGGGCGGGCCCGCGCCAAGCTGGGCTGGACCGACGTGGCGCGGATGGCCGAGCTGGGGGTCCCGGCGGTCAACTACGGGCCCGGCGAGCCCACCCTGGCGCACACCCGCGACGAGTGGGCCGACCTGGCGCTCGTGGACGAGGCCGAGCGGCGGATGACCGAATGGCTGACCGGCGGCGGCGCCTGAGCGAACGGTTCGCGGCCGGGGGCGGCGGCGCGGGCGCGCGCCTTGCCGCCGGAGATAGTTTGTCTCCATGACCGATGCTGACAAGATCCGCCGGGCGGGCCCCTTGACCTACCGCGGCCGCGCCATCCCGGAGACCACCACCGACCAGCGGCTCCTGGACCGCAGGGGGCCGGTCGACTGGGTGCACACCGATCCGTGGCGGGTGCTGCGGATCCAGTCGGAGTTCGTCGAGGGCTTCGGGCTGCTCTCCGAGGTCGGCCCCGCGGTGAGCGTGTTCGGCTCCGCCCGCATCCGGCCCGGGTCCGACCACTACCGGCTGGGCGAGACCATCGGCGGGGACCTGGCGCGCGCCGGGTACACGGTCATCACCGGCGGCGGGCCGGGCCTGATGGAGGCCGCCAACAAGGGGGCGCAGGAGGCCGGTGGGCCCTCCATCGGCCTGGGCATCGAGCTGCCGTTCGAGCAGTCCCTCAACGACTACGTCGACATGGGCGTCACCTTCCGGTACTTCTTCGTCCGCAAGACGATGTTCGTGAAGTACTCGCAGGCGTTCGTGGTGCTGCCCGGGGGCTTCGGCACCCTGGACGAGCTGTTCGAGTCGATCACCCTGGTGCAGACGGGCAAGGTCACCCGCTTCCCGGTGGTGCTGGTGGGCACCGACTTCTGGGGCGGCCTGGTGGACTGGATCCGCGACCGCCTCCGCTCCGAGGGGGTCATCTCCCCGGACGACCCGGACCTGATGTACCTGACCGACGACCCGGGCGAGGTCGTCGACGTCATCGCCAAGGCGCACGCCGACATGGCGGCCCGACGGGAGAGCGAGGCGCGCCGCGACACCGAGGCGCGCGCCGTGAGCGGGGAGGCCGAGGCGATCCGCGACGAGCGGTAGCGCGGCTCAGGCCAGGCCCCGGCGGACCGCCGCCGGGGCGCGGCCGCCGCGCACCGTCCGCGCCATGTCGAGCGCCTGGCGGGCGGCGCGGGGGTGGGCGCTGGTGAACAGCCGCGCCCCCAGCCACGCGTAGAGGGCGACCAGGGCCGCGCTCGCGGCCGGGTCGTCGGCCTCGCACCGCACCAGCACCGGGGCGCCGTCGGCGGCCAGGGCGCGCACCCGCGCGGGCGGGGGGCGGTGCCCGGCGTCCACCGCGCCCTCCGGCGCCGCCGCCCCGGGCTCCAGCACCCGTGCCGGCCCGTGCGCGTCCCCGTCCCCGCCGCTCATCGCCATACCGCCGAGTCTGCCACGCCGGGGCCCGTCCGCGGTCCGCGCCGATGTGGCACGATCGGAACCGTGAATCCAACGATCCTCATCCTCATCTCGCTGTCGGCGGTCGCCGTTCTCGCCGGCGTCGCCTACGCGGTCATGGGGAAGGGCGGCCAACTGGCGCGCTTCGAGGCCGACCACCCGCCCCTGGACCTGCCCGAGGACCGCCCGGTGACCCCGGCCGACGTGGGCCGGATCGCGCTGCCGCTGGCGTTCTGGGGCTACCATGTCCGCGGTGTCGACGAGGTGCTGCGCAGGCTCTCCGCGGCGCTGGCCGAGCGCGACGAGCGCATCGCCGACCTGGAGCGCCGCCTGGCCGAGGGCGGGGCCCCGGCCGGTCCGCGGGTGCTCTACCCGCGTCCCCCGGCGGGTGGGCCCACCGCGATCCGGCCCCCCGAGGCCGGGCCCGCCGAGCCCCGTCCGGCCGCCCCGGCCCCCGGCCCCTCCGCGGCCGCAGCCCCCGGGCCGGAGGCGGCCCCGCAGGGGGAGGTGGGCCCACGGGAGGACGCGGCCGCCGGCCGCGCCGCCCAGGGCTGAACCGGCCCCTCCCGGCACCCCGACAGCGACCCCGGCCGGGAGGACCCCGATGACCTCGAACGACACCGCCCCGCAGGCCTCCGCGCCGCCGGTGCCCGACGGACGCCCCCGCTGCACCTGGGCGCTGGGCACCCCCGACCTGGCCGAGTACCACGACACCGAGTGGGGGCGGCCGGTCCGCACCGACCAGGGCATGTTCGAGCGCGTCAGCCTGGAGGCCTTCCAGGCCGGGCTGTCCTGGCTGACCGTGCTGCGCAAGCGCGCCGCGCTGCGCGAGCACTTCGCCGGGTTCGCCCTCGAGGAGGTGGCGGCCTTCGGCGGGGACGACGTGGAGCGGATGCTCGCCGACGCCCGCATCATCCGCAGCCGCGCCAAGATCGAGGCGGTCATCGGCAACGCCCGGGCCGCCCTGGAGCTGCCGGGCGGGCTGGCCGCGGCCGTCTGGGAGCACGCCCCGGCCCCGGGGCGGCCCGCCCCCGCCGGGGACGCCGACGTGCCCGCCTCCACCCCCGAGAGCACGGCGCTGGCCAAGCGCCTGAAGGCGGCGGGGTTCCGGTTCGTCGGACCCACCACCGCCTACGCGGCGATGCAGGCCACGGGGGTGGTCGACGACCACCTGGCCGGGTGCTTCCTGGGGCGCGGCGCCTGAGCGCCCGGGGCCCGGAGCGGGCGCCCGCCGGGTCGCCTATCCTCGGACGCTGGACGGGCGATCCGGGCCCGCACCGGTTCGCGTGGGAGGAAGAGATGAGAGCGATGCACCGAAGGCCGCACACCGCCGCGCGCCCCTGGGGCGCCCGGTGAGCGGCTCATCGACCCGCCCGGCCGAAGAGGAGGGGGGCTCCCCCTCGCCGGTGCGGAGGATGTCGCTGTACCCGCCGCCGCGCTCCACCCGCCACACGGCCCGGCGCCGCAAGGGCTGGGCGGTCGCCGCCGCCGTCGCGGGCGCGGCCGTCGTCGTCGCCGGGGGCACCGCCGCGGCCCTCGTGCTCGGCCCGGAAGCCGAGCGGGACCCCGGGTCGGGCTCCAGCGTGCCCGACACCTTCGCGGGCACCTGGGAGGGCAAGATGATCCAGGAGAACGAGGCCGGTGAGCACGTCACCGACTGGGACGCCCGGGTGCGGCTGGAGACGGGCGCCGAGCGCGGCAGCTCGGAGTGGTTCACCCTGAACTGCCGCGGGAGCCTCACGCTCCAGGAGCGGGACGGGTCCCGCCTGGTCTTCGACTACGTGGAGACCTACGACCCGGAGGACCGCTGCGTGGACACCTCGACGCTGACCCTGAGCGAGGGCGGCGCCGAGGACACCCTCGACGCCCGGTGGGAGGCCACCTCCCACGACGGCACGACCATGATCTCCACGGGAACGCTCTCCTAGAGCCGGTCCAG
>NZ_JAQFWP010000072.1 GCF_027706745.1 Nocardiopsis suaedae | reverse complement strand
CACCCGGCAGCCGACAACCCACCAGGTAGGGGCGCCGACCTGCCTCGTCGCCGCCATCTACCTCACACCCCGGAAACCCGCCGCCCGGCCAGGGCCCGGAGCGGGGTACCCGCTGGTCCCGTCGTCGCCGCCATCCACCCGGCACCCCGGAAACCCGCCGCCCGGCCGGGGTCCGTCAGCGGGGAACCAGCCCAGCCGCCCGCCCACCCGCACCGCGAGCAGCCCTCCACCCGGCAAGCAGGCCCGGGGAACCCCTCCTGGTCAGACGCCGAGGTCGGCGGCCACCTCTTCCAGGAGTCGGCGGCCCTGGGAGACGGCCGGGCGTTCCGCTGCTCCCCGGCGCACGACAGTGAAGACGCTCCGGTAGGGGGCCGACGCGCCCTCCAGGCGGACCCGGACCACCCCGCCGTCCTCGGGCAGGGAGAGCATCCGCGGCCCCAGCGTCACCCCCAGCCCCGAGCCGACCAGCGCCAGAACCCCCGTCCAGTCCGACACCCGGTGCGCATAGTGCGGCGTGAACCCCGCCGCCGAGCAGGCCGACTGCACGATCCACGCCTGGTGGCACTCGTCCTTGGAGGCGATCCACTCCTCCCCCGCCGCCTCGTCCAGGCGCACCTGTGCACGCCCCTGGAGCGGGTGGCCGGCCGGGACGAACAGGTCCAGGGGCTCGCGCAGCAGCGGGCGCTGGTCGAAGCGGCGGTCGTCGGCCGGTGGACCGTCCGGCGGCGGGACCGCCACGGCGATGTCGGCACGCCCTGCCAGCAGCGCCTCGTAGGCCGGTGTCCCGTCGACCTCGCCGATCTCGACCGAGAGCCGGGGCGCCCGCGCCCGCAGCCGGGCGGCCACCGGGGCCGCCAGCGCGGACACCGCCGTCGGGTAGGCGACGATGCGCAGCACACCGGTCCGCCCCTCGGCGTGCGCGGCCAGATCGGTCAGCGCCCGCTCCCAGCGCTCCTCCATGGCGTCGGCGTGCTCCAGCAGCACCTGCCCTTCGGAGGTGAGCCGGATCCCGCGCCCCTGCGGGACGAGCAGTTCCACGCCCAGGTCCCGGCCGAGGGCACGGACCTGCTGGGACACGGCGGACGGGGTGAGGTGCATGGCGTCGGCGGCGGCGGTGACCGTGCCGTGGTCGGCGACGGCTCTCAGGACGCGCAGCCTGCGGACATCGATCATGTAGACGATGCTACACGTTTTCCTTCACAAAGTTGAGATGGACCTGAAGTATGCCCGGCGCCCACACTGGACCCATGGACATCGAAACCGCGCCCCGGACCGATCCCGACCTGGCCCGCTGCCCCGGCTGCGGGCGCCCCGACGGCACCGACGAGCAGGTGGTCTCGCGCCACCGCGTGTCCTTCGGGACCGTCGCCTACACCCGCTGCGCCTGCGGCCGCCTCAGCGTCCGCACCGAACGCGCCGACGTCTTCCTGGTCAGGTGAACCATGGCCGCACCGCGCACTGACGGCGCCGCCCCGAAGAGGCCGGCGCGCCTCCCGCGATCGCGCCGCCCGGCGGGCCGCCTGCGGCCGGGGACCGGGCGCCGGTGGAGGCGACGGGCCGCGACCCCAGGCTGACATGCGACAATGCGGTGCATGTCGCATGTACCGGCCGCCACCCGGGCCCTGCGGATGCTGCGGCACCTGGCCGGGCGCTCCGGGCCGGTGTCGGCCTCGGCCCTCGCCTCCGAGCTGGGGCTGCCGCGGTCGAGCGCCTACCAGCTCCTCGAAGCCCTCGCCGAAGAGGGCTTCGTCGTCCACCTGCCCGAGGAGCAGCGGTGGGGCCTGGGCGTGGCCGCCTTCGAGATCGGTTCGGCGTACCTGCGCCACGACCCCTTGGAGCGGCTCGCCCGCCCCCTGCTCTCCCGCCTGTGCGAGGAGACCGGCGCCACCGCCCACCTGGGCATCCTGCACGGCCGCGACACCCTCTACCTGCTCAAGGAGCAGCCCCCGCACGCCCCCACCCTCATCACCGGCGTGGGCGTCCGCCTGCCCGCCCACCTGACCGCCTCCGGACGCGCCCTGCTGGCGCACCTGCCGCGCGCGCAGGTGCGGGCCCTCTACCCGGGCGCCGCGTCCTTCGTCGACCGCACCGGCCGCGGCCCCGCCGCCCCCGGCGAGCTGCGCGAGGTCCTGGCCGCCGAGCGGCGCCAGGGCTACTCGCTCGAGGAGGGCCAGGTCACCGACGGCTTCTCCTCGGTGGCGGCCGCCGCCTTCGACCACAACGCCGCCCCGGCCGCCTCGATCAGCCTCACCGTGCCCTCCGAGCGGCCCGTCACCCCCACCGCCCTGGCCTCGCGCGCCCGCGACGCGGCCGCCGAGCTGACCCGGCGCCTGGGCGGAAGGACTCCGACAGGCTGAGCCTGGGCAGGAGGGCCGCCCCGGGGCGGGAAGGAACGACGAAGGACGGGGACCCCGCGTGGGATCCCCGTCCTCGTGTCGTCATCAGGCTCCCGCGCGCCCTGCGCGCGGGCCCGGCCTCAGCGCCCGGCCTTGGCCTTCGCCTTCGCCTTGGCGTTGGCCTCCATCTCGGCGCGGATCTCGGCGCGCTCCGCGCGGAGCTTGGCCAGGGCCTCGTCCAGGATCGCCTTGCCGTCCTCCTCGCTGCGGCGCTCCTTCACGTAGGCCAGGTGCGTCTTGTAGGGCTCGGTCCGCGGCGGCGACGGCGGGTTCTCCGGGTCCTTCCCTGCGGGGAACCCGCAGCGGGGGCAGTCCCACTCCTCGGGGACGGCGGCCTCGTTCGAGAAGCTCGGCACGACCTCGTGCTTGTTGGCGCAGTAGAACGGGACCCGGATGCGCGGCGCGGACTCGCCGCGCTCGGCCTCGCCCATCGGGCCGGCGCCCACGCGGCTGCCACGGATGGCGCTGCCACTACCCACGGAACTCTCCTTCGGCGGACACGCCCCGCCGAAGGCGGGGCGGAGTTGAGACGGTCGCGCGCCCGGGGGCGGGCGCGGCGCAAGTGTTCAGGCGCCCCGGTTGATGAGCAGGCCGAGGGCGACGATCGCGATGATCCAGACCAGGGCCGTCACGACGGTGATCCGGTCCAGATTGCGCTCCACCACCGACGAGCCGCCGAGGGAGGAGGTGACGCCGCCCCCGAAGAGGTCGGACAGACCGCCGCCCTTGCCCTTGTGCAGGAGCACCATGAGGACCAGCAGCACGCTGCAGAGCATCACGAGGATGGACAGACCGAGGATCACACGCTCACCCGTATCTCGACCCCGACGTGGGGAATTGACGACCTTGGGTCCCGAGACCCGCACGCTCGCCGCTCGGCTGGGACGCCGGGGTGACCGGCGGCCCGGCGGAGGAGGGACCGGGGACAGTATCTGGAATTCTAACGCGAACGCGGGGCGCGCGTACGCCAGGAGGCGGAGCCTCCGGGGAAGTGTAGCGCGCCCCGCACTCCGGGCGTCACGGGGTGTGGGCACCCGGCGACGCCCGCGGGGTCACTTGCCCAGCCGCACGAGCTTGGCGAAGTCGTCGGCCTTCAGGCTCGCGCCGCCCACCAGGGCGCCGTCGATGTCGGCCATGTCCATGATCCCGGCGATGTTGTCGGGCTTGACCGACCCGCCGTAGAGCACCCGCGTCTTGGCGGCGGTGGCCTCGTCGTACAGCTCGGCGAGGGTGGAGCGGACCGCGGCCCCGCACACCTCCTGGGCGTCGTCGGGGGTGGCGACCTCGCCGGTGCCGATGGCCCACACCGGCTCGTAGGCCACGACCAGGCGCTCGACCTGCTCGGCGGTGAGCCCGTCGACGGCCTTGCGCACCTGGTCGGCGGTGTGCGCGACGTGGTTCGCGGCCTTGCGGACCTCCAGCCCCTCGCCCACGCACAGGATCGGGGTGATGCCGTGCGCGAACGCCGCCTTCACCTTGGCGTTGACCAGGGCGTCGTCCTCGGCGTGGTACTCACGGCGCTCGGAGTGCCCGGCCAGCACGTAGGAGCAGCCCAGCTTGGCGAGCATGGAACCGGACACCTCGCCGGTGTAGGCCCCCTTCTCGTGCCGGGACAGGTCCTGGGCGCCGTAGCCGATGCTGAGCTTGTCGCCGTCCACGAGGGTCTGCACGCTGCGCAGGTCGGTGAAGGGCGGGAGGACGACCACCTCGGCGCGGTCGTAGTCCGCGGCGTCGAGGGCGAAGGCCAGCTTCTGCACCAGCGCGATCGCCTCGAGGTGGTTGTTGTTCATCTTCCAGTTGCCGGCGAGGAGCGGCTTGCGCTCGGGCTGTGCCATGTGGGTGGTTCCTCTCAGTCCTGAAGGGCCTCGATGCCCGGAAGGTCCTTGCCCTCCAGGTACTCCAGGCTGGCGCCGCCGCCGGTGGAGATGTGGCCGAAGCCCGCCTCGTCGAATCCGAGGGCGCGCACGGCCGCGGCCGAGTCGCCGCCGCCGACGACGGTGAGGGCGGACGCGTCGGTGAGCGCCCGCGCCAGCGCGCGGGTGCCGTGGGAGTAGGGTTCCATCTCGAACACGCCCATGGGCCCGTTCCAGAAGACGGTGCGGCTGTCGCGGACCTTCTCCCCGAACAGGTCCGCGCTGCGCGGCCCGATGTCCAGGCCCATCCGGTCGGCGGGGATGGCCTCGACCGGAACGGGGCCGTGCGGGGCGTCGGCCGAGAAGGACCCGGCGGCGACCACGTCGACCGGGAGGACGATCTCCACGCCGCGCTCCTCCGCCTCGCGCAGGTACCCGGCGACGGTGTCGACCTGGTCGGCCTCCAGCAGGCTGGACCCGACCTCGTACCCCTTGGCCTTGAGGAAGGTGTAGGCCATGCCGCCGCCGATGACCAGGCGGTCGGCGGTGCCCAGCAGGTTGGCGATGACGCCGAGCTTGTCGGAGACCTTGGCGCCGCCGAGCACGACGGTGTAGGGGCGCTGCGGGTCCTCGGTGAGCCGCCGCAGCACCTGCACCTCGGCCAGCACCAGCCCGCCGACCGCGTGCGGCAGCCGCTGCGGCAGGTCGTAGACGCTGGCGTGCTTGCGGTGCACGGCGCCGAAGCCGTCGCCCACGTACAGGTCGGCCAGTGCGGCCAGGCGGTCGGCGAACTCGCCGCGCTCGCCGTCGTCCTTGCTGGTCTCGCCGGGCTCGAAGCGCAGGTTCTCCAGCAGCGCAACGCCGCCGTCGGCCAGGCCTGCGACGGTGGCGCGGGCCGAGTCGCCCGCGGTGTCCTCGGCGAAGGCGACCGGGGCGCCCAGCAGCTCGCCGAGGCGCTCGGCGACGGGGCGCAGCGTGAATTCGGGGTCCGGGGCGCCCTTGGGGCGGCCCAGGTGGGCGGCGACGACCACCCGGGCGCCGCGGCCGCGCAGCTTCTCGATGGTGGGCAGGGCGGCGCGGATCCGGCCGTCGTCGGTGATGCGCCCGCCGTCGAGGGGGACGTTCAGGTCGGACCGGACGAACACCCGCTTGCCCGCGACGTCGAGGTCGTCGATCGTCCGCATGCTCTTCTCCGTTGTCGGATTCATGGGTGGGTGGAACAGGGCGGGCGGCGCGCCCCGTGGGGAGCGCGCCGCCCGGATGAGCCCTTAAAGGCCGGTGCCGACCAGCTTGGCGGCGTCGACGAGGCGGTTGGAGTAGCCCCACTCGTTGTCGTACCAGCCCACGATCTTGACCGTGTTGCCGAAGGCCATGGTGAGCGCGGAGTCGAAGGTGCAGGAGGGCGAGGTGCCGACGATGTCGGAGGAGACGATCGGGTCGGCGGTGTAGCGCAGCACGTTCTTCAGCGGGCCGTCGGCGGCGGCCTTGAACGCGGCGTTGACCTCCTCGGCGGTGACGTCCCGCTCCAGCTCGACGACCAGGTCGGTGACGGAGCCGTCCGGCACCGGGACGCGCATGGCCATGCCGTCCAGCTTGCCCTTGAGCTCGGGCAGCACCAGGGCGGTGGCCTTGGCGGCGCCGGTGCTGGTCGGGATGATGTTGGTGCCCGCGGCGCGGGCCCGGCGCAGGTCCTTGTGCGGGAAGTCCAGGAGGACCTGGTCGTTGGTGTAGGCGTGGACCGTCGTCATCAGGCCCTTCTCGATCCCGAAGGAGTCGAGCAGGACCTTGGCCATCGGCGCCACGCAGTTGGTGGTGCACGAGGCGTTGGAGATGACGTGGTGCTTCGCCGGGTCGTACTGGTCGTCGTTGACGCCCATGACCACGGTCATGTCCTCGCCCTTGGCCGGGGCGGAGACGATGACCTTCTTCGCACCTGCCTGGATGTGCTTCTTGGCGTCCTCGGCGTTGGTGAAGCGGCCGGTGGACTCGATGACGACGTCGACGCCGAGGTCGCCCCAGGGCAGCTGGGCCGGGTCGCGCTGCTCCAGCGTCTTGATCGTCGTGTTGCCGACCCGGATGGAGTCCTCGGCGACCTCGACGTCGCCGTCCAGGGTGCCCAGCACCGAGTCGTACTTGAGCAGGTGCGCCAGGGTGGCGTTGTCGGTGAGGTCGTTCACCGCGACGATCTCGACCTCGCTGCCGGCGGCCTGGGCGGCGCGCCAGAAGTTGCGGCCGATCCGACCGAAACCGTTCACGCCTACACGGATGGTCACGGTAACCAGTCTCCTCACGTAATTCGCGCGGGCGGATAGTGCGCCGGGGGGTGGGTCTTCGCGGCTCGAGCCTATCGCCCCGCCGCGGCGCCGGGCCCAGTGTGGCACCGCTCAGGACCAGAGGCCTAGACCATTTTCAGAAGTTTTCGCAGGCCGCTCGCCCCTCACAAACGCGAACACCCGCACCCGGGGTGACCGGGAAGAATTCTGATTCCTTCACACCGATTCACACGCTCAGGGGACCAGCATGTCGGGGGTCAGGTTGGCGTCGGTGCCGGGGATACCAAGGTCACACGCGCGCTTGTCGGCCATGGCCAGCAGGCGCCGGATCCGCCCGGCGATGGCGTCCTTGGTCAGCGGGGGCGCGGACAGCTGGCCCAGCTCCTCCAGCGAGGCCTGCTTGTGCGCCAGCCGCAGCCGCCCGGCCGCCACCAGGTGGTCGGGGGCCTCCTCGCCGAGGATCTCCAGCGCCCGCTCCACCCGCGCGCCCGCGGCCACCGCCGCGCGGGCGCTGCGCCGCAGGTTGGCGTCGTCGAAGTTGGCCAGCCGGTTGGCGGTGGCCCGCACCTCGCGGCGCATGCGCCGCTCCTCCCAGGCCAGCACGCTCTGGTGGGCCCCCAGCAGGGTGAGCAGCGCCCCGATGGAGTCGCCGTCGCGCACCACCACCCGGTCCACACCGCGCACCTCGCGCGCCTTGGCGTGCACTTTGAGCCGCCGGGCCGCCCCCACCAGGGCCAGCGCCGCCTCCGGCCCCGGGCAGGTGACCTCCAGCGACATCGACCGCCCCGGCTCGGTCAGCGACCCGTGCGCGATGAACGCCCCCCGCCACGCCGACTCGGCGTCGCACGCGCCCCCGGCCACCACGTGCCGCGGCAGCCCGCGCACCGGGCGGCCGTTGTTGTCGATCAGGCCGGTCTGCCGGGCCAGGCTCTCGCCGTCCTTGATCACCCGCACCACGTAGCGGTTGCCCTTGCGCAGCCCGCTGGGGGCCAGCACCACCACCTCGGACTCGTGGCCGAAGACCTCGGAGATGTCCTTGCGCAACCGGCGGGCGGCCGCCCCGGTGTCCAGTTCGGCCTCGATCACGATCCGCCCGCCAACCAGGTGCAGCCCCCCGGTGAAGCGCAGGATCGTGGAGACCTCGGCCTTGCGGCAGCACGGTTTGAGCACCGACAGCCGGCTCAGTTCGTCCTTGACCACGCCGGTCATCGCCATGGATGCGGTCCTCCCCCTGGAACTCGTCTACCCTGGCAGACTACTGGTCCGCGCCCCGGAACACCCGGTCGAACACGGCCGCCAGGCGGTCCGGGTCGTGCCGGGGAGTGCCGTCGCCGACCGCCACGTCGCCGAGGACGAGCTCGCCGCCCAGCCGCGCCGCCGCCTCCCGCAGCGGTCCGGCGTCCTGCACCACCGACCGGTCGGCCAGCACCACGTCCACCCCCAGCTCGGGGGCGTGCTCCTCGAGCACCTTCAGGTAGGTCTCGGGCCGGAACCCGTCGGTCTCGCCCCGCTGCGGGGACAGGTTGAGCGCCACCACCCGCCGCGCCTCGGTGTCGACCAGCGCCCGCGCCAGGTCCGGCACCAGCAGGTGCGGCAGCACGCTGGTGAACCACGACCCCGGGCCGAAGACGACCCAGTCGGCCTCGTGCACCGCCTTGACCGCCTGCGGGGAGGCCGGGGGCGCCTCGGGCAGCAGGGAGATCGAGCGCACCCGCCCGCCGGTGCTGGCGCAGGCCACCTGGCCGCGCACGGTCACCACCTCGCCGGGGCGGGCCGGGTCGGCCCCCTCCACTTCGGCGGCGATGTCCAGCGGCACCGAGGACATCGGCAGCACCCGGCCGTGCGCCCCGAGCAGCTGGCCCACCCAGTCCAGCCCGGCCACCGAGTCGCCCAGCAGCTCCCACAGCGCCACGATCAGCAGGTTGCCCACGGCGTGCCCGTGCAGCTCCCCCTCGCTGCGGAACCGGTGCTGGACCACCTCGCTCCAGGTGTGGCCCCACTCGTCGTCGCCGCACAGCGCCGCCAGCGCCATCCGCAGGTCGCCCGGGGGCAGCACCCCCAGTTCGCGGCGGAGCCGCCCGCTCGATCCGCCGTCGTCGGCGACGGTGACCACAGCGGTCAGATCGGTGGTCACCCGCCGCAGCGCCTGCAGGGACGCCGACAGCCCGTGCCCGCCGCCCAGCGCCACCACCCGGGGCGGCGGCCCGTCGTCGTCGGGCGGACCGGTCCGCGCGCCTGCTCCCATGTTCGTCACCGGCCCAATGTTGACATCCTCTCCCGCCTTAAGGACGGGAGACTCCAGCCGACGGACCGTGTCCGCCGCCGGCGGTTGACGCTTCATCGCCCGGGCGCCCCGAAGGCTCCACGTCCTGACAGGGCCTGCCCGGCCCCGTGGCCCTTGGTTATCGGGCCGACACGAGAATATAGCGCACCCCGCGTTCGCGCAGGGGCGCGCGATCCGGCGCCCCCGCCGCCCGCGCCCGCGCGCACGGGCTACTCGCGGCCGACGTCGCGGTGCACGACGTGGACCTCCACGCCCTCCTCGCCGAGGATCTCGCCGAACCGCTCGGCCATGGCCACGCTGCGGTGCTTGCCGCCGGTGCATCCCACCGCGAGGGTCATGTAGTGCTTGCCCTCGCGCCGGTAGCCCTCGATCAGCAGGCGCAGCACCTCGGTGTAGGCGTCCAGCATCTCCTTGGCGCCGCCCTGCGCCAGCACGTACTCGCGGACCGGCCCGTCGCGGCCGTTGAGCGGGCGCAGCTCGGGAACCCAGTGCGGGTTGGGCAGGAAGCGGCAGTCCAGCACCAGGTCGGCGTCGACCGGCAGGCCGTGCTTGAAACCGAACGAGACCACGTTGGCGCGCGGCTTGGCCTCCTCGGCCTCGCCGAAGAACCCGATCACCTTGGCCTTGAGCTGGTGCACGTTGCTCTGCGAGGTGTCGATCACCAGGTCGGCCTCGCCTCTGATGGCGCGCAGGGTCTCCCGCTCCCGGGCGATGCCGTCGGTGAGCCGCCCCTCGCCCTGCAGCGGGTGCGGGCGGCGCACGCTCTCGAACCGGCGCACCAGCGCCTCGTCGCTCGCCTCCAGGAACACCACCCGGGCGGCGATACCGCGCGAGCGCAGCGCCTCCACCGTGGACAGCAGGTCCTCGGTGAAGGCCATGGAGCGGACGTCCACCACGGCCGCCACCCGGGGCACGGCGCCGCGGGTGCGCCCGGCCAGCTCGATCATGGTGGGCAGCAGTCCGGGCGGCAGGTTGTCCACCACGAACCAGTCCAGGTCCTCCAGGGCCCGGGCGGCGGTGCTGCGCCCCGCCCCGGACATGCCGGTGACGATCACGATCTCCGGCGGCAGCTCCGCACTGAGTCCCTCCGCCATCAGGTCATCCCCCATCGTTGCGTTCCTGTCCACCGGTGAGGTGGGCGTGCACGGCCTCGGCGGTGGCCCGGCCCACCCCCGGCACCTGCGCGATCTCGTCCGGGCCGGCCGCCTTGAGCCTCTTGACCGAGCCGAAGTGCTTGAGCAGCGCGTTGCGGCGGGCCGGCCCCAGGCCCGGGACGTCGTCCAGCGCGCTCCCGGTCAGCGCCGCCGAGCGCTTCTTGCGGTGGTAGGAGACGGCGAACCGGTGCGCCTCGTCGCGCACCCGCTGCAGCAGGTACAGGCCCTCCCCCGCGCGCGGCAGGATCACCGGGTCCTCCTCGCCGGGCAGCCAGACCTCTTCCAGCCGCTTGGCCAGGCCGCACACCGCCACGTCGTCGATGCCCAGGTCGTCCAGCGCCCGGCGGGCCGCCTCCGCCTGCGGGCGGCCCCCGTCCACCACCACAAGGTTAGGCGGGTAGGCGAACTTGCCGGGGGCCGCCCCCTCCCCCTCGGGCGGCGCGCCCCCGCCGGGTCCCTCCTCTCCCATGGTGGCCAGCTCGCCGCTCTTGCGGCCCTCCTCCAGGTAGCGGCTGAATCGGCGGTGGATCACCTCGTACATGGAGGCGACGTCGTGCTGCTCCCGGTCGCCCTTGGCGGTGCCGCGGATGGAGAAGCGCCGGTACTCGCGCTTGCGCGCCAGGCCGTCCTCGAAGACCACCATGGAGGCCACCACGTGCTCACCCATCAGGTTGGAGATGTCGTAGCACTCGATGCGCAGCGGCGCCTCGGCCAGGTCCAGGGCCTCCTGGACCTCCTGCAGGGCGCGGCTGCGCGTGGTCAGGTCCCCGGCCCGCTGCGTCTTGTGCCGGGCCAGGGCCTGCTCGGCGTTCTTGCCCACGGTCTCCAACAGGGTCTTCTTGTCGCCCCTCTGGGGTACCCGCAGGTCCACGCGCGCCCCCCGCAGCTCCGCGAGCCAGGCCGTGACCGCGTCGCGGTCGGCGGGCTCGGCCGAGACGAGGACCTCGCGCGGCACGCCCGCGCCCGAGGGGCCGTCCGCCCCGCCCGCGTCCCCGCCGCCGTAGGCCTGGGCGAGGAAGCGCTCGACGAGGCCCCCGGTGCCCACGTCCTCGACCTTGTCCACCACCCAGCCGCGGCGCCCGCGGATGCGGCCCCCGCGCACGTAGAAGACCTGGACCGCGGCCTCCAGGGGGTCCTCGGCGAAGGCGATGACGTCGCAGTCGGTGGAGTCGGAGAGCACCACCGACTGCTTCTCCAGGGCGGTGCGCAGCGCCTCCAGGTCGTCGCGGATGCGCGCGGCGCGCTCGTACTCCTGCTCCAGAGCGGCCTCGCGCATGGAGCCCTCCAGCGCGCGGATGAAGCGCCCGGTGTCCCCGGCCATGAAGGAGCAGAAGTCCTCGGCCAGCTCGCGGTGGTCCTCGGTGCCGATCCGCCCGGTGCAGGGGGCCGCGCACTTGCCGATGTAGCCCAGCAGGCAGGGGCGGCCGCTGTTGCGGGCGCTCCGGAACACCCCTGCCGAGCAGGTCCGAACCGGGAACACGCGCAGCAGGAGGTCGACGGTCTCCCGGATGGCCCAGGCGTGGCCGTAGGGCCCGAAGTAGCGCACCCCTTTGCGCTTGGCCCCCCGCATGACCTGCACCCGGGGGTACTCCTCACCCATGGTGACGGCCAGGTAGGGGTAGCTCTTGTCGTCCCGGTACTTGACGTTGAAGCGGGGGTCGTACTCCTTGATCCAGGAGTACTCCAGCTGGAGGGCCTCCACCTCGGTGCCGACGACCGTCCAGTCGACGTCGGCGGCGGTGGAGACCATGGTCTGCGTGCGGGGGTGGAGCGCGGCGAAGTCCTGGAAGTAGTTGGAGAGCCGCGCGCGCAGGTTCTTCGCCTTGCCCACGTAGATGACCCGCCCGTGCTCGTCACGGAAGCGGTATACCCCGGGCGAGGTCGGAATCGAACCCGGGCTGGGGCGCAGATGGGGTCGGACCGTCATGGCTCCATTGTGGTCGGCCCCGGGGACGTTCGACCAATCGCCCGTAACACCCGCCATGTCCGGCTCTGCGGTATACACGGTCCCAAACGTCACGATTCAGCATCCGGATGTCCTAGGTTGGTCGAGGACCCCGAAAGGAAGGGCGACAGAGCCGTGGACCTCATGCAGTGGACGGGCATCGCGATATCGGTGCTGGTGGCGACGGGTCTCGTTGCGGTCGTGCACTGGCTGCTCACCCACCAGCTCTCCAAGGTCTGGACCCTGGCGGGCTACCTGGTGAACCGCTGCCGCTACTCGGCCTACGTCGCGGCGGCGGCCATCGGAGTGAACCTCTCGCTGCCGAGCGTGTCCGAGATGGAGGACCGCTCGCTGTACGCGCCGATCACCCACGCCCTGGCCATCGCGATGATCATCGGCGTGACCTGGCTGGCGACGTCGGCGGCCTACGCGGTCACCGACGCGGTGCTGGCCAAGCTCGCCGACAGCAACGAGGACGCCGACCGCCGCGCCCGCCGCCTGCGCACCCAGGTGCGCCTGACCCGCCGGGTGGTGACCGGCGTCATCGTGGTGATCGCCACCGCGGCGGTGCTGTTCACCTTCGACTCGGTGCGCCTGCTCGGTGCCGGGCTGCTCACCTCCGCGGGCGTGATCGGCATCATCGCCGGCGTCGCCGCCCAGTCCGTCCTGGGCAACCTGTTCGCCGGGCTGCAGCTCACCTTCGGCGACGCGCTGCGGATCAACGACATCATCGTCTTCGACGGCGAGTGGGGCCGGGTCGAGGAGATCAGCCTCACCCACGTCACCCTGCGCATCTGGGACGAGCGGCGGCTGGTGGTGCCGGTCTCCGACCTCACCAGCAAGCCCTTCGAGAACTGGACCAAGCACGGCACCGAGATCACCGGCACGGTCATGCTGCAGGTGGACTGGGAGGTGCCGGTCGAGGAGATCCGCCGCGAGGTGGGCGCCTTCGTCACCGCGCACCCGCTGTGGGACGGGCGCCGCTGGTCCGTGCAGGCCACCGACGTGCTCGAAGGCACCGTGCAGCTGCGCGCGGTGGTCACCACCGCCGACTCCGACGCGCGCTGGGACCTGTGCTGCGACCTGCGCGAGCACCTGATCACCTACATCGCCGAGCGGTTCCCCGAGGCGCTGCCGCGCCGCCGCACCGAGTTCATCGCGGCCGACGGCGACACGGCCGAGCGCGTGCTGCGCACCGAGGAGGGCGAGGACGGCAAGGCCGCCGCCTTCACCGCGGCGATCCGCGGCCGCGGCCGCTCGGCCCAGGCCCCCGACGGGCCGCTGGGCGGGGGCCGCCGCCCGGACGGCTCCGACGACGGCGGGGACGACGGGGGCGTCTAGGCCCAGCCCGGCCCCGATGATCTCGGGGAAAACGACGCTACGAGCACGGTTATAGCGTCGTTTTTCCCGAGATCGACAAGGGAGGGGCGGTCAGGCCTCCTGCTCGCCTTCCAGGGTGATGTCGGTGCCGTCCACCGTGATGTCGAACCGCTTGAGCGGCTCGGTGGCCGGGCCCTGCACCGGCTCGCCCGTGGCCAGGTCGAACCTGCTGCCGTGGCACAGGCAGTGGATGTCCTTCTCCACTTCCTGGATGGTGCAGCCCGCGTGCGTGCATTCGGCGCTGAAGGCGCGGTAGTCGCCCTTCCCGGGCTGGGTGAGGACCAGCTTGCCGCGCACGATGACGGTCCCGCCGCCCTCGGGGACGTCGCCGGTCTGGGCCACGACGTCACCGATGAGCGCGTCCTGCGCCTCGGGCTCGTCGCCGCCCCCGCACCCGGCGGCCCCCAGGGCGGCCGCCCCGGCCGCTCCGGCGGTCCCGAGCATCCGCCGCCGCGTGATCCCGCAGCACGTTCCCCCCGCGCCCATGCACGGCTCCTCTCCGCGACACCGCTCCTACTACACGGCGTAGTCCTTCTTGCCTCCGCCAATCTAGTACCGGCGGCGGGGTGCCGCGAACAGGGGGCGCTTCTGGGACCGGGGCTCAGCGGGTGCTGAGCACCACCGTCCCGGCGACCTTGTCGTGGAGGCCCTGGCGGTTGGGGCGGTCCCACAGCGGCCACAGGCCGAACAGGACCAGGGCGAGGACGGCCAGGGTCCACATGGCCGGCGCGGAGAAGCCGAAGATCACCGGGCTCCACAGCAGGGCGCCGCGCGCCACGGACGCCATGACGGGGAGCGGCCCGGGGTACCCGGCGCCGGACAGCGGGGCCACCCGCAGCCCCAGGACGCGCATGCCCAGGGTCATCCGCCACCGGGTGACCGACACCGCCTCGTAGGCGGTGCCGAGGACGAAGGCGGCCACCGAGTTGAGGATGGCGAAGCTCGTCTCCAGCCCGCCCCGTCCGATCAGCGCGAGCAGCCCGGTCAGCATCAGCGCGAGCACCGCGCCGATGAGCAGGGCCGGCACCACGACCACCAGGATGTCGATCAGGCGGGCGAGGAAGCGCGGTCCCCACGACGCGAGGGGCGAGCGCGAGGGCGCCCAGGACGGAGCATGGCTCATGCCCCGACTTTACCGACCCGCGGCACGACGCTCGTCCCGGCGAGCCTGTCGTGGAGGCCCCGGTGCCCCGGCCGGTCGATCAGCGCGGAGAACACCGCGTAGACGGAGGCCATGAGCGCCAACAGGTTCAGCAGCGGGATGTAGTACACCAGCAGGTACCCGAAGAGCACGGCCGAGCGGATCAGCACCGCCCTGGGCTCGGGCGGCCCCGGGTCCAGGCGGACCTTGGCCAGCAGCTTTCCGGGGGTGGCGCCGTACACGCCGGTCATCACCACCTCGTACCCGGCGTAGACGGCGAAGGCCGCGACCGACAGGGCGACGGCGCCGACCACCGTGGGGTCGACGGCGTCGGCCCCGCCGGGCAGGACGGGGTCCAGCCCGGCGGTCACCGCCAGGTTGATGCCGGTGGCGATGACCAGGTCCACCACACGGGCGACGGCCCGCCGCCCGAACAGCGGCCACTCCCTCTCTGTGCTCTCCACGCCCCCAGCCTACGGCTCAGGTGGCGTGGCGGAGCGCCTGTCCGGCGGGGCGCGCCTCTCCACCGAATCGGCGCTGCGCCGCCTCACATGATCTCGGCGAGGAACCGGCCGGTGTAGGAGGCGGAGACCTGCGCGACCTCCTCGGGGGTGCCCTCGGCCACCACGGTGCCGCCGCCCGAGCCGCCCTCGGGGCCCATGTCGACGATGTGGTCGGCGGTCTTGATCACGTCCAGGTTGTGCTCGATGACGATGACCGTGTTGCCCGCGTCGGCGAGCCGGTCGAGCACCCCCAGCAGCTTGCGCACGTCCTCGAAGTGCAGGCCGGTGGTGGGCTCGTCCAGGACGTAGACGGTGCGGCCGGTGGAGCGGCGCTGCAGCTCGGTGGCGAGCTTGACGCGCTGGGCCTCGCCGCCGGACAGGGTGGTCGCGGGCTGTCCCAGCCGCACGTACCCCAGCCCGACGTCGTTGAGGGTCTGCATGTGCCGCCGGATCGCGGTGATGGGCTCGAAGAAGTCCAGCGCCTCCTCGATGGTCATGTCGAGGACCTCGGCGATGCTCTTGCCCTTGTAGTGCACGTCCAGGGTCTCCCGGTTGAAGCGCGCCCCGTGGCACACCTCGCAGGGGACGTACACGTCCGGCAGGAACTGCATCTCGATCTTGAGCGTGCCGTCGCCGGAGCAGGCCTCGCACCGGCCGCCCTTGACGTTGAAGGAGAACCGACCCGGCTGGTAGCCGCGCACCTTGGCCTCGGTGGTCTGGGCGAACAGCTTGCGGATGTGGTCCCACACGCCGGTGTAGGTGGCCGGGTTGGAGCGCGGGGTGCGCCCGATGGGGCTCTGGTCGACGTGCACGACCTTGTCCACCTGGTTGAGCCCGTTGACCCGCACGTGGCGGCCGGGCACCGCGCGGGCGCCCTGCAGCTCCTTGGCCAGCACCTTGTACAGGATCTCGTTGACCAGGGTGGACTTGCCCGACCCGGACACGCCGGTGACGGCGGTGAACACGCCCAGCGGGAAGGCGGCGTCGATGCCCTTGAGGTTGTTCTCCCGGGCGCCGCGCACCACCAGCTCGCGGCCCTTGGTCCGGGGGCGCCGCACCTGCGGCACCGCGATCTCGCGGCGCTTGGACAGGTAGTCGCCGGTGGCCGAGTCGGGGCTGTCCAGCAGCTCCTTGACGGTGCCCGAGACCACCACGGACCCGCCGTGCTCACCGGCGCCGGGGCCGATGTCGACCACCCAGTCGGCGGCGCGGATGGTGTCCTCGTCGTGCTCGACGACGATCAGGGTGTTGCCGATGTCGCGGAGCCGCTGCAGCGTCTCCAGCAGCCGGAAGTTGTCCCGCTGGTGCAGCCCGATGGAGGGCTCGTCCAGCACGTAGAGCACCCCCACCAGGCCCGAGCCGATCTGCGTGGCCAGGCGGATGCGCTGGGCCTCCCCGCCGGAGAGCGACCCGGCGGGGCGCTCCAGGCTCAGGTAGTCCAGGCCCACGTCGAGCAGGAAGCCCAGGCGGGCGCTGATCTCCTTGAGCACCTGGGCGGCGATGGCCCGGTCGCGCTCGCTCAGGTCCAGCTCGCGCAGGAACGCGGCGGCCTCGTCCAGCGGCAGCGCGGCCACCTCGGAGATGGAGGCGCCGCCGAGCTTGACCGCGAGCACCACCGGCTTGAGGCGCTTGCCGTCGCAGGCGTGGCAGGGCACGGTGCGCATGTACCCCTCCAGCCGCTCGCGGCTGAAGTCGCTCTCGCTCTCGGAGTGGCGGCGCTTGATCCAGGGGATCACGCCCTCGTAGGAGGTGTAGTAGGAGCGCGTGCGGCCGTACCGGTTGCGGTAGCGCACGTGCACCTGGGTGTCGTGGCCCTCCAGCAGCGCCTTGCGGGCCCTGCGCGGCAGCCGCTCCCAGGGGGTGTCCAGGTCGAAGCCCATGGCGTCGGCCACGGCCTGCATGAGGCGGCCGAAGTACTCGGCGGCGTGGCCGCCCGCCCAGGGGGCGAGGGCCCCCTCGTTGAGGGACTTCTCCGGGTCGGGCACGACCAGCTCGGGGTCGACCTCCATGCGGGTGCCCAGCCCGGCGCACTCGGGGCAGGCGCCGTAGGGGGAGTTGAAAGAGAAGGAGCGCGGCTCCAGCTCCTCGAAGGACAGGTCGTCGTAGGGGCAGTACAGGTGCTCGGAGAAGACCTTCTCGCGGTCGGCCGTGCCCTGCTCGGCGTCGACGAAGTCGAGGACGATGGTCCCGCCGGCCAGTTTGAGGGCGGTCTCCACCGAGTCGGTGAGGCGCTTGAGGGCCGTGGCCTTGACGGTGAGGCGGTCGACGACGACGGAGATGTCGTGCTTCTCGGTCTTCTTCAGGGCCGGCGCCTCGTCCAGGCGCACGGCCGCGCCGTCGACCAGGGCCCGGGTGTACCCCTTGGCCTGCAGGTCCTTGAAGAGCTCGGCGTACTCGCCCTTGCGGCCCCGCACCAGGGGCGCCAGCACCTGGAAGCGGGTGCCCTCGGGCAGCTCCAGGACGCGGTCGACGATCTGCTGCGGGGTCTGGCGGGCGATCTCGCGGCCGCACTCGGGGCAGTGCGGGACGCCGATGCGCGACCACAGCAGGCGCAGGTAGTCGTAGACCTCGGTGATGGTGCCGACGGTGGACCGCGGGTTGCGGCTGGTGGACTTCTGGTCGATCGAGACCGCGGGGGACAGCCCCTCGATGAAGTCGACGTCGGGCTTGTCCATCTGGCCGAGGAACTGGCGTGCGTAGGCCGACAGCGACTCCACGTACCGCCGCTGCCCCTCGGCGAAGATGGTGTCGAAGGCCAGCGAGGACTTGCCCGACCCGGACAGCCCGGTGAACACGATCATCGCGTCCCGGGGCAGGTCGAGCGAGACGTCCTTGAGGTTGTGCTCGCGGGCACCCCGGATCACCAACTGATCGGCCATGTCGCTCCATCCGCCGGTATCGGCACGGGCGCGCCGGAGGCGCGCGGGGACGTCGAAGGCTCCGGCCCTCAAGCCTAGAGGCGGTCGGTGACGTCCGGGCGACGTTCGCGCGAGAGCCCCGCGAGGGCCGTGGCCTTCCTGGTCAACGCGTCGCGGGCGGGGATTCTTCCGGGCCGGGGAACGCGTCGTGGCGCCCGCCGGGCCGGCGGGCGCCACCAACTATAGACGAACAACCGTTCGAGGGGCAGCCGCGGCGGCGTGCCGTCCCGTTCAGTTCATGCGGTCGGCCGGGACGTCCTCGTCGCCGCCCCCGTCCGCGTCCCCGCCCGCGGAGACCGCCTCCTTCGGGACGCCGCGGGACTTGAGCAGGCTGGCGACGATGGTGACGGTCATCACGCCGATGATGACGGTCAGCGAGGCGGCGATGCCGATCTCGGGGACGTGCACCCCGTTCTCGTGCAGGGCGTGCAGGATCATCTTCACGCCGATGAAGGCCATGATGATGGACAGGCCCCAGCTGATGTAGACGAGGCGGTCCATCAGCCCGGCCAGCAGGAAGTAGAGCTGGCGCAGGCCCAGCAGGGCGAAGGCGTTGGCGGTGAAGACGATGTAGGCGTCCTGGGTGAGGCCGAAGATCGCCGGGATGGAGTCGACGGCGAAGACCAGGTCGGTGACGCCGATCGCGACGATCACCATGAGCATCGGGGTGACGTGGCGGCGGCCCTTCAGCCGGACCGTGAGCTTGGCGCCGTGGTAGTCGTCGGCCACCGGCCAGACCTTGCGCACCATGCGCACGGCGAAGCTGTCGGAGTAGTCCTCGTTCTCGTCGTCGCCCTTCATGTGGTCGCGGACGATCTTGACCGCGGTGTAGATGAGGAAGGCGCCGAAGAGGTAGAAGACCTCGCTCCAGGCGTTGATGGCCTGGGCCCCCACGGCGATGAAGATGCCGCGCATGATGAGCGCGATGACGATGCCGACCAGGAGCACCTCGTGCTGGTACTTCTTGGGGACGGCGAACGCGCCGATGATGAGGTAGAAGACGAAGAGGTTGTCGACGCTCAGGCTCTTCTCGGTGATGAACCCGGCGAAGTACTCGCCCGCGGCGGTCGCGCCGCCGAAGTACCAGATCCCGAAGCCGAAGATGACCGCGACGGCCATGTAGAAGGCGGCCCACCAGGCGGCCTGCTTCATGCCGAACTCTTTGGGCCCGCTCTTCTTGCTCCACGGGTGGTCGACGATGGCCAGGTCGACGGCCAGGATGGCGACCATCGCGCCGATGGTGGCGAACCACACCCAGGTGGGAACGTCCATGGATTCTCCTCCGGTCGAGGCGCCCGGTAGTCGGGCACGCTTGCCAACCGGAGGTCTCTCCCGTCCCCGGCGGCAGGCCGAAGGGCCGCTGCGCATCAGGGACCGGCGGCACCGGGCCCGCGTCTTTGCGGACCGTGATGACGACACCGCCGTCGACTAGGGATACTCCCCTCACGACGGACCAGGGGAGGGCATACGAGACAAGGCCCGCACCTCCGCGGATCCGACCCCAATGATGCCATCTCTTCCGGATCCCGTGAACACCGTATGCGCCAATGTCGCGTCAAACACGTCGCCCGGTCCGGTGTTCAAGCCCCTCCATCGTTGATCTCGGGAGAAGCGACGCTACAAGCGCGGTTGTAGCGTCGCTTCTCCCGAGATCAACGGGGACCCGGGCCGGGTCACCTCGTCAGGCGGCCGTACAACGCCTCGAGCTGGTCGGCGGTGTCCTCCTCGGTCGGCAGGCGCGCCGCGGCCTCGTGGGCCCGGGCGGACATGCGTCCGGCCAGGCCCGGCTCGTCGAGCACCCGCCGCACGGCCGCGGCCAGCGCCCCCGGGTCGCCCGGCGGAACCAGCAGCGCGCAGTCCTCGTACAGATCGGCGATGCCGCCCACCCGGGTCGCCACCACCGGCAGGCCTGCCCGCAGCGCCTCCATGACCACCAGCGACGGCCCCTCCCAGCGGCTGGGAAGGATGAACGCGTCGGCGGCGGCGAGCAGGTCCGCCACGTCCGTGCGATGGCCCAACAGCCGGACCGGCACCCCTCCCTCGCGGATGCGGCGCTCCAGCTCCGGGCGGAGCGGCCCCTCCCCCGCGATCGCCACGAGCGGGCGCGCCCCGCCCGCGACCGCCTTCGGCACCGCGTCCAGCAGCACCTCCAGGCCCTTCTGGGCGGCCAGACGGGCGACCACCAGCAGCAGCGGGCGGTCCGGGCCGACACCCAGTTCGGCGCGGACCCGCTTCCTGGGGCGCTCCGGCGGCGCCAGCGGAGGGGCGGCCACTACGGCGCGGGCGGTGCGGCGCGCCCCCAGAGCGCGCATCCGCTCCACCAGGTCGCCGGAGACGCCCAGGACCGCGTCGGCGCGCAGCGCCACCACCCGCTCCAGCGCCGGGTAGGCCAGCGCGCGCGGGCCGGACACCTCCGGGGGCGCGTTGTGCACCGTCACCGCCAAGGGGGCGGCCCCGGCCGCGGCGCACATGGCCCCGGCCCGGACCCCGTGCGCGTGCACCACGTCCGCCCCGGAGACCAGCCCGGAAAGGCGGGCGGCGGCCGCCGCGTCACGCAGCGGGCGGGGCCCCGCACCGATCTCCACCGGCGCGAAGCGGGCTCCGACCCGGTCGAAGGCGAACAGGCCGCCCACCTCGGACGGGGCCAGCACCGCCACCCGGTGCCCGCGCCCGGCCAGCAGCCGCGCCGCCGACCGCACGTGGTTGCCCACCCCGCCGCTACTGGTGCCCAGGACCAGTGCGATCCGCATCCCGCTCCGCCTTCCTCGCCGTCAGTCCCTTCACCCTCACCGCCGCCGCGCGCACCGACCGCGCGTCGACCGCACCGGCGACCGCCCCGAACACCACGAGCGCGATCCCGCCCGACACCGCCACCGCCGCCAGCGCCGACACCGCACCGGCACCGTAGTCGCCCATCCGCCCTGCCGACCACCACCCGGCGGCGAACCCGGCGGCCGCGCCCAGCCCGGCCGCCAGCAGCGACCGCCCGGCCCCCGCCAGCGCTCCGGGCCCGTGGGCGGCGCGCACCCCGGCCCCCAGCAGCACCGCCGCCAGCGTCAGCCCGAGGGCGGCGCCCGCCCCCAGCGCCGCCACCGTCCAGTCCGCGGGCAGCACGGCCACCAGGCCCGCTCCCGCGGCCATCACCACCGCCCACCCGGCGATCTGCGCCAGCGCGGCGCGGCGCCCGTGCCCGGAGGCGTACAGCGCCCGGCTCAGCAGCGCCACCAGGCCGAAGCCGACGATGCCCAGCGCGTAGGCGGGCAGCGCCCGCTGCAGCGCGAGCGGGTCCTGGCGGGCGAAGAGCGCGGCGACCGGACCGGCGGCGGCCGCCAGCGCGGTGGCCAGGCCGCCGGTGAGCACCACCACCGCGCGCACCCCGACCGAGAGCACCGCGGCGAACCCGTCGGCGTCGCGCTCGCCGTGGCGCACCGCGAGGGCGGTGAAGGCGCTGGTGGCGATGGGCACCGCCACCACGCCGTAGGGCAGGGTGAACAGGGCCCAGGCGTAGTTGTACAGCACCGCCTGCCCGGCGCCGCCGCCCCAGTTGGCCAGCGCGACCGACAGCAGGAGGCTGAGCTGCATCGCCACCAGCGGCACCAGGGCGGCGGCCGCCAGCGACCGCACCTTGCGCCCCACACCCGGCGGGAACCGCAGGCGGGGGCGCAGGCCCAGCCGCAGCCGCGCGGCCGGGAGCAGGGCGGTGAGGAACATGGCCGCGACCCCGACCGTGGTGCCGCCCGACAGCACCAGTCCGGCCGCCGTCGGCAGCCGCTCCGCGTCGGCGGCCCGGTCCCCGGCCAACGGCACGAACGCCACGTAGGCGGCCATCACCACCAGGCTGGACACCAGCGGGGCCAGGGCCGGGGCGAGGAACGCGCGGTGCGCCTGGAGCACGCCGTAGAGCACCGCCGCCAGTCCGTAGAACAGCACCTGGGGGGCGAACACCGCCAGGAAGTGCGCCGCCAGGGTCAGCACCGCGTCCCGGTCGCACCCGGGCAGGGGGCCCAGCATGGCCGCCATCACCGGGACGGCGGCGGCCGCGAGCAGCGCGCTGAGCGGGACCGCCGCCACCACGACCCAGGTCACCAGGGCCGAAGCGGTCTCGGCGACGTGCCGCCGGTCGCCGCGGGCGGCGGCCGACGCCAGCACGGGCACGACCATCCCGGCCAGGGCGCCGCCGATAGCGATCTCGAAGAGGACGGTGGGCAGCTGGTTGGCGGTCACGTACGCGGTGCCCACGCAGGTGTCGCCCACGGTCTGGGAGAAGACCACGGTGCGCCCGAACCCGGCGAGGCGGGCCAGCGCGGTCACCGCGGCGATCAGTGCGGCGGCACCGGCGACGCCCGCCCCGGCGCGGCGCAGGCGCACCGCCTAATCCCCGTCGGCGGAGGAGTCCGGGGCCTTGTCCGCGGCGGCGTCGCGCGCGGCCGACCGCCCCCGCTCGTCGGCAGGGGTTGCGACCTGCGGTGTAGAGGTGTCGGAGGGCGGCTCATCGTTGACGGCGTCGTCTTCGGAACGGGCCGCGGGAACGTCGCCGCCCTTACCCGAACGCGCCCTGTGCGCCGACGGCCCGGCAATCGCTCCGGCGTCCACTGAGGAACCGCCCTGGGAGGAACCGCCATCGGCCGCGTCTTCGGACTCGCCCTGGCCTGCCCTGCCCACGGCCCTACCCGCACCAGCAGCAACAGCGCCACCACCGGCACCGGCAGCCCCCGAACGCCCGGCATTCGCCCCCGTCGCGTCCGCAGCTTCGTCGCCGGCTCCGCTCTCGGCCGCAGCGCCCTCCGGCCCATCGATCAGGGGCACGTCACGGACTGCCTCGGCCACCCCTTCCGGCCGCTCCGGACCGGCGCCCGCGCCGGGTCCGGGGTGGGGTCCGGAACCGGCGGCGGAGGCCCCGCGTTCCACGCCGGCCGGTCCGTCGGACGTCGGGTCCCCGGTGTCCGTGGACGTGTCGGTCGGGGCCGGACGGCGTCCCAGGCGGTCGAGGCGGCGCAGCGACGGGGTGGCGTCAATGACCTTCGTGAAGCTGACGACCTCGCTCGCGGCGGTCAGCGCGGCGGTCCCGGCCAACAGCGCGAGCCGTCCCTTCCGAGGCAGGCCCGCGGCGGCCACCGTGCCCAGCAGGGCGCCGAGCGCGTTGGCCCCGGCGTCGCCGAGCATGGCCCGCTCCCCCAGGTCGTCGGGGAGCAGGGCCGCGGTGGCCCCGCACAGCGCCCCCGCCGCGGGGGCGGCGGGCCCCGCCAGGTGGGCGGCACCGGCCGCAAGCACGGCCTTGCCCGCCCTCCCGGGCCGCAGGTCGAGAAGGTTGACCAGGTTCGCGCTCCCGGCGATGAGCGCGCCGTCGAGCAGCGTGTCGGCGGGGCGGCGGCCGAGCAGCGCCGCGGCGGCCAGGCCGGTCGCGCCGATCCCCGCGATCTTGACCGCGCCGGTGGTGACCTTCCCCCGGGCCAATGCGCCCAGGTGGCCGCGGAACCCGCGGGCCTCGCCGCCGCCGGACAGGTCGTCGTAGCAGCCGAAGGCGGCGGCGCCCGCCGTGGCCGCCACGGCGGCGGCGCGCTCGCGCCCGCCCAGCCCGGGGGCGGCCAGCACCCCGGCGCACGCGCCGACGGCGACGGCGGGGCCCTCGACGAGGGTGACGGGCTCACCTCGGAAGTTGGTGCGCGTCCACATGTCGCGGACGTGCTCGGGCAGGCGGAACAGGTCGCCCCCGGGCGAACGCGTGGGCGTGCGGCCGGGAAGCGCGTAGGCGGCACGGGCCGCCGCTGCGGACACACCGGCGGCGAAGGCGGCGGAGGCGAGTCGCCTGAACGCCCCGGGGCCCGCCGCTGCGTCCGCCCGGCGGCACGCGGTCCCGGCCGGGTCCTTCCGAATGAAGAGGGGCATGGGGGCTCGCTTTCACTCCTGTTCCGTAGGTACAGGTCCGCCACCGCAGGCCGGGGCCACCACGGTCCCGGCCGCTGGGGCATCCGCCGTGGCGGGCGGCGTCCCGGTGTTCGCGCACCTGTCCATTCGGGCGCCTCTACCCTGCCTGCGGCGTGCGGCGGTCGGCGGTCTTCTCCGTCCGCTCGCCCGTCTCGTCGGCCTCGCGGGCCGGGGGCGGAGGGTCGGGCAGGAACCCGTCGGCCTCCTCCCCGGTGCCGTAGTGGCCCGGGTCGTCCTCCAGGGCCTCGGCCAGGGCCAGTACCGCCGCCACGTCGCCGGACGGGCGCCCGACCGCGTCCGCCGTGGCGACCGGCGTCCCGTCCCGGCGCACCCGCGCGATCAGGCCGCCCGGCCCGGCCGCCGAGGCGTCACCGGCCAGCAGCGCCGGGGCGTCCCCGCCGACCGCCGCCACCAGCGGCAGGACCGCGTCGTTGCCGTGCGGTTCGGCCTCCTCGCCCTCGGGCGAGGGCGAGGCCCCGGTCGGGAACGGCGTGGCGGGCGCGACCACCAGCACCGCGTCCGCCGCGTCCACGGGCTCGCCCTCGACCGTCAGCAGCCCCGCCTCGGCGAAGCCCGCCAGCACCGCCTCCCCGTCGATGCCGCCGCCACCGCCCTCGTCGGAGCCCTCCCCCTCCTCGGAGCCGCCGTCGCCGTCCTCTCCGCCGTCCCCGGAGCCGCCGTCGCCGTCCTCGGGCACGGCCCCGACCGCCTCGGCCAGCCGCGCCGCCGCCCGCTCGTACGGGCCGCCCGCGCCGCCCGACGCGTCGGCGCCCTCCGCGAGCTGGTCGGCCAGCTCCCCGACGAAGGTGGCCTGGTCCGGGTCGATGTACTTGTCGGCCAGCGCCAGGTGCCCCTCGACGGTGCCCCCGGCCTGCTCCACACGCGACTCCAGCCCCGTCCGCACCTCCGCGTCGGCGCCGGGCGCCGACACCACGACCACGCCCGTCCCGTCCAGCCGCCGGTCCAGCACGTCCTCGGCGAAGACGGCGGCCATCTCGTCGCCGCCCTCGTTGAGCGCCTCGGCCCGCTCCTTCTCGGTGCGCAGCGTATCGCTCTGCTCACGCAGGTCGGAGGTCTCGGACTTGAGGGTGTTGAGCAGCGGGTCCTGCAGCATGGTGGTGCCCAGCACCAGCCCCACGGTCAGGGCGAGGAAGACGGCGACGATGGACACCAGGTGGTACCGGAAGTCGATCACGAGAACAGCCCCGTCAGCCAGTAGAGGAAGGCGTCCCAGCGCGCCCCCGCGTTGGCCAGGAACACCTGGCCCACCGGGGAGCTCCAGGCCGCGACAAGGATGGTGAGCAGCGAGGCGGCCACCAGCGCCAGCAGGGACCACGGGGAGATCCGGCTGCGGTAGAGCCGGCTCACCCCCTTGGCGTCGACGAGCTTGCCGCCCACCCGCAGCCGGGTCAGGAAGGTGCTGGCCATGCCCGCGCGCCCCTTGTCGAGGAACTCCTCCAGGGTGGCGTGGGTGCCGACGGCCACGATGAGCTGGGCCCCGCAGTCGTCGGCGAGCATCATCGCCACGTCCTCGCTGGTCCCCGTCGCGGGGAAGACCACCGCCTCGTGCCCCAGGTCGGTCAGGCGCTTGAGCCCGGGGGCGCGTCCGTCCCGGTAGGCGTGCACGACCAGCTCGGCCCCGCAGCCCAGCACCCGGTCCGAGACCGAGTCGAAGTCGCCGACGATCACGTCCGGCCGGTACCCGGCCTCCATCAGCGCGTCGGCGCCGCCGTCCACACCGATCATCACCGGCCGGTACTCGCGGATGTAGGAGCGCAGGGCGGCGATGTCCTCGCGGTAGTGGTAACCGCGCACGACGATGAGCACGTGCCGGTCCTCGATGCGGGTGGCGATGCGGGGCACGCCGACGCCGTCGAAGAGCAGCTCGCGCTCGCGCTTGAGGTACTCCATGGTGTTCGCGGCGAACGCCTCGAGCTGCACGGACAGCCCGGCGCGGGCCTCGTCCATGGCGGCGGCCACCGACTCGGCGTCCTGCACGACGCCCTGGGCGACCGTCTCGTCTCCGCGGGTCAGGCGCCCGTCCTCCAGGTGGAGCACCTCGCCCTCGCGCACCCGGGCGAAGACCTCCGGGTCGACCTCGTCGACCAGCGGGATGCCGGCCTCGACGATCATCTGCGGCCCCAGGTTGGGGTAGCGGCCGCTGATCCCGCTGGCGACGTTGAGCACCGCCGACACGCCGCACTCCACCAGTGCCTCGGCGCTGACCCGGTCCAGGTCGGTGTGGTCGATGACGGCGATGTCGCCGGGGCGCAGGCGCTTGGTGAGGTTCTTGGTGCGGCGGTCCGCGCGCACCGGGGCGGTCACGCCGGAGGAGCCGCCGTCCTTGGGGCGGCGGAACCGCGGGAATCGGGCGCCGAGCGCCGTCGGGACCTTCATTGCTCGCATACTGCCACGGGGGACCGGGTGATCGTTATAACGGTGCGGTACACGGCGTGTTCACCCCGTGAGCACCCCCGCGACTCCGGCCCTTCCCGCGTGCGGAAAGGCCGGATCCGACCACGGTGGCCGATATGGGCCGCCGGACGTACGGGGACGGGGCGGGGCGCCGCCCGGTCCCGCGTTCCGGGCGGCGGAGTCCCGGGGCGCCTCCGGTCAGGGCGCCCGGCCCCACCCGCGTCGGTCCGCCCCGACCGGCGCGGGACCCCGGGTCAGGACTCCGAGCGGGCCTTCTCGGCCATCTCCAGGAGCTCCTCGGCGTGGGCGCGGCCCAGTTCGGAGTCCTCCATGCCCGCCAGCATCCGGGACAGCTCCCGGGCCCGCGCCGCCGTGTCCAGGCGGCTCACGCCGCTCTCGGTGACCGTGCCCTCGCTCGACTTGCGGACCACCAGGTGGTTGTCGGCGAACGCCGCCACCTGCGGCAGGTGCGTCACCACGATCACCTGCGCCCGCCGCGCCAACCGGGCCAGGCGGCGGCCGATCTCCACCGCGGCCTTGCCGCCCACGCCCGCGTCGACCTCGTCGAAGACGAACGTGGGCACCGGGTCCGCCCCCGCGAACACCACCTCGATGGCCAGCATCACCCGGGACAGCTCACCGCCCGAGGCGCCCTTGTTCAGCGGCAGCGCCGGCGACCCCGGGTGCGGGGCCATCAGCAGCTCGACCTCGTCGCGCCCGTTCGGCCCGAACTCCTCACCCGGCTCGACCCGCACCTCCACCCGGGCGTGCGGCATCGCCAGCGCCGTCAGCTCCTCGGTGACCGCCGTGCCGAACCGCTCGGCGGCGCCCCGGCGCAACCCGGTCAGCTCCGTGGCCAGCTCCTCCATCTGCCCGGCGAGCTCGGCCTCCTCGGCGCGCAGCTCCTCCAGGCGGTCGTCGTCGCCGTCCAGGTCGGCCAGGCGCTTGGCGGCGTCGCGCGCCCAGGCCAGGACGTCGTCGGCGGTCTCCCCGTACTTGCGGCACAGCTGCCCCAGCAGCGCCCGCCTCTCCTGCACCGCCGCCAGCCGCGCCGGGTCGGCCTCGACCGACTCGGCGTAGGAGGCCAGCTCGGTGGCGGCGTCCCCGAGCGTGTAGGAGACCTCGTCCAGGCGGTCGGCGACCGACGCCAGGTCGGCGTCGTGCTCGCGCACCGCCCCCAGCGCCTGGCGTGCCGCGGCCAGCAGCCCCACCACGTCGGCCTGCACCTCGGCGGCCGGGTCGCCGGTGAGCGCCTGGTTGGCGGTGGTGGCGGCGATGCGCAGCGAGTCGGCGTGGGCCAGCCGCGTCTCCTCGGCCAGCAGCTCGGCCTCCTCGCCCGGCAGCGGCTCGGCCGCGTTGATCTCCTCCAGGCCGAAGCGGAGCAGGTCGGCCTCCTGGGCCCGCTCCCGCGCGCGCTCGGTGATCTCGGCCAGCTCGTCGGCGACCTCCCGGTGCCGCCGGTAGGCCGCCGTGTAGGAGGCCAGGGCGCGGGCCAGCTCCGGCCCGGCGTAGCGGTCCAGCGAGGAGCGCTGGCGGTCGGTGCGCAGCAGCCGCTGCTGGTCGGACTGGCCGTGCACGGCCACCAGGTCGTCGGCGAGGTAGGCCAGCAGGCTCACCGGCGCCGACCGGCCGCCCATGGTGGCGCGCGAGCGCCCCTCCGCGGACACGGTCCTGTTCAGGATGAGCACGCCCTCGTCCAGCTCGCCGCCGCCCTCGGCGACGCGCTCGGCGACCCTGCCGTCCTCGGCGACGGCGAGGCGGCCCTCGACCACCGCCCGGTCGGCGCCCGGGCGCACCCGCTGCGGGTCGGCGCGGCCGCCGAACAGCAGCCCCAGTCCGGTCACCACCATGGTCTTGCCGGCCCCGGTCTCGCCGGTGACGGCGGTGAACCCCGGCGACAGCTCCAGCACGGCGTCGTCGATGACGCCGAGACCGCGGATGCGGACTTCTTCGAGCACCGAACCCTCTCCTGCTCCCGACTGCGTCGCGGCCGTCCGGCTCCGGCGGCTAGAGGTCGTCGCGCTCGGCGCGCCCCCGCCAGCCGGCGACCGGCAGGCCGAACTTGGCCACCAACCGGTCGGTGAACGGCGCCCGCTGCAGGCGCGCCAGGCGCACCGGCGTGTCGGAGCGCGTGACCTCGATCCGCGCCCCGGCGGGCAATTCGACCATACGGCGTCCATCGCACCAGAGCACGCCCGCGGGGGTGTCCGGGACGATCTCGAACGCGACCACCGAGTCCGGCGAGACCACCACGGGCCGGGCGAACAGGGCGTGCGCACTGATCGGAACCACCAGCAGCGCCTCGACTTCCGGCCACACGATCGGCCCGCCCGCGGAGAACGCGTGCGCGGTGGACCCGGTCGGTGTGGCACACACCACACCGTCGCAGCCCCAGCGCGACAGCGGGCGGCCGTCGATCTCCAGGACCGTGTCGAGCATCCGCCGGGCGGTGGCCTTCTCCAGCGTGGCCTCGTTCAGGGCCCAGGTGCGCACCGGGGGCTCGCCCTTGGCGCGGCCGCCGTTGTGGACCGCCACGTCCAGGGTCATCCGCTCCTCCACCGCGTAGCGCCGCTCCACGACGCTGCGCACGGTGGCGTTCAGGTCCTCCCGCTCGGCCTCGGCCAGGAACCCCACATGGCCCAGGTTCACCCCGAGCAGCGGCGCCCCGGCCGGGCGGGCGATCTCGGCGGCCCGCAACAGCGTGCCGTCGCCGCCGAGCACCAGCACCAGCTCGACGCCCTCGGCCGCGCCCGGCCCACGCACCGCCTCCACCGGGTCGAGTTCGAACCCGGCCCGCTTGAGGTCGTCGACCTCCGAGGCGAGCATGCGCACGGTCAGCCCCGCCTCGGTGAGGCTGGAGTGCACCAGCCGGGTACTGCGCATGGCGGCCTTGCGGCCGGTGTGGGCCAACAGCAGCACGCTGCGCCCGGTCCCACCGGTGGTGGTCATGGACACGTCCTCCCTAGCTCGGCCCCTCGGCGATGGCGCGCTCCAGCGCCTCCGCGCCCAGCGGCGGCGCTCCGGCCCGCAGCCACAGGAAGTACTCCACGTTGCCGGAGGGACCGGGCAGCGGGCTGGCCGCCACCCCGGGCACGCCCAGTCCGAGCCCGGCGGCGGCGTCGGCGACGTGCCGGACCGCCTCGGCGCGCAGCTCCGGTTCGCGCACGACGCCCCCGGCGCCCACGCGCTCCTTGCCCACCTCGAACTGCGGCTTGACCATCAGGGCGAAGTCGGCCTCGGGGGCGGCGCAGCGGGCCAGCGGAGGCAGCACCAGGGTCAGCGAGATGAACGACAGGTCGCCCACCACGAGGGTGGGGCGGTCCCCGTCGAGCAGGTCCGGCGTGAGCTCGCGGACGTTGCACCGCTCCAGGACCCGCACCCGCGCGTCGGACCGGAGCGACCAGGCGAGCTGGCCGTAGCCCACGTCCACGGCGACCACCTCGCGGGCGCCGCGGCGCAGCAGCACGTCGGTGAAGCCGCCGGTGGAGGCCCCGGCGTCCAGGCACAGCCGGTCCGCCGGGTCCAGGGCGAACGCCTCCAGCGCGCCCACGAGCTTGTGCGCGCCCCGGGAGACGTAGGAGGGGGCGTCGTCGGGGGCCTTGACCAGGACCGCCTGGTCGGTGCCGATCTGGGTCGCGGCCTTGCCCGCGGGCACCCCGCCCACCAGGACGTGGCCCGCCTCGATGAGTTCGGCGGCGTGCCCGCGCGAGCGCGCGAGCCCGCGGCGGACCAGTTCGGCATCGAGCCGAGTGCGTTTGGCCATGGTTGAAATCGCGCCCATCCGGAAGAAGTCTGCCTAAGGACGATACCGCCCCCGGATCCGCACGCGTGCCCGATCCGGGAGCGGGGCCGACGGGGGCGTCCCGGGGCGGAGCCGGGCTCAGTCCGTGCGGTCCAGACTGCCCAGCACGTCCGACAGTTCCTGGTGGAGGGCGTCGAAGACGGCCACATGGTCGGCGGCGGGCAGGTCGTCCAACGACGCCAGCCGCTGCCGCACGCTGCGCAGGGTCTGCTCGGCGATCGCGGCCCCCTCCGAGGCCGGCTCCGGGGCGGGTGCCGTGTCGGCCCCGGGGTACTCCTCGGGTGCGGACACGGGTCAGTCGCCCTTCTTGGCCGTCGAGCCGCTCCTGGAGCGCGTCGTATTGCGCTTCCCCGAGGACTTGCCGGTCGACTTGCCGCGCCCGGTGCCCTTCTTGGCGGGGGCCTTGCGCTTGGCGGCCTCCTCGGCGGACTTATCGCCCTGGTCGTCGGCAGCGGCGCCGGCGTCGGCGTCGGCGTCGGCCTCGGCGGCGGAGTCGGCGGGCTTCTGACCGTTCTTCGCGGCCTCGGCGTCGGGGGCCTGCCCGCCGTCGGAGCCGGCGGTCTCACCGGACTCTGCGGTGTCGGCGGCATCCTGCGCGGCGGACGCCTCGGAGGCGGCGGCGTCCTCGGGAGCGGCCGCCTCAGCGCGGGCCGCGCCTTCAGATGCCGCGGTCACGGCGGCCTCATCGGCGGTCGCGTCGGCGGCCTCCGCGGGTTTCGCAGGCGCTCCGGCACTGGTGGTCTGCGCCCCCGCCTTTTCGGCCGCCCTGTCGGCGGATGCCCCGGCGGCCTTCTTCTCCGTCTTGCCCGTCTGCTTCTGGCGGGTGGACCCGCCACCCCTGCCCGCGGACGCGCCCTGAGGCGCGGCGACCGGTTCGGGCGCGCGCTCGGGGGTGCCCGCCGCCCCGGACTCGGCGACAGGCTCCGAAGCGGGCTCCGGCTCCGGCTCCGCCGCCTCCGGGGCCGCCGACGGGCGCACGGGCTCGGATGCGGGCTCGTCCTGCGCGGGTTCCTGCGCGGACCGCTCCGCCGCCCCCTGCTCGGGCACCGCGGCGGACCGCGTCCACAGGGGCGCGCCGCCGCGCACCGACGCCAGCCGCCGCTCCAGCTCCGCCACCCGGCGGGCCAAGCGGTCGTACTCCGTGCGCGGCACCATGTCGCGCCGCTCCATCTCCCGCGCGACCTCGGCCCGGACCAGGTCGCCCAAGGCGTCCCGGTTGCCCTGGCTGGTCTCGATCAGCTCCGCCGCGAGCGCCTGGATGCTGCGCCCCAGCCCCTCGCCGGGGGCGTCCTCGCCCGCCCCGGTCTCTCTGATCAGCGACTTCGCCGCGGCGACGGCGCGCTTGCGAGTGAGCTCGTTGAGGCCACTGGTGGCATCCAGGTAGGTGCGCACCGCATCGACGACCATGGTGGGGCTGCTCCTAAAACGACTCGGTCCTGGCCCGATGTTGACGCGCTCGTCCGGACGGGGCCGGAGGGGGCCGTCCCGTACCGCGCGGCGCGGCACGTCCACGGCTTCCTGCCGCACCGGCCCGTGCCGCCGTTCCGGCCGGTCGTACCGGGTGTCCACGGGCGTCCGAGCCCGATGGCTCCGTTCCCGCCCGCCCGGCGCCGACCGGCCACTCGACGTTATCAGGCACGGCCCCGCCCCTGCGGCGATTCGGCCGCCCGCCGGCCCGGCCCGCGGAGGACCGCCCCCGGTCCGCGCCGGGCCGCCTTCGGGCGGCGGTGGGCGCCACGGGCCGGGACGCACCGCCGCCCGAGGAGCAACCGCTCCCCCGCTGCGGCATCATGGGGCCATGACCAGCGTTGAGGACTGCCGCCGCGCGATCGATCGGGTCTCGGAGCGGATCATGGAGGTCGACGAGGCCGACCGCCGCAAACACATCGTGGACCGCACGGTCAGCGTGACCGTGAGCGACCTGGACACCGTCTTCGACATGCGCCTGACCCGCGACGGCCTGCGCGACGTGTCCTCCCGGGCCGCGTCCGCCCCGGCCGAGCGGGCCCAGGTGCGCATCACCTCCACCGCCGACGACCTGGTGGCCCTGGCCGAGGACCGGCTCGACTTCGCCAAGGCGATGCTGTCGGGCCGGGTCAAGCTGGAGGCGAGCTTCTCCGACCTCATGCGCATGCGCAAGCTGCTCTAGCCGCGGGTATCGTTCCAGGGTGCCGATGGATACGGGTGAAGGCGCCCTGGAGCTGGCCCCGCTGCGCGGGCTCCGGTACGCGGGCGCCGACGCGAGCGCCCTGATCGACTCCCCCGACTTCAACCTCGCCCTCGCCCTCTCACCTCCCTATGACCTGGTCGACGCCGCCTCCTATGCGCGCATGACCCGGGTCGAGCCGCTCAACGCCGCCCGGCTGACCGCCCCGCCCGCGGTCGACTGGCCCGACCGGTACACCGGCGCCGCGCGCACGCTGCGCCGCTGGGTCGGCGAAGGGGTGCTGGTACGCGACCCGTCGCCCGCGGTGTACGCCTACGAGCAGACCACCCCCGGCGGGCTGCGCCAGCGCGGCCTGATCGGGCTGCTGCGCCTGCCCCCTCCGGGCAGCGGAGCGGTCCGCCCGCACGAGGCCATCTCCGAGGAGCCGGTGCTGGACCGGGCCCGCCTGATGGCCGCCACCCGGGCCAACCTCGAACCGATACTGCTGCTGTACCGGGGCGGCCGGGGCGCCGAGCGCGGCGCCGCCTCGCAGGCCGCCGACGACCCGGCCGAGAAGGGCGACGAACCGCTGGTGGACACCGTCACCGGCGACGGTGTCACCCACCGGCTCTGGGCGCTGACCGACACCCGCACGCACGCGCGCATCGCCCGCGACCTGGCCGGGCGCACCGCGCTCATCGCCGACGGGCACCACCGCTACGCCGCCTACCGCCGCCTGCAGGCCCGCCAGTGCGGCCCCGGCCCCTGGGATCTGGGCCTGGCGCTGCTCGTGGACTCCGAGGCCTCCCCGCCCCGGCTGGGCCCCATCCACCGGGTGCTGCCCGGCCTCGACCCGCGCGCGGCGGCCGAGGCGGTCCGCGCCCACGCACGGGTGCGGGAGCTGCCCGGCGGCACCGGCCCGGCCGGTGCGGCCCGGCTGCTGGCCGAGGCGGCCCGGAGCGGACCGGCGCTGGCGGTGGGCGACGGGCGCGGCTTCGCCCTCATCGACCAGGTCAGCCCGGAGGCGATGCGGGCGGCCGCGCCCGACCGGTCCGAGGACTGGCGGGGGATGGCCTCCGCCGTCCTGGAACGCCTGCTGCTGCCGCTGTGGAGGACCGGCGCCGAGGAGGCCGAGCTGGTCCACGACGACCCCGCCGAGGCGGTGCGCCGCGCCGACGCCCGCCCCGGGCCGGCGTCGGCCGTGCTGCTTCCGGCGCTGCGCGTGGAGGACGTGTACGCGGTGACCGCGCGCGGGGAGCTCACTCCGCGCAAGTCCACGTCCTTCGGCCCCAAGCCGCGCACCGGCCTGGTGCTGCGCTCCCTGGAGTCCGTACCTGAGAGGACCGATGAAGCCCGCTGACCTCCCCCTGAACGCGCTCTACGACGCCGCCCTGCTCGATCTGGACGGCGTCGTCTACATCGGGGACCGCGCGGTCCCGGCCGCGCCCGAGGCGATCGCCAAGGCGCGCGCCGCCGGGATGGCGGCGGCGTTCGTGACCAACAACTCCTCGCGCACGCCCTCCTCCATCGCCGAGCGGCTGACCGCGCTGGGCGTCCCGGCCGCGGCGTCCGACGTGGTGACCTCGGCCGAGGCCGCCGCACGGCTCATCGCCGAGCGGTTCCCGGCGGGAGCGCCGGTGCTGGTGGCCGGCGACACCGGGCTGCGGTGGGCGCTGATCCGCCGCGGCATGCGGCCGGTGACGCAGGCCGCCGAGGACCCGGTGGCGGTGGTGCAGGGGCACTCCCCGCGGCTGGGCTACGACCTGGTGTGCCAGGGGGCGCTGGCGGTCGGGCGCGGGGCGCTGTTCGTGGCCAGCAACGCCGACGCCACCGCCCCCATGGGGCCGGGGATGGTGCCGGGCAACGGCTCGTTCTCCCGGGTGATCGCCAACGCCACGGGGGTGGAGCCGGTCGTCGCGGGCAAGCCGATGCGGCCCCTGCACGAGGAGGGTGTGGCCCGCACCGGCGCCGAGCGGCCCCTGGTGGTCGGCGACCGGCTGGACACCGACATCGAGGGGGCGCACGCCCGCGGCGCGGCGAGTCTGCTGGTGCTGTCCGGGGTGACCGGCGCCCGCGACCTGGCCGCCGCACCGCCCGAGCGCCGCCCCGACCACATCGCCTGGGACCTGTCCGGCCTCAACGAGGCCCACACCGGCACCGATCCGCTGCCCGACGGAGCGGCCTGCGCCGGGTGGACGGCGCGCATCCGCCCGGACGGGCTCGTCGCCCTGTCCGGCAGCGGCGACCGGCTCGACGGATTGCGCGCGGTGTGCGCGGCCACGTGGACCGCCCCGGGCGCCGACCCACGGACGGCGCTGGACCGGCTGGGCTGGTAGCCGGACCACGTCGGCCGATAGACCGCACGGCTCCCACCTGCAACGATCCGCCGGGCTCCTCGCTGTGCGGGTGGGCGGGCGGCTCGGCTGGTTCCCCACTGACGGACCCCGGCCGGGCGACGGGTGGCCGGGGTGCGAGGTGGAGGGCGGCGACGACGGGACCAGCGGGTACCCCGCTCCGGGCCCTGGCCGGGCGGCAGGTGGCCGGGGTGCGAGGTGCATGGCGGCGACGAAGGTCGGCGCTCCTACCTGCGGGTCGGTCGGCCGTCTGGCGTGTGCGTGGTCCCGGTGATGGGCGGCGACGGCGGAAGCGGGGCGGTTCCCC
>NZ_JAQFWP010000071.1 GCF_027706745.1 Nocardiopsis suaedae | reverse complement strand
TACCCGCGCTGCTCTGCGGGGCGGTGCTCGTCGGCGGGTCAGGCCGGGTCGAGTGCGGGGGAGGAGGGCGCGTCCGCACCGGCCGCCGCCTCGGCGGTCGCGAACTGGGTGCCGTGCAGCTCGCTGTACCGGCCGCCCGCCGCGAGCAGCTCCTCGTGGGAGCCCTGCTCGGCGATGCGGCCCTCCTCGACCACCAGGATCCGGTCGGCCGCCTGGATCGTGGACAGCCGGTGGGCGATGACCACCGCCGTGCGCCCGTGCAGCGCCTCGGCCAGGGCCTCCTGCACCGCCGCCTCGGAGGTGGCGTCCAAGCTGGAGGTGGCCTCGTCCAGGATCACCACGCGCGGGGAGGCCAGCAGCAGCCGGGCGATGGTCAGCCGCTGCCGCTCGCCGCCGGAGAAGCGGTAGCCGCGCTCCCCGACGATGGTGTCCAGGCCGTCGGGCAGCCCGGCGACCAGGCCGTCCAGCCGCGCCCGGCGCAGGGCGTCCCACAGCTGCCCGTCGGTGGCCTCGGGGGCGGCGAAGCGCAGATTGGCGCGGACGGTGTCGTGGAACAGGTGTCCGTCCTGGGTGACCATGCCGACCGAGCGGCGCAGCGACTCGGCGGTCAGCTCGCGCACGTCCGCCCCGCCGACGCGCACCGACCCGGAGTCCACGTCGTACAGGCGCGGGATGAGCTGGGCGATGGTGGACTTCCCGGCGCCCGAGGAGCCCACCAGGGCCACGGTCTCGCCGGGCGCCGCCCGGAAGGAGACCCCGTGCAGCACCTGCCCCTCGTCGCGGTCGTCCAGGTCGGCGACCTCCTCCAGCGAGGCCAGGGAGAACGCGGACGCCTTGGGGTAGCCGAACCCGACCCCGTCGAACTCCACGTCGGCGGGGCCCTCGGGGACCGGCCGCGCGTCGGGGCGCTCCTTGACCAGCGGCTCCAGGTCGAGCACCTCGAAGACGCGGCTGAAGCTGACCAGCGCGCTCATGATCTCCACGCGGGCGCTGGCCAGGGCGGTCAGCGGCGCGTACAGGCGGGTGAGCAGCAGCGCCATGGAGACCACCGAGCCCGAGTCCAGGCCGCCGGTGAAGACGTAGTAGCCGCCCAGGCCGTAGACCAGGGCCAGGGCCAGGGCGGAGACCAGCGTCAGGGCGGTGAAGAAGACCTCCTGCACCATCGCCGTGCGCACCCCGATGTCGCGCACCCGCCGCGCGCGCGTGACGAACTCGGCCGACTCGTGCTCAGGGCGCCCGAACAGCTTGACCAGGGTGGCGCCCGGGGCGGAGAAGCGCTCGGTCATCTGGGTGCCCATGGCGGCGTCGTGGTGGGCCGACTCGCGCTCCAGACGCGCCAGGCGGGAGCCCATGCGCCGGGCGGGGATCAGGAAAAGGGGCAGGAGCAGCAGCGACAGCAGGGTGATCTGCCAGGAGATGTTAACCATCACGACCAGCGTCAGCAGCAGCGTCACCAGGTTGCTGACGACGCCGGACAGGATGTCGCTGAACGCGCGCTGGGCCCCGATGACGTCGTTGTTCAGCCTGCTGACGAGGGCGCCGGTGCGGGTGCGGGTGAAGAAGGCGACCGGCATGCGCTGCACGTGATCGTAGACGGCGGTGCGCAGGTCCAGGATCAGGCTCTCGCCCAGGCCCGCCGACAGCCAGCGGTTCAGGAGGCCGAAGCCCGCCTCGCCCAGGGCGATGAGGGCGATGAGCGCGGCGAGGCCCACGACCAGGCCCATGTCCTGGCCGTCGATGATGGCGTTGACCACGCGACCCGCCAGCACCGGGGTCGCCACCGCCAGGACCGCCAGGACGACGCTGAACACCAGGAAGGCGCCGAGCCGCACGCGGTGCGGGGCGGCGAATCCGAGGATGCGTTTCAGCGTCTCCTTAGAGAAGGGGCGCTTGTCCTGTTCCGCGTGCATCGCCGTGTACAGCGAGTGCCACGCGGTCATCTCCATGCTCATGTCCCGCTCACCGGCCTCTCGTGGGTCAGCGCCCTCGGGCGCGCTTCGCACGAGAACATTAGGACCTTGAGTTAACTTGAGGTCAATGGCCGGGGCGGGCCCACGCGAAGGGGCGTGTCCGGAGCCCCTCGGGATTCCCCCTCCCGAGGGGCGCGCTCGCGGTTACGGGCGCCGGGTGGGCCGGTCCACGGCCACGACACCGCCCAGCGTCCCCCATTCGTCGCGGCCGAGGCGGGACAGCGGCCGCAGGCGTGTCACCTCCGGGTGGGCGCCGTCGAGGGCGGACTCGTCCACCGCCACGTGCACGACCCGGCCGAACACCACCGTGGAGTCGCCCAGCAGCAGCGTCGAGTGCAGGCGGCACTCCAGGGCCACCGGGCTCGCGGCCACGCGCGGGGCCTTCACGACGGCGCCCGGCTCGCGCGCCAGGCCGGCCGCGTCGAACTCGCTCTCGCCCCGCTCCAGCGGGGCGGAGGTCGCGTTGACCTGCTCCAGCAGCGGCTCGGGGGCGAGGTTGACGGTGAACTCCCCGGTCTCCTCGATGTTGCGCAGGCTGTCCTTGCGGCCGACCGAGGTGAACTGCACGATCGGCGGCTCGGCGCAGGAGACGGTGAAGAAGGAGTGCGGGGCGAGGTTGTCGCTCCCCGAGGCGGAGACCGTCGCGACCCAGGCGATGGGGCGCGGGACGACGACGGCCGTGAGCATCGTGTAGAAGGCCCGCCCGGGGAGGTCCTCGGTGGTGAATTCGGTACGCATCCCCTCCATTATCGGCGGGGCGCCTATGGCCGTGTGCGGTGCGATCCCCGGCAGGAGGCCGCGGGGCCCACCGGGTCCGCGGCGCCTGTGAGGGGAATGGGAACGGGCATGGAACGCAGTGGCATCGAGCTGATCACATTGGCCGACGTGCAGGCGGCCGCGGGACGGATCCGGCGCAGGGCGGTGCGCACGCCGCTTCTGTCCTGTCCCTGGGCCGAGGGGCGGCTGTGGCTCAAGCCGGAGAACCTCCAGCCCATCGGGGCCTTCAAGATCCGCGGGGCCGTGAACGCCGTGCGCGCGCTGCCCGCGCGGCGCAAGGCGGCCGGCGTGGTCACCCACTCGTCGGGCAACCACGGCCAGGCCCTGGCCTTCGCCGCGCGGTCGGAGGAGGTCCCCTGTGTCGTCGTGGTGCCCGAGGGGGCGCCGAAGGTGAAGCTGGACGGGATGCGGCGCCTGGGCGCCGAGATCGTGCCCGTCCCTCCGGCGCGGCGTTCGGAGGCCGCGGACGACATCGCCCTGCGGCGCGGCATGGTGCTGGTCCCGCCCTTCGACGACCGGGAGGTGATCGCCGGGCAGGGCACGGTGGGGCTGGAGGTCGTGGAGGACCTGGGCGGCGTCGACACCGTCGTGGTGCCGGTGGGCGGGGGCGGCCTGGCCTCCGGGACGGCGACCGCGGTCAAGGGGTTGCGGCCGGACGTGCGGGTGGTCGGGGTGGAGCCGGAGCTGGCCGCCGAGACCGCCGAGGGGCTGGGGGAGGGGCGCCTGGTGTCCTGGAGCCCCGAGCGCACCGGGAGGACCGTCGCCGACGGGGTCCGGGTGGGGCCCTCGGAGCTGACCTTCGCCCACATGAAGGAGCGCCTGGACGGCATCGTGACGGTCGCCGAGGAGGAGATCGTGCACGCGATGGGGGTGATCGCGCGGGAGGCGCGCGTGGTGGCCGAGCCCAGCGGGGCCCTGGCGGCCGCGGCCCACCTGGCCGGACGGGTGCGCGGGGAGGCGGTGGTGGCGGTCGTCTCCGGCGGCAACGTGGACCCGGTGCTGCTGCGCCGTGCCCTGGACGAGGGGTGAGGGGCTCTCGCCCGACAATGAAAACGATTATCATTCTGGTGTAGGGTGGGCGGGTCCGGAACGACCCGAGAGGACGTGCTGTCCATGTCACGCGTGTGCCAGGTGACGGGCAAGAGGCCCGCGTTCGGCAACAACGTCTCCCACTCCCACCGGCGCACCCGCCGCCGGTTCGACGTCAACCTGCAGACCAAGCGGTACTGGCTGGAGTCGGAGCGGCGCTGGGTGCGCCTGCGGGTGAGCACCAAGGGGATGAAGGTCGTCGACCGCAGGGGCATCGAGCGGGTGGTCGCCGAGATCCGTGCGCGCGGGGAGAAGGTCTGAGCCGTGGCCAAGAAGAGCAAGATCGCCAAGAACGAGCGCCGCAAGGAGGTCGTGGCGCTGTACGCCGAGCGCCGGGCCGAGCTGAAGAGGATCATCGCCCACCCGGACACCGGTCCCGACGAGCGCGCCGAGGCCGTGCAGGCGCTGGCGCGCCAGCCGCGCGACGCCAGCCGCACGCGTGTGCGCAACCGCGACGCGGTGGACGGGCGTCCCCGGGGGTTCATCCGCAAGGCGGGGCTCTCCAGGATCCGCTTCCGCGAGATGGCCCACCGGGGCGAGCTGCCCGGCATCACCAAGTCGAGCTGGTGAGGGCCGAGCGGAGCTGAAGCCGTCCCCGCCCGTGGCCCTGGCGGGGAGCAGGACACCCGGTCGGCGCCTCAGGGGTGCAGGCGCCGACCGGGACCCCGGCAGAGCACGGGGAAAGCGGCGACGACGCAGTTCAGCGCCCCTACCTGCTGTCCCGTCGTCCGCCGGGCTCCTCGCGGTCCGGGTGATCGCTGTGAGGGCGCCCGAGAGGCGCAATCCGGGCATGGCGGGCGCGGATAGGGGTGGCCGGCGGTCCTGCGTGGCGGATTCGCCGCGCGCGATCGCCACCCCTCTCCGTCGTGCCCGATGTGCCAGGAGCGTCCGGCCCCGGGGGTCCTATCGGGCGTTCAACGCGGCCCCGGGGCAACGAGTGTGCACTTTCGACCACTCTCACCTGCCCAAAGTGCACTTTCCTGCACACTCGATGCCCGGACCGGACCCCGCGCGCCCGGCACGCCCCGAACACGCTCCCGCCGGGGCGCCTGCCCGCACCGCAAGGGACCCGCCGGACGGCGAGCAGGGCCGGGGAAGCGCCCGGCTCACGCCGTCGCCGTCCATCCACCTGGCACTCCGGTGGCCCGCCGCCCGGCCGGGGTCCGTCAGCGGGGTACCGGCCGCGCCGCCCCGCCCGCACCACGAGGAGCCCGCCGGACGGCGAGCAGGGCCGGGGAACCGCCCCGCTCTGGCCGTCGCCGCCATCCACAGTGACCGCGCACACGCCGTGCAGCCGACGACGGTGCAGGTGGGGCCGTTGACCTCCGTCGTCGCCGACCTGTGGCGCCGTACGCCTCGGTGGCCTGGTCGCGGGGTGCGAGCGTGGCGCTCTCAGGCTGTGTGGCCGACAGGGTCGCGGGGGGACGCGGCGGGCACGGTCGGCGTGGTCGACGCGGTCGGCGCTGTGGCATCCGGGGCCGCCGAAGGCGTGCCCGGGCGCGGGACGCCCGCCTTGTCGTCGAGGCGGTTCTGGACCGCCTCGTTGGCGATGTAGGCGATCGCGCCGAGTACGACCAGGGCGATCCCGCCGAGGGTGACGGCGAGGACGGTGGTGATCAGGGCGATGTCGACCATGAGCGGCCTCCTATGGGGGTGGCGCGGTCGGGGCGGGGCGCCCCGCACCTACGAGAGTAATCACCGTTCACTGAAGTTCGCACCGTTCCTGGAAGTGAACCGCGTCATATCTTCGCCTGGATCGGGCCCGCCGCGTAGGTTCGGGTCATGGCCGAACTGAGCGAGGTCCAGTCCGTGATCGACCGGGGCGGCCACCGCGCCGTCGTCTCCGCCGTCCGCGCCGACGGGTCGGTCCAGTCCAGCCTCGTCGCCGCAGGACTGACGGAGCACCCGGTGACCGGGGAGCCCGCCGCCGCCTTCACCACCGTCACCGGCGCGGTCAAGCTGCGGCTCCTCAGGGCGCGCCCGCAGGCCTCACTGGTCTTCCAGGCCGGCTACCACTGGGCGAGCGTGGCCGGGCACACCGACCTGATCGGCTACGACGACCCCTACGACGGCGTCGACTCCGCCCACCTGCGCGCGCTCCTGCGCGAGGTCTTCGGCGCCGCGGGCGGGACCCACGACGACTGGGCCGAGTACGACCGGGCCATGGAGGAGGAGCGGCGCACCGCCGTCCTCATCCGCCCGGACCGCGTCTTCGCCATGTGAGGGCGGGACGGGGGGACGGCGAGGGCCCTTCGGGGCCCCGGTTCACGCCCGGCTGAGGCGGAAGCCTTCGTAGCCCGAGGCCGCCACGTCCTCCAGCACGTCCCGGTACACGTCGACCCCACCCGGATACGGCATGAACACGCGGGGCTTCCCGGGCACGTTGGCGCCCATGTACCAGGAGTCCGCGCGCGGGAACAGCGTGGCCCCGGCGACCTCCTGCACGTGGGCGGACCACCGCCGCTGGGCCTCCGGGTCGGCTTCGACGACCTCCGCGCCCCGCTCGCGCGCCGACGCGATCAGGTCGGTGATCCACTCCACGTGCTGCTCGATCGAGACGACCATGTTGCTGAGCACCGACGGGCTCCCCGGCCCCGTCACCGTGAACATGTTCGGGAACCCGGCCACCGCCAGCCCCAGGTGGGCTGTGGGCCCCTCGGCCCAGGCCTCGTGCAGGCGCAGCCCGCCCCGCCCGCGCGGGTCGACGGCGGTGAGGGCACCGGTCATCGCGTCGTAGCCGGTGGCCAGCACCAGGTCGTCGGCCGGGTAGGCGCCGCGGGCGGTGGCGACCCCGTCGGGCGTCGCCCCGGCGAGCGGCTCGGCGCGCAGGTCCACCAGGCGCACCCCGTCGCGGTTGAAGGCGGCGTAGTACCCCGAGTCGATGCACGGCCGCTTGGTGCCGAACGGGTGGCTGCGCGGGGCCAGCGCCTCGGCCGTGGCCGGGTCGTCGACGGTCTCGGCGATGCGCTCGCGGATGAAGTCGGCGGCGGTCGCGTTGGCGTCCGCGTCGGTGGTCAGGTCGTTGTAGGAGCGCAGCATCCCGAACAGGCCGCCGCGCTCCCAGGCGTCCCAGTAGGTGGCGGTGCGCTCCGCCTCGGGCACCTCCAAGGCGGACCGGTCGGCCTTGCGCCCGGGGATGCCCGTGGGCGATCTCCGGGCCTGCGCCCGGTGCTCGCGGTAGCGGCGCTTGACCGCCTCCTGCTCGTCCGGGGCGAGCGGGCGGTCGTTGGCGGGCAGGCTGAAGTTGGCGGTGCGCTGGAAGACGGTGACCTCGGCGGCCTGCTCGGCGATGACCGGGACGGCCTGGATGCCCGAGGACCCGGTCCCGACGACCGCCACCCTGCGCCCGGTGAAGTCCACCTCCCCGTGGGGCCAGCGCCCGGTGTGGAGGACCCGCCCCTGGAACCGGTCCAGGCCCTCGATCCCCGGGGCCTTGGGCATCGACAGGCACCCGGTGGCCATGACCAGGTACCGGGCGGCGTAGGTGGTCCCGCCGTCGGTGCGCACGCGCCAGACCCGGTCGCCGCCGTCCCAGGCGGCCGCGGCCGCGCGGGTGGCCGTGCGCACGTCCCGGCGCAGGTCGAACCGGTCGGCCACGTGCTCGATGTAGGCCAGGATCTCGGCCTGGCCGGGGTAGCGGCGCGTCCACGACCACTCCTGCTCCAGGGCGGGGTCGAAGGAGTAGGAGTAGTCCATGCTCTCCACGTCGCAGCGCGCGCCCGGATAGCGGTTCCAGTGCCACGTGCCGCCGATGCCCGAGCCGGCCTCCAGGGCCAGTGCGCACAACCCCAGGCCGCGCAGCCGGTGGAGCAGGTAGAGGCCGGCGAAGCCGGCGCCGACGACCAGGACGTCGAGGCCGTCGGGGGCGGTCGCGGGGTGCGGAGAGGACGGCATGCGGCGCCTCCGGGGGCTACGGCGTCGGGCGCGGCCGAGGGGGCGGCGCGCGTGGCCCGAACGTAATTCGGTCCGGTACGGGGGTCAACGGCCCTCGATCCCTGGCCCCGGCCCCCGTCCCTGTGCCGCCAGGGGAACCGGTATGTACGATGGGGAAAGATTTTTGCACTAGTAGATAGTGGAGGTCTCGCCGTGTACGTGCCCGCGCACTTCCGTGCCCCCGAAGGAGCCGTGGAGCGCCTGCTGGGCGCGCAAACCGCGGCCGACCTGGTCACCGCCGACGGCGGCGGAGACGGAGGCGGCGGGTTCGACGCCACCCCCGTCCCCTTCGTCCACGTCCCGGACGGCGGCGGGGCCGGGCACGGCAGGCTCGTGGGCCATCTCGCGCGCAACAACCCCCAGTGGCGCGCCGCCACCGAACACGGAACCCCGGCCATGGTCATCGTGCGCGGCCCCGACGCCTACGTCTCGCCGTCCTGGTACCCCTCCAAGCGCGAGCACGGGCGCGCGGTCCCCACCTGGAACTACGTCACCGCCCACGTCCACGGGCGACTCATCGCCCACGACGACGCGGAGTGGACCGAGTGGGCCGTGCGCCTGCTGACCGAGCGGCACGAGGGCGGCCGCCCCGACCCGTGGTCGGTCGACGACGCCCCGCGCGCGTTCACCGAGGGCATGCTCCGGGCCATCGTCGGCATCGAGGTGCGCATCGACCGGATCGAGGGCAAGTGGAAGCTCGGCCAGAACCGCCCCGAGGCCGACCGGGCCGGAACGGTGGCCGGGCTGCGCGGCGAGGGCGGCGCGCAGGGAGCGGCCGTCGCCGCGGAGGCGGAGCGCCTGGAGCGCCTGGAGCGCATGGGGAGCGCTCCGCGCGGTGACCGGGCGTCCGGGGCCGCGCACACTGCGGAACTGTGATGTGATCGGGGCCACTTCGAGACCGGGGCTCCCCAGAGTGGGAGGCCGGTATAGACCGGTCGGGAGTGAGCGGGCGCGGCCCGCCGCCCGGCTGCGGAGGCGCCCATGGAGACCGTGCAAGCCGTCCTGATCTGGATCGCCGACAACGTGTTCGGCCAGGTGGCCATCCTCATCGGCCTGATCACCCTGCTGGGGCTGGTCCTGCAGCGCAAGCCGGTCGAGGAGGTGGTCGGGGGCGCCCTCCGGGCGGTCCTGGGGATCGTCATCCTGTTCGTCGGCATCGAACTGTTCACCGGCGGCCTGGGCGACTTCCAGACCATCGTCTCCAGCGCGGTGGGAGCCGAACCGCCCGCCGCCCAGAACACCCTGGACGGGTTCCTCGGCGAGCACGGCGGGACCGTCGCCCTGGTCATCACTCTGGGCTTCGTCCTGCACCTGCTGCTCGTGCGCGTCTTCCCCGCCGCCCGCAACGTCTACCTCACCGGCCACCTGATGTTCTGGGTGAGCGTGGTCATCACCGCCTGCCTGGTCGAGGCGTTCGGCGATCTGCCGCAGGCGGCCCTGGTGGCGAGCGGATCGGTGCTCATCGCCTGCTACTGGACCCTGCAGCCCATGTGGATCGCGCCGTTCATGCGCAAGGTGACCGGCCGCGACGACTTCGGGCTGGGCCACACCACCTCCACGCTGGCGCTGCTGACGGCGGTGGTCGCCAAGCCCCTCGGCGACCCCGAGCGGCACGGCACCGAGAAGCTGAAGCTGCCCCGCCGCCTCTCCTTCTTCAAGGACGTCAACGTCAGCACCGCCCTGGTGATCGGCGTCATCCTGCTGGCCGCCATGGCGTTCGCCGACCCGGCCACCGTCGCCGAGGCCGCGGCCGCCTACGACGAGAACATCGACCCCTGGGCCTGGGGCGTCATCGCCGCCTTCCGGTTCGCCGCGGGCATCGCCATCCTCCTCTACGGCGTGCGCATGTTCCTCGCCGAGATCGTCCCCGCCTTCAAGGGGGTGGGGGAGAAGGTCGTCCCCGGCTCCAAGCCCGCCCTGGACATCCCCACCGTCTTCCCCGCCGCCCCGACCGCGGTGATGATCGGGTTCGTCGTCAGCACCGGCGTGTTCCTCGTCTTCCTGGGCGTCTTCGCCGCCACCGGGTGGTTCACCCTCGTCCCGCCGATGATCATGCTGTTCTTCGGCGGAGGGGCCGCCGGGGTCTTCGGCAACGCGGTGTCCGGGTGGCGCGGCGCCGTGGCCGGGGGCGTGCTCAACGGCGTCATCCTCGCCGTCGGACAGGCCGTGGTGTGGGGCATGCTCTCGGGGACCGCCCCAGAACTGGCCACCCTCGCCGACGCCGACTGGTACGCGATCACCGCCCTCCTGCTCGGCCTGGGCGCCGTACTGCCGGGAGTGTGGCCGGTGACGGCGCTCGTCGGCGCGGTGACGGTGGGGCTGCTCACCTGGCTGTCGCTGCGCGCCCGGCGGAAGGAGCGCGCGCGGGACGAGCGCACACCGGACACCCCGGGAACGTAGATCGCAGGACGCCCGCCGCCCCGTGCGCGGCGGGCGGGAACCACTAGGGTCGACCGGAGAAGAGGCGACGATGGCGCGTTCGAACCCCCTGACGGTGCTCACCGTGTGCGGCGTAGGGATGGGGAGCAGCCTCATCCTGAAGATGACCGCCGAGGGGGCACTGAGCGACCTGGGGGTCCAGGCCCGCGTGGAGAACGCCGACCTGACCACCGCCCGGGGCATGGCGGCCGACGTCGTCATCGGCCAGGGCATGCACATGGGCGAGATGGAGGGCACCGCCCCGGTGGTGGTCGCGGTCGACGACTTCCTCGACCGCGAGGGCCTGGCCCGCGAGCTGCGCGGGCCGCTGGAAGAGCAGGGATGGCTGTGACGCACACCGAGGAGGAGCGGATGGACGCCTACCACGGCGGCGGGGACTTCGGGGCCCGCATGCGCGACCGGCTGGAGGAGGTCCAGCGGGCCAACGCCGACGTGCTGGAGGAGGTCGCCGCCCTCGTGGTCGAGCGGGCCGTCCGCGGCGACGGCATGGTCCTGGTGGCGGGGTCGGGCCACTCGATGATCGCCGTGGCCGAGGCCTTCTTCCGCGCCGGGGGGCTGGCCCCGGTCAAGCCCCTGTACCACCCGGACCTGCTGCCCCTGCACGGCGCCGCCGCGGCCACCGCGGCCGAGCGCCGGAGCGGCCTGGCCGACGAGGTCCTGGACGGCGCCGGGGCCGATGCCGACCGGGGCGACCTGCTGTTCGTGTTCTCCACCTCGGGGGTCAACCCCTACCCGGTGGAGCTGGCGCGCGGGGCGCGCGGGCGGGGGCTGCCGGTGGTGGCCTTCACTTCGCGGGCGTGCGCGGCGGCCGCGCCGCGCCGGGCGGGCGGCACCCTGGCCGAGGATGCGGGCCTGGTGGTGGACACCCTGGTCGACCCCGGGGACGCGGCCTACCCCCAGGCCGACCCGGTGACCGCGCCGCTGTCCAGCCTGGCCAACTCCTACCTGTGGAACCTGCTGCTGGCCTCGGTGCACGACCGGGTGCGCAAGGAGGACCTGGAGCCGCCGCTGTGGCGGTCGGCCAACATGCCCGGCGGCGACGAGGCGAACCAGCGTTTCTTCTCCCGGTACGGGCCGCGCGTGCCGGAGCTGGGCTGAGGGGGCCCCGGCGGCCGGCCGCCCGGCACAGGACCGGCTCAGCGCAGGGCGGGCTCAGCGCAGGGCCGACACGAACAGATGGGCGGCCAGCGCGAACCCGGCGAGGGAGACGGCCCACCGCAGCGGGCGCTCGGGCAGGCGGCGCACCAGCGCCGGGCCCAGCGCGCTGCCCAGGAGGCACCCGCACGCCAAGGCGACCGCCGCCCACCAGTGCACGGGCGCCAGGAAGGCGTAGGAGACCGCGGCGATGAGGTTGGCGGCGCCGGTGGTGAGGTTCTTCAGGGCGTTGGACACCGCGAGCGACTCGTCCAGGGCGACGCTCAGCAGCGCCAGCATGAGCACGCCCGCCGCGGCTCCGAAATAGCCGCCGTAGACGCCCACGAGCGCCACGGACACCCCCAGGACCGCGGGGCCTGAGCGCCCGCCCTTCCGCCCGCCGCGGGCGGCCGCGCGCGCCGCGAGGCGGCGCACCGTGTCGCGGCCGATCAGCAGGAGCGACCCCAGGGCGATGAGCCAGGGCACGATGAGCTCGAACACGCCTTCGTCGGTGTTGAGCAGCAGCCAGGCGCCCAGGGCCCCGCCCCCGGCGGCGAGCGCGCCCAGGCGCATGATGCGTCCGCGCTGTCCGCGCAGCTCGGCGCGGGAGGCGGCGGCCGAACCGACGGTGGTGGAGAACAGCCCGACGGTGTTGGTGACGTTGGCGGCGATGGGCGGAAGCCCGACCGCCAGGAGCGCGGGGTAGCTGAACAGCGAGGCCAGGCCGGCGACCGAGCCGACCAGCCCCGCGGCGAACCCCGCGGCGGCGAGGAGGGCGGCGGCTGCGGGGTCCATGCGCTCCTCCTCCGGTCGGCCGGAGGGCGGGCGCCCGGCCGGTACGTCATCCGATTATGGGACATCTCCCGGCCGTGCGGACGGGCGGGGTCCCGGGCCCCGCCCCTGGGGAAAGGGGGCGGGACACCGGGTGCCCGCCGGGTCACACCCTGGAATTGAGGGTAGCCTCATTTTCTCTCGATGGCGAGAGAAAGTGGCGGGTCCGGCCGACCGGCCCCGTTGCGCACCCCGGCACCGGGTGTGGCAGGCTGCTGGCGCAACCGGTGGAGGAGGTCGTCCGAACGTGGGCCAGGACGCAGCGCAGACCGTGGTGACCAGTACTTTCGCGGCCCCGGGGACGGTTCCCGTGGTGGGCGCCCCGATGGCCGGAGGGGCCAGCACCCCCGAACTCGTGGCCGCCGTCAACACGGCGGGCGGCTTGGGCTTCCTCGCGGGCGGCTACAAGGGCGCCGACGCGCTCGCGTCCCAGATCGCGCGCACGCGCGAGCTGACCGGCCGCCCCTTCGGCGTCAACCTGTTCGTGCCCGGCGAGGACACGGGCGACCGGGAACGGGTGGCGGGCTACGCGCGCGGCATCGCCCCCGACCTCGAGGCGCTGGGCGCCGAACCGGGCGAGCCCCGGTGGAGCGACGACGGCTACCCGGCCAAGCTCGCCCTGCTGATCGACGACCCCGTCCCGGTGGTGAGCTTCACCTTCGGCGCCCCGGACCCCTCGGACGTCGCGGCCCTGCACGCCGCGGGGAGCGCCGTCATGGTGACGGTCACCACACCGGCCGAAGCGCGCGCGGCCGCCGGGGTCGGCGCCGACGCCCTGAGCGTCCAGGGGGCCGAGGCCGGAGGCCACCAGGGCTCCTTCGACGACGCCGAGGAGCGCACCACACCCCTGCTCGACCTGTTGTCGCAGGTGCGCGAGGAGGTGGACCTGCCGTTGGTCGCGGCCGGGGGCATCGGCGACGCCGCGGCCGTGCGCAAGGTCCTCTCCCACGGCGCCGTCGCCGCCCAGGTCGGCACGGTCCTGCTGAGGACGCCGGAGAGCGGGGCCTCCGAGACCCACAAGCGGGCGCTGGCCGACGAGGTGTTCCCCGGCACCGCGGTGACCCGGGCCTTCAGCGGCCGCAGAGCGCGCGGTCTGGTCAACCGGTTCCTGTCCGCCCACACGTCCGAGGCCCCGGCGGCCTACCCGCAGGTGCACTACCTGACCGGCCCCATGCGCAAGGCGGCGGCACAGGCGGGCGACACCGCCCGCCTCCACCTGTGGGCGGGCACCTCCTACCGCGCGGCCGAGGAGCGCCCCGCCGCCGAGGTCGTGCGCGCCCTGGCCGAAGGAGCGGACGTCACCGAGCCCGGCCGCACCTGACCGGGCGCCGTACTCCGGCCTCCTAGTCCGGCACGTACATGCGGATGTCGTCCACACGGGCGTCGCCCTCGTAGAAGTTCATGTGCGGCTGGCCGATCAGGAAGTGGTCGGGGTAGGCCGACCCCTCGGGCCAGACGTTCTCGTCGGTGTACGTGCCGTTGTCGGAGGGGTAGCTCCACGTCCGGTCGTAGGCGCCGCCGTACTCCTCCGGCGTCCTGTTGTAGTGCCACACCGGGTGCTCGCCGTCGTCGAACGGCTGCACGTAGCGCAGTGTCCGCTCACCCACGTGGCGGAACTCGCCCGACACCTCCAGCACGTAGCGGCCGTCGCGCCGCTCCACTGCGAACCGGTAGTCCTGGCGCGGCATCGCCTCAGGGAGCAGGTCGGCCTGGCTGACGATCCCGCCTGCGTACTCCGTCCCGCACTCGCTGTGCATCAGGTACTCGGTGCCGGGCTGGTTGCCGTAGCGCCGGTCCGGGGTCATGAACAGCATGTTGACCCCGTTCCCGCTGCCCCACTCGTACGGCTGCAGCTCGCCGGTGGAGGCGTCGCAGTAGCGCAGCCCGTTCCCCGTGTACCGGTACCGGTTGTAGCCGTCCATCACCACCTTGCGGTGCGTATGGACGAAGACGTTGTTGTGCGGCGCCGGACGCTCGTAGTCCATGATCGACAGGAAGTAGAACCCGTTGGAGTCGCGGGTGACGTCGTACCACTCGCATTCGGGAGGGGAGAAGTCCCCCGAGCCCGCCCATGGGAAGTTGGTCTTGCAGTCCGAGGGCGCGTACCCGTTCACCTTGCCGTCGTAGTCCCATTCGCCGTCGCGCCGGCCGCCGAAGTCGACCGTCTTCAGCTTCACCTCGATCCGGTACTCCTCGGGCAGAGCGTCGGTCGAGCGCACGATGACCGCGCCGTGGTGGTCGGGGTTGTCGAACAGCCCCGTCGGCCCGGCGCCCGGCAGGACGTCCCTGCCGAAGGACGGCGCACCCTCCTTCGCGCCGCCGCCCGTGTCGCGCGTGGCGAGTTCGGCCGTGAGCCATCCGCCCTCGCCGAACGCGAAGGAGCGGCGGTACAGGTCCACGCCCTCCAGGTGGCGGTCGAAGTCGTCGCCGCCGATGGTGCGGAAGTAGCCGCCGTCGTTGTCATAGCCCCCGGCGTCGTACGGGCTCCCGGGCCCGTCCTGATCGGGGAACCACCCGGTGTCGCCCCGGGGAGCGAACCGGGAGAAGTCTTCAGCATGGACCAGGCGCCACCCGTCGGCGCGGTCCTTCCCGGCGTGCGCCTCCTGTCCGCCCGCGCCCTGGGCGTCCGCCGCAGCCGCGCACGGAAGCAGCGCGACGGCGGCGAGCGCCCCGGCGGTCCAACGTCGTCCGCCCGTTCCCATAACGGCCTCCCATAGCTCCGCCCCCGGAGCCTCAGGGTGACCGAGAGCCGCCCGCCCGGCCAGGGCCTCACCCGCGCTTGAAGTGCTCCAGGATCGCCGGGATGACCCGCTCGGGGTCCTCTTCGGGCAGCCAGTGCGTGGCGTTGTCCAGACGCACGTACTCGTACGGCGCCTCGACCCAGTCGCCCGTCTTCTCGGCGGCCTCAGGGCCGAACGCCCGGTCGCCCTCGCCCCACATGTACAGCGTGGGCACCTGCACCGCGCCCGCGTCGGCCGCGTCGCCCTCCAGAGCGCGGTACCAGCTCAGCGCCGCCGTCAGCGCCCCGGGCTCGGACAGTCGGCGCACGTTGTCCTCGACCAGCGGCTCGGGAACGCGGCCTTCGTAGACGCCCCGCAGCGTGGCCGCGTCGTCCTGGAGGAGCACCTTCTCGGCCTTGCCCTCCATGCGGAACAGTCCGATGTAGGACAGCTTCTCCTGCTGCTGCTTGGAGACGCGCACGACCTCATTCAGCGCGCGCGGGTGCGGGGTGGACAGCACGGTCAGGGTTCGGATGCGTTCGGGACGGCGGAACGCCACAGGCCAGGCCAGCACGCCGCCCCAGTCGTGCGCGACGAGGTGGAAGCGCTCGTACTCCAGGGCGTCGGCGAAGCCGAAGACGTCCTCGACGAGTTCGTCGACGGTGTAGGCGGCGGTGCCCTCGGGCCGGGCGCCCGGGGAGTAGCCGCGCTGATCGACGGCGACGGCCCGGAACCCGGCCCGCGCGGCGGCGGCGAGCTGCTCGCGCCAACAGGTCGAGAACTCGGGGAAGCCGTGCAGGAACAGGGCCAGGGGGCCGTCGAGGGGCCCAGCCGCCAGCGCGTCGAAGGACATCCCGCGGACGCTGAGGGGGGTCTGCTCGGCGCCGCCGGAGAGGTGGGGGTCCATGGCGCTCCTCGCTCGAAAGGGTCGAAAGGTTCCGGTAGAGCTCGACAACGGTTCCCAACTTAGTGGGCTCCGCTGTCGGACCGGTCGCCCCACCGCCGATCGGACCCCGGTGTGCCTAGAATCCGGTTCAGGGGGACCACGCACCCGTGCCGCGGACGTACAGGGCCGCGCAGTGAGAGGAAGGGCCCACATGGAGCAGCCCACCGCCGTCCTCCCGGAGTCCGTCTCCTGGCGCCTGCACATCGACCGGTCCATGTGGGTCGCCGGGGTGCGCGGGCTGATGCTCCAGGCGCTGCACCCGGTGGCGATGCAGGGGGTCTGGCAGCGCTCGGACTTCATGGACGACCCCACGGGGCGGCTGCTGCGCACCGCCGACTTCGTCGCCACCACCACCTACGGCAGCCCTGAGGAGGCCGAGGAGCTGGGCGCGCGGGTGCGCGCGGTGCACCGGCGGCTGCGCTTCACCGACCCGGACAGCGGGGACCGGTACCGCGTCGACGATCCCGGACTGCTGCTGTGGGTGCACTGCGCCGAAGTGGTCTCCTACCTGGAGGTGGTCGTCCGGGCCGGGGTGCGCCTGGGTCCAGGGGACGCCGACCGCTATTTCGCCGAGCAGGCGCGCACCGCCGCCCTCGTGGGGCTCGACCCCGGGGAGGTGCCGGCGTCGGCCGCCCAGATGCGCGCCTACCTGGCCTCGGTGCGGCCGCGGCTCCGTGCGGGGGACGAGGCGCGGGCGGCGGTGCGGTTCCTGCTGTGGCCCGGGGTCCCGGCACACCTGCGCGCGCTGGCGCCGTTCAAGCCGCTGTGGCTGCCCGTCGGGGCGCTGGCCTACTACACGCTCCCGCAGTGGGCGCGGAAGGAGTACGGCATCCTCCCCGAGCCGCCGGGGACGCAGGCGGCGGCGACCGCCTCCCTGCGCGTGCTCCGCAGAGGACTGCACGCGCTGCCGGACGACATCTACAACCGGGTGTTCGACGAGGGCACCCTCGCGCGGGCACGCACCGCGCGGAGGCGCCTCGAAGCGGCGGGCTACGACGTCTCCAGGGGGTTCGCGGGGCTGCGCGACCCGGCCACCTGGCCGGCGGCCGGGCGGTAGCCTGGAGTGGTGAAGCGCCGCATGCGTCGGTACGCCTGGCTGATGGGCGCCTGCCTGGTGCTCTTCGGCGGCTCCCTGCCCGTCTACTACGTGCTCGGGGTGGGGTGGGCGGTGGCGATGTGCGCCGTCGCGATGGTCCTGCCGCCGATCGCGGCCATCATCGGCAACACCCAGGACCCCACCGACCCGCAGGACCACGACGCCTCCTACGGGCCCAACGCCGACTGAGGCGCCCCGCCGACGGCGGGACGCCCTCGTGTCCGGCCGCCCTCGGGGGCGGCTGAAGCGGAGCCGGGAGCGGTCAGGCCTTCAGCGCGGCGCGCAGCGCGGCCAGCACGAGCTCGGCGCGGTCCAGGCGCGCGTTGTGGCCCATCAGGCCGATCCGCCACACCGATGAGGCGAATTCGCCCACGCCTGCGCCGATCTCGATGCCGTACTCGGTGAGCAGGCGCTCACGCACCTTGACCGAGTCCACCCCCTCGGGGACCTTCACCGAGGTGAGCTGGGGCAGGCGGTGCCCCTCGGCCGCGAAGAGCTCCAGGCCCATCTCCTGCAGGCCGTTCTGCAGCAGCTCGCCCGCGGCGCGGTGGCGGGCGGCGACGTCCTGCATGCCCTCCTCCTGGATCCGCTCCAGGGTCCGGTCGAGCGCGGCGATCATGCCCACCGGCGCGGTGTGGTGGTAGGCGCGGCCGCCGCCGGAGCCGCCGCGCACGTAGGCGCCCAGCAGGCCCAGGTCGATGTACCAGACGGGCGGATCCTCCACCCGCCGCTCCCACGCGCGCTCGGAGAAGGTGAACGGCGCCAGGCCGGGGGGCACGCCCAGGCACTTCTGCGTCCCGGAGTAGGCGGCGTCCACCTTCCAGTCGTCGACCGCCACCTCGGTCCCGCCGAGGGAGGTGACGCAGTCGGCGATCAGCAGCGTGTCGTCGGAGCGCGCGCGCAGCGCCGCGCCGAGCGCGCCGATGTCGCTCAGCACGCCGGTGGAGGTCTCGGCGTGCACGGCGGCGACCACGGCCGGCGAGGGGTGGGCGTCCAGGACGCGCTGGACGTCCACCGGCTCGCCCCAGGCGTGGTCGGCGCGCACCACCGTGGCGCCGTACCGGCGCGCGACCTCGCACATGCGCTGGCCGAACAGGCCGTTGACCGCGATGACCGCGGTGTCGCCGGGGCGCACGGTGTTGGCGAAGGCCGCCTCCATGCCCAGCGAACCGGTGCCGGACAGCGGCAGGGTCAGCGGGTTGGAGGTGCCCCACAGCGCGCGCAGGCGGTCGCCGGTGCGGTCGAGGACCTTGATGAACTCCGGGTCGAGGTGGCCCAGGATCGGGGCCGACAGTCCCTGCACGGCCTCGGGGTAGGGGTTGCTCGGTCCGGGTCCCAGGAGGGTGCGCTCGATCAAAGGCATGGACACCACTCTATGGTGCGCCTGGGAAACGCGGGGGAGCCGGGGTGCGGGAGGCCTGTCGGTGTGCGCCGCCCCTCGCCGAAAAAGGGATGATCCGATAGGAAGCGCGCGTTCTGGTCCTGGTGGCGGGGTTCGGGTGAGCCCCCGATCCGGAACCGGCCGGTTCCCGCCTTCCCGCGCGCGGGAGGTCGGGAGGAGAGCGCGGCACGACACGGGGGGAACAGGGAGAGGAGCGCGCCGATGGGTGCGGTGGCAGGGCGGACCGGGGGACTCACGGTCCGGGTGGCCGACATGGGCGACCCCGGGGTGGCCCCCATGCTGGACGGCCTGGCCGCGGAGTACACCGCCCGCTACGGGCACCAGGCCGCCGAGCGCGAGCTCACCGGCACCCCCGACGCCGCCTTCTCCGCCCCTGGCGGCGGCGTCGTGCTCGTGGAGGATGGCGGCCGCGCGGTCGCCGGAGGCGCGTTCCTGCGCAAGGACGCCCGCACCGCCGAGTTCAAGCGCATCTGGACCGACGCCGCGCGCCGCCGCCAGGGCCTGGGCCGCCGCGCGATGGCGGCGCTGGAGGGGGCCGCCGCGCGCCGCGGGTACCTCCGCGCCCACCTGACCACCGGCCCCGAGCAGCCCGAGGCCGTGGCGATGTACGAGCGCCTCGGGTACACGCTCTCCTCCGAGGAGGGGACCGACCCCGAAGGGCGCCGCATCTACTTCGCCTTCGCCAAGGACCTCGCCGCCCCCGGGGAGCGCTGCGCCGACCCCGGGGCCGGTGGGCATTCGGGGGTGCGCGCCGGTGGGGCGTCCTACGATTGACCCAGCGCCGCCACAAGCGGCCGGTACGAGCAGCGAGCGAGCGATGGAGGCCACAGCCGTGACCGAGCAGCAGCACCCCCAGGGGAAGGCGCACAACCCCGGCGGCGCCGAGGCACCCGTGTTCCGGGCACGGAAGAACGGCCAGGAGCAGAAGGTCTCCGCTGAGCTCTCCGACTGGATGCGCACGGGCTGGGCCGACACCGAGATGCGCGGCGTGGACCCCATCGAGCAGGCCGAGCACACGGCACGCCGCCGCGCCGCGCTGAGCGCGCGCTTCCCCGGCGAGCGCTTGGTGATCCCGGCCGGGGGCCTCAAGACCCGCTCGAACGACACCGAGTACCCCTTCCGGGCGGCCTGCGACTACGTGTACCTGTCGGGCGACCAGTCCGACGACGGGTGCCTGGTGTTCGAGCCGCACCCCGGCGGCCACGACGTCACCGCCTACCTGCGCCCCCGCTCCAACCGCGAGAACGGCGAGTTCTGGCTGGACGGCCACGGCGAGCTGTGGAGCGGCCGCCGCAACAGCCTCGCCGAGGGCGCCGCCCGCCTGGGGATCGCCGCCCACGACGTGCGCGAGCTGCCGGCCGTCCTGGAGAAGGCCGCCGACGGCGCCGCCACCCGCGTCGTGCGCGGGCACGACGCCGCGCTGGAGAAGGTCGTCGACGGCCTGCGCGGCGACGCCGGGAAGGCCGCCGAGCGCGACGAGGAGCTGGCCGTCGCGCTGCACGACCTGCGCCTGGTCAAGGACGAGTGGGAGGTCGAGCAGCTCCAGAAGGCCGTGGACTCCACGGTGCGCGGCTTCGAGGACGTCGTGGCGGCGCTGCCCAAGGCCAAGGCGACCTCCGAGCGCTACATCGAGGGCACGTTCTTCCTGCGCGCGCGTGTGGAGGGCAACGACGTCGGCTACGGCACCATTGCCGCCTCGGGCCCCAACGCGACCACGCTGCACTGGGTGCGCAACGACGGGCCGGTGCGTGACGGAGAGCTGCTGCTGCTCGACGCCGGTGTGGAGACGAACGAGCTGTACACCGCCGATGTGACGCGGACCCTGCCGATCTCGGGCACCTTCACCGACGTCCAGCGGCGTGTCTACGACCTGGTGTACAAGGCGCAGGAGGAGTCGATCGCGGCGGTCGCGCCGGGGCGCCCCTTCCGCGACTACCACGTCGCGGCGCAGCGCGCGTTGGCCGAGGGCCTGATCGCGATGGGCCTGCTGGAGGGGCCGGTGGACCGCGTGGTGGAGCTGGGGCTGCAGCGCCGGTACACGCTGCACGGCACCGGGCACATGCTGGGACTGGACGTGCACGACTGCGCCCGCTCGCGCACCGAGGAGCACCTCTACGGCGAGCTGAAGCCGGGCATGGTGCTCACGGTGGAGCCGGGCCTGTACTTCCAGCCCGACGACCTGACGGTGCCCGAGGAGCTGCGCGGCATCGGCGTCCGGATCGAGGACGACGTGGTCGTGACCGAGGACGGCAACCGCGTGATGTCCGCCGGGCTTCCGCGCCGGTCCGACGAGGTCGAGGCCTGGCTGGCCGAGCACCTGCCGAAGTCCTAGGGGGTCCGGAGCCCGCCCCGCCGACGCGTGGAACGCGACGGCGGGGCGGGCTCGTCGCGTTCGGGCCGCAGAAGGACCGTCCATTGTGGACGGTCAGTGGCAGGACTCTCCCTGCCAGTCTCAATCTATAGCAGCCCCCGGGGCTTGCCGCAAGACCCCCGTGATGGCGCACAATCGACCCTCCAGGCCGGGACCCGCCCAGGTCACCGGGCGTGTCGGTGATGCGCGCAGACGGCTGCGGAGGGACGCGCGCCACGGCCGGACGACGCCTCGTCCGGTCCCGGCCATCGGCGCACTGAAGGGGATGAAGGGTTCAGATGAACGACGTGATCGTGGTCGGCGGCGGCCCCACCGGCATGATGCTCGCCGCCGAACTGCGGCTGTGGGGCGTGCGGGCGGTCGTGGTCGAGAAGGACGCCGAGCCGACGCCCGTCGTCCGCTCGCTCGGCCTGCACGTGCGCAGCATCGAGCTGATGGACCGGCGCGGGCTGCTGGACCGGTTCCTGGAGCACGGCACGGCCCACCCCCTCGGCGGGTTCGCCGGGATCCCCAAGCCCGAGCCGGAAGGGCTCGACACCGCGCACGGGTACGTGCTCGGCATCCCGCAGACCGTCACCGACCGGCTGCTGGCCGAACGCGCGGCCGAACTCGGTGCCGACATCCGGCGCGGCGGCGCGCTGGCCGGGCTGTCCCAGGACGGGGAAGGGGTCACCGCCGAACTGGACGACGGGCGGACGCTGCGCGCCCGCTACCTCGTGGGCTGCGACGGCGGCCGGAGCACCGTGCGCCGCGCGCTCGGCATCGGCTTCCCCGGCGAGCCCAGCACCAACGACACGCTGCTGGGCGAGATGGAGGCCACCGCCCCCGTCGACGAGATCGTCTCGGTGATGACCGAGGTCCGCAAGACCAACCTGCGCTTCGCCGCCGGGCCCGTCCCGGACGGCGGCGGCAGGATCCGCGTGGTCGTGCCCTCCGAGACGGTGGCCGGGGACCGCACCGAGCCGCCGGCGTTCGACGAGTTCCGACGGCAGCTGCGGGTGTACGCCGGGACCGACTTCGGGGTCCACGCGCCGAGCTGGCTCTCCCGCTTCGGCGACGCCACCCGGCTGGCCGAGCGCTACCGTCTGGGCCGGGTGCTGCTGGCCGGGGACGCGGCGCACATCCACCCGCCGCTGGGCGGGCAGGGCCTCAACCTCGGCGTCCAGGACGCCGTCAACCTCGGGTGGAAGCTGGCCGCCGAGGTCCGCGGCCACGCGCCCGCCGGGCTGCTGGACACCTACGCCACCGAGCGGCGCCCGGTGGCCGAGAGCGTCCTCGACAACACCCGCGCCCAGTCCGTCCTGATCTCGACCGACCCCGGCGCGCAGGCGGTGCGGCGCCTGTTCGCGGAGCTGATGGACTTTCCGGAGGTGAACCGGTACCTGGTGGAGAAGGTCACGGCGCTCGGGGTCCGCTACGACCTCGGGGGCGGGCACCCGCTGGTCGGTACCCACCTGCGGGACGTCCCCCTGAAGGAGGGCCGCCTGTACGAGCGGATGCACGGCGGGCGCGGCCTCCTGCTGGACCGGACCGGCGCTCTGTCCGCGGCGGGCTGGGAGGACCGCGTCGACCACATCGTCGACGAGAGCGGCGAACTGGGCGTCGCCGCGGTGCTCGTCCGCCCGGACGGGCACGTGGTGTGGGCCGGGGACGACCGGAACGGCCTGACAGAGCGGCTGGAGGAGTGGTTCGGGCCGGCCGCCTGAGGGGCCGCACCCGCCCCCGCGTTGCGGAGCCGATCCGCTGTCGCGGCGCGGGGGCGCTCACGACCTGGGGTTGTACTCCCGCGCGCGCTCCTGGCCCGACAGGTCGGCGATCGCGTCCATCACCTCGTCGGTGACGATCCTGCGCGCGCGGCCGGTCTTCAGGTGGCCGTATCCGAAGGAGAAGTCCAGCGGCTCGCCGAAGCGCAGGGCGATGGGGGCGATCCTGGGGACCTTCGCGTCGATGGGCTGTACCCGGTCCGTTCCCCGGACCGCGACCGGGACCACCGGCGCCCCCGACGCCAGGGCCAGGTGTGCGACGCCCGTGCGCCCCCGGTACAGTCGCCCATCGGGCGAGCGCGTGCCCTCGGGATAGATCGCGAAGGCGCCGCCGTCCTTGAGGACCGAGAGCCCGAGGTCCAAGGCGCCGACGGCCTCCCGTCCCCCGCCGCGCCGCACAGGGACCGCCCCGAGCGCGGTGAACACCGTGCGCGAGGCCCGCCCCTTGAGCCCAGGGGCGTCGAAGTACTCGGCCTTGGCGAGGAACCGGACCGTCCGGGGCACCGCGAGGGGGATGACGACGCTGTCGCAGAACGACAGGTGATTGGAAGCGAGAATGACCGGGCCGTCCCCGGGGATGTTCCCCAGGCCGCGTATGTCCGGACGGTACAGTGCGCGGCCCGTGACCGAGCCGATCCTGCGCAGCGCCCTGTAGGTCATGCGTCCCCTTCCAGTGGTGCGACCCGCAAAGGGTAGCCACGGGCCCCGGGCGCGGTGCTTCCCCGCCCCCTTGAACCCGAACGACGACCGGAGCGAACGGGCATGCCTGACACCCACCCCACCGAGACCAGACTGGAGAACTGGCGGCGGCGCACCTTCGCCCCGCTCTTGGCGGCCTCCCTCGTCTTCTTCGCCGCCTACGCGTGGCCCATCATCGACCCCGGACTGTCCGCCACCTGGCGGCTGGTGTGCGAGGGCGCCATCTGGGCGGTGTGGGGCGTCTTCGCCGCGGACTACCTGGCCCGCCTGACCCTGGCGCCGCGCAAGGCCGTGTTCGTCCGCCGCAACTGGTTCGACCTGGTGGTCATCGTGCTGCCGGTGCTGCGCCCGCTCCGGCTGGTGCAGGTGATCCTGGTGCTCGGGTTCATCAACAAGCGGGCCCGGATGGTGACGCTGCGCCGGAGCGTGGCCTGGTACGCCGGGGCCGGGGCGGTGCTGCTGATCGTGTGCGCCGCGCTGGCGGTGCTCGACGCCGAGCGCGGTGCGCCCGGCGCGGTGATCACGGACTTCCCCGAGGCCCTGTGGTGGGCCGCCACCACGGTGACCACGGTGGGCTACGGCGACTTCTACCCGGTGACCCTGTGGGGGCGGGTCGTGGCGATCGTGCTGTTCACCGCCGGGATCGCCCTGCTGGGCGTGGTCACCGGCACCCTGGCCTCCTGGTTCGTGGAGAAGCTGGACACCGCCCAGGAGACCGCCACCGCGACCCAGAGCCAGGTCGAGGACCTGATGGAGGAGGTCCGCACCCTGCGCGCCGAACTCGCCCGGAGCACGGCCGCGCCGGCGGCCGCCGGAAGCGGGGCGCCCGCCGCCGAGGCGGGCGGCGACCTGCCGGAGGCCGGACCGGACGCCAGTCGGCGTTGGCGCCGCACACCACCAGGCACGGGTGCTCGGCGGGCACCCGCCCGGCCAGCCAGGCGGCGAAGGGCACGGCCGCCGCGGGTTCGGCGGCGATGCGGAACTCCTCCCACAGCCGGTCCCGCGCCGCGATGATCTCCTCGTCGTCCACCAGGGCCGTCTCCACCGGGTTCGACCGCAGCACCTCGAACGGCACGTCGCCCAGCCGGGCCGCGCCCAGCGCGGAGGAGGCCACCGAGTCCACCGGCGTGTCGACCGGCTCCCCGGCGCGCACCGCCGCGTGCATGCTCGGGCACCCCTCCGGCTCCACCGCGACGACCGTGCGCGCGCCCGCCCCCAGCCGCACGCCCGCGGCGAGCCCGCCCCCGCCGACGGCCACCGCCACCGCGTCGCACCAGGGGGCGTCCTGGGCGATCTCCCGGCCGATGGTGCCCTGTCCGGCCACCACGTTCGGGTCGTCGTAGGCGTGCAGGTAGCGCAGGCCCTCGCGCTCGGCGTGGTCCACCGCCGCCTGCGCCGCCAGCGCGTAGTGCTCGCCGACGCGCACCAGCTGGGCCCCGGAGGCCTCCAGCCGCCGGGCCTTGGCCTCGGGCACCGTCTCGGGGACGTACACCACCGCCTCGATGCCCAGCAGCCGGGCGGCGGTGGCCACCCCCAGCCCGTGGTTGCCGCCCGAGGCGGTCACCACGCGGGCGGTCCTCCCGCCCGACAGCAGCGCGTTGAGCGCGCCGCGCAGCTTGAACGCCCCGGTCAGCTGCAGGTGCTCCAGCTTCAGCGTCAGCGGGCGCCCGTCCACCCGCGCGGTCAGCACCGGGGTGCGGCGGGCGTAGGGCGCGATGCGCTCGGCCGCGGCGCGGACGTCGGCCGACGTGGGCAGATGGGCGGGAAGGGCGGTGCTCGGTGTCATGCCTCCCACTCTGCCCCCGTGCCTCCTTAAGTTAAAGTTGTGTCTGCTTACATTGATTAAGCAGAACTTTAAGAAGAACCGGGTCTCGGACACGCGCCGGGCGGATGCGGCCCGCGCCGCTCGACCACCGGTCAGAGCACGATCGACCTGGGGATTCTCCGACCCGGCGGAGGCGCCGTGGGGGGCGGGGACGGCCCCCGGGAGGGGAGGGCGCGGTGCTCGACGCCAACCGGGTGCGCGTGCTGGTCGAGGTGGCCCACGCCGGGTCCGTCAGCGCCGCCGCCGAGCGCATGTCCTTCTCCGCTCCGGCCGTCTCCCAGCAGCTCACCAAGCTCGAACGGGAACTGGGCTGCGCCCTGCTGGAGCGCGGGCGCGGCGGTGTGCGCCTGACCGCGGCCGGGCGGGAGCTGCTGGCCTACGGCGAGCGCGTGATGGGCGACCTGCGCGACGCCGAGGCCGCGGTCCGGGCGGCGGCCGGAGAGGCGCCCCGGCGGCTCGCCCTCGGCGCGTTCGCCAGCGCGGGCAAGACCCTGGTTCCCAGCGCGCTGGCGGCGTTCCGGCGCGCCCACCCGGACGTGCGGCTCGCGCTGTCGGACGTTGAACCGCCCGACGGGTACGGCCTGGTCACCTCCGGCGACCTGGACCTGCTCATCACCCACCGCTACCCCGGCGTGCCGCTCCCCGCCGCGGCCGGGCTGCACCGCGAGCGCATCCTCGTCGATCCGCTGCTGCTGGTGGTGCCCGAGGGCCACCCCGCCGGAGAGCCCGGCACCCCGCGGCTGGAGGACCTGGCGGGGGAGGAGTGGATCTGCGGCGCCCCCGGCATCTCCAACCGGGTCGCGCTGGAGTCGGCCGCCCAGGAGGCGGGCGTGCGGATCACCGTGGCGCACGAGACCCGCGACTACGAGGTGATGCTGGCGCTGATCCGGGCGGGTGTGGGCGTCGGGCTCATCCCCAGGACCATCCTCGGCTCCGCCCCCAAGGAGGGGTGGGCGGCGCGGCCGTTGTCAGGGGGAGCGGGCGGGGCCGGCAGGCGGGCCCTGGCGCGGGAGATCTACGTCGTGCACCGCAGGCGCCCGTGGCGTCCGGTACCCGAGATGGTGGAGATGCTGAAGGGGGCGGCGCGCCGCGCGCGCGAACGCGGCGCCGAGCGCTTCGGTTGAGGCCCAGGGGCCTTCGGCAGGAGGGGGGATACGGGAGGCATGGACCTCACCGACGCCCAGCGCTTCGCATTCGACGCGCTGGACCTGATCGGCGCGTTCGCCTTCGCGGTGTCGGGGGCGCTGGCCGCGGTCCGGCGCGGGTTCGACGTCGTCGGCATCGCGATGCTGGCCTGCTGTACGGCGTTCGGCGGAGGGATCGTGCGGGACGTGCTCATCGGCGCGGTGCCCCCGGCGGCCTTCCACGACCTGCGCTACCTGGCCACCGCGCTGGTGGCGGCCGCTCTGATCATCCTGTGGCACCCGCCGCCGCGGCTGGCGGGCGCCCCGCTGGACGCCGCCGACGCCATCGGGCTGGGCCTGTACTGCGTCACCGGGACGGTCAAGGCGCTGGAGTACGGCCTGGGGCCGGTCCCGGCGGCGCTGATGGGGGTGGCCACGGCCGTCGGCGGCGGCATGCTGCGCGACCTGCTCACCGCCCGCACGCCCTCGGTTCTGCGCCGCGACTCCGAGATCTACCTGGTCCCGGCCCTGGTCGGGGCGTCGGCCACCTCCCTGGTGACGGTGGCGGGCGCTTACTCCTGGTGGACCGCGTCGCTGGCCGGGCTGGGAGCGATCGCGCTGCGGCTGCTGGCGCTCCGCTTCCACCTGCGCGCCCCGCTCGCCCGCGGCGGCCGCGACCGCACGGAGGGGTGAGCCGCGGCCGACGGACCGGGTTCAGCGCGCCCGCCACTGCACGTGGTCCGGGACGACGTCGTCCACGCGCCAGTTCAGGGCGTTGTCCACGCCGACCACGCCCTCCACCGAGGCCGTGCGGCGCGCCGACCGCTCGCCGTCGCTGCGCCGGTTCACCCGGCCGGTCAGCCGGACCCGGCCCTCCTCCACGCCGGCCTCCACGCCCCGGGCCGCCGGGCCCAGGGTGTCCTCCAGCTCGCGCCGCACCTCGACGGAGATGGACGCGTCGTCGCGGTCGAAGACCCGGAGCAGGTCCCTGCGGGTGACGATGCCGACGAGGCGGCCCCGCCCGTCGACCACCGGCAGCCGCTTCACCCCGCGCCGCTCCATGAGCCGGGCGGCCTGCACCACGGAGGCGTCGGGCGAGGTGGTGACCGGCGGTGCCGACATCAGGTCGCGTGCGGTGGCCGCGGCGGCCTTGTCCGCGGCGCGCCGCCTGCCAGGGCCCGCCCCGCTCAACAGGGCCCGCAGGCGGGCGCGCAAAGGCGGCCAGTAGTCCTCGTCGGGGGCGACGCGCTTGAACTCCTCCTTGTGCAGCAGGTCCTGGTCGGAGACGACCCCGGACACGCGGCCGTCGGCGCCGACCACCGGGACCGCGCTCACGGACGCCGAGAGCAGGACGTCGACGATCTCCTTGTACGCGGCGCCTTCGCCGACCGACAGCACATCAGTGGTCATGACGCGGTTGACCGTACTGGGCATGGGGCCCTCCTCAATGCTCCGGAAAGGTCGGGGGGACGCCTCCGAGTCTGCGTCCCGGAGGAGCCGTCGGTCAGTGCCGTCGGCGCCTCGGAGCCGGGGCCTTCGTCGTGCCTATAGGAGGGAACCGGACGAATCATCGTCCCGGAGCCGAAACGGGAAAACCGGTGGCGTGGGGCATGCCGGGCCGCTAGGTTCTCCGGCGTGAACATGACGCTCGGCGACGCCTTCAACCGGCGCAAGAAGCTCGCATCGGACCTGCAGTCCTGGCTCAACCGCCTCGGCCTGGCAGGGGCGGAGCGCCGTTCCTACCGGACGACCAGTCTTGAGGGCGACGGCGCCTACCGCCCGGAGCCGGGGACCGAGAAGGCGACCTCGCGCGCCTACACCGTGCCCGAGTGCCAGGAGCGGATCGCCGCGATCCTGGCCGAGGACGAGGAGCTTGCGCTGCGCATCTCCCGCACCAACCAGCGGGCGCGCGCGGAGATCGAGGACCTCGACGGGCGCGTGCGCACCCTGTCCGTCCCCGAGCTGCTGGTGCTCAAGGACGATGTCATCCCCAAGCTCGAACAGGCCGCGCGGGCGGTGCCGCTGCGCGCCGACGGCGTCGGCGTGTACGACAGCGGGGACGACTGGATCCGGTACCGCACGGTCAAGAAGGTCGAGCGCAAGCGGGAGTCGTTCAGCGACAAGGGCCTCAAGATCGAGGAGGTCGAGCTGGAGGGCTACGACATCACCGAGGTCACCGACTACGGTCTGCCGCGGCGCAGCCAGTGGGACGAGGTCGACCGCATCGCCGAGTTCGCGCAGCGGGTCAAGCAGGCGATCAACCGGGCCAACAAGACCGAACTGGTCGAGCTGGACTGACCTGCCGCCGATCCGGCGCCGCCCCTCCTCCGGCCGGACGGGACGGCCCCAGAACAGCGGGGCCGGGGCACCGAAGTGTCGGTCGTAGAAAGGTATCCGGGTAGCAGGTCTTTTCGCCTATCCGCCTACCACACATTGAGCAGGTGTGTTCGTTGTACGCCTTGTAGAACGCGGCATGGAGCGCCGCGGGTAGACGGGCATATGCGCAACAGGTCACCGGTCACCGGTACCACCACATCTGAAGGGTTCCACACACCCTGGCCAGCCCCGGTCACCGCTCTTGGGGCCCGGAAGCCGCCCCAGCTCCGGGCCCCAAGGCCTGTCGTGAGGAGAGACCCCCATGCCGCCCGGCGCGTTCCTGTACCCGGCCGACCCGCTGAGGCCGCGCGCCGTCGACGAGGCGTTCCGCGCTGAGGCGCAGCGGATGCGCGCCGAAGGCGCGGAGGTCGGACGCCTCGACCACGACGCGCTGGTCGCAGGGGAGGCGGACCGTTCCCTGTCCAAGGTGCCGTGCGACGGTGCCGCCCTGTGGTACCGGGGCTGGATGGTGCCGGTCCCGCGCTACAGGGAGCTGGAGGCCGCCCTGGAGGCACGCGGCGCCCGGCTCGCCGTCGGCGCGGACGCCTACGCGCGCGCCCACGAGCTGCCCGGGTGGTACGCGCACTTCGCGGGCCTGACCCCGGCGAGCGTGTGGTGCGCGGCCGCACCCGGGCACGCCCCGGAGGCGAGCATGCTCGCCCGTGCCGTGACGCCATTGGGGAAAGGCCCCGGCTTCGTCAAGGACTTCGTGAAGTCGCGCAAGCACGAATGGCGCGAGGCCTGCTTCGTCCCCGATCTGGCGGACACCGCCGCGCTGCACGCCGTGGCCGCGCGCATGGTCGAACTCCAGGGTGACTTCCTGGCCGGTGGTGTGGTGGTGCGGGCCTTCGAGGACTTCAGCGGACCCGAGGCGCGTGCGTGGTGGGTGCGCGGCCGACCGGTGTCGGTCGGGGCGCACCCGGACACACCGGACGAGGCGCCGCACCCGCCGGAGGCGTTCGTGGAAGAGGTGGCGCGCCGGGTGGACGCCCTCGGGCATCCGTTCATCGTCACCGACCTGGCGTGCACGGCCGACGGGCGGTGGCGCGTGGTGGAGGTCGGCGACGGCCAGGTGACGGGCCTGCCGGAGGGCACGGCCCCGGAGGAGGTCCTGGGGCGGCTCGCCTGAGAGCCGTCCGTGCGGACCTCGCGGGGACCCGATTCGCGGCCGTCGTGCGCGGTTAGCGCCCCTGGGAGAGGAGGCGATGCGCAATGACCTCGTCGACGATGATCATCGCCTTGCTGCTCCTGCTCAGCGCCGTATTCGGCATCTGGTGGCTGGTGCAGTGGACCGCCGGGCCCCGGAGGTATTTCCTGGCGGGCAAGGCCGACCCCCGACGCGAACGGTTCCCCCCGCGCGCGCGGGACGCGCTCGCACCCCGGACGGTGGAGGAGGCGCCGGGCGCCGGGGACAGCTTCGACGCGCCCATCGGAGAGCGCGCCGCCGCCGTCATCGAGGGGGAGCGGCACGGCCGTTCCACCGTGAGCACCAGCATCGACTCGGCCGCGCGCGGGTTCATCGATGACATGGCGGACGAGCCCGAGCGCGGCCCGCAACCGCCGCCGTGGGCCGTCGGCAAGCGCCGTCGGCACCACCGGAGCCCCCGCCGTGCCGCAGGAGGCCCGCAGAGGCGTTCGGGAGCGTCGGGAGTGTCCCCCGCCGACGAACCGGCCTGGGGCACGACCCGCCCCTACACCCGCCGCCCCGGTGATCCGCGCGGCTATTAGTGCCCCTGCGGTGCGGGCCGCGCCGCCGCGTGCAGCCGGTGGCGCCGGAGGTGGTCCATGACCGCCTCGGCCGCCTCCTCGGCCCGCTCCTCGAAGTAGGCGTGCCGCGCGCCCTCAAGAAGGTGGAGCCGGGCCTCCGGGATGCGGTCGGCGATCAGGCGGGCGTTGGCCGCGGGGGCGAACGCGTCGTCGGTGCCGTGCAGCACCAGAGCGGGGGCGGTGATCGAGGGGAGGGCGTCCCAGGCGTCGTGCGCCCTGCTGGCGGCCAGGTGGGCCCTGCGCGCGTGCGGTTCCATCGACGGGTCGCCCAGAACGCGGTAGGGGCCGGGGTGGCGCTCGGCCCACTCGGGCGTGAACATGAGCCCGATCAGCGTGCGCCGTGCCGCCTCGCGGTCGGGCGAGCCCAGTGCGCGCGCGATGGCGGGGGAGGCGTTCACCGCGTTCGGCCCGCCGGGGGAGGTGCAGCCCAGCACCAGCGCGCCCACCCGTTCGGGATGGTCGGCGGCGATCCACTGGGCGACCTTGCCGCCCATCGACGTCCCGTACACGTGGGCGCGCTCCACGCCCAGGTCGTCCAGGACCGCCACCGCGTCGGCGGCGAACCGGCGGGTGGAGTACTCGGCCTCGCGCGGGGCGTCCGAGGCACCGGTGCCCAGGTGGTCGGCGGCGATGGTGCGGAACCCGGCGCCGAGCCCGGGACGGACGCCGTCCCACCAGGTGCGGGCGTTGGCCTGTCCGGCGAGCAGCAGCAGGGGCTCACCCGATCCGCGCACGTCGTAGTGGATTCGGGCCTGGTCGGGAGCGGTCGCGTACGGCACCCGCGCATTCTAGTGCGCACCGGGGCGGACGGGGCGCCTCGGGAGGCAGGGGGCGCCGACAGGCCTCAGACCTTCGACAGGAACGTGCCGATGCGGGCGCGGATCCGGGGACGGTCGTCGCCGTACCAGATGAGGTGGCTGTCGGCCGCGCTCTCCACCAGTTCGGCCCCCAGCGCCTCGGACAGGGCCTCGGCGTGGGCGAAGGGGACCGCGCCGTCCCTGCGGGAGGCGGCCACCAGGGCGGGCTGGGCCACCAGCGCGGTCGCCGGGCGCGGGGCGGCCGCGGCGCGCAGGTCCAGGGTGAACCCGGCCCCCGAGCGCATCCGGGAGAACAGTCCGGCCAGCTCCCGCCGCCGGTCGTGGGGGAGCCGGGCGACCACCTGGCGGGGCGGCTCGGTGGACAGGCCGCCCATCATCGCGCGCAGCCCGGCCAGGGGGTTGGCGCGCATCATGCCCCGGACGCCCGCCCACGTGGCGGCCTCGGTGCCGGGGGCGAAGACGGCGCGGCCCACGCGCCGGACGGCGGGCTCGGGCCAGGGGAGGGGGCCCACCGAGCTCTCCAGGACCAGGGAGCGCACCAGGCGCGGGTGGCGGGCGGCCATCGCGATCGCGGTCAGGCCGCCGGCGGAGACGCCCACCGCGGCGTCGACCCGCTGAAGGCCCAGACGGCGGCAGAGTTCGGCGGCGGCGTCGGCGAACCCCTCGGGCGTGGTGCCGGTGGACACGGGGGTGCGTCCGTATCCGGGGCGGGAGACCGCGAGGACGCTGCGCCCGCCGTCGGCGAAGGCGTCTTCGCCCTGGGGGAGGGAGGCGCGCATGTGGCCTCCGTGGAACACCACCGCGGCGGTGGGGCCTACACGGTGGAGCCGGTACTCGATGCGTCCGGCCGTCAGGTCGGCCACGGAGGTGGGGTGCTCGGGGAAGCCGGCTCGGGGATCAGGGCGCACGGGACCTCCGGAGGTGCGGGCTCGCCGCCGCAGGGGGAGCCGGGCCTTTCATCCTAGGGGCCGCTGGTGCGGCCGCTCCTAGGAGCCCGGCGCCGTTGCCGCCCAAGGGAGCGCGCGTCGCGCGCTCCCTTGGGCTCTGGAGGGCGGATCGGACGGGCGTTCCCAGCGCTCTGGAAAGGCGTTGCCATAATCTACGAAGTAAAGCCGAGGGTGCGGTGCGCCGTCAGGACCCCCTGGAGCGCGCCGCACCCCCTCAGAGGCGCGTCGGGTCAGTCCGGGGTCCGGACCGCAGCGATCTGGGAAGCCTGGGCCACAAGACGGTCCTTGGCGTCCCACGCAGTCGCCGTCACGTCCATCCGGTCCCCGGAGACCTCCTCGGCCTGCATCGCGACACGCACCGGCCCCGGTGCGGGGACGGCGCGGATGTAAGCGCTCATCTGCACGGTCGGCGCCCACCCGGGCATGCCCAGGTCATAGGAGACCGGCGGCACCATGTCCAGGGCCACCAGCAGGGAAAGCGGGTCCCACGCGGCGCCGTCGGCGAGCCGCTGCCACCCGGCGACGCGTCCGCGCATCGACGGCCTGCCCGCCATGGCGTTCAGGATGTCGGGGTCGATCCTCTGGTCGACGGCCTCCATCAGGGGGACGCGGAACTCCGATCCGGGGACCTCCGCGGGCGAGGGGACGCAGTCGTGCTCGGGAGGCAGGGCGGCCGGTTCCGTGCGGCTCCAATAGGGGGCGCCGCCGTCCAGGGCCCCGTTGGTGGCCAGCGCCTCGACGCAGGGCGCTCCGTCCTGGGAGAGGCGGACCCGCACCCGTGTCGTCCCCTTGCCCGCGCGCAGCGTCTCGACCTCCACCTCGGCGGGGCCGGGCAGCGGCGGGCGGATGAAGGAGGCGGCCATGGCCGCCAGGTCCGGGTGGGCGCCGTCGGCGGACCGGGCGGCGGCACGCCCCATGACCGCCATCAGGTAGCCGCCGTGGAGCTTGTCGCCGACCGCCCATTGCGGGTCCAGGTCGGCGGTGAAGGCGTGGCGGGCGGCGCCGGGCCGCGGGGCGGGCGGCCCGGTGAGCGCCGTGGCGGCCGTGAAGTCGGCCATGCGGGGATCTCCTCCGTGTGCGGTGGGCAGGTAGGTCCCCGAGTCTATTGGTCAACTAGTTGAATATTTTGCGGGGGAGGGCGATGAGGAACCGCGGCCCCGCCCGCTCGGGTGCGGGTACGGAGTGCGCGCCACCAGGACCGAACCGCGGACCTCGGCGGACTCAACGGCGATGAGGAGGCGGCCGCCCATGCAGTCCCGGTCGTAGGTGGGGCGGTGCCGGACCCGCCGGCGGTATGCGCGGCCGTCGACGGTGATCGCGCGCGAACCCTTGCGTACCAGTGCCGATCCGTCCTCGTCCTCGCACTCGGGGCGCGCTACCGCTCCTGCCGCCCGCCCTCCTCGGGGAGGCACACCACCCGGCCCTCCAGCCGGGCGCGCTCGGCGGCGAACACCAGCAGGTGGGAGCGGAGCGCGTCCTCACCGCTCGTCTCCACCAGCCCCGGATCGTCCGCGGCGATCCCCGCGAAGAACGCCGACAGCAGGCCCCCGTCGCCGCCGCCGTGGCCGGCGCCCGCGCCGCCCGCCGACTCGGGCTTCAGGGTCTCGGTGGTGCGGGTGAGGAAGTCGTACACGGTCACGGTCTCGCCGTCACAGTACAGTTCGCCGTCGGTGCCGAACAGGGTGGTGCGGCGGTGCCCCGCCTGCGTGAAGGCGGTCATCGTGAAGGTCCCCGCCGCCCCGCCCTCGAATTCCAGGGCCACCACCTGCCGGTCGACCACGTCGTTGTCGCTGTGGTAGACGCAGCGGCCGTAGGGGCCGGTGCGCAGCGCCTCGGCCACCGACTCGGCGGTCGGCTCGGGGGTGAGCACGTCCAGGGGCCATCCGGTGACCCCCTGCTCCAGGAAGCGGCCGTAGATCCGCGGGGCCGAGTAGGCGCACTCGGGCTCGACGGGGCACTCGGTGCAGCGCTCGGCCGCACCCTGCGGGGCCTGCTCGGGGCGGAAGTGGCGCAGCGACCCGAACGACGACACCGCCGTGGGCTCACGGCCCACCACATAGCGGATCCAGTCCAGGTCGTGGCAGGACTTGGCGAGCAGCATGGGCGCCGCGTCGGCGGTACGCCGCCAGTTGCCGCGCACGTAGGAGTGGGCGTGGTGCCAGAAGCCGACCGGCTCGATGTGGTCGATGCCGGTCACCCGGCCGATCCGCCCGGCCTCCAGCAGGGAGGTGACCAGGCGGGTGTAGGGGGCGTGGCGGAGCACGTGGCCGACGCTGAGGAGCACCCCGGCGCGGTGGGCGGCCTCCACGATCGCCGTGCAGTCGGCGGGGGTCTGGGCCAGAGGCTTCTCCACCATCAGGTGGTGCCCGGAGGCGGCGAAGGCCAGGGCGGGCTCCAGGTGGGCGTCGTCGAGCGTGCACACCAGCGCGGCGTCCGCGGTGCGGGGGAGCGCGGCGGCCTCGCGCCAGTCGGCGAACCGGGCCTCCTGCGGCACCCCGCACGCGTCGCCCAGGCGGTCGCGGTAGGCGGGGCGGGGCTCGGCCACCGCGACCACCCGCGCGATGTCGGGGTGCTCCCGGATCCAAGCGGCGTAGGCGCTGCCGCGCGATCCGGCTCCCACGACCAGTACCCGTATCGGCGCCATGCGGGGTTTCCTCCTCACCCGTGGGCCCGCGCGGTGCGGGCGGTCCCGTCTCGCCGGGGTTCCTTCCCGCCGCGGGCGCCGGGGACCCGGGCGGCCGGGGCCCAGCCGGGGGCGGCCGGGCCCCCGGCCGGGGGTCAGCAGAAGATCCAG
>NZ_JAQFWP010000070.1 GCF_027706745.1 Nocardiopsis suaedae | reverse complement strand
GCGCACCGGCCCCCCGGACGGCCGAAGCCCACGAGCGGGGCACCAGCCGAGCCGCTCGCCGGAACTGCGAGGGGCCCGCCGGACGGCAGGCAGGCCCGGGGAAGCGCCCCGCTCACCCCGTCGCCGCCCATCACGGTGACCACGCACACGCCCGGCAGTCGACGATGGTGCCGCCAGGGGAGCCCGCCTTCGGTGTCCCGGTTGGCGGGGGAGGTGCGGCGTAGGAAGAGGGGGAGGGCCCCGCCCCGTCTACTTTTCCAGGGCTCGGTACTCGCCCCTGTAGTACAGCAACGGCGCGGTTCCGCCCTGGTCGGACAGGTGGTGGACGCGTGCCACCACGATGATGTGGTCTCCCGCCGGGTGCTCGGCCTCCACCTCGCATTCCAGCCATGCCTGCGACCCCTCGACGACCGGGGCCCCGGACGGGGACGCGTGCCAGGCGATGCCCGAGAACTTGTCGCCGCCCCTGGCCGCCAGGCGGCGGGACGCCTCCTCCTGGTCCGCGCCCAGGATGCTCACCGCCAGCCGGGGCGCCGACCGCAGCGCCGGCCAGCTCGTGCTCGCCCGGCCTACGCAGAACCCCACCAGCGGCGGGTCCAGGGACACCGAGGTGAAGGAGTTGGCCGCCAGGCCCACCGGGCGGCCCGTGTGCGGGTCGTGGGCCGCCACCGCCACCACCCCGGTGGGGAACCGGCCCAAGGCGTCCCGGAACTCCCGGGATCCGAAGGGGGCCGGTGCGGGGTGGGCCCCGTTCCAACGGGTTCGGGGCGCCTCGGCCACGGCGCGGTGTGCGCCCCCTCGGTCTCCTGACACGGGCCTGCCCTCCTGTCCTCGGCCGGGGTCGCCCCCTCGGTATCTCCCAAGCGCTTGCTTGGTTTCATCCTACTCGCCGAAGCCCGCCCCGTCACCCGCCGGGGTCGCCCTCTTGACACCAAGCGTTTGCTCGGTCTTGACTCGGAGGGGACCGGACCGGGGAGGCGGCCGTGGCGGGAACGGGACTGAGCGGAGCGGCCTCGCTGGCCGGGGTGGGCACCACCCCGTTCAGCCGCGACTCCGGTATCAGCACCACCGCCCTCGCCTGCCGCGCGGTGCTCACCGCCCTCGACGACGCCGGGCTGGGCATCGGCGACGTCGACGGTATCGCCACCCACCGGGTCGGCGACTCCAGCCCCCCATGGGTCGTGGGCCCCGCCCTCGGAATCACCGACCCCGCCTGGCACCTCGACCAGTTCGGCGGCGGCGGGGTCTCGCACGCCGTCATCGGCCAAGCGGCTCTGGCCGTCGCCGCGGGAATCGCCGACGTCGTCGTCTGCTACCGCGCCATCAACGCGCGCTCCGAGTTCCGCATGGGCGGGCAGGGCCGCGCCCCCGCGGGCGCGTTCGACCTGCAATACCAGGCCCCCTATGGGCTTCTCGCGCCCGTCCAGCACTACGCCGTCCCCGCCCGCGCCCACATGCAGGCCTACGGCACCACCCACGAACACCTCGGGGCGATCGCTGTCCGCCAGCGCGCCAACGCCGCCGCCAACCCGCGCGCGCTCAAGCGCGACCCCATCACCCTCGACGACTACCTCGCCTCGCCCTGGGTCTCGGAGCCGTTCCGCCTGCTGGACTGCTGCCTGGAGACCGACGGTGCCTGCGCCCTGGTCGTCACCTCCGCCGAACGCGCCCGCGACCTGCGCAGGCCGCCCGTGGACATCGCCGCTGCGGCCTGGGCCGGAGGCCACTCGACCTATTCCCCGCCCGCCCCCGGCGGCCTGGGCGACGACCTGACGACCTCGTCCGCCGCGCGCCTGGCCCCGCGCCTGTACGCAATGGCCGGCCTGGGCCCCGACGACGTCGACCTCGCGGAGCTCTACGACTGCTTCACCTGGACGGTGGTCGTGCAACTGGAGGACTACGGCTTCTGCCGGAAAGGCGAAGGCGGCCCCTTCGCCGCCTCGGAGGCCCTGGGAATCGGGGGAGAGCTGCCGGTGAACACGCACGGGGGATTCCTGTCCGAGGGGTACGTGCACGGTATCAACCACGTCGCCGAGGCCGTCGGCCAGCTCCGCGGCGACGCGGGCCCGCGCCAGGTCGACGGCGCCGAAGTGGCCCTGTCCACCGGTCAGCCGGGCTATGTCCTGGCGGGCACGTCAGCCCTCCTGCTGACCGCGGGGCGGTGACCGCCCCCTGGGCGGCGCGCCCCTACGACGCTCACCGCGGAGGTGACCGATGAACCGAACGCAGAGCCTTCGGCAGGACGTCCGGGACCAGGACGGTCGGCGGCGGGACGGGCGCGGGGCCGCCGCGCCGCGCCCCCGCCCCGGCGCGGACCGGGACTCCGCCTACTGGTGGGAGGCGGTCGGGGAGGGGCGCTTCCTCGTCCAGTACTGCGCCGACTGCCGGACCCCGCGCTTCCCCGCGAGGGAGGTGTGCGCCGTGTGCCTGTCCCTGGAGTGGGAGTGGCGCGAAGGCACCGGCACCGGGACCGTCGACGGCTGGACCGTCACACGCCGCACCTTCCATCCCGCGTTCGAGGCCCCCTACACGGTGCTGCGGGTGGCCCTGGACGACGGTCCGGCGCTGTACTGCTGGGGCCGCCTGGTCGGTGCCGACCCGGGCGACCTGCGCCGCGGCCAGCCGGTCGAGGCGGTCTTCACCGACACGGGGCCGGCCCCGGGAGCCGGGGCGCCTACCGGCGGCGGCGCGTTCACCAAGGTCGTCGACTGGCGCCCGCGCGAGTGACGCCGGGTGCTCCCGACGGGGCGGACCTCGCCCGTAACGGTCCGCCCCGTCACCTCTCCCGCCCGTCGGCAAGGCGCCGCGCCAGGGCCGCCTTGTCCGTCTTGCCGTTCGCGCTGACCGGCAGCGACTCCACCGCCACCACCCTCCGCGGCACCTTGTAGTTCGCCATGTTCTCCCTGGCCCAGGCGGTGACCTCGGACGCCGTGTCCGCGGCGGAGGCGCCCGCGCCGCCGTCCGCGGGCACCACGAACGCGCATCCCACCTCGCCCAGCCGCTCGTCCGGCACCGGCAGGACCGCCGCCGCCGCCACCAGCGGGCAGCGCACCAGCAGCGCTTCGATCTCCGCCGGGTAGGCGCTGAACCCGCCCACGGTGAACACGTCCTTCTTCCGGTCCACCACCGACAGGTCGCCGCGCTCGCTCATGACGCCCACGTCCCCGGTGCGCAGCCGCCCCCGCCCGTCGACCGCCTCGGCCGTGCGCCCGGGGTCCCCCCAGTAGCCGTCCATCACCCCGGACCCGCCGACCAGGATCTCCCCGCGCGCCCCCGGCGGCAGCGGCCCGCCCTTCTCGTCCACCACCTCGACCTGCACGCCCGGCATCGGCCGCCCGGCGGACCCGGCCACCACCTCCACCGGGTCGCCCTCCCGGGTCATGGAGACCACCGTCCCCTCGATCAGCCCGTAGGCGTTGACCATCCGCCGCACCACGCCCTCGTCGAGGAGCCGCCGCACCAGCTCCGGCGGCACCGACGCGGCCCCGCAGATGCCGACCCGCAGCGCGGGGAACCGCTCCCCGGCGGCCCGCCGCGCCAGCAGCCCCTGGAACAGGGTCGGCGGCCCCGCCAGCACCGTCGCCCCCTCATCGGCGATGAGACCGGCCAGCCCGCCGGGGTCGAAGACGGCCTGCGGCAGCAGCCGCGCCCCGCGCATCACCCCCGCCAGCAGCCCCGCGTTCACTCCGAACCCGTGCGAGAACGGCGCGATGACCGGGTACCGGTCCTCCCCGTCCAGGCCCACCACCGAGGCCCAGTCCCAGTACCCCCGCAACAATTGTCCGTGCGGGATCATGACCCCCTTGGGCTCGCCCGTGGTCCCCGAGGTCGCCAGCACCTCGGCCAGGTCGCCGCCGCCCGCCCCCAGCGCGCGCTCCTCCGCCGCCGCTTCGGGGACCGCCCCGGCCCGGTCCAGGAACGCCGCGAAGGCCACCGTGCCCTCGCGCCGCGCCTCCGGCCCGCCGGGTTCCACGTCCAGCAGCACCGCCTCGGCCAGCCCGGGAAGCCCGGCGAAGGGGCGCCCGCCCTCCGGCCGCCCTTCGGCCCGGCCGATGGCCCCGGTGGACGGCGTGTCCCGGAACCGCTCGGCGCACATCAGCACCCGCGCGCCCGTGCGGCGCAGCAGCCCGCCCGCCTCCAGCCCCTTGTAGCGGGTCGACAGCGGCACCAGCACGGCCCCCGCCTCCCACACCCCGAACGCGGCCGCGCCCCAGGCGGGGGAGTTGGGCGCCATCAGCGCGACCCGGTCGCCCGGCCGCACACCGGAGGCGATCAGCGCCCGGCCGATCCGCCGCGCCCGCGCCGCCAGGTCCTCGGCGGTCAGCCACTCGCCGTCGGCGGCCAGCAGCACCGCCCCGGGGGTGCGGCGCGCCCGGCCGCGCAGCATCCGCGGCAGGGTGGTCCACCCCTCGGGGAGGGGAGGGAAGGCGGTGGGGTCGGGGACGGGAGGGGACGCGGGGGAGACGGGAGGTTCGGGGGACTGGGCCATGGGGGGTCCTCCTCGCATGCCGCGGGGCGGTGTCAGCCGGTGCGGGCCCGCGCGTCGCCCCTGTCGCGCGCCAGGTGGTGCCCGCGCTCATCGGTGAGCCGGCCCGCGCCGCCCTCGTCCCGCGCCTCGTCCTCCACCACGACCGCGATCCGCACGGGGGAGAACGACGCCAGCGCCTGCTCGATGCGCGCCGTCCACATGCGGTCGCCGATGAGGGAGGCCCGGCTGAAGGCCACACGCAGCTCGGCCAGGTCGAGCGTCCCGGGGCGGGACACCCGCAGCTCCCAGGCACCGATCCCGTCGACCCGCGCCAGCTCGCGCTCCAGGCGCGGCAGCGGCAGCCACCGCCCCCGCACCAGGACGCGCTCGCCGACGGTCCCCGAGGGGACGGGGACCGCGGTGGCGCCCGCGGCGGGCTCGGCGGTGAACCCGGTGCGCACCACCATCCCGTGGAACTTCGGGCGCCAGTCGGGCAGCGTCACGATCTCCGCCGTCCCGGCCGGGTAGGGCGGCTCGTACACGGTGTCGGCGTCCAGCGGCGCCAGCCCGATCGTCCCGGACAGCGCGGCCTCGAACCCGTCGGCGCCCTCGGTCCCGAACGGCCGGTAGGCGACGGGCACCTGCAGCAGAGGGTCGATGAACAGGTCGCCGACCTCGGCCCCGAACTCGGCGGCCAGCCGCCGCCGCAGCGCGTCCGGGGCGATCTCCCCGGCCAGCAGGATCCGCCGCAGGCCGAGGTCCAGCGGGTCGGCCTGGAACTCCATGTGCAGCCGGGCCAGCAGGTCGGCCGCCCCGCACGGGGTGGCCACCAGCACCGTGGCGTCCATCGCCCGCATCGCGGCGTGCGACCGCATCCGTCCGCGCGGGCCGAGCACCGCGGTCCGGCCCCCGGCGTTGGCGGCGGACTCGGCCACCAGGGCACCGGTCTGGTCGCCCTCGGCGCTGAGCGCCACCGCCACCCGGTCGCCCCAGGCCACCCCGGCCCGGGCCATCAGGGAGCAGCCCAGCTCGGTGGCGCAGACCCGGTCGTCCCGTCCCAGGGCGGCGCCGGGCACGCCGTCGGGTCCGAGCAGCAGCAGTTCGCCCTCCGGGTCGGGGGCCGTCCCGGGCCCGGGGAGGTCGGCCCGGATCCATGTCCGCCCGCTCACGAGGGCGCCACCTCCTGTCGGAACAGCTTCAGGCAGTTGCACACGTGCTCGTGGGCCAGCCCGCCCACCTGCGCCTGCAGCAGCAGGTCGGTGGCGCCGGCCTCGGCGATGCGCCGCACCGCCTCGCGCGATCCGGCCACGTCGTCGATCACCACCATGTGGTGCTCGCGCAGCACGTCGAGCGCCTCCTCGGGCGCCATGCCCGCGGCGAGCTGGCCGAGCACCCGGTGGGTGGCGTGCCGGGCGTCGTAGTAGCCCGGCGGGGTCACCAGGTTGACCTGGCGGCGGATGTACCAGAGCACGGCGTCCGCGGCGGTCTCCAGGGCCTCGTCCCGGGTGGGGGCCACGTGCCAGGGCACCATCAGCGCCACCCGGCGGCTGTCCGGGTCGAAGCCGCTCTCGGCCAGCTGCCGCCGGTAGGCGGCGATGTCCTCGGCCACGTCGTCCAGGCCCTTGAGCATGGTCATGCCGAGCAGGTTGTGCCCGCGCCGGGCGGCGGCGAGGTACCCCTCCAGGCTGGTGGAGGCCACCCATACCGGCGGGTGGGGCTCCTGCACCGGCCGGGGCAGCACCGAGACCCCGGGCACCTGGAAGTAGGGGCCGTCCAGGGTGACGGGCTCGCCGTCGGCCCGCCAGATCTCCAGCACGGCGTCCAGGGACTCCTCCCAGATCCGCCGCGACTGCTCGAACGGCCGCTGGAAGGCCTGGTACTCCAGGGGGGACGCGCCGCGCCCGGTACCGAACTCCACCCGGCCGCCGGAGAGCACGTCCAGGGTGGCGACGCGCTCGGCGGTGCGCACCGGCGGCTGGAAGGGCAGCAGCACCACCCCCAGCCCCAGCCGCAGGTTCCGGGTGCGCTGGGAGACGGCGGCCAGCACCAGGTCGGGGGCCGAGGAGTGGGAGAAGCCGCGGGTGAAGTGGTGCTCGACGAGCCAGGCGGCCTCATAGCCCAGCTCGTCGGCGAGTTCGGCCTGGGCCAGGGTGTTCTCGAAGGCGCGCCGCTCCACCTCGCGGGTGCGGCCGCGGACCTCCACCTCGTATCCCAGGCTGATGCGCAGGGACGCCATGGCGCCTCCGGGGTCGGTACCAACCAAGCGAACGCTTGGTAGTGTATCAGCGGGGTGACGAGCCCACAACGAATCGCCCGGCCGCCGCCGGGCGGCCGGGGCGGCGATGTTTGGCCCGGTCCCCGCGCTCCGCTGGCGCTTTACCTGCTTCCGATTAGGAAGAGCGTAACCTTCTCCGAACCGTTACCCGGGGTTCGGCCGCCGTGCGCTGTGCGATGGTCGTGCGCCGTCAACGCGTGCGACCTGCGCACGCGCAGTGAGAACGGAGGCACGATGCGAGGCTGGTGGAGACGCGCGATCGCGTCCGCCGCGGCGGCCGCGGCCGTCCTGGCCGGGGCGGCCGCCCCGGCGCAGGCCGAGGCGGGGACCCTGGCCCTGGCCGGACCGGTGGCCGTCGGCGAGCAGGCCCGGTTCGCCTACGGCACGGACGCGCCCGACGGCACCAACTGGATCGGGGTGTACCGCGGCGGCGAGGGGCCGGTCGACGAGGAGTACACCGAGCCCTCCCTCGCCTGGACCTACGCGCCCGACGCGCAGGGCGAGGCCACCGTCGACACCTCCGGGCTGCGCGCCGGCGACTACACCGCCTACCTCCTGGCGAAGGACGGCTACGCCTGGCTGGCCGACCCGGTCGATTTCACCGTGGCCGACGACCGGCCGGTGTCCTTCCCGACCGAGGGCATCACCCTGCGCAACGCCCGTGAGGGCGACGCCTACGAGGCCTCGGTCGGCGGCCTGGTCTCCGGCGGCGGCGAAGGGGTCGCCTTCCGCAAGACCGGCGGCCGCGGCTGGGTCGAGGTCGCCGAGGACGGCACCCTCACCGGCACGCCCGACGGTGACAGGGACGCCGAGGTCGAGATCGAGGCCACCGGCGCCGACGGCTCCACGGCCTCCATCACCGCCGCCATCCCGGTCCGCGAGGAGAACCAGGACCTCGTCGGCGAGCTCAACGTGATGAGCTACAACACCTGGCACGCCGGCACGCAGGTGAACGGGTACCACGAGAAGCAGCTCCGCTACCTCATCGAGTCCGACGCCGACATCGTCGGCCTGCAGGAGACCGAGGGCGAGGCCGCCGAGCGCCTGGCGGACGCCCTGGGCTGGGACCACTGGCAGTCCTCCGGCAGCCTCGGTGTGATCAGCCGCTACCCGATCACCGAGGAGCGCGGCACCGTCAACGCCTCCGGGAGCGTCAAGATCGCCCTGGACGGCACCGACTCCGAGGTCGCCGTCTGGGACGTGCACCTGGGCTACACCCCCTACGGCCCCTACGACGCCTGCGACTCGGGCATGAGCGTCGAGCGCATCCTGGAGCGCGAGGCCGAGTCCGGCCGCACCCCGCAGATCACCGACACCGTCGAGGCCATGCAGGACGACCTGGCCGCCGCCGACGAGGACCCGGTCCTGCTCATGGGCGACTTCAACTCCCCGTCGCACCTGGACTGGACCGAGGAGCTGCGGGAGAAGAACTGCGGCTACGCGGACGTCCCCTGGCCCGCCTCCACCGTGCCCACCGACGCCGGGCTGACCGACTCCTTCCGCGAGGCCCACCCCGACCCGGCGGACGTCCCCGGCACCACCTGGTCGCCGCTGTTCCCCAAGCGCGACGGCGCCACCGGGGTGGACGAGCCCCAGGACCGCATCGACTTCATCTACTACGCGGGCCCACTCGCCGTGGAGGAGTCGCAGACCCTGGTGGCCGGCGAGCCGGAGGTGTACCCGGACCACGCCGACAACGAGTGGACCTCGGACCACGCCTCGGTCATGACGACCTTCTCCCTGGGAGGCTGACGCCTCGCCTCCCCCGGGCGCCGCCCGCCCACCCTCTCCCCCGAGGGGCGGGCGGCGCCCCTTTTTCCGGCTGCACCCGCCCACCGGGGCCGCTAGCCTGGAAACCCCCTCCACACCCGAATGACCGACCCGTTTCTCCGTGCACCGGCGTGTGCACCGTCAACCACTGAGGAGTGGCCGTGCTGCTGCGGATGTCGACCCTGTTCCTGCGCACCCTGCGTGAGGACCCGGCGGACGCCGAGGTGCCGAGCCACAAGCTCCTGGTGCGCGGCGGGTTCGTCCGCCGGACCGGCCCGGGCATCTACTCCTGGATGCCGCTGGGCAAGATCGTCCTGGAGAACGTCGCGCGGGTCGTGCGCGAGGAGATGGGCGCGATCGGCGGCCAGGAGCTGCTGCTGCCCGCCCTGCTGCCCCGCGAGTACTACGAGGCCACCGGGCGGGCCGTCGAGTACGGCGACACCCTCTTCGCCCTCAAGGACCGCAAGGGCGCCGACTACGTCCTCGGCCCCACCCACGAGGAGGTCTTCGCCCACCTGGTCAAGGGCGAGTACTCCTCCTACAAGGACTTCCCGGTCACGCTCTACCAGATCCAGGAGAAGTTCCGGGACGAGGCCCGCCCCCGCGCCGGGGTGCTGCGCGGCCGCGAGTTCCACATGAAGGACTCCTACTCCTTCGACATCGACGACGCGGGCCTGCAGGAGTCCTACGAGCGGCACCGCGCCGCCTACGTCCGCATCTTCGACCGCCTCGGCCTGGACTACGTCATCGTCGCGGCCACCTCCGGCGCCATGGGCGGCTCGGCCTCCGAGGAGTTCCTGGCCGAGACCCCCGTCGGCGAGGACACCTTCGTCCGCAGCACCGAGTCGGACTACGCGGCCAACGTCGAGGCGGTGCGCGTCCCCGCCCCCGCCGCCCTCCCGCTGGACGGGCCGCCCGAGGCGGCGGTCCACCACACCCCCGGCACGCCCACCATCGAGACCCTGGTCGACCACCTCAACGGCGCCGGGCTCGGCCGCACCTTCACCGCCGCCGACACCCTCAAGAACGTCCTCGTCAAGGTCCGCGAGCCCGGCGCGGCCGAGTGGGAGGTCATCGGCATCGGCGTGCCCGGCGACCGCGAGGTCGACGTCAAGCGCCTGGAGGCGGCGCTGGAGCCGGCCGAGGTCGCCCTGCTCGAAGAGGAGGACTTCGCGGCCCGCCCCTTCCTGGTCAAGGGCTACGTCGGGCCGAACGCCCTGCTCGACAACAAGCTGCGCTTCTATGTCGACCCGCGCGTGGTCGAGGGCACCCGCTGGGTCACCGGCGCCGACCGCCCCGACCACCACGTGGTCGACCTGGTCTGCGGCCGCGACTTCACCCCCGACGGGGTCCTGGACGTGGCCGACGTCCGCGACGGCGACGCCTCGCCCGACGGCCGCGGCACCCTCTACACCGCCCGCGGCATCGAGATCGGCCACGTCTTCCAGCTCGGCCGCAAGTACACCGACGCCATCGAGCTGGACGCGCTGGGCCCCGACGGCAAGCCCAAGCGGGTCACCATGGGCTCCTACGGCATCGGCGTCTCCCGTGTCGTGGCCGCCATCGTCGAGCAGTCCCACGACGGCAAGGGCATCGTGTGGCCGCGCGCCGCCGCCCCCGCCGACGTGCACGTGGTCGGCACCGGCAAGGGCGAGCAGATCGAGGTCGCCCTGGGCCTGGCCGCCGAGCTGGAGGAGCGCGGCCTGCGGGTGCTCGTCGACGACCGCAAGGGCGTCTCCCCGGGCGTGAAGTTCACCGACGCCGAGCTGCTGGGCGTGCCCACCTCGCTCATCGTCGGCAAGGGCCTGGCCGACGGCGTCCTGGAGCTGCGCGACCGCCGCACCGGCGACCGGCGGGAGATCGCCCTGGACGGCGCGGCCGACACGGTCGCCGCCGCCGTGGCCGCCGAGTAGGGCGGCCCGGCGAGGGCGCCGACCGCCGGGTCGGCGCCCTAGTCGTCCTCATCGTTCGGCTCGTCCGGATCGCCTGTGGGGTAGGCCGGGAAGGTGTCCAACCCGCCGCCCCACTCCAGGGTGCGCACCGTCGCCCCCTGCAGCGACTCCGCGGCGAACCCCCGCAGCGGCCCCGACTCGGCGGTGCCCGCCACCTCCAGGTACGCCTGGGCCGAGGTGCCCTCCATGCGCCGCGCGAACTCCGCGAGCTCATCGCGGCCGTCGGACCCGGGCAGCGTGTAGGCGGCTTCCGCGGGCGCGGGCACCGCGTCCAGGTCCACCAGCTCCGCGCGCACCGTGTCCCGCTGCGCCCGGTGCGCGTCCAGGTGCCGTGCGGCCCGGTCGCGCTCGCCGCCCTCGCTGCGCGCCCCGATGAACCCGTACCCGTACACCGCCGCGTGCTCGGCCCGCAGCGCCTTCTGCAGCGCCTCCACCTCCGCGGTGGCCTCCGGCGTGGGCGACGCCCCGGCCGTCTCGCTCACCCGACCTCCTCACCGAGCTTGTGCGCGTGTCCGATCTCGCAGGCCCCGATCGACGCGAGGAGCTGCGCCAGCGCCGGGTCCCCGGCGTCGCCGCACTGGCGCGCCCGGGAGCGGGCCGCCGCCTCCTCGGCCGTGCGCAGCCCGGCCGCGTCCACCGGCTCGCCGCCCACCGGCGACGGGGACGGCGACGGGGAGGCCTCCGGGTCCTCGCGCGGCCGTTCGGTGTCCGGCAGCCGCCCGCGCAGCGTCGCCAGGTGGTCCTCGTGGTGCGCCAGGAACTCCTCCAGCAGGTCGGCAGGCCCCTCGTCGGCGCCCAGCGCCGCACGGTAGCGCGCGATGAGCCGCTCCTTGTCGGCGATGGCCCCGCGCAGCACGCGCTCGTCGGGCCCCACCTCGCTCGGATACCAGTGGGCCCCCTGGCAGCCGCTCGCCGCAGCGGCCATGAGCGCCGCAGCGAGCACGGTGCGGCGGGTGACGGAAGTACCGGCGGTGCCGCCCCTCACGCCCAAATCCGATCTCCTTCGCCGTCGACGCAGTGCCCCGCCAATCCTTCCATGAGACGGGGGCACGGCCGCGCGAAGCGGGGGTGTGGCGGCGTTCCCGTTCCGCTCCGCTTCCGCCGGCGCGCTCCCGCCCGCGGACCCGCGGGGTCCGGGCGGCGCGCGGATTGCCTGGAGAGGCCGCGGTTGTGGATACCCTTGTAGGCCAAACCGCACTCGCAGCGACGTGCGGCCGACTTTCGTGTATAGCTGGACCGCCCCGGCGCCCGCCCGCGGGACCGGGCGGAATTCCCGAGGAGGAACGCAGATGGGGGCGCAGGCTCGCCAAGACCGCTTGGCCGCCCTGCTCGAACCGGTGCTGGCCGAGGCCGGGCTGGAGCTGGAGGCCGTCGAGGTCACCCCGGCCGGCAAGCGGCGCCTGCTGCGTGTGGTGGTCGACTCCGACGACGGGGTCGACCTGGACGCGGTCGGTACGGTCAGCCAGGACATCTCGGCCGCGCTGGACGCGTCCGAGGAGATGGGCAGCGCCCCCTACGTGCTGGAAGTGACCTCCCCCGGTGTGGACCGGCCGCTGACCCTTCCCCGGCACTGGCGCCGCTCCCGCGGCCGCCTCGTGCAGGCCCACCTCGCCGACGGCGGCGAGGTCACCGGGCGCGTCGAGGAGGCCGGCGACGAGGGCGTGGTGCTCGACGTCGGCGGCGAGCGGGCCGAGTACCGCTACGCCGACCTCGACCGGGGCAAGGTCCAGGTGGAATTCCGCCGCCCGGCCGACGGCGAAGCCGCGGCGGACTAGAGGGGGAGCCCCGTGGATATCGACATGAGCGTCCTGCGCAGCCTGGAGCGCGAGAAGGACATCTCGGTGGACCTGGTCGTCAAGGCGATCGAGGACGCCCTGCTGATCGCCTACCACCGGCAGGAGGGGACCGAGGCCTCCGCGCGGGTCGAGCTGGACCGCTCCACCGGACACGTCACCGTGTGGGCCTCCGAGACCGACGAGGAGACCGGGCAGGCCCGCGAGTACGACGCCACGCCCACCGGCTTCGGGCGCATCGCCACCTCCACCGCCAAGCAGGTCATCCTGCAGCGGCTGCGCGACGCCGAGGACGAGCTGACGCTCGGCGAGTACGCCGGGCGCGAGTACGAGGTGGTCTCCGGCATCATCCAGCAGGGCAAGGACCCGCGGAACGTGCTGGTGGACCTGGGCCGGGTGGAGGCCGTCCTGCCCCCGCAGGAGCAGGTGCCCGGCGAGGACTACGGGCACGGCGAGCGGCTCCGCGCCTACGTGGTGCAGGTCCGCAAGGGCCACCGCGGCCCGTCGGTGACCCTCTCGCGCACCCACCCCAACCTGGTGCGCAAGCTCTTCGAGCTGGAGGTCCCCGAGATCGCCGACGGCACCGTGGAGATCGCCGCGATCGCCCGCGAGGCCGGGCACCGCACCAAGATGGCGGTGCGCTCCAACAAGCCCGGGGTGAACGCCAAGGGCGCCTGCATCGGCCCGCTGGGCAGCCGGGTCCGCAACGTCATGGCCGAGCTCAACGGCGAGAAGATCGACATCGTCGACCACTCCGAGGATCCGGCCGTGTTCGTGGGCAACGCGCTGTCCCCGGCCCGGGTGGACCGGGTCGAGGTGGTCGACGCCGCGGCCAAGGTGGCCCGGGTGACCGTGCCCGACTACCAGCAGTCGCTGGCCATCGGCAAGGAGGGGCAGAACGCCCGGCTGGCGGCCCGGCTCACCGGGTGGCGGATCGACATCCGCTCCGACGCCCACGGCGACGAGCCGGTGGTCGGGCTGCCCGACGGCGCCGACCCCCAGGACGGCCTGGACGATGCCGGAGCGCGCTAGAATCGGGGACAGCGGCCGGCGACCCCCCGTACGCACCTGCGTGGGGTGCCGGTCTCGGGCGGCTCAGTCCGACCTGGTACGACTGGTGGCCGACGGCGCCCTGGTGACCCCCGACCCCGAGCGGCGGGCGCCGGGACGCGGCGCCTACCTCCACCCCGACCCCGCATGCTGGGCGTCGGCGGAGCGGCGCGGAGCGTTCCAGCGGGCCTTCCGGGCCCGCGGGCGGCTCGACACCTCGCGTGCGGCCGCCTACTTCTCCGGCGGTCCGCGCGTTGGAGGCGGCGGCCGTTCCGGATAGGGTTGGAATGATCACGCCGACACCGCGGTTGTACCGAACAGGCGTCGGCGGGTCTTGCCATGCCGGGACACCGGCGCACAGACCCATTGTTGTGTAACGACGAGGAAGCGGGTCGAGATTGCGATGAGCGCTCGATGAGTACGCAGCGATGAGTACGTCAAGCTAGCGACGGTCCGGCACAGCGCATGTCCCGGACCGAGTAGAGGAGAGCAGTGGCGAAGGTCCGGGTGTACGAGCTCGCCAAGGAGCTCGGAGTCGAGAGCAAGGTCGTCATGGCCAAGCTCCGGGAGTTGGGAGAGTTCGTCCGTTCGGCGTCCTCGACGATCGAGGCGCCGGTCGTGCGCAAGCTCACCGACGAGCTGAAGCCGGGCTCCGCAGGTTCCAAGGGCGGCTCCAAGCCGTCCGCGTCGGAGTCCAAGCCGCGTCCGCGCGGCGAGTCCGCGCCGGGTGAGGCCGCCAAGCCGGCGGCCCCCAAGCCCGGCCCGAAGCCGGGCCCCAAGCCCGGCCCGAAGCCCGGCGCGCCGAGCGCCGAGGCCCCCAAGCCGGGCCCCAAGCCCGCCCCGAAGTCCGAGCCGAAGCCGGCCGCCGCGCAGAGCGGCCAGGACGGTCAGGGCGGCCAGGGCGGCCAGGCGGCCCCCAAGCCCGGTCCCAAGCCGGGCCCCAAGAGCGAGCGCGGCGGCGGCGCGCCCAAGCCCGGTCCCAAGCCGGGTCCGCGTTCGTCCGGTCCGCGCCCCGGTAACAATCCGTTCTCGACCCAGGCCACGGGTATGGGCGCCAAGCCCGGCCCGCGCCAGGGCGGTGGCGGCCAGGGTGCCAAGCCCGGCCCGCGCCCCGGCGGCGGCCAGGGCGGCGGCGCGCGTCCGCAGGCCCCGCGTCCCGGCGGCCAGGGCGGTCCGCGCCCCGGCGGCGGCCAGGGCGCCCCGCGTCCGGGCGGGGGCCAGGGCGGCGGTGCCCCGCGTCCGCAGGCCCCGCGCCCCGGTGGCGGCGGCGGTCAGGGCGGTCCGCGTCCCAAGCCGGGTCCGCCTCCCGGCGGTCCGCGCCCCAGCCCGATGAACATGCCGGCCTCCCGGCCCACCCCGCCCGCGGGTGCGGGCCGCGGTGGGGGCGGCGGCCGCGGGCGTCCCGGCGGCGGCGGTGGCGGCGGTGCCCCGCGCCCCGGTAGTGGCGGCGGCGGTGGCGGTCCGCGTCCGGGCGGCTTCGGCGGCCCGCGTCCCGGCGGCTTCGGCGGCCGTCCGGGCGGCGGTCGCGGCCGCGGCGGCACGGCGGGCGCCTTCGGGCGTCCCGGCGGTCCGCGCGGGCGCTCCCGCAAGTCGAAGAAGGCGCGCCGTCAGGAGTTCAACGACCTGGGCGCCCCGTCCTTCGGCGGCGTGAAGATCCCCAGCGGCAACAACAAGACCATCCGGCTGTCCCGCGGCGCCTCGCTCGCCGACTTCGGTGACAAGATCGAGGTCAACCCGGCGTCGCTGGTCCAGGTCATGATGCACCTGGGCGAGATGGTCACCGCCACCCAGTCGCTGCCGGACGAGACCCTGCAGCTCCTCGGCGAGGAGCTCAAGTACCGGGTCGAGGTCGTCAGCCCGGAGGACGAGGACCGCGAGCTGCTGGAGTCCTTCTCCATCGAGTTCGGCGAGGACGCCGGCACCGACGAGGACCTGCGTCCGCGTCCGCCGGTGGTCACCGTCATGGGCCACGTCGACCACGGTAAGACCCGTCTGCTGGACACGGTGCGCAACAGCAACGTGATCGGCGGCGAGGCCGGCGGCATCACCCAGCACATCGGTGCCTACCAGGTCTCCACCGAGGTGGACGGCGAGGACCGCAAGATCACCTTCATCGACACCCCGGGCCACGAGGCGTTCACCGCCATGCGTGCCCGCGGTGCCCAGGCCACCGACATCGCGGTGCTGGTGGTCGCGGCCGACGACGGCGTCAAGCCGCAGACGGCCGAGGCCATCGACCACGCCAAGGCGGCCAACGTGCCGGTCGTGGTCGCGGTGAACAAGATCGACGTGGAGGGCGCCGACCCGCAGCGGGTCCGGGCCCAGCTCACCGAGTACGGCCTGGTCGCCGAGGAGTTCGGCGGCGACGTGCAGTTCGTCGACATCTCCGCGCTGCGCGGGGAGAACATCGACGCCCTGCTGGAGTCGATCGTGCTGACCTCGGACGCGGCGCTGGACCTGCGGGCCAACCCGGGCATGGAGGCCCAGGGCCTGGCGATCGAGGCCTACCTCGACCGCGGGCGCGGCTCCACCGCCACCGTGCTGGTGCAGCGCGGCACGCTGAGCGTGGGCGACTCGATCGTCTGCGGCGACGCCTACGGGCGCGTGCGGGCCATGCTGGACGAGAACGGCAACAACGTCGAGAACGCCGAGCCGTCCCGGCCGGTGCAGGTGCTGGGCCTGACCAACGTGCCCAGCGCCGGCGACAACTTCCTCGTCGTCAAGGACGACCGGGTGGCCCGCCAGATCGCCCAGCAGCGCGAGGCGCGCGAGCGCTTCGCCCAGCAGGCCAAGGCCACCCGCCGGGTCACCCTGGACAACTGGCAGAAGACCCTGGAGGAGGGGGAGCGCACCGAGCTGCCCCTGCTCATCAAGGGCGACATGTCCGGTTCCGTGGAGGCCCTGGAGGAGGCGCTGCTCAAGATCGACGCGGGCGGCGACGAGGTCGGCATCCGCATCGTCGGCCGCGGTGTCGGCGCGATCACGCAGAACGACATCAACCTGGCGGCGACGTCGGAGGCCATCATCATCGGCTTCAACGTCCGGCCGGAGGGCAAGAACAGCCAGCTCGCCGACCGCATGGGCGTCGACATCCGCTACTACTCGGTCATCTACTCGGCGATCGAGGAAGTGGAGGCCGCCGTCAAGGGCCTGCTCAAGCCGATCTACGAGGAGGCCACCCTGGGTACCGCGGAGATCCGCGAGATCTTCAAGGTCCCCAAGATCGGCAACGTGGCCGGCTCGATCGTCCGCAGCGGCATCGTGCGGCGCAACGCCAAGGCCCGGCTCGTCCGCGACGGGGTGGTCGTCTCCGACAACCTCAACGTGGACTCCCTGCGCCGGTTCAAGGACGACGCCACCGAGGTCCGCGAGGGCTACGAGTGCGGTATCGGCCTCGGCCACAACGACCTCCGCCTGGAGGACGTGATCGAGGTCTACGAGATGCGCGAGAAGCCGCGCGACTGACACGGCGGTGCGGGGCCCCGCTCCGGCGGGGCCCCGCCCCCCGTTCCCACCACCCCTCGACGGCCCGCCACTCCGTCATGTGGCATGTGATGACATCCAGATCGCGCAACGCGAGGAACCGCGCCCGGAACGGCGCATTCGTCGGGTCCCTGACCCTGGACATCCTGCTGGGCGACGTCCGGTCGCTGAAGCAGAAGCGGTCGGTGGTCCGGCCCATCGTGGCCGAGATCCAGCGGCGCTTCTCCGTCTCGGTCGCCGAGACCGGGGACCAGGACCTGTACCGCCGCTCCGAGATCGGGATCGCCGTCGTGGCCTCCACGGCCGCGCACTGCACCGAGGTGCTCGACACCTGCGAGCGCCTGGTGGCCGGACGGCCAGAGATCGAGCTGCTCTCCGCGAGGCGGCGGCTCTTCGGTCCAGAGGAGGAATGACGACCATGGTGGACGCCGCACGCGCCCGCAAGCTCGCCGACCGCATCCAGCGGATCGTCGCGGAGATGCTGGAGCGCCGCATCAAGGACCCCCGCCTGGGGTTCGTCACCGTGACCGACGCGCGGCTCACCAACGACCTGCGCGACGCGACGGTGTACTACACCGTCTTCGGCACCGACGAGGAGAAGGCGGGCACCGCCGCCGCGCTGGAGAGCGCCAAGGGCGTGATCCGCTCGGAGGTGGGCCGCCAGACCGGGCTGCGGCACACCCCCAGCCTCACCTTCGAGGCCGACGAGGTGCAGGCCAACGCCCAGCACATCGAGGACCTGCTGGCGCAGGCCCGGCAGAGCGACGCCGACGTGGCCCGCTCCGCGGCGGGGGCCAGCCCGGCCGGGGACGCCGACCCGTACAAGACCCCGCGCGAGGACGAGGCCGAATCGGCCGAGTGACCGACAGACGAGGAACCACCCGACCCATGACCGACAGCGGCGTCGCGATCGTCGACAAGCCCGCCGACTGGACCTCGCACGACGTGGTCGCCAAGGTCCGGCGGCTGGCCGGCACCCGCAAGGTGGGGCACGCCGGAACCCTGGACCCGATGGCCACCGGGGTGCTGGTGCTCGGCATCGGCAAGGGCACCAAGCTGCTGGGCCACCTGGCGCTCACCGAGAAGGAGTACGCGGGCACGGTCCGGCTCGGCGCCACCACCAACACCGACGACGCCGAGGGCGAGGAGACCTCCCGCACGGATGCGGGCGGTGTCGCCGAGGAGGACGCGCGCCGCGCCGCCGCCGCGCTGACCGGGGAGATCATGCAGATCCCCCCGCAGGTCAGCGCGATCAAGGTGAACGGGCGCCGGGCGTACAAGTCGGCGCGGGCCGGGGAGTCGGTGGAGCTGAAGGCGCGCCCGGCGACGGTGTCGGAGTTCGCCGTGGACGCGGTGCGCCGCGAAGGCCCCTTCCTGGACCTGGACGTGCGCATCACCTGCTCCAGCGGCACCTACATCCGCGCGCTGGCCCGGGACATGGGCGAGGCCCTGGGGGTGGGCGGCCACCTCACCCGGCTGCGCCGCACCCGGGTGGGGCCCTACGGGCTGGAGCGGGCGCGCACGCTGGAGCAGCTCGCCGAGGAGTTCACGTCGGTCCCGCTGTCCCAGGCGGTGGCCGCGGCGTTCCCGGTGCGGGTGCTCAGCGAGGACGAGGCGCGGAAGGTGGCCCACGGCAACCGGATCGCGCCCAGTACCCTGGGGGCCGGGCCGATCGGCCTGTTCGCCCCGGACGGGGAGGTCGTGGCCCTGGCCGAGGACCGGCCGGGGTACAGCAAGCCCATCGTGGTGTTCGCGGGCGCCTGACCCGCGCCCGGGCCGCAGAGGCTGGAGCAGAGGCCGTAGAGGAGGGGCACGTGCCGCAGGAGGGGCAGTCCGCAGGGGTGCGCGAGCTCATCGCCCAGGGGCGGGTCGAGGAGGCCGCCGCCGCGCTCGGCCGCCCGCACCGGGTGGAGGGCGTGGTCGTGCACGGCGCCGCCCGCGGGCGGGAGCTGCTCGGGTTCCCCACGGCCAACCTGGACGCCGCCGAGGGCGGCGAGGTCCCCGACGACGGGGTCTACGCGGGGTGGCTGCTGCGCACCGACCCGGACCAGGGCGCCGAGGCGCGCTGGCCCGCGGCGATCTCGGTCGGTACCAACCCGACCTTCGAGGGCACCGAGCGCACGGTCGAGGCCTACGCCCTGGACCGCGACGACCTGGACCTGTACGGGGAGAAGATGGCGGTGGACTTCGTACACCGCATCCGCGGCCAGCGCCGGTTCGCCGACGTGGACGAGCTGATCGAGGCGATGAACGCCGACGTCGAGCGCGCCCGCGTGCTGATGCGGGATGAGGCGGCACCGCAGGTCTGAGGGGGCCGCGCGCACGCGAGGGCGGCCCTCCTCACACTCCGGTCCTGGGTAGGCCCAACGTGCGTTAGACTCGCTAGAGGCTGTTCAGCCCTGCCCGTTCCGCGCCGAGCGCGGAACGCGGCCGCCCGCCCGGGGCGCGGCGCCGGTGCGCCGCCCAGGGAGGCGGGCCCGTCTGGGACGGTGACTGCTCGTACGCGCGGTCACCGCGGCCGCCGCCCCGACCGCGGAGGCGGCACACGCGTACCGAATCATCGAGAGGGAGCACCTTTGGCGATCGACGCCGAGACCAAGAAGAAGATCGTCGCCGAGTACGGCACGGTCGACGGCGACACGGGCTCGCCCGACGTCCAGGTGGCGCTGCTCACGCACCGCATCACCGAGCTGACCGAGCACCTGAAGACGCACAAGCACGACCACCACAGCCGCCGCGGGCTGCTGCTGATGGTCGGCCGCCGCCGCCGCCTTCTCAAGTACATCCAGAAGAAGGACATCAACCGCTACCGCGAGCTGATCCAGCGCCTGGGTCTGCGCCGCTGAGCGGACACGAGAGAGGGAGCGGCCCCGGCCGCTCCCTCTCTTAGTAGTGTGGATCTACCACATTCGACCGTGGCCAGGCAGTATGGTCCATGGTGGGCCCGGGTTCCGAACCGTGGGCCCGACAACCGAAGACAGTGATGGAAAGCGCTCCCGCGCCCGCACCTCGGCCGCCGCGTCGAGGCCGGTCCTCGGTAGTGGTCCGCGGCCCGCCCCCACCGGGCGTTGCCGCGGGCTTCGATCGATGGCCGGCCGTCACGGGCCGGGCGCGCCGGTTCGACGTCCGGCGCGCCTGGGGACCCGAGCATGACCCTCGGCGACGTAAGAGGACCCTCCGGGGCTCGGACGCGGGCGAGCGCACCCGAATCCGAATGAGGAGGACGCCCATGGAGGGCGCGTATTCCGCCGAGGCCGTGATCGACAACGGCCGCTTCGGCACCCGGACCATCCGGTTCGAGACGGGCCGGCTGGCCCAGCAGGCCGCCGGCTCGGCCGTGGCCTACCTTGACGACGAGACGATGGTGCTCTCCGCCACCAGCGCCTCCAAGCGGCCCAAGGACAACCTCGACTTCTTCCCGCTGACGGTCGACGTCGAGGAGCGCATGTACGCCGCCGGGCGCATCCCCGGCTCGTTCTTCCGCCGCGAGGGGCGCCCGTCCGAGGACGCCATCCTCACCTGCCGCCTGATCGACCGGCCGCTGCGCCCGTCGTTCAAGAACGGCCTGCGCAACGAGATCCAGATCGTCGAGACGATCATGGCGCTGCACCCCGACCACCTCTACGACGTGGTCGCCATCAACGCCGCCTCGATGTCCACCCAGCTCGCCGGGCTGCCCTTCTCCGGGCCCATCGGCGGCGTCCGGGTGGCGCTGATCGAGGGCCAGTGGGTGGCCTTCCCGACCCACTCGGAGCTGGAGAACGCCACCTTCGACATGGTCGTGGCCGGCCGGGTGCTCGACGACGGCGACGTCGCGATCATGATGGTCGAGGCCGAGTCCACCACCCGCACCCTCAAGCTGGTCGCCGACGGCGCGGTGGGCCCCACCGAGCAGACGGTGGCCGAGGGCCTGGAGGCGGCCAAGCCGTTCATCAAGGTCCTGTGCAAGGCCCAGCAGGCGCTGGCCGGCCAGGCCGCCAAGCCGGTCGCCGACTTCCCGGTCTTCCTCGACTACGAGGACGACGCGCTGGCCGCCGTCGACGGCGCCGTCCGGGAGCCGCTGGCCGAGGCGCTGACCATCGCCGACAAGCAGGACCGCGAGGCCCGGCTGGACGAGGTCAAGGCCGAGGCGGCCGAGAAGCTCGCCGAGGACTTCGAGGGCCGGGAGAAGGAGATCTCCGCGGCGTTCCGGTCGCTGACCAAGCAGCTCATGCGCGAGCGCGTGCTGCGTGACCAGATCCGCATCGACGGGCGCGGCCCCAAGGACATCCGCCCGCTCAGCGCCGAGGTCGGCGTGGTGCCGCGGGTGCACGGCTCGGCGCTGTTCGAGCGCGGTGAGACCCAGATCCTGGGCGTCACCACGCTGAACATGCTGCGCATGGAGCAGATGGTCGACACGCTCAACCCCGAGCGGACCAAGCGCTACATGCACAACTACAACTTCCCGCCGTACTCCACCGGTGAGACCGGCCGGGTGGGCTCGCCCAAGCGCCGCGAGATCGGCCACGGCGCGCTCGCCGAGCGGGCGCTGCTGCCGGTGCTGCCCTCGCGCGAGGAGTTCCCGTACGCGATCCGCCAGGTGTCCGAGGCGGTCAGCTCCAACGGGTCGACCTCCATGGGGTCGGTCTGCGCCTCGACCATGTCCCTGATGCAGGCCGGCGTGCCGCTCAAGGAGATGGTCTCGGGCATCGCGATGGGCCTGATCAGCGACGGCGACCGGTTCGTCACGCTGACCGACATCCTCGGCGCCGAGGACGCCTTCGGCGACATGGACTTCAAGGTCGCCGGCACCCGCGACGTGATCACCGCGCTGCAGCTCGACACCAAGCTCGACGGCATCCCCGCCGAGCAGCTGGCCGCCGCGCTGCAGCAGGCCCGCGGCGCCCGCCTGGCCATCCTCGACGTGATGCAGGAGGCCATCACCCGCCCCGCGGAGATGAGCCCGCACGCGCCGCGCATCCTCACGGTGAAGATCCCGGTCGAGAAGATCGGCGAGGTCATCGGCCCCAAGGGCAAGATGATCAACTCCATCCAGGAGGACACCGGCGCCGACATCACCATCGAGGACGACGGCACGATCTACATCGGCGCCACCGACGGCCCCTCGGCCGAGGCGGCCCGGGACACCGTCAACAGCATCGCCAACCCGACCATGCCCGAGGTCGGCGACCGCTACCTGGGCACCGTCGTCAAGACGACCGCCTTCGGCGCGTTCGTGTCGCTGCTCCCCGGCAAGGACGGGCTGCTGCACATCTCGCAGATCCGCAAGCTGCACGGCGGCAAGCGGATCGAGAACGTCGAGGACGTGCTCGGCATCGGCGAGAAGATCCAGGTCGAGATCCGCGAGATCGACGACCGCGGGAAGCTGTCGCTGGTCCCCGTCGAGGTCGTGGAGGCCGAGGCGGCCCCGGCCGCCGAGGAGGAGGGTGACTCCTCCGAGGACGGCGACCAGGACGCGGCCAAGGGCGAGGGCGACGGCGGGGCCCCGCGCCGCCGTCGCCGCAGCCGCGGCGCGCGCAGCAGCGAGAACACCTGATCCCCGGTGACCGGCGCCGGGGCGGCCGCACCCTTCGGGGGTGCGGCCGCCCCGGCCGTTCGCGTCCGGGCACCGGAACCGACGACCATCGAGAAGGATCCGATTGAGCACTCCTCCCATCGCGGCCGAGCAGGACCCGGGCACCGCGCTGACCCTGCTGGAGGCCTCCGAGGGCTCCGGCCTGGTGCGGCGCACCGTGCTCCCCGGCGGGTTGCGGGTGGTGACCGAGGCGGTCCCCGGCATGCGGTCGGCGGCCTTCGGGATCTCGGCCACCACCGGCTCCCGGGACGAGGACGACGACCACGCGGGCGCCGCGCACTTCCTCGAGCACCTGCTGTTCAAGGGCACGAAGCGGCGCAGCGCCCTGCGGATCTCGGCGCTGCTGGACGGCGTGGGCGCCGATCACAACGCCTACACCACCAAGGAGCACACCAGCTACTACGCCAAGGTGCTCGACCGCGACCTGCCGCTGGCGGTGGACGTGGTCGGGGACATGGTGGCGCACTCGGTGCTGGACCCGGGCGAGGTGGAGACCGAGCGCGGGGTGATCCTCGAAGAGATCGCCATGTACGAGGACGAGCCGGGCGACCTGGTCGACGACGTCTTCGCCGAGCACTTCTACGCGGGCAGCGGGCTGGGCCGCCCCATCCTGGGCACCAACGACACCATCGGGCGCCTCCCGCGCGACCGCATCGCCGAGCAGTACGCCCGCGCCTACCGGCCGCCGGAGCTGGTCGTGGCGGCGGCCGGGGGGCTGGAGCACGAGGCCGTGGTGGACCTGGTGCGCGAGGCCTTCGCCGGTGTGCTGGCCGGGGCGCCCGACGCGGCACCGGCGGCGCCCCGCATCGGGGGTGCGCCGGTCCCCGTGCACGGCGGCACGGCGCTGCTGTCCCGCGAGACCGAGCAGGCCCACCTCATCTTGGGCTGCGAGGGGGTGAGCCGCACGGACCCGCGCTGGTACGCGGTGCGGGTGCTCGCCTCGGCGCTGGGCGGCGGCATGTCCTCGCGGCTCTTCCAGGAGGTGCGGGAGAAGCGCGGCCTGGCCTACGCGGTGCAGGCCTTCCACAGCGCCCACGCCGAGACGGGGGCGTTCCAGATCTACGCCGGGTGCCTGCCGGAGAAGGTCGACGAGGTGCTGTCGGTGTGCCGGGACGAGCTGGCCGCGGCCGCCGGGGGCGGGCTCTCCGCCGAGGAGGTCGAGCGCGCCAAGGGCCAGATCAAGGGGTCCTGGGTGCTCGGCAGCGAGGGGTCCAGCGCCCGCATGGGGCGGTTGACCGCGCACGAGCTGGGCTATGCCAAGCACTACTCGATGGACGAGGACCTGGCGCTGTTCGACGCGGTGACGACCGACGAGGTCGCGCAGGTGGCCGAGGAGCTGTTGGGCGGGGAGCGCACGCTGGCGGTGATCGGCCCGTACGAGCAGGGCCGGGAGTTCTGAGGCGCGGCGCCCGCGCACATGGGGAAGGGCCGGTCCCGGGGGAGACCCGGGACCGGCCCTTCCTCGTCGCGACCGCTAGGCGCGGCGCTTCTTGCTCTGGATGTCGATGCGGGCCGGGCCTTCGGCGTCGGCTCCGCCCTTCACCGTGATCTCCAGGAGGCCGTCGTCGAACTTGGCCTCGATGTCGTCGTCCTCGACGCCCTCGGGCAGGGTGATGTCCCGCCGGAAGGCGCCGCGGAACCGCTCCTCGGCGTAGTAGACGACCCCGTCGTCCTCCTTGCGGCGCTCACCGGTGATGGTGAGGTAGCCGTGGGAGAAGGTGACCTCCACGTTCTCGGGGGCGACCCCCGGGAGCTCGCTTCGGAAGACCAGGTCGGTCCCACGGGCGAAGATGTCCGTGGGCGGGCTCCACGCATCGGAGAAGCCGCGCTGGGTGGCGGTCCCCGTCTCCAGGTTGGACATGGTGTCGGAGATGCGGTTCATCTCGCTCATCATGTCCATAACGCCACGGAACGGGTTACGGGCCCTCTTCTTGGGCGGCATCGAAGACCTCCTCTCACTTCTCGCTGGTGTCGCGGGGTGCGGTGTCCTTGGGCGCGGTGTCGCCGACCGGCTCCTCGACCGGGATGCGGTCGCCGTCGACCTGGATGGTCGGTGGGCCGTTGCCGTCCCTGGGCACCACGAGGCCGCTGGGCAGCATGGACGCCGGGCTCTCCCGGCGCAGGGCCTTCAGCAGGCCGAACGCGATGACCAGGAGGACGACCGCGAACGGCAGGCCGGTGGAGACCGCCGCCGCGGAGAGCGCGTCGATCGCCTCCGCACCGCCGATCACCAGCAGCACGATGGTGATCAGGCCCTCCATGGACGCCCAGAAGATGCGCTGGACGCGGACGGGGTGCGGGTCGCCGCCGTTGGTGAGCATGTCGACCACCAGCGAACCGGAGTCCGAGGAGGTGACGAAGAAGATCGTCACCACCGCGATGGTCAGCAGCGCCAGGACGGACAGGATCGCCACCGGCAGCGGGAAGGCGTCGATCAGGTTGAAGGTCGCCGCCCCCTCGTCCGCCGAGTTGGAGATCATGGCGTCGCCTTCGAGGCGGAACAGGTCGTAGAACATGCCGGTGCCGCCGAAGACGCCGAACCAGATGACGCTGACGCCGACCGGGGCGAACAGCGTGCCCAGGATGAACTGGCGGATCGTGCGGCCGTAGGAGATCCGGGCCAGGAACATGCCGACAAACGGCGACCAGGAGATCCACCAGCCCCAGTAGAAGATGGTCCAGTCCTGGGCGAAGGCGCTGGCCGCCTCGTCGCCCTCGGGCGAGATGTAGCTCAGGCTCATCTGCACGAGGTTCTGCAGGTATTCGCCCAGGCCGGTGAACATCATGCTGAGCTGGAACAGCTTGGGGCCGACCAGGAACATGACGACCAGCAGGGCGAAGGCCATCCACAGGTTGATGACCGACAGGCGGCGGATGCCCTTGTCGATGCCGGCCACGACGCTGACCACGGCGATCGAGGTGATCAGGCAGATGATGAGCACCTGGACGATCAGGTTGTTCGGGATCCCGAACACGTGGCTCAGCCCCGCGCTCACCTGCTGCGTGCCCAGGCCGAGCGAAGTGGCCAGGCCGAACAGGGTGCCGAACACCGCCAGGATGTCGATCAGGTTGCCGATCCACCCGTAGATGCGGTCGCCGATCAGCGGGTACAGCGCCGAGGCGGGCCGCATGGGCAGGCCCTTGCGGAAGCAGAAGTAGCCCAGCGCGAGCCCCAGGACGATGTACACCGCCCACGGGTGGAAGCCCCAGTGGAACAGCGTGTACTGCATCGCCTGGGTGGCCGGGTCGTCGCCCACGCCGCGCACGAACTCGTTCTGCATGTGCAGGGTCGGCTCGTAGACGCCGTAGAAGACCAGGCCGATGCCCATGCCCGCGGTGAAGAGCATCGCGAACCAGGCCATGGTGCTGAACTCCGGACGCGAGGAGTCCGGGCCCAGACGGATGTTCCCGTAGCGGCTGACCATCAGGAAGAGCGACAGGAGCAGGAAGAAGGTCGTGGCCAGGACGTAGAACCAGCCGAAGTAGGTGCCGATGCCCGTCCGGACCGCGGAGGTGATCTCACCGAACCGCTCCGGAATCGCCACACCGACGACGAGGAACGCCAGGACGACCGCACCTGAGATGAAGAACACCGGTGGGTTCGTGTGCTCCCGGATGTACGAGTTTAAGCGAGAGATGGCGATTACCTCCTCGGGGCCGCCCGGGCCGCGATGGCGGCCGGGAGCGCGCCTGCCGCCTCAATCCCCGCTATCGTCGCAGGTGAGGCGGTTTGCTCGCGGTGTCGCGCCGCCCGACTCCTCTTGCCCGGTGCCTGTTATCCAATTACGTTCCGCCATTAGCGGCAAGCTTTCGGATAAATCATAGACCGGGTCGGTGGCGGTGTAGCATATGCGACGCGATTGGTTATCGTAAATTAATCCGAATGTGTGGTTCTCTGTAGTAGGCGGTGCAATCGGGGACGCTGGGTGTCGGCGGCGTCGCCCCGGGTCGCGCCGGGCCCTGGTCATATACCCCGCGGGCGGGTCGGCGAAAAGGGCGGGCGGGGGTGGTGTGCCCCGGTCCAACGAATAGGACACAAGGGACAAATGGGGTAGGCGGGGCGGTGTGCGCCCGCCCGGCCCCGGTCCGGCCGGGCGGTGCGCAAGAGGTGTCCGCGCTTCCGGCAAATGCGCGGTAAAGCAGGTCAGAGGGGTTCGGAGTCGTCATTTCCCGCCGCGGCGGGGCGCGTCTCGATCTCCTGCAGGGTGACCTGGAGGTGCTCCTCCATCGCCGCCACGGCGCGCGCGGGGTCGCCGGACAGGACGGCGGCGAGCACCTCCTCGTGCTCGTCGGCCGAGGAGGCGGGGTCGGCGCACGCGGCCAGGAAGCGGCGGTGGCTCTGCTCGCGGCTCCCGGCCAGGGACCGTTCGAGGGCGTCCAGGATCCGGGTGAGGCTGCGGTTGCCCGACGCGGCCGCGATCGCCCGGTGGAAGGCGATGTCGGTGCCGAGCCGGTTGGCCATGTCGAGCGGGGCCGCGCGCATCTGCGCGATCGACTCGCGCGCACGGGCGACGTGCTCGCGCGTCTCCTCCTCTTCGGGGCCGGCGATGCGCTGGGCGGCCAGCCGGGCCCCGTGCACCTCCAGGGCCTTGCGGATCTCGGTGAACTCCATCAGCGCGCGGCGGTCGCGCAGCACCGACAGGGCGATGAAGTCCTCCACCGGCAGGGCGTTGGGCGAGGCGATCACCGCGGGCTTGCCCTGGCGGCGGTGGACGAGCCCCTTGGCCTCCAGGGTCTTCATCGCCTCGCGCAGCACCACCCGGCTCACCCCGAAGCGCTCCGCCAGCTCCTTCTCCGAGGGGAGCTGTGTGCCGGGCTCGGCGTCCGGGGCCACGCACAGCTCCTCGATGAAGGAGACGACCTGGGTCGTCAGGGAGTTGGGGCGGGCGTGCCTGGAGGCGGACGGCCCCGCGGGCGCTGATCCCATGCTGTCCGCCCTGCCCTTCGCTCGGCCGCCGGTGTCCTGACGCCCTTCACCCTACAGAGCCCCGGCGCCGCAGGAGCGCCTCCCGGGCTCCCGTCCCTCCGCCCCTATTGACCGCTTATCAGCTTGTCATACAAGATGACCGCTGTGGCGCGGCTTACGCCGCAGGGGAGCAAGGGGGGCGCACGGGTGGACAGCCGGGACGAGGTGCGGGACCGGGAGATCTGCATGGCGGCCTGGGACGGGCCGGACAACCCGTCCGGGGCCGTCGCGCCGCCGGTGTACCAGACGAGCCTGTTCGCCAAGCCCACGTTCGGGCGGTTCGTCGCCGAACAGGCCGCCGAGCACGAGAACCCCGTCTACAGCCGCGGCACCAACCCGACCGTCGCCTTCCTGGAGGAGCGGCTGGCGCTGCTGGAGCGCGGGGAGGCCGCCAAGTGCTTCGCCTCCGGCATGGGCGCGATCGCGGCCGTCCTGGCGGGGACGCTGAAGAGCGGCGACCACGTGCTGTTCGTCAACACCGTCTACGGCCCCACCCTGGAGCTGGCCGAGCACCTGCGCCGCTTCGGCGTCGAGCACACCGCGCTGCCCGACCCGCCCGCCGACATCGGCCCCTGGATCAGGGACGACACCGCGCTGATCTACCTGGAGAGCCCGGGGACCATGCTCATGCGGGTGCTGGACGTCCCGGCGCTGGCCGCCCAGGCGCGGCGGCGGGGCATCCGCACCGTCATCGACAACACCTGGGCCACCCCGCTCCACCAGAAGCCGCTCACGTTCGGCGTGGACCTGGCCGTGCACTCGTGCACCAAGTACATCGGCGGGCACAGCGACGTCGTCGGCGGGGTCCTGGTCGGGTCCCGCGAGGCGGTGCGGGAGGTCTTCTACCAGGGGCACCAGCTCTTCGGGGCGGCCATGTCGGCGATGGAGGCCGCCCTGGTGCTGCGCGGACTGCGCACGCTCCCGGTGCGCATGGCCGAGCACCGGCGCAACGCCGGGGCGGTGGTCGAGGCGCTGGCCGCGCACCCGCGGGTGGCGGCCGTGCACCACCCGGCCGTCGCCCACGGGCCGGACGAGGCGCTGGTCCGGCGGCAGTTCCGCGGGTACTCCGGGCTGCTCTCCTTCGAACTCGAGGACGGCTCCTTCGACCGGGTCGCCCGGTTCATGGACGCGCTGTCGCTGTTCCGGATCGGGGTGAGCTGGGGCGGCTACGAGAGCCTGGCGACCTCGCCGCAGCGGCCCGGCAACGGCGACGAGCTGCGCGCCCGGGGCCTGCCGCCCGGGCTGGTCCGCCTGTCCGTGGGGCTCGAAGGCGCCGCGCCCCAGATCGCCGACCTCGAAAGAGCCCTCGCCGAGGTGTGAGGCCGCCCGACCGGGTCCCTCCCCTCCCGACCCGAGAGGAATGAGGCAATGGACGCCCCCCAGGAGAAGGCACCGGACGGCCGCCCGGAGGCCGGAGCCCCGCCGGACGGCGCGCCCGGACAGGGCGCCGCGGACGGGCGGCCCGGAGAGGGGCCCGACGAGGGGCCTGACACGGCCGTCGACACCGGACCCTCCTCCGGGGCGGCCCCGGAGAGCGGGACGGACGGCGCCGACGCTCCCACCCCCGGACTCGCCGCGTCGCTGGTGCCCATGGCGGCGGTCGTGGCGATCCTCGTCGGCGGGATCGGGGTCCTGCAGTACCCGGCCGAGCTCATGCTCATCTTCGCGGCGGTCGTGCTCGCCCTTTTCGCGGCGCGCCACGGCAGGGGACTGACCACCGTGCTCACCGACATGGGGGAGAAGGTCAAGCGCGCGCTGCCGGCGATCCTCATCCTGCTGAGCATCGGGATGCTCATCGGCACCTGGATGGTCGCGGGGACCATCCCGCTGATGGTGGCCTACGGGCTGGAGCTGATCGACCCGTCGTACCTGTACGTCCTGGCGTTCGTCGTGACGGCCATCGTCGCCACGTTCACGGGGACGTCGTGGGGCGCGGGCGGAACGGTCGGGGTCGCGCTGATCGGCGTGGCCCAGACCATGGACGTGTCGGTGGCGGTCACCGCCGGGGCGGTCGTGTCGGGCGCGTACTTCGGGGACAAGCTCTCGCCGCTGTCCGACACCACCAACATGAGCTCGCTGGCGGCCGGTGCGGACCTGTACGAGCACATCCGGCACATGCTGTACACCTCGGTGCCGTCGTCGCTCGTGGCGGCCGCGGTGTTCCTGGCGGCGGGCACGGCCATCGGCGGCACCCCGAGCGGGCTCGGCGCCGTGGACGCCACGGTCGACGAGCTGCACGGGCTGTTCCACCTGAGCCCGGTGCTGCTCATCCCGCCGGTGGTGGTGCTGGTGGGATCGCTGATGCGCAAGCCGCCGCTGCTGGTGCTGTTCGCGTCGTCGCTGTCGGCGCTGCTGCTGGCGGCGGTGGTGCAGGGGTTCGGGCCGGGCGAGCTGTTCGACGCGGCGGTCTCCGGGTTCACCGCGGACATGCTCGGCGCCGGGGCCGTCTCCGACACCCTCGCCGAGCTGCTGGAGCGCGGCGGCCTGCACGCGATGTACAACTCGGCGTTCTTCGTCTTCTGCGCGTTCTTCTTCGCGGCGGCGCTGGAGAACTCGGGCGTGCTGCGGGTGCTGCTGTCGCGGATGATCGCGCGGTTGAGGACGGCGGGGGGACTGGTCTCGGCCACCCTGCTCTCGGGCTTCGCCATCATCAACGGCACGTCCAACGCACTGGTGACCTACTTCCTCGTCAACGACCTGTACGGGAAGGCGTACCGCAGGAGGGGGCTGCACCCGGTCAACCTCTCCCGGAGCATGGAGGACTCGGTGACGATCACCGAGGTGCTGATGCCCTGGACCGTCTCCGGGGTGTTCTTCGCGACGACGCTCGGGGTGGCCAACTTCGACTTCCTGCCGTGGGCGGTGTTCAACTGGAGCGGCGTCGTCTTCTCCGCGCTCATCGCGTTCCTGGCGCCGCTGACGGGCTGGTTCGGCGTGCGCCGCCTCGGCCGCGAGGCGGAGGGGCGCCCGCGGGGCGCCGGTTGAGCCCCCTCTCCCCCTGAGACCCCTCCCCGGCCGGATGCCGGATCCGGCCACCCGATGTCGGCCCCGATGGGCCGTCTCGACGCCCTCGCACCGCTCTGACGTCGGGTGATGCCGGGAACGCCGGAGGGCGAGGGAACCGGTGCCGGGCCCCTCCGCCGCCGGTGGCCGGTATCCCCGCTGTTAAGCTTTCGCGCCGGACTGTGACCGACTCGGCGACTCCTGGAGAAGACGGAGGAGAAATGGCGCGGAATGTGAAGCGGGCCGTGCCCTGGCTCGCGTCGGTGAGCGCCGTTCTGCTCGCGCTCACCGGGTGCGGCCTGCTGGGGGGCGATGGCGGCGGGGGCGGCGGCGAGGACCCCGGGAAGGACGGCGGAGGCGGGGGCGGCGCCGCGACCGTCGAGCCGATCACCTCCCGGGCGACCAACGTGTGGGAGATGCCCGGCGGGCGTGCCGAGATCAGCCTGCACCGGGTCGACGAGGAGCACATGGTCGCCCGGATGACCGTGGTGAACGAGGAGGACACCCGGATCCATCTGGGGTCGCATCTGGCCGAGGGGTTCGGCGAGAGCGAGGACTACCCCTGGGACTACTTCTCCGGCGTCGCGTGGCTGGACCCGGACGGGCGGAAGCTGCACCGGCCCTACTACGCGGGCGAGGGGGAGTGCCTGTGCAGCTCCAGTTCCGGCTCCATCCTCGACGAGGGGGAGGAATGGGAGGGCTACGTCGTCCTCGCGGCGCCTCCCGCCGGCGTCGACGCGCTCACCGTCGTCACCCATGTCGCCCTGCCGTTCGTGGACGTGCCGGTCGAGGAGGGCGCGCCCGAAGGGCTGGACTACACGCCTCCCAGCGAGGAGCCGGACGCCGAGCCGGAGACCGCCGAGCTGGAGTCGGTGATCGAGTCCGACCAGGAGACGGTGATCGAGGACTCCGAGGCCACCGACTTCAACCTGTCCACCGACGTGCTGTTCGAGGTCGAGGAGTCCGAGCTCACGTCCGAGGCGGGCGAGCTGCTCGACACGACCGCCGCCGACATCGAGGCGCTGGGGCCCACCCGGGTCCGGATCGAGGGGCACGCGGACTCCTCCGGGAACGACGCGATCAACGACCCCCTCTCGGAGGACCGGGCCGAGGCCGTGCGGGACGCGCTGGAGGAGCGCATCGGCGGCGACATCGAGTACGAGACCGAGGGGTTCGGCTCTCGGGAGCCGATCGCGAGCAACGAGACCGAGGACGGCCGGGCGCGCAACCGGCGGGTGACGGTCAGCGTGCCGAAGGGGACCCCCGTCGAAGAGGGGGCCGAGGACGGCGCGCCCGGTGAGGGCGCCTCTCCCCACGAGGACGGCGCCGCCGCACAGGGCGAGGGGATCCCCGCGACGGAGGCCGCCGTCTCCGGACCGTCGGACGACGACGAGGGCGCCGCCGAGGTCGACGTCGCGCTCACCGGGCTGCAGGCCGTCACCCCGAACACGGCGCTGCTCACCTACGAGCTGCACAACCCCAACGACGACGACGCGAGCGTCGATATGTACATGTCCTCCGAGGACTGGATGGAGTTCCGGTACCACGCCACCCAAAACGTGTCCCTGGGGGGCGCCGACGGAGGGGCGGCCGCGCGCCCCCTGCGGGTCGACGTCCCCGACGACCGGGAGGACCCGTACTGCTTCTGCTCGTCGGCGGCGGGGATCAACCTGGGGTCGACCATCCTGCCGCCCGGGGGGACGGCCGAGTACTACGCGATGCTCCCGATCACCGAAGGGACGACGGCCACCGACGTCAGGGTCGGCCCCATGGGCACGATGGAGGGCGTCGCGATCACCCGCTGAGGAACGGGGCCGGGAGGCGTCTGGCGCGCATGGGGCGCGGCGGGCATCGTGGGACGGGCGCTGCCGTCGCGACGCCCCCGAACGGAGTCCTTCGTGTCGAACGCACCGCCGCACCCCCCGTCCGCCCCACGTGAGGACCGCCGGGTCCTCGCGGGGGCGCTCGCCGGCACCACGATCGAGTGGTACGACTTCTTCGTCTACGCCCAGGCCGCGGGCCTGGTGTTCGCCCCCCACTTCTTCGGGCCGGTGAACGAGCGGGCGCCCGGCCTGGCGACGCTCATCTCGCTGGCCACGATCGGCATCAGCTTCCTGTTCCGGCCGCTGGGCGCGGTCGTCGCGGGGCGGTTCGGCGACCGGATCGGCCGCAAGCGCATGCTGGTGCTGACCCTGCTCCTGATGGGGGCGGCCACCACGCTCATCGGGCTGCTGCCCACCTATGGACGGATCGGCCTGGCCGCGCCCGTCGCCCTCATCCTCCTGCGCATCCTGCAGGGGTTCTCCGCCGGAGGCGAGTGGGGCGGCGCCGCCCTGCTCTCGGTGGAGCACGCGCCGCGCGGGCGCCGCGGGCTGTACGGCGCCTTTCCGCAGATCGGGGTGCCGGTCGGGCTCATCCTGGCGACCGGCGTCCTGTGGGCCGTGGACGCGGCGACGACCGAGGAGCAGTTCCTGGCGTGGGGGTGGCGGGTGCCGTTCCTGATGTCGGTGACGCTGATCGTGGTCGGCTACCTGATCCGGCGGGCCGTGGAGGAGAGCCCGGTGTTCCGGGAGCTGGAGGAGCGCACCAGGACCTCGTCGGCGCCGCTGCGCGACCTGTTCCGCGGCGAGAGCAGGAACGTGCTGCTCACCGCGCTGGTCTTCATCGGGAACAATGCGGCCGGGTACCTGCTCATCGCGTACTTCATCGGCTACGGGACCGGGGTGCTGGGACTGCCGAGGTCGTCCGTGCTGCTGGCGACGGTCGCGGGGGCGGCGAGCTGGCTGGTGTTCACGCTCCTGGCGGGGGCGCTGTCGGACCGCATCGGCCGGGTGCGCACCTTCCAGATCGGCTATGCGGCGATGTTCGCGTGGATGGTGCCGCTGTTCCTGCTGATGGACACGCGGGACATCCGCCTGTTCACGGTGGCGGTGCTCGTCATGAGCATCGGGCTGGGGCTGTCGTACGGCCCCATGTCGGCCCTGTACGCCGAGATGTTCCCGGCGTCCGTGCGCTATTCGGGGGTCGCCATCGGCTACGCCCTCGGCGCCGTCCTGGGAGGGGCGTTCGCGCCGACCATCGCCGAGGCGCTGATGCAGTCCACGGGGAGCGGGCTGTCGGTGGGGGCGTACATCATGGTGCTGTGCGCGGTCTCAGGCGTGGCGGTCTCCGTGGTCAAGGAGCCCAAGGACACCGACCTGGGGGACACCCGCCGACCGATCGCGTGACCCGGTACGTTCGCGGTGACCGCATCGCGGGAACGGGCTCGGTGAGCGCGGCCGAAGCGGTGCTCGCCGATCCGGCCGCGCTCATGGACGCCGCCATGCAGGGGGCGGAACTGAACGGTCCCTTCCCCGACGGGGTCGGCGGCGATGCGTCCGTGTAGCGATCACCCACCGGGGTCATCCGCGGCGGGCGCCCTCGGGCCAGACGACGTCGACGGGGACGCCCCGGCCGCGCGCGGCTTCGACGGCGTCGCCGGTTCCGCCCTTGCCTCCTGAGGGCCGTCCGTCCCAGACGGCGACGAGCCGGTCGATGCTGCCCAGGATGGCCTCGTTGGCGTCCGCGTAGGCCCGCTCCCCGGCGGTCCGGTGCGGCATGTAGCGGACCAGCGCCGCCCGCATGAGCAGGCCGTCGAACTGATCGAGGTTCCGGGGCCCGACCTTGGCCTCGCGGTAGTCGACCGAGGGCAGCACGACCTCGAGGCTCCCGCCGGCCTCCAGCACGGCCTCGGCGAAGATCTGGTCGGCCCCGCGGGCCAGGCACGAGAGGCCCACCAGGCCGCCGTCCCGATAGGGGGCGATGATTCCGGCCAGGGCCGTGCGCACGAGAGGAGCACTGTCGGCCGAGAGGTTGGAGTGGCCGGTGATCCCGATCCGCGTCATGTCCGCTCCCTTGGGCCGGTTTCCCGGTCGGCAGCGTACCGGGCGGGGCCCGCCTCAGCAGGCCCGCTCCCGTCGGCGTGCGGCTCAGGACGCCCTGATGTTGATCCGCTTCAGCCAGCGGTCGGTCCCGTCGTGGCGCGCGGCGAAGGAATTCCGCTTGTGGGCCACGCGGTGGTTGTTCAGGATGACGTGGTCACCCGGCTCGAGTGGAAATGCGACCTGGTTCCTGTCCATGCTGTCGTGGGCCGCCCGGAACGCGCGGGCGGACTCATCGCCGTCGGGTTCCATGTGCGAGGCGTCGAACCGGAGGAAGGGGCGCCTCCTGGATCCGGAGAGGACGGCCGTCGGCTCGCGGTCGCGGAACCGCTTCTCGATATCCTCGAATTCCCGGTCCGGACCGCCGGGGTCCACCGTGTTGTTCTGCGGAAGGTGCGACCCGTCCGGAATGATTCGGAAGCTCTCCAGGAACAGCAGATCGAGGTCCCGGTCCTCGATATCGGCCGGGCGGGGACGCGAGGCGACCAGCGGGATCCGATCCGGGTTCCTCAGGGACGCCAGGACGAGGTAGTCGGCGCGCCGGGGGTGGAAGGCGTCCTCGGTGTGAAAGGTGAGGGGCAGCTCGCTCCCGTTGCCCAGCCGCTCCTTCTCGTATCCCTTGATCGGGAAGACGTCGTTGACCAGGTTCCCGTTCTGCTGCGTCGGCCATGCGAAGGGGGCGCCGAGCAGGTGGCCATAGAGGATGAGGGGGATCTCCTCAGGGAACTCCCGGTTCGGCCTGGGGCGGTCCCTCCAGTCCGCGGGGGTCGGCCCGATGCGGTCCTCGTCGACGACATGGCCTCTGATCACGCAGTGGTCCGCGCTTTCGCGCTTGAACCCGCCGAGGAAGTCCCGGACACGCCGGGGCATCCGGCGCGCTATCTCCCGTGTTTCGGCGAAGAGCGCTTCACCCCGCATCGAAGAATGCCGCGTCGCGAGCTCGACGCAAAGGTCGTTGATGCGACCGCTCTCCTCTTCGGTGAGAGTCAGTTCGCTGTGATGGGGACCGTTGTCATTGCTTCCCAAGGCCCTACCCTTCAACGTCTTCCACGGCCGACCGCGGGCAGCCTAGTGTCCTGAGTCGTTAATTCGTGTGCAGTAGGCAGCGAGGGTTTCGATGAT
>NZ_JAQFWP010000069.1 GCF_027706745.1 Nocardiopsis suaedae | reverse complement strand
CCGCCCGCCTCGCGGCGGCAACCGCACGCTGGTGCGGGTCCTGATGGGCGCCGCCGCGCTGATCGTGTTCGTCGGCGTCGTCGTGGGCGCCTGGCACTTCGGCTCGGCCATGAACGACGGCTCGGGCCAGGAGGGCACCGAGGCCGGAAACACCACCGACGACGGCGACTCCAAGGACGAGGATTCGGCGGACGTCGCGGCACTGACCCCGTCGAGCATTTCGGACTTCGACCCTCAGGGGGACGGTGAGCATCCCGACAATGCGCCGTTCGCCATCGACGGGGACCCGTCGACCGACTGGAGCACCCAGACCTACAAGGGTGAGAACTTCGGCGGCTACAAGAGCGGTGTCGGTCTGATCATCGACATGGGCGGGCCGGTCGAAGTGCACAGCGCCGACATCGAGCTCGGCCCCGGCGGCAGCGACGTCGAGCTGCGCGTCGGCGACGAGAAGTCGCTCGACGCCCTGCAGACGGTCGGCGAGGCCCAGGGCGCCGCCGGAGCGACCACCATCGAGCCCGACGACCCGGCCAAGGGTCGGTACGTGCTCGTATGGTTCACTGATATCCCCCAGGTCGACGGTGGATGGCGGGGGAGCATCAACGAGATAGAGCTGCACGGGAAATCGTGACGAGGGTGATGGACGCAGTCCAAGAGCTCCCCGACAAGGAGCTGTTGTCCAGACACGCTCGCGGTGACGAGAAGGCGTTCGACGAACTGGTCCGCCGCCACCGCGAGCGCATGTGGGCTGTCGCGATCCGCGTGCTGGGCGACCCCGAGGAGGCCGCCGACGCACTGCAGGACGCCTTCCTGTCCGCCTTCCGCGCCGCCGGCCGGTTCCGCGGCGAGGCACAGGTGAGCACCTGGCTGCACCGCATCGTGGTGAACGCCTGCCACGACCGGATGCGCCGCCGCATGGTGCGCCCCGCGGTGCCCACCGACGACGCCACGCTCGACGTGCTCTCCAACGAGCGGGCCAAGGCCACGGCCTCGGTCCCCGACCCGGCCGGGCGCAGCGACTCCCGGATGGACGTGCACGCCGCCCTGGAGCAGATCCCGCCCGAGCAGCGGCTGGCGCTGGTGCTCGTGGACATGATGGGCTACCGCGTCGACGAGGCCGCCGGGATCCTCGAAGTGGCCCCCGGAACGGTCAAGAGCCGCTGCGCCCGCGGCCGCGCGAGACTTCTTCCCTATCTGGCGCACCTGCGGAACCCTGAACGCCCCCGAGACGTCACATCCCCGAGAGGAGGTGACGGGAGACCGTGACGTCTCATGTGGACGCGGAGACTCTCGCGTTGTCGCTCGAAGGACTACTCGACGACGAGGAAGAGCGCTCCGTCCGTACTCACGTGGCCGGATGCTCCCAGTGCGCCGAGACCCGGGAGGCGCTGGGAGAGGTCTCCGGCCTACTGGCGGAGGAACCGGTCCCGCCACTTCCCGATTCGGTCTCGGCCCGCCTGGACGAGGCGATACGCGCGGAGCGGAAGGACCCGACCTCAGACGGCGGCACCCCATCAGCCGCCGAGGGGGACGGGAACGACCGCGACGGGCGACAGGACCGAGGGGACGCGGAGGACCCGGACGGGCCCGGCGGCGTCGACGGCGACGCCGCCGAGGAGCTGCGCTCCCGTGCGGCCGAGGTGGTTCCGATGCGTCGGCGCGGCGTCGCCCGCTGGATGCCCTACATCGCCGCGGCCGCGGCCGCCGTCTTCGTGATCGGCGGAGGCGCGGCCCTGCTGCGCGGGATGGGCGACGAGCCGGGTGTCGGCGGCGGGGGCGAGACACGGGACGACGAGCCCCATGCCGTGAAGGAGCCCGCCCCGGTCCTCGTGGAGAGCGGCACCGCCTATACGCCGGAAGGGCTGGAGGGCCAGGCGGGCGACGTGCTGTCCCTGGCCGCGCCGGAACTGCCGCCGCAAGGCGCTGAGAGCGACGAGGAGGCGCCGGAGATATCGGCCCTGCCCAGTCCCTCGGAGAACCCTTCCGGGGTCTCCACGTGCGTCGAGGGGCTCACCGAGGAGGGTGAGCGCACGCCGCTCGTGGACGTGGCCACCTACACGGGCGACGGCGGCGCCGCCGAGCCGGTGTGGGTGCTGTACACCGAGGAGGCCTCCGGCTCCTACACGGTGTCCGTGGTCTCACCGGAGTGCACCGGCGGCGCCCCTGCGGACGCGGTGCTCGACTCGGCCCCGGTTCCGGCTCCGTGACACCCTCCCCGGTGGCGGCGGTCCTCCGCCGCCGCCGGGGAGACGTCCGTACCGGCTCTGCGGACCACCTCGCTCCAGCTGGCTACGAAGGGCGCGTCTCAGAGTTCTACTCCGGTTCATGTTTCGAGGACCAGCGACCACCCTTCGATGGGATTACTACGTTCCCATGGCCGAGCGCGGGACTATTTTCTTAGGAGAGACGCCTGTCGCTCCACTTCCAGTGGGTTTCTAACGCCTCAAACTCATAATTGTCGACTACGCCTTGAAAGAAGGCGAGGTCACCCCTTAAAGGCGTCCAGAGTATTAGATGTGCCCACCACACACTCAGCAGGGACCGGTGGGTACGAATTTTTCTGCCAAATACCGCACCAGAAGTTGACTGCTCCACACCCCTCCTATGGGTGAAAAGTTTCACCTGCATTCTCACCGACAGAGCCATAACAGGCCGAGCCCCATCAAAGACGAACCTTTACCCTCTCGAACTCACGCGCCAATAACGAGATATAAACAATATTATATACACTCCGACCTGCTCTTTTGCGATTATTCCTCCTTTCCTGTTAGCGTTAATCGCAATGACAAGCAGGTTTGTGAGGAGCATTATGTCAAAAAAGAGGTTCGCCATTGCAGCTATTTCATCGCTGACGTTCGCGCTGACGTTGCTGTCGCCGACGACCGCCCAGGCTGCGGCTTACGATGGACAGAACCCCTCCACCTCTGGTTGTGCTGCTGACGCGATCACCGCCAAGGGAAGGGACATCAAAGACGGCGACGTAGTGATCGCCGGACTCGACCTGAGGTACAGCCCCTCCTGTAGAACAGCGTGGGCAAGAGTCCGCATCACCCCTGGATCGTCCGTTGACGGCAGCGCAAAGGTTGTTCGGAACAGCGACGGCCGAAGCTACTCGTGCAGCAATGTCTGGTATAGCGAGACGCTGGGCGTCTATACCTGCTACACGGCGATGGTCAATGATGCGGGCGTCACTTCGTACGCCTCCGGTAGCGCCTACCTGGACGGTTCCAGCGGGAGCGCCTCCACTGGTTCGTATTAATAGAATGACATAGGTCGTGCATCCTCGAGGAGCTACACGCATCTGAGGATCTCCCTACGCCCCGGCAGGGCCCTACCCAGGGGCCCTGCATTTTTTTGGCACCCTTGCCACTTCGAGGAATCAACGAGTGATTGACATACCTATCCAAACAGATCAATCATTTTGATAATCGATGCCATCGACCACCACGGTCGTCCGCCTGACTTAATCCCACCGGCCACGTCCTCGAGGGCTTGGACTCATACAGTCCGGAGCAATGCAGAAGAACTGCAGCCCATTGTTCGTTGCTATTCAGCACCCATAATCGTTAAGCCAGATTTGTTGCTCCCGGTGAAGGCCGGTACTCGTACTTCTCCCTCGTGTACCGGTACCTGCCCTATCCAGGTGAAGATCTGCTCCCCCCTACGCGGCGCCATCACGGGACCACCGGGGCAGCCTCCAGGCACCCGAATCCTCGGAGACGGGCGATGGCGCCTGGGGGCAGCGCCGACCCCCTCTCAGGCGACGGCCTCCACCGGACTCGCTCAGGCCGGATGCTTCCTTCTCGCTGCTGCCCAGTACCAGGTCACAGACGGGTCTGGCCCCATGGGGAATGGGGGGCGCCTACCCTGTGTTGAGAGGAACGATCTACCCGCAGGGTCACGGGCGGCAGTGACCTCCCCCCTGAGCGAACGAAGGGCCGACGAGCGTGAGCGACGTCCGCAACGTAATCATCATCGGGTCGGGGCCGGCCGGCTACACCGCGGCCATCTATGCCGCGCGCGCCTCCCTCGACCCCCTGGTCTTCGAGGGGTCCATCACCGCCGGCGGTGCGCTGATGAACACCACCGAGGTCGACAACTTCCCCGGGTTCCCCGACGGCGTCATGGGGCCCGACCTCATGGACAACATGCGCAAGCAGGCCGAGCGCTTCGGGGCCGAGCTCGTCGCCGACGACGTGACCGAGGTCGACCTTGCCGCCGAGCCCAAGGTGGTCAAGGTGGGCGATGAGACCCACCTGGCCAAGAGCGTCGTCATCGCCACCGGGTCGGGCTACCGCGAGCTGGGCGTCCCCGGGGAGAAGGAGTTCTCCGGGCGCGGCACCTCGTGGTGCGCCACCTGCGACGGCTTCTTCTTCCGCGACAAGGACATCATCGTGGTCGGCGGCGGCGACACCGCGATGGAGGAGGCCACCTTCCTCACCCGCTTCGCCAAGTCGGTGACGGTCGTGCACCGCCGCGATGAGCTGCGGGCCAGCAAGATCATGCAGCAGCGCGCCTTCGACAACGAGAAGATCCGCTTCATCTGGAACAGCGAGGTCACCGAGGTCCTGGGCGAGGACAAGGTGAACGGGGTGCGCCTGCGCGACCGCGTCACCGGGCACGAGAGCACCCTGGACGTGGAGGGCGTGTTCGTCGCCATCGGCCACGACCCGCGGGTGGAGCTCTTCAAGGGCCAGCTCGACCTCGACTCCGAGGGCTACCTGGCGGTGGAGGCCCCCACCACCGGCACCCGTCTTCCGGGCGTCTTCGCCTGCGGCGACGTGGTCGACCACACCTACCGGCAGGCGATCACCGCGGCCGGCACCGGGTGCTCGGCCGCCATGGACGCCGAGCGGTACCTGGAGAGCCTCAACGACTGACCGGCGCGCCTCCCCGGCGCCCCCGGTCGACCGACGTCCCGAGCCAATGTGTGAGGAGTGAACGACGTGGCGGACCTGAAGCACGTCACCGACGCGACCTTCGAGGAGGAGGTCCTCAAGAGCGACAAGCCGGTGCTGGTCGACTTCTGGGCCGAATGGTGCGGCCCCTGCCGCCAGGTCGCCCCGGTCCTTGAGGAGCTCGCCAAGGAGCACGGCGACAAGCTCACGATCGTCAAGCTCAACATCGATGAGCAGCCCAACACCACGCGTGAGTACGGGATCATGCAGATCCCCACGATGAACGTGTTCAAGGACGGCGAGGTCGTCAAGCAGATCATGGGCGCCAAGCCCAAGCGCGCTCTGCTGAAGGACCTCGACGGCATCATCTGACGTTCGAGGCGCGCCGGGCGGGCGCCCGGCCCTCGGCGGACGATGCGAAGGACCCACGGGGATGCCCCCGTGGGTCCTTCGGCGTTTCCGGGCCGCGCCGCACAGGCGGCGGCAGGAGCGACGCCAGGGGCGGAGCGGGGGCGACGGTAGGGCCGGTGTCGACCGGCGCGCGGTCCGCGCCTCAGCGCGCCCTGGCGGCGGTTCGCGGGGGCGAACGGGGGCGGCAGCGGTGCGCCCGGTGGGCCGTTTCACGTGAAACACGGCACGGGGCGTTCGGTCCCCCTGCCGCTCTTCCGCTTTACCGCCGTACCGCTGTGTCGACGTGTCGCCTTCTCGCTCAGCCGACCGGTGTGGACAGACGCTCGCGCACTTCCCAGAACCGGGCCGCGAAGGCGTCTCCCGGGCAGGCGGTCCCGCCCCAGTCGCGGTGCATCGCCACGGCGTGCACCTCCCGGGAGGAGCCGCTCACCGGGTTGACGTAGCGCACACGGGAGGACGGGTCCACCCCGCTGAGCGCGCACAGTGTGCGCACCGTCCGCACCAGCGCGTCCCGCGCCGACCGGCTCGGCATCGCCGACGTGAAGTCGCCCATCAGGCAGATGCCGATGTTCCCCGCGTTGTGGCCCACGGCGTGCGCACCGGTGACGCACCGCGCCGCCCCGGGGAGCGGGACGCCGGAGAACACCGGCAGCGGGCCGCCGGTGGACCGTCCTTCGTACAGGGTTCCCTCGGGGTCGATCAACAGGTGGTATCCGATGTCGTCCCAGCCGTTCTCCACGGTGTGCAGCCAGTAGATCGCCCGCATCGTCTCGCGCGGGTCCGCGGCCACCGGCATCGCCGCGTGGTGCACCGTCACCGCCTGGACCGGGTGGGAGCCGCCGTCCGCGTCGCCTCGCAGTCCTTCGTCGGCGCCCCACCCGGACCGGGTGACGTAGGGCAGCGGAAGCGCCCCGCGGACGTCTCCGGTCTCCAGCAGCCCGTGGGCGGCCCCGCTCATCCGGTGCCTCCGTCCGCTCCGCGTGTCGATGGCCGCCGTCTCCACGGCGTCCTGCCCCTGCATCTCCACCTCGTACCCGGTGGCGCCGGGCGGGGCCTGCAGCAGCACACCGCCCTCTTGCCCGCTGTCGTCCCCGTGGCCGCCCACCCGCACCGGACGCCACGGGCCGGGGCCGTCCGGTCCGGTGAACCGTGCCCGCCCCTCCCCGGTGCCTCCGGCCGGCAGCACGGCCACGTGGTCGAAGGCGCCCCGGGGCGTGACCGGAGCGGTGGTCGCCGCCCACCGCTCCACACCCGTGCGGGGGAACGTCGGCGGGCCGCTCTCCCCCGCGACCGCCCGCACCGCCGCCGCGGCGCCCCGGCCGCCGCCCAGCAGCCGCTCCCCCAGCACCAGGGCCGCCGCCCCGGCACCGGCCGCCACCAACCTCCGCCTACGCACCATGGACCCCGTCCACCCCCGCCACTCGAACGTCGAGGCCCGGCCCTCCGCGTGGCGGAGGGCCGGGCCTCGGCCGGGGCGGACGCCCCGGCGGTCAGGAGTCTAGGGAGCGGGTGGGCCGCATCGCAGGGATTCGGCACATTCGCGGCCGGTGTTTCACGGGAAACATCGGGAACGGCCTGCGCCGGACAGCGGCGTGCCGACAGGTCGACTTACGTCCCTAGCGTCAGAGGGACCTCGGGCGCGTTATGTGGATCATGGCCGTAGCGAGCGGCGTCCAGGTGCGCTCATCGCAAGAACGCTGTGTTCCCAAGAGCAGGGGGAGTCAGCCTGGGTGCGCTGTCGACCGATGAGGACGCAGCGAGGGGCGTGCCTGGGCATCGCGCAGTAGGTCGTGATCCACACAACGCGCCCTAACGTCAGATGGCCCTGTCGGCGGAGCGACAGGGCCATCGGAGGCCGGGGAGGCGGGTTCCCGGGGTGGTTGCGCACGCGCGGGGTCAGCCGTCCTCGGGCGCCATCGCGGCGATGATCCGCTCCAGGTCCTCCTTGGTGGCGAACTCCACCACGATCTTGCCCTTGTTCTTGCCCATGTCGACCTTCACCCGGGTGTCGAACCGGTCGGAGAGCAATCCCGCCAGCTCATCCATCTCGGGGTCGCCCGCGCGGGCCGCCGCACGCCGCTTCTTCGGCTTCTCGTCCTCGGTCTCCCCGAGGGTGATCAGCTCTTCCAGCGCGCGGACCGACAGCCCTTCCTCCACGATGCGGCGGGCGAGGCGGTCCTGCGTCTCGGAGTCCTCCACCGACAGCAGCGCCCGCGCGTGCCCCGCGCTGATCACCGAGGCGGCGACCCGCCGTTGAACCGCCGGGGAGAGGTTGAGCAGCCGCAGGGTGTTGGTGATGTGCGGGCGGGAGCGCCCGATGCGCCGCGCCAGCTCCTCGTGCGTCGTGCCGAAGTCATCGAGCAGCTGCTGGTAGGCGGCGGCCTCCTCCAGCGGATTGAGCTGCTGCCGGTGCAGGTTCTCCAGCAGCGCGTCCCGCAGCAGCTCATCGTCTCCGGTCTCCCGGACGATCGCGGGGATGCGGTCGAGTCCGACCTCCTTGCTGGCGCGCCACCGCCGCTCCCCCATGATCAGCTCATAGGAGTCCGGCCCCAGGCGGCGCACCACGATCGGTTGGAGCAGCCCCACCTCGGCGATGGAGGCGCGCAGTTCATCCAGCGCCTCCTCGTCGAAGTGCTGCCGCGGCTGGCGCGGGTTGGGGGTCACCGCGGAGAGGGGGATCTCCTCCAGGTAGGCACCGTCGATGACGGCTCCGCGCTCGGCTCCCCGGTCGGCTCCGCGCTCGGCCGCGTCGTCACCGCCGTCCGCCGACGCCTCCCCCGGGGCCGCCACCGGCCCTTGCGGGATGAGCGCCCCCAGTCCCTTGCCAAGACCCCGCCGCTGCTGGCTCACCGACGTCTCCCTTCCTCACGTCTCACTGGACAACGGCGCCCGCCTCGGCCCGGTAGGCGATCTCCCGGGCGGCCTCCATGTAGGCGACCGCGCCGGTGGAACCCGGATCGTAGGTCATCACGGACTGCCCGTAGCTGGGCGCTTCGGAGACGCGGACGCTGCGGGGCACCAATGTCTTGAGTACCAGATCCCCGAAGTGCTGGCGGACCTCGTCGGCGACTTGTGAAGCCAGCCGGGTGCGCCCGTCGTACATGGTCAGCACGATGGTGGAGATGTCCAGCGTGGGGTTCAGGTGCGACTTGACCAGGTCGACGTTGCGCAGCAGCTGCCCCAGCCCCTCCAGCGCGTAGTACTCGCACTGGATGGGGATGAGCACCTCTTCGGCGGCCACCATCGCGTTCACGGTGAGCAGCCCCAGCGACGGCGGGCAGTCGATGAGGATGTAGTCGAGCTCACTGCTGTCGTACGCGGCGAAGGCGCGCTTCAGCCGCGCCTCCCGGGCCACCAGTGAGACCAGTTCGATCTCGGCGCCGGCCAGGTCGATGGTGGCGGGGACACACCACAGGTTGGGGATGTCCGGAACCGGGCGGGCGAGGTCGCGCAGTCCGGCGTCCTCCACCAGGCAGTGGTAGATGGAACGGGAGTCCTGTTCCCGCTCCATCCCCAGCGCGGTGGAGGCGTTCCCCTGGGGATCGAGGTCGACGACCATCACCCGCTGCCCGTGCATGGCGAGCGAGGCGGCGAGGTTCACCGTCGTGGTGGTCTTGCCGACGCCGCCCTTCTGGTTGGCGACGCCGATGACGCGGCAGGACTTCGGGCGGGGCCAGGTGTCCTCCCCGTATCCGCGCACGCTCATCGCGGCCCGGGCCGCGCGGGCGATCGGCGTATCGAAGACGTCGTCGTCGACGCCCGGATCGGCCGCGCCGGTCTCGGTTTCACGTGAAACAGGGCCGTCGGGGTGCAGGTCTCGGGGCGACCAGCTCGGCGTTTCACGGGAAACATCGACGTCGCCATGGTTCTCGGGCACGAATGAGTTCACCTCTTCCGTCCGCGCTTCTTCCTTCCGGCCGCGGCGCGTCGCGACGGGTGCGGACGCTCGCTCTCGGACGTCACCGTGATGCGAACGACCGTGGTAGCGGGGTCGACTTTACCGCTCCCCACCCGGATCACATCGGCGGCGCAGGGGCGCAGTGCGGACAATTCCTTACGCGCCGACTCCAGTTCACTCTCCGCCTGCTCCCCCTTCAGGGCGAGCAGGCTGCCATCCTTGCGCAACAGCGGCAGCGCCCACCCGGCGAGCCGGGTCAGCGGTGCCACCGCACGCGCGGTCACGATGTCGGCGGCCAGGCCCTTCTGCTCTTCGGCCCGGCCGCGCTCCACCCGCACGTTCTCCAGTTCCAGCGAAGCGACCACCTCGCGCAGGAACACCGTGCGCCGAAGCAGCGGCTCCAGCAGGACCACCGAGACGTCCGGGCGCAGGATGCCCAGGACCACCCCGGGCAGTCCGGCCCCCGAGCCCACATCGACGAGGTCGGCGCCGTGCGGGACCAGTTCCTCCACCACGGCACAGTTGAGGATGTGCCGGTCCCACAGCCGCGGCACCTCGCGCGGCCCGATGAGTCCCCGCTCCACCCCGGCACCGGCGAGCAGCTCCGCATACCGTGCCGCCGTGTCGATCCGGTCCCCGAACAGCGCGGCCGCCGTCTCGGGCGGCACCGTGCGATGGTCAGCGCCGGAGGTCATCTGTCACCACCTTGGTCTCTCCCATGGTCTCTCCGCCGCCCCGCCGTTCCGGCGCTCCGCTCACCGGTCGGCGTGTCCATCTGCCCGCCTATCGATCGGCGGACATGTCGGCCGGTCTCCCTGTCGACTTCTCTCCCCGCGGCGTCCGCTCCGTTGAGGCGCCGCGGACGCGGCCATGGGGCGCGGGCGGTCGGGCCGTTGGGCGGTCGGGTCCGGACAGTGAACGGCGCCCCCCACGATCCTATGCGTGAGGGGCGCCCGTGTTTCACGTGAAACGTCGCGCGATCACTCAGTCGGCGGGGAGCACCACCACGTAGCGGTAGGGCTCCTCCCCCTCGGACTCGCTGGTGAGGCCCGCCTCGGCCACCGCGTCGTGCACCACCTTGCGCTCGAACGGGGTCATCGGCTCCAGCGCCTTGGCCTCCCCGCCCTTCTTCACTTCGGCGGCCGCCTCGGAGCCGACCTTGCGCAGCTCGGTCCGCCGACCCTCGCGCCATCCGCCGATGTCGAGCATGAGGCGGCTGCGGTTCCCGGTGCTGCGGTGCACCGCCAGGCGGGTGAGCTCCTGGAGCGCCTCCAGCACCTCCCCCTCGTTGCCGATCAGCTCGTCCAGCGTGGCACCGACCACCGAGACCACCGCACGGTCGCCTTCGACGTCCATGTCGATGTCGCCGTCGAAGTCGGCGATGTCCAGCAGCCCCTCGATGTAGTCGGCGGCCACGTCGCCCTCGTTCTCCAGGGCCTCGATGTCGATGCTCTCCTCGGGCGCGTCCGCCACCGCGACGCTGCCGCCGCTCTCCTCGGGGGCGTCGGTGTTGCCGTTGCTCACAGCGTGCTGTCTCCTCACGTTCGCGATCCCGCCGACCGCGCGCTTCTGGGGCTCATCGCCTGCGCCCGGCCGGCCTGTCCGGCCGAGAAGGCCGGGACTGCCCTACTGCTTCGGGCGACCGCCGCCGCGCTTCGCCCGGGACTGCTTCTTCGGCTGCTTACGCTCGATCTTAGGCTGTTCCACCGGTTCCGGGGCGCTCTCCTTGCGTTTGCCGAGAAGGCCCTTGGCCGACCCGTTCGCGGCGCCCGACGCACCCGCCTTGGACTCCTCGCCGCCCTCGGTGCCGGGCGCGGGGAACTTCCGGTACATCAGGTGCTGCTGTCCCATGGTCCACAGGTTGGAGGTGACCCAGTAGATCAACACACCGATCGGCATGCCCAGGCCGAAGAGGCCGAAGGCCGGCGCCATGTACATCATGATCTTCTGCGACTGGGCCATCGGGTTGTCGGCCATCTGGACCGTGGTGCGCTTCATGCTCTGGCGCATGGTCAGGAAGGTCGTCGTCCCCATGATCACACAGGCGATGACGATGACGATCTTGGCGATGATCGGGTCGGAGCCGTAGCTCTCCAGCTCGGCCGAGGAGCTGGTGAACTGGGCGGCGATCGGGACGTGGAAGATGAGGGCGCCGCGGGCGCTCTCCACCAGCTCCTGGGTGAACCCGTACTGCGCCTGCCCCTGGGCGACCGAGCGCAGCACGCTGAAAAGGGAGAAGAAGACCGGCATCTGCAGCAGCAGGGGCAGGCAACCCATGATCGGGTTGGTCCCGCTCTCCTGGTAGAGCTTCATCATCTCTTGCTGCTGGCGCTGCTTGTCGTTCTTGTAGCGCTCGCGGACCTTCTGCAGCTGCGGCTGCATGTCCTGCATCTTCCGCTGCGTGTGCATCTGCTTCACGAACAGCGGGACCATGATCAGTCGCATCAGGACCGTCAGCAGGACGATGGACAGGCCCCAGGCCCATCCGCCGTCGGGATCGAACCCGATGAAGGTCAGGGCCGAGTGGATCTGGATCAGCACCCACCCGACGATGTTGTACAGCCAGTCCAGCACCGGCCAACTCCCTCTTCTGTCAGTGCGGCGACGGGTTCGCGGGGCCGGTCCCGGACAGGCCGGGGTCCTCTCCCGTGTCGCTCGGTTGGTGGTCGCGTTTCCCCGCGCGCGGGGGAACCGGGTCGAGTCCGCCCGGATGGAAGGGGTGGCAGCGCGCGATCCTGCGCACCGCCAGCCACAGCCCCCGCAGCGCTCCGTGCTCCTGGAGCGCCTGCACCGCGTACGCGCTGCACGAGGGGTAGAAACGACAGACCGGCGGGAACAGCGGCGAGATGAACCGCTGGTACCCCCTGATGGGAACGATGAGGGCCCATGCGAGGGGCCTGGGTCTGTCGTCGGTCATGAACCCGCCCGCTGCTCTCCGTCGGCGCGAGCGGCGCCGCGCTCACCCCCGCCTCGTCCCTTGCGGCGGCGTGTCGCGCCGCCGCGGGAGCGCCGGACCGCGGAGAGGGCGGCATCGAGCTGCTCGGCCAGAGTGTCGTATCCAACGTGGGCGGCCAAGGGTTTGGCGCGCACTACCAGCAGGCTACCCGCAGGCAGGTCCCCGATCCGGTCGCGCATCAGGTGGCGCAGCCGGCGCTGCACCCGCTTGCGCACCACCGCCGAGCCCACCGCCTTGCTCACGGTGAACCCGACCCGCGGAGCATCCTCGGCTCCCGGGGCATCGGGACGGGCGGTCAGCAGGACGACGCCGAGGGCGTCACGGCCGGAGCGCCGTCCCCGGCGCATGGTGCGGCCGAACTCGGCGCTGCGCCGCATCCGGTTGCCAGGCGACAGCATGGGATCGGTCCTCGAACACAAGAAGGGGACCGGCCTGTCGGCAGACCGGTCCCGAAGTCATCGGCTGAGCCGTGGGTCAGTGGCTCACGGTCAGGCGGGCGCGCCCCTTCTTGCGGCGGGCCGTGATGACGGCGCGACCGGCGCGGGTCCGCATGCGCAGCCGGAAACCGTGGACCTTCGCACGGCGCCGGTTGTTCGGCTGGTACGTACGCTTGCTCACTGCTGGGCTCCAGGGGCGTCTAGAGAAGTTCTTGCGCGCGGTTCCGCGAGACGGGCCGCGCATGTCCTGCTCAACAACGTCGCGGGGACGTCCGAGGCTCAGGAACATCGCCCGCTCGCGCCGCCGACCGGGCATCCCGTGCCGAGCGGGGCGCATTCCGGTAGCGACTTAAGCATAAAGAAGATACGGCGGTACCCGTCCCCGGTCAAATCGGCCGCCCGCGCCACCAGGAACGACACCGGCCGCGGAGAGCACCGGACGGCCGCTGGGCCGGGCCCGGGAGCGGCCGCCGTCCCCATTATCCCCCCGCTGTGGACGACGCGCTGTCCACAGCAGGGGAAGATCCCCCACAGCCCCCTAAGCTGTGGATAACGTGGAGGCGGGGAGAACGGCCCTCCGGGGCGCCGACCCGCACGGCGCCCGCCCGGCTTCCCCCAGGTCGCTACCCAGGGTGATCAGGGAATTGTGGACAACCCTCGGCTCCCGGCCGCCTGTGCACGGCCTGTGAACGAACCGGTGCACAACTTGTGGACACCGCCCTCACGCTGTGGATACCGGGCGGCCGGTCCGCCGACCCGCCGCGGGTGCGTCCCCGCGGCTCTGTACACAGGCCGTCCACAGTGATCCCCCTCTCCGTCCACAGGAGGGGGCCGCCGGTCCCCCGGTCCCGCGGGGCCGGAACGACCGGGACAATGGGGCGTCCGGACCCGCACGCGGGACGCCGGGCACCGCCGAGACGCCGACCGCCGAGAAGGGGACGAACCATGGCAGGGCACCGTGTCTGAGGCTCAGGTCAACCTCGCGGTGGTGTGGTCCAGCGTCCTGGACGGGCTGGACAGCAACGCGCTGCCCCCGCACCAGCGGGCGTGGTTCCTGCAGACCCGGCCGCTGGGCCTGATCGAGGACACCGCACTGCTCGCCGCGCCCAACGACTTCGCCAAGGAGATCCTGGAGACCCGGCTGCGGGAGAGCATCAGCCGTGCGCTCTCCGCCGAGCTCGGCCGGGAGATCCGCGTGGCGGTGACCGTGGACCCCACGGCGGTGCAGCCCGCCCCCTCCCCCGCTCCGCAGCCCCCGTCCCCGCAGGGCTCCGCCCCGGGTGCCGCCCCGCAGGGGCCGTCCGCGCCGGGCGCTCCGCCGGCGGCCGGCGGGCCGGGGTCCCCGCCCGCGCCCGTGGGCCCCTCCCCGGAGGAGGGGCCGCGCCCGGCCGCCGAGGGCGGCCCCGCCCCGGCCGACCTGCCGGCCCCGCCCCCGTCGGAGGCCCTTCCCGACGGGCAGTTCGGCCGCCCCGACCCGGCGCAGGGTTTTCCACAGCCCTATGGACGGAGCGAGCCCGCCCCCCGCGACCAGGCCCACTCCGCCCAAGGGGAGGACCTGCTGGCCGGTCCGCCCGCCCAGTGGGAGCAGCGCCCCCAGCAGTGGGACTCCGCCCCGCGCGACCACCGGCCGTGGGACCACGGCGCCCCCGCCCAGTGGGAGCGCGCCGCACCCGAGCGCCCCGGCGGCGGCCCACAGGCAGGCGGCCCCCCGCAGGCGGGATGGGACCGGCCCCGGCAGGAGAACGCCCCGCACGAACAGGCCCGGTGGGAACAGCCCGGTCCGGACCGGAACCAGCGCGACCGGCCGCAGTGGGACCAGCCCCAGTGGGACGCGCCCGCGCCCCCCTCCTCCGCGCAGGGCCCACAGAACACGTGGGAGCAGCCGCAGTGGGAGGCGTCGGGCCCTTCCTGGGAGCAGGGCCGCTGGGACGCCCCCGCCCCGGGCTCCTCCGGTGACCGGGGCTCCGCCGGTGCGCCGTCCACCGGCGCCTTCGCCGACGGGCCGGAGGGACCGGACGCCTCCCCCGCCCCGGGCGGCTCCGTCCCGCCGCCCCCGGCCCCCAGCCCGCCCGACACCGAGGGCGGCAACCAGCCGCACACCTCGGCCGAGCCCGCGCGGCTGAACCCCAAGTACACCTTCGACACCTTCGTCATCGGCGCCAGCAACCGCTTCGCCCACGCGGCCGCGGTCGCCGTCGCCGAGGCGCCGGCCAAGGCCTACAACCCGCTGTTCATCTACGGCGGCTCGGGGCTGGGCAAGACCCACCTGCTGCACGCCATCGGCCACTACACCCAGCGCCTGTACGACGGGGCCCGGGTGCGCTATGTGAGCTCCGAGGAGTTCACGAACGAGTTCATCAACTCCATCCGGGACGGCAAGGCCGACGGCTTCCGGCGCCGCTACCGGGACATCGACGTGCTCCTGGTCGACGACATCCAGTTCCTGGAGAACAAGGAGCAGACGCAGGAGGAGTTCTTCCACACCTTCAACACCCTGCACAACTCCAACAAGCAGATCGTCATCTCCAGCGACCGGCCGCCCAAGCAGCTCGTCACCCTGGAGGACCGGCTGCGCAACCGGTTCGAGTGGGGGCTGATCACCGACGTCCAGCCGCCCGAGCTGGAGACCCGGATCGCCATCCTGCGCAAGAAGGCGGCCCAGGAGGGGCTGGCCGCCCCGCCCGAGGTGCTGGAGTTCATCGCCAGCAAGATCTCCACCAACATCCGCGAACTGGAGGGGGCGCTGATCCGGGTCACCGCCTTCGCCAGCCTCAACCGGCAGTCGGTGGACCTGCACCTGACCGGCATCGTGCTCAAGGACCTCATCCCCGACGACGAGGGCCCAGAGATCACCGCGTCGGCGATCATGGCGCAGACCGCCTCCTACTTCGGGCTGAGCACCGAGGACCTGTGCGGCACCTCGCGCTCGCGGGTGCTGGTCACCGCCCGCCAGATCGCGATGTACCTGTGCCGGGAGCTGACCGACCTGTCGCTGCCCAAGATCGGCCAGCAGTTCGGCGGGCGCGACCACACCACGGTGATGCACGCCGACCGCAAGATCCGCTCGCTCATGGCCGAGCGCCGGTCCATCTACAACCAGGTGACCGAGCTCACCAACCGCATCAAGCAGGAGTCGCGGAACGGGTGACACGGCGCGCCCGGGCCGCACCGCGGTTCCGGCCGCTCCGTCCGGCGAGGTTCGCGCCACATCCACCGGTTCGTCCCCGCCCGCGTCGGCGCCCCAGGGGCCGCCCCCGGACACCGGATCCCCCGCCGCACGGCCGGATCCGGACGCGTTGTCCCCAGGGGCGGCCTTTTTTCTGTGGACAACCGGTGGAGAACCCTGGGGATGACGCCCCCGTTCCTGGGGACGGCCTGGGGACGGGCTGTTGACGGCGGGGAGGCGCCCTGTGGCCGCCCTCCACCGGCCCTGTGGGCGAGCGGTGGACAACCGGTGGATGAGCGGTGGAAAACCCGGGGACAACATGTGCACGGCCGAACGGCGTCCACAGCGCGGCCGGTTCTCCACAGCCGCCACCCACAGGGCCGGTGGATAAAAATCTCCGGGGTGACCTGCGAAAAGGACCTCTGTCCACACTGTCCACAGCCCCTACTATTACGGCCCCCTTGTTAAACCCAAAGGGGCTTCAAAATCAGGCTCGGGCCCGAACTGTGGATGAGCGCCGAACCGTCCCCGACGGCCCGGTCGGCCCCGGTCGCGATCAGGTGTTGCGGGCAGCGGCGGGCGGTGAATGCGGGTACCGTGTGAACCCGTCCCCGAGGTGAGCCCGCGCCGTCGTCACGCCCCCACCGCTCACGGGGTCAGCAGACGCCTTCGAGGAGAGTGAGTCGGAAAGTGAAGTTCCGGGTCGAACGCGACGTACTCGCCGACGCCGTCGCCTGGACGGCGCGCAGCCTGCCGGTCCGCCCCTCGGTGCCGGTGCTCGCCGGGATGCTGCTGGACGCCTCCGACAACGAGGGCCGCCAGCGCCTGAGGCTCTCCAGCTTCGACTACGAGGTCTCCGCGCAGGTGTCGGTGGACATCGAGGTCGAGGAGCCCGGGACCTGCCTGGTCTCCGGCCGCCTGCTCGCCGAGATCACCCGCAACCTTCCTCCACAGACGGTGGAGATCGCCACGGACGGCGCCAAGGTGACCGTCTCCTGCGGCAGCGCGAAGTTCACACTCCTGACCCTGCCTGTGGAGGACTACCCGACCCTGCCGGAGATGCCCGGCCAGACCGGCTCGATCGGCAGCGACGTGTTCGCCGCCGCCGTGGCCCAGGTCGCCGTCGCCGCCGGCCGGGACGACACGCTCCCGATGCTCACCGGTGTGCGGGTGGAGATCGAGGGCTCCACGCTGACCCTGGCCTCCACCGACCGCTACCGGCTCGCCGTCCGCGAGATCACCTGGTCGCCGGAGAACCCCGACGTCTCCGCGGTCGCCCTGGTGCCCGCCAAGACCCTGGCCGACACCGCCAAGTCGCTGACCTCCGGCGCCGAGGTCTCCATCGCGCTGGCCACCGGCGAGGGCGCCGAGGGCATGATCGGCTTCGAGGGCGGCGGCCGCCGCACCACCACCCGGCTGCTGGACGGGGAGTTCCCCAAGTACCGCGCCCTGCTGCCGGACTCCTTCAACTCGGTCGCCGAGATCAACAAGGCCGAGTTCATCGAGGCGGTCAAGCGCGTGTCGCTGGTCGCCGAGCGCAACACCCCCCTGCGGCTCGCCTTCGGCGAGGGCCGCCTGGTCCTGGAGGCCGGGACCGGCGACGAGGCGCAGGCCGTCGAGGTGCTGGACGCCTCCATGGAGGGCGAGGAGATCCAGATCGCCTTCAACTCGTCCTACCTGCTGGACGGGCTCGGCGCGGTCGACTCCGACATCGCCCGGCTGCAGTTCACCACCTCGACCAAGCCCGCGATCATCTCCGGCAAGCCCGCCGACGAGACCGCCGCCTCCGACTACCGGTACCTCATCATGCCGGTGCGGCTCTCCGGCTGAGCCGGGGGCCGGTGTACAGCCCCGGGACGCACCGGGGACGAACAGGCTCCGAGGGGGAGAGGTCACGATGAAGCTGGGCATGGTCGGCCTGGGCAAGATGGGCGGCAACATGGCCGCGCGGTTGCGGGACAAGGGCCACGAGGTCGTCGGGTACGACTTCGACCCCCGGGTGAGCGACGTGGGCAGCCTGGCCGAGCTGGTCGGGCGGCTGGAGGCCCCGCGCACGGTGTGGCTGATGGTGCCCGCCGGGGAGCCGACCGACGGTGCCGTCGAGGAGCTGGGCGGCCTGCTGGACGCGGGCGACCTGATCATCGAGGGCGGCAACTCGCACTACGTCAAGGACCGCGAGCACGCCGACGCCCTCAAGGACCAGGGCGTGCGCTACGTCGACGCCGGGGTCAGCGGCGGCGTGTGGGGGCGCGAGAACGGCTACGGGATCATGGTCGGCGGGGCGCCCGAGGACGTCGAGCGGGCCAAGCCGATCTTCGATGCCCTCACCCCGGACGAGGGCGGCGGCTATGTGCACGCCGGTGGCGTGGGCGCCGGGCACTTCGTCAAGATGGTGCACAACGGCATCGAGTACGGCATGATGCAGGCCTTCGCCGAGGGATTCGAGCTGATGCAGGCCTCGGACATCGTCGACGACGTGCCGGGCACCTTCGACAGCTGGCGCGAGGGCACCGTGGTGCGCTCCTGGCTGCTCGACCTGCTGGTGCGGGCCCTGGAGGAGGACCCGGAGCTGGAGGCGCTGCGCGGGTACGCCCAGGACTCCGGCGAGGGCCGCTGGACCGTGCAGGCCGCGGTGGACCACGCGGTCCCGGCCCCGGCCATCACCGCGGCGCTGTACGCGCGCTTCGCCTCCCGGCAGGAGGACAGCCCCGCGATGAAGGTGATCGCCGCGCTGCGCAACCAGTTCGGCGGGCACGCGGTGGCCACCGCCACCGATGACCCGGTGCGCACCCCGCGGAGCTGACGCGCCGGGCGCGGGCGGAGGCGCCCGTGGGCGCCCGCCACCGCCCGTTTCACGTGAAACCCGGGGAACGCCGGGGGCGCCGGCCCCCGGCGCTCGTAGGAGGGAAAGGCCGGATGTACGTATCGCACCTGCAACTGGCCGACTTCCGGTCCTATGAGTCGGCCCTGCTGGAGCTGGAGCCCGGGGTGAGCACCTTCGTCGGGCCCAACGGGCAGGGCAAGACCAACCTCGTCGAGGCCATCGGCTACGTCGCGACCCTGGGCAGCCACCGGGTCTCGGCCGACGCCCCGCTGGTGCGCCGCGGCGCCGACCGGGCCGTGGTCCGCTGCGCGGTGGTCTCGGGGGAGCGCCGGGCCGTGGTCGAGCTGGAGATCAACCCCGGCAAGGCCAACCGTGCGCGGCTCAACCGCTCCCCCGCCACCCGCCCCCGCGAGGTGCTGGGCGTGCTGCGCACCGTGCTGTTCGCCCCCGAGGACCTGGCCCTGGTCAAGGGCGACCCCGGGGACCGGCGGCGGTTCCTGGACGAGCTGCTGGTGGCCCGCGCCCCACGGCTGGCCGCGGTCCGCTCCGACTACGAGCGGGTGCTCAAGCAGCGCAACGCCCTGCTCAAGTCGGCCTCCGCGCGCTATCTCAAGCGCCAGGAGGTCGACCTGTCCACCCTGGACGTGTGGGACGGCCATCTGGTCGCGGCCGGGGCCGAGCTGCTGGCCGCGCGCCTGGCGCTCACCGCGGAACTGCAGCCGCTCACCGCCAAGGCCTATGCCGAGCTGGCCGGGGCCGACGGCGCCCCGGTCCTGCGCTACCGCTCCTCGGCCGACCCGGACGCCGCCGACCTGCCGGCCGACCGCGAGCACCTGGCCGAGGTGATGCGCGCCGCCCTGGCCGAGGCCCGCCACCAGGAGCTGCAGCGCGGCGTGAGCCTGGTCGGCCCGCACCGCGACGAGCTGGTGCTGGCCCTGGACGACCTGCCCGCCAAGGGGTACGCCAGCCAGGGCGAGTCGTGGTCGTACGCGCTGGCGCTCCGGCTGAGCGCCTTCGAGCTGCTCCGCGCCGACGGGGACGACCCGGTGCTCATCCTCGACGACGTCTTCTCCGAACTGGACGCCGCGCGCCGCCGCCGCCTGGCCGAGCACGTCGCCCACTGCGAGCAGGTTCTGGTCAGCGCGGCCGTGCCGGAGGACATCCCCGAGGAGCTGCGGGGGGCGCGGTTCCGGGTCCGCGAGGGAGGCGTCGAGCGTGACTGACGGCGAGCGGGCCCAGCGCCCGGACCCCGGAGCGGGCGGCGCCCCGGGCGCCCACGGCGCCCACAACGACGGGGCCGCCGGCGGGCAGCACCCCTCCCCCGCTACCGCCAGCGGTATCGACCTGGCCCGCCAGGCGCTGGCACAGGCGCGGGCCGCGGCCAAGGAGCGGGGCGCCGCGCCCGGCCCGCGGCCGCAGCGGCGGCGCGGCGGCCGGATGCGGTCGCGCCGCGACCCCCAGCTCTTCGGGGACGCGGTGCGCTCCTGGCTGTCGGAGCGGGGGTACGCCGAGCAGGTCGCGATCGGCGGGGTCTTCGGCCGGTGGAGCGAGATCGTCGGCGAGTTCAACGCCCAGCACCTGCGCCCGGTCTCCTACGAGGCCGGTGAGCTGGTGGTGGCCGCCGAATCGGCGACCATGGCCGCGCACGCCCGCGCCATGGCCCGGGACCTGATCCGCCGGCTCAACGAGGAGCTGGGGCCGGGCACGGTGCACGCGATCAAGGTGACCGGGCCGGGCCGGGGGCGCGGCCCCGGGCGGCTCCGGGCCAGGTGACCGGCGGGTAGCCGTCGGGTGACGCTGCGCAGGCGCGCCGACCACCCCGCCAACAGTCCTGAAGCGCTCGCGGATTCGTCGGCACGGGGGGACGCGTGTGGGGAGTCGTCTCCCATTCCGTTCGAGCGTTGTGGGGCGCCACAGCGTCTCTGATGCCACTTTCCCGCGGTGCGCGCGGTATCATGGAGGCGGTTCTTCGGACGCTTTCGCCGGTACGGCCCACCCCTGCCGAGGGTGGCGGGATCTCGGGGTGGTGAGCGGGTCCGGCAGGGCGTGCGCGTCCGCCTCCCGGTGCCGACCGTCCCCACCGATCCCCCCTCGCGCGCGGGCGGACCGCGTCCGCAACGGCGTCCCCCAGCAGGAGGGTGTTCCCACTTGGCCTACGATGCTCGATCGATCACGGTTCTGGAAGGGCTCGAGGCGGTACGCAAGCGCCCCGGCATGTACATCGGCTCCACCGGTGAGCGGGGTCTGCACCACCTGGTCTACGAGGTGGTGGACAACTCGGTCGACGAGGCGCTGGCGGGTCACGCCGACGCCATCGAGGTGACCCTGATGGCCGACGGCGGCGTCCGCGTCGCCGACAACGGGCGCGGCATCCCCGTCGACCTCCACCCGGTGGAGAAGCGCCCGGCGCTGGAGCTGGTGCTGTCCACGCTGCACGCGGGCGGCAAGTTCGACGGGAAGTCCTACGCGGTCTCCGGCGGCCTGCACGGCGTGGGCGTGTCCGTGGTCAACGCGCTGTCCACCCGCCTGGAGGCGGAGGTGCGCCGGGACGGCCACGTGTGGCGCCAGCACTACGAGGTGACCCGGCCCACCGCGGACGTGGCCAAGGGCGAGGAGACCGCCGAGACCGGCACCCAGATCACCTTCTGGGCCGACCCGTCGATCTTCGAGACCACCACCTACAGCTTCGAGACGCTGGCCCGCCGCATGCAGGAGATGGCGTTCCTGAACAAGGGGCTGTCCATCACCCTGCGGGACGAGCGGCCGGAGTTCCTGGCCGACGGCCCGGTCGTGCAGACCTTCCACTACGAGGACGGCCTGGTCGACTTCGTCCGGCACATCAACGCCAAGAAGGAGCCGTCGCACGCCTCCATCATCGACTTCGAGGAGGACGGCGAGGGGATCTCGGTCGAGATCGCCATGCAGTGGAACCAGTCCTACACCTCCTCGGTGCACACCTTCGCCAACACCATCAACACGGCGGAGGGCGGCACCCATGAGGAGGGCTTCCGCACGGCGCTCACCTCGGTGGTCAACCGGTACGCGCGTGAGCAGAGGCTGCTGCGGGAGAAGGACGACAACCTCACCGGCGACGACATCCGCGAGGGCCTGACCGCGATCATCTCGGTCAAGCTGGCCGACCCCCAGTTCGAGGGCCAGACCAAGACCAAGCTGGGCAACACCGAGGCCAAGTCCTTCGTGCAGCGGGTCACCCACGAGCACGTGCGCGACTGGTTCGAGCGCAACCCGGGCGAGGCCAAGGACATCGTCTCCAAGGCCAGCCAGGCGGCGCGCGCCCGCATCGCGGCCCGCCAGGCGCGGGACCTGACCCGGCGCAAGACGCTGCTGGAGTCGACCTCGCTGCCCGGCAAGCTGTCGGACTGCCAGTCCGCCGAGCCGGAGAAGTCCGAGGTCTACATCGTCGAGGGCGACTCGGCCGGCGGTTCGGCCAAGGGCGGCCGCGACCCCCTCTACCAGGCGATCCTGCCGATCCGCGGCAAGATCCTGAACGTGGAGAAGTCGCGGATCGACCGGATCCTGAAGAACAACGAGGTCCAGGCGATCATCACCGCCCTGGGCACCGGGATCCACGACGACTTCGACATCGGCAGGCTCCGGTACCACAAGATCATCCTGATGGCCGACGCCGACGTCGACGGCCAGCACATCCGGACGCTGCTGCTCACCCTGCTGTTCCGGTTCATGAAGCCGCTGATCGAGGCGGGCCACGTCTTCCTGGCCATGCCCCCGCTCTACAAGGTCAAGTGGGACACCCGCGGCAACGACGTGGACTACGTCTTCTCCGACCGCGAGCGGGACGAGGTCATCGCCCGCGGGGTCGCCCAGGGCAAGAAGGACCCGCGCCCGCGCGACCTGGTGCAGCGCTTCAAGGGTCTGGGCGAGATGAACGCCAACGAGCTGTGGGAGACCACCATGGACCCGGCCAACCGCCTGCTGCTGCAGGTCACGCTGGACGACGCGGCGCAGGCCGACGAGATGTTCAGCGTGCTGATGGGCGAGGACGTGGAGTCGCGCCGCTCGTTCATCCAGCGCAACGCCCGCGACGTCCGGTTCCTGGACATCTGACCGGGGCGCTCCCCCACAGGCAGGCCCGACAAGTCTCAGCAGAAAGGTTCGACATCCCGTGACGGATGCGAATACCCCGCAGGAACCGGAGCCCGACGAGACCGGCGGCGTCGCCCAGCGGATCGAGCCCGTCGACATCCAGGTCGAGATGCAGCGCAGCTACCTCGACTACGCGATGTCGGTGATCGTCGGCCGTGCCCTGCCCGACGTGCGCGACGGTCTGAAGCCGGTGCACCAGCGGGTGCTGTACGCCATGTACGACGGCGGCTACCGCCCCGACCGCGGCTACTTCAAGTGCGCCCGCGTCGTCGGCGACGTGATGGGCAACTACCACCCGCACGGCGACAGCGCCATCTACGACACCCTGGTCCGGCTGGCCCAGTCCTGGTCGATGCGGATGCCGCTGGTCGACGGCAACGGCAACTTCGGGTCGCCGGGCAACGACCCGGCGGCGGCCATGCGCTACACCGAGTGCAAGCTCGCCCCGCTGGCCATGGAGATGCTGCGGGACATCGAGAAGGACACCGTCGACTTCCGGCCCAACTACGACGGCCGCTCCTCCGAGCCCGAGGTCCTTCCCGCCCGCTTCCCCAACCTGCTGGTGAACGGCTCGGCCGGGATCGCGGTCGGGATGGCCACCAACATCCCGCCGCACAACCTGCGCGAGGTCGCCGACGGCGTCAACTGGTACCTGGACCACCCCGAGACCGACGACGAGGAGCTGCTGGAGGCCCTCATCGCGCGGATCAAGGGCCCGGACTTCCCCACCAGCGGGCAGATCGTGGGCCGCCGCGGCATCGAGGAGGCCTACCGCACCGGCCGCGGCTCGATCACCATGCGCGCGGTGGTGGAGATCGACGAGGACTCCCGCGGCCGCCAGGTGCTCGTCGTCACCGAGCTGCCCTACCAGGTCAACCCGGACAACCTGGCGCTGAAGATCGCCGAGCTGGTCAAGGACGGCCGGGTCACCGGGATCGCCGACGTCCGGGACGAGACCTCCGGGCGCACCGGGCGGCGGCTGGTGGTCGTGCTCAAGCGGGACGCGGTCGCCAAGGTGGTGCTGAACAACCTGTTCAAGCACACCCAGCTGCAGGAGACCTTCGGCGCCAACATGCTGGCCCTGGTCGACGGGGTGCCCCGCACCCTGCGGCTGGACCAGCTCATCCGGCACTGGGTGGCGCACCAGATCGAGGTCGTGGTCCGGCGGACGAAGTTCCTGCTGCGCAAGGCCGAGGAGCGGGCGCACATCCTGCGCGCGCTGCTGCGGGCGATCGACCGGATCGACGACGTCATCGCGCTCATCCGCTCCAGCGCCTCGGCCGACGAGGCCAAGACGGGCCTGATGGAGCTGCTGGACATCGACGACGTGCAGGCGCGCGCGATCCTCGACATGCAGCTGCGCAAGCTGGCCGCCCTGGAGCGCAACCAGCTCACCGCCGAGTACGACGAGCTGATGGCGCAGATCGAGGACTACAACGCGATCCTGGCCTCCCCGGAGCGGCAGCGCTCCATCATCCGCGACGAGCTCGGCGAGATCGTGGAGAAGTACGGCGACGACCGCAAGACGCACATCGTCCCCTTCGAGGGCGACATGCGCATGGAGGACTTCATCGCCGAGGAGGACGTCGCGGTCACCATCACCCGCGGCGGCTACGCCAAGCGCACCCGGCTGGACAACTACCGGGCGCAGAAGCGCGGCGGCAAGGGCGTGCGGGGGGCCCAGCTCAAGCAGGACGACATCGTCCAGCACTTCTTCGTGACCACCACCCACCACTGGATCCTGTTCTTCACGAACAAGGGGCGGGTGTACCGCACGAAGGCCTACGAGCTGCCGGAGGCGGCGCGCGACGCGCGCGGCCAGCACGTGGCCAACATGATGGAGTTCCAGCCGGACGAGGAGATCGCGCAGGTCATGGCGTTGCGCGGGTACGACGTCGCGCCGTACCTGGTGCTGGCCACCCGCGACGGGCTGGTGAAGAAGTCCCGCCTGGAGGACTTCGACTCGGCGCGCTCGGCCGGGATCATCGCGATCAACCTGCGCGAGGGCGATGAGCTGATCGCCGCCCGTCTCGTGTTCCCCACCGACGACCTGCTGCTGATCAGCAGTGACGCACAGGCGATCCGGTTCTCGGCGGCGGACGAGTCGCTGCGCCCGATGGGCCGGGCGACCAGCGGCGTCATCGGGATGCGGTTCACCGAGGACGCGAACCTGCTGAGCATGGACGTGATCCGGGAGACCGACGGTCCCACGGACGTGCTGGTGGCCACCGCGGGCGGGTACGCCAAGCGCACCCCGTCCGACCAGTACCCGGTGCAGAACCGGGGCGGCAAGGGCGTGCTCACCGCCAAGGTGGTGGAGGCGCGCGGCGGCCTGGTCGGCGCGCAGATGGTGCACCCGGAGGAGGACGAGGTCTTCGCGATCACCTCCAACGGCGGGGTGATCCGCACCCGCAGCGCGGAGATCAAGCAGTCGGGGCGCGCCACGATGGGCGTGCGCCTGGTCAACCTCGACAAGGGCAGCCACGTGGTGGCGGTGGCCCGCAACGCCGAGGCCGACGAGGAGGCCCCCGACGACGCCGAGGGCCTGGAGGCCGGGGAGGACGCCGCGGACGCCGCTGAGGGCGGCGCGGACGGTCCGCAGGGCCACGCGGAGGGCGAAGAGGGCCCCGAGTCCTGAGGCTCGCGTAGGGTGCCTTAGAGCGCCTGGAGAACATGTTCGGACCGGCCGCCGCCCCAGCGGCCGGTCCCACCATCCCTCGGCCCGAATTCCACCTGTCTCATGGAAAGTCCAGCGGTAACGTGGCTATGTCGGACAAGACGTCGGAGAAGACGAAGGACGCTTCGGAGGACGTGAAGCGGTCCGAGGCGAAGACGGAGCCCGGCGCCGAGGCGCCCGGGCAGGAGTCGCCGGAGTCCGCGGAGCCGGTGGCCCCGGACGCCCCGGAGAACCCGGAGAAGGAGCCCGAGGGCGCCGACGCGGAGGACGCGCAAAAGGACGCGGCGTCCGAAGGGGCGGAGCCCGAGGCGGAGAAGAAGGAGGCCGGGGAGCCCGCGTCCGGCGCCGAGGCGTCGGACGGCGGCGAGCCCGGCTCGTCGGCCTCCACCTCGTCCGCTTCCGCGTCCTCCACCGCCGCCTCGGCGAAGACGTCCTCCAGCGGTTCCGGTACGACCGGCGGACCGGCCCGTAAGGGCTCGGCGACGACCGCTCCCGCCAAGAAGGGCCCGTCGGCGGGCGCGTCGTCGGGGTCGGCGAAGAAGAGCGGGAAGCCCGCGAACACCGGGGGCTCCGCCGGGAGCGCGAAGAAGCCCGCCGGGAAGTCCGCCTCCGCCGCGAGCGCCGGCGCCGGCGGCGGGAAGGACTCCGGCGAGGGCGGCGACTCCGCCGCGGCGCCGGTGACGGCGTCCGCCGCAGGGGCGGGCGCGGCGGCCGAGGGGTCCGGGAAGGGCTCCTCCGCGGGGTCGGCACCGAAGTTCGAGGCGCGGGAAAGGACGGCCATGGCGGCATCGGGGGCCGGCGGAGGAAAGGCGCCGATCGGGGCGGCGAAGTCGGCTCGCAAGGCGCACCTGAGCGTCAGCAGGGTCGAGCCCTGGTCGGTGATGAAGTTCAGCTTCGTCATCTCGCTGGTGTGCTTCATCATCCTGTTCGTCGCGGTGGCGGTGGTCTACGCGATCCTGTCCGGGCTCGGGGTGTTCGACGCCCTGGCGGACATGCTCACCGCCCTGACCGAGGGCGGCGAGGGCGAAGAGGTCCCGATCGACCCGGCGGGCTGGTTCTCCCCGGCCCGCGTGCTGGGGTACACCGGCCTGATCGGGGCGCTGAACATCATCCTGATCACGGCCCTGTCGACGGTCGGGGCGATGCTGTACAACCTGGCCGCGGACCTGGTCGGCGGCATCGACGTCACCCTGACCGAGTCGGAGTGAGCCGGACGTCCGGGAGCGCCCGGCGGCCCGGCCCCGCCGGGCGCCCGGCACCGGTCCGGGACACCCCCGGGACCCGGTAGGATGAGGAGGAGCGGGCCCTCGCGAGAGGCCCCGCTCCTCCACGCGTCCCGCCTGATCCGGTTCGCCGGAGGGTCCCGGATGCGGTAGAGTTCCATCCGGAACGCGGGCGTATAGCTCAGTCGGTTAGAGCGCATCCCTGATAAGGATGAGGCCCCAGGTTCAAGTCCTGGTACGCCCACACAGTTTGTGCAGTTCAGAGCCTTGTTCTCCACTTCGGAGAGCAGGGCTCTTCCTCTTTTGACCGTCATCTGACGGTGGGACCCCACGGCATCCCCTGTCAGAGCCCGCACTCCCCCGGCACTGAGCGGCGCCGTCCGGACGCCAAGTCGACAACAGATCGAATCGCTATGTCGACTCGACTCTAGCCGACGCTCCCCTGGCCGGTAGCGGCACGCCTAGCAGCTCCAGGGGCTCTGCGGTGACAACCCGTAGGTCCCGCCGTAGCGGAGCAGCCGACAGGGGAACTCACCGCGTTTGGCGAGCCCGTAGGCCGTCGTCCGCTCCATGTGCAGGGCGCGGGCCGCAGCCATCAGGTCGACGGCTGCGGGCAGGTCAAACCGCTGTTGTCTGGTAGGCCTGACGGCTCTCCGTGATGAGCGGACCCGAGTACTTCACTGGCTGGCAACCGGCTTATGGAACCCGCCAGGTGATCTGGAACCTCTGCTCTGGAGGGAGCGAGGGGCGTCCCACTGTCTTTCCCCCCTTGATGAGGTAATGGGATACCAGGAAGTGTGCTTCCTCGGAGACTTCATGCCACGTTTCAGGTGTAACACTCAAGGCTTCACGGAGCAGGCTCTGATCGCTCTCAGCTCGGAGTACCTCAGCCTTTTCCTCTGGAGCGATCGTGTCGTCGGAGTGAAACGTATGGAAGGAGCGAGCTAGCAGATTCGGTTCTGACCGCAAGCGGTGAAGGATCTGGCTATTGCAGTAGTTCATGATCTCGAGGGCCTCCTGCACCTCGTGCTGAGGATCCTGGTAGCCGTATGGCGCTCCTTCGGTCGCACCAACGTAGTCACCCTTCAGTGAGCGAAGAAGTACTCGCAGGAAGAAGTCGACCCCCATCTCGTCGATAGTGCGCTTTGCGACCTCGACCCATGTGTCCTCAGAGATCATGGGGTCGTGCGGGACCGCGAGTGAGCGGTCGATCTCAACGGCGTTGAAAGGGTTGACGATGATTCCTGTGACCATCTCCGGGGTCCATTTCCCGTCGTCTCCACCCCACCCTTCGGTCCGTATGAACTCCTCAGCGGAGAGATAAGCGCCGGTCTCCCCTTCGTTGATCACTCGCCACAGGCGCAGGAGCCGGACAGTCTCCTGCGCCCGGTCCCGAGGCGGATGGCAGTTGTCCGCCAGCACGGAGACTACGGATTTGAGTGTCTCCCAACCGGGCATCCGAAGCAGCTTGATCGTGGTCCGGGCGGCTTCGTGGCTAACGTCCAACAGGTCCTGATCGCTTGCTGTCAGTTTCTCGATGCGTCGGTAGCTGATTCTCCCCGTGGCTCGGTGGAGCTCATCAAGTGCGTCCGCCAGCTCTTGCTTCGCTTCGGGGAGTTCGGAAGAGACAGCCATCTCCGTCGCCACCTTCCAAGGTTCAGTGTCAACTTCTGTCAACAGCTTAGAGCTGACAGGGCCCTGACTGGACGGATCCCACACAAGTCCACGGATGGGCGACCATCTGTGACAAGCGGTTCGGTCAACTGGTGAACATGGTGGGGTTCACCTCTCGAACCTTTGGAGGACACATGCACATCCCCGCCTACGCACTTGATGAGGTCCAGGACTCGGTTCCCTCCGAGCTCAACCGTCAGCAGACAGAAGGCACGCACTGCTGCTTTTGCGACTCGCCGTTTCCCCAACCCCGACTGCGCGTTCCACTCCGATCAACCGAGGGACTGTCTCTCAACGGTTGTCGCCCCTGTCTCACCGCTCTGGTTGCCCGGGCTCGCAGGCGACGGGACTCAAAGCTGACCGAACAGCTGCCCCGACCACGCCTGGAAGACCTGATCCAAGGCCAAGAGGAACGGGAGTACTTGAAGTACCTCATGAACGCGACACTGGCAGCAAAGGCTGCCACTCGACTTCTCGTCGACAAGAATCTCTCGCCGCAGGAAGTCGCTTGGGTAGCTGTCGCTCTTGAGTCAGCCTATGACTGGGCTACGACGGGGAAGGAGCGGTTGCCGTATCTGGCAGACACCCCAGACAACCCGTTTTCTCAGGCCGAGATCCGCCTCTTTTTCGAGATGTCCGATGCCAGAGAGTTCATCGCGCACCGTCTCGTCTACCACGTGCTCAATGAGTCTGCTTCCCCCGAGCCCGAGATATGCGCGGAGATGGAGTGCCCCAACGATTGCTCTGGTCGTCACGAGTTCGACCACATCGACTGCGGCCCCGACGAAATCTTTGAGACCTTGGCCCGCTATGGCGCCGAACTTTCAGAAGAAGGAAGCTGACCATGTGGAACTGGGGCGACATGATGGTCATGTTGATCTCTGCCTTCGGCTGTTTGACTCTGTTTATCTCCCAGGTCAACGAGATCCTGGAAAGGCTTCCTCGGTTGTTCGCCGCATGGCGCAAGGCTGTGGGATCTGTACGAGACCAACAGTGCCAGATCCATGATGAGCCTGAGGGTAACTCTGTCAGTCGGCCGGACGATCTGTGATAGAGACGAGGTTCTGGGCTGAAGCCCCGTTATCCTTCGCTTCAGAGCCTTGCTAATTCACATGAAGAGCAGTTCTCTTTCCGCTTCGGCTGTAGGATCCTCTGGGCTTCACCCCCAGAAGCTTAACCCTGGCATCGATCATGTGCGGGGTCGACAACGGATTAAATCGCTATATCGACTCGACTGCGGCCGGTCGTCCCGGCTCCGGCAGGGGCACGCCTAGAAGCTCCAGGAGATCCGCAGTGGCTACTCGGTAGGTTCCGCCGTAGCGGAGCAGCCGACAGGGGAACTCGTCGCGCCTGACGAGGTCATAGGCCATCGTCCGACCCATGTGCAGCGCACGAGCGGCCGTCATCAGGTGCACCGCGGCTGGCAGGTCGTACAGCTCTCGGATCGTGAAGGCCTTGCTCTCCTCGGTCACTGCTCTCCCGCGCGTTGGTTTCGTCTTCAAGGGGAGTAAGCCTCTATGGCCACAGCTTGTGACAGAATTCTTGATTTGCGTAATGCTATGTCGCTGCCGCTGTTTCGATACTCTCCACGACCTTTGGGGGAAGGACGGCCCGGGCAGGGCTGCTCTCGGGAGAGGAGAGGTAGCTCAACAGCCTTGCAGGCTGCTCTGGGCGGCCGAGGGGGACCGGTTCGACACGGCGCCACCCCCTGGCAGAGGCCGTCTTGATGGCCGTCAGATACATGCTGTTGCTGATGCGCCCCAGGGTCCTGGCGCGCATCAGCAGGGCGGCGAGGGACACCTGCCAGAACCGCTTAAGTTCGAACAGGGTCGACCAGTCGACGGTAGTAGGCAACTGGTGGTAGATGTCCTCGGCGGGCATGAGGAAGGCCGCCGCGAACTGGTGGGCCTGTGTCTCCACCTCCTTGACACCCCAGATCTGCTCACCATGCAGCACAAGGTGGGCGAGTTCGTGCGCGGCGTCGAACCGGGATCGAGCGCGGTCGTTCTTGTCGGTGCCCAGGACGACGACTGGATGGTCGGGGAAGGGCAGGGAGAAAGCGTCAACGTCCGCGCTGTCGAGCGGGAGACGGATCACAGCGATGCCATGCGTCTCCAGAAGCTCGACGACATTGGGGAGCGGGCCTGGGGAGACCCCCCACAGGGAGCGTATCTGGGCAGCGGCCTGCTCGATCTCGGCTGCAGGGGGCTCAAGCCCGCTCACAGGGATCATCGGCACGTCACCTGCGGAGAACCGCCGTGCGGCCGATGCACGGACGGCGAGGTCGTGAGCGACGTGAGCGATCGCTCGGGCGCGTCGGCGGTCGACCACCGAGGTTCGGCGCAGTGATCGGAAGAAGCCCTCATGACTCTCAACCGTCGCTTCACGGAAGAACCTGGGGGGCACCTCCAGGGACTCGGCCAAGACGCCGACAGTCTCTGGGCTCGGGCGTGCCGCACCGCTCTCGAACTGACTGATCGCGGCTGGTGTGAGCCCGGCCATGCGAGCCAGCTGAGCCTGGCTCAGCCTTGCCAACTCGCGGGCGGTTCGAAGTCGAGTGCGCTCGAACGCCTGCGTGGTCATCTCTCCCCTACCTGTCTCTACCTGATCTTGGTCCCCACATCTTGGCGGATCACAGAAGCCACGCCCGCCTTGGGGCACCGCAGGCATGGCGTTACGATTCCAGCGTAGAAGAGCAAGCCGAAAATAGTGCTGCTATATTAAGTAGACTTGGTCGTCGAGGCCGGTCCAGCGGGCCGATCTTCTAGGAGTTGCGGCGCGGGGGCGGTTGAACTGACAGAGCGTTTCCAGATCTTGGCCTTAGACGGCGGAGGTTTCCGCGGCATGTTCTCGGCGGCAGTCCTGACCCGTCTGGAGGAGGACCTCGGGATCCGGATCGTCGATCACTTCGACCTGATCGCGGGTACTTCGACGGGCGGCATCATCGCCCTGGGCCTGGGGCTCGGGCTATCCCCCCGGGAGATCCTCGCCTTCTACACCGAGCACGGTCCGCGGATCTTTCGCGATCGCAGCCGGATGCGTGGCCTTCGGCACCTGTTGCGCGCGAAGTACGGCTCCGGGCCACTGAAGGCAGCGCTCACCGAAGTGTTTGGTGATCGAACCTTCGGTGAGAGCACCAAGCGGATCGTAATCACCTCGTACAACGTTGCTGCTGATGACGTCTACCTCTTCCGAACTCCGCACCTGCCCACCCTGAAGCGCGACTGGCGTGAGAAGGCGGTGAACGTCGCGCTGGCCACCTCCGCCGCACCGACCTATCTGCCCGGGATGGCCTTGGACGGAGCGCGACTCATCGACGGCGGGGTGTGGGCGAACAACCCGAGCATGGTGGCGCTCACCGAGGCTATTGGGCCGCTCTCTGTTCCCCTCAATGCAGTCCGGGTATTCAACCTTGGGACCACGATCGATGTCCGTAGCCGACATCGCCGTCTTGACCACGGTGGTCTGCTGCCTTGGGCGATCGACGCCGTGGAAGTGCTCATGCGCGCGCAGAGCGAGAGCGCCATCAAACAGGTGCGGCACTTCATTGGGAAGAGCAACGTGTTCCGTCTCAATCCGACGGTGCCGACCGGCGCTGTCGCGCTTGACAAGGTCGACATCGAGACCCTCTACGGGCTCGCCGGCCATGTCAGCCGTGACGCCTCGCCAGCTGTTCACCGCATGTTCTGCGATCACCGTGCTCCGGTGTTCGCTCCGCACTTTCCAGCAAGTGAGGGATGACGTGGACTCGCTCAACCAAATGCTGTCGACGCTGCTCGACGGCGCAGTGGAGGTGCTCGATATCTCCCCTGATCTGTACGACACCGCTGTCGAACGCTACGAGGAGGTCGGAACCTGGCTCGCCGAGCACGGCAGCCCGGGGTGGCAGATCTATCCCCAGGGTTCTTTCCGCCTGGGTACCGTAGTCCGCCCCGGCACGCCCGGGGGCGAGTACGACATCGACCTGGTCTGCTGGCTACCACTGCATCACGAGAGCACGACGCAAGAGAAACTCAAGCAGCGGGTCGGCGATCAGTTGACCGCCTACCGCAAGTGGAAGCAGGATCAGGGCGACACCGACGGTCCGGAAAGCCTCGAACCCCGTCGTCGCTGCTGGACCCTTGGGTATCCGGGGTTTCACCTTGACGTACTACCTGCCATCCCCGACGAGGACCATCAGTCCACTGGGATCCGCTTGACGGACAAGGATCTTCGGAAGTGGCAGCGCAGTAACCCGATCGGATACGCGGATTGGTTCCAGCAGCGCTCAGAACTATCTCGCCGGATTCTGGAGAAGCGGCACGCCAATGTCGCAGACGTGCCCACGTGGCCGGTCCGCAGTCCACTGCAGCGCGTCGTGCAGATCCTCAAGTGGCACTGCATGATCACGTTCGCGAAGGACCCCGATAACCGGCCCCCGTCCATCCTCATCACCACGCTCGCTGGACACGCCTACAGTGGCGAGGAGGATCTTTTCACCGCCGTCCGTAGCGTGCTGGACAACATGATGGGCTTCATCGAGAAGCACGACGGTGAGTGGTGGGTGCCTAACCCGGCGCATGAGGAAGAGAACTTTACCGACAAGTGGAATGAGTACCCTGAGCGGCGGCAGGCTTTCCACGCCTGGTTCAACGAGATCGCCATGACCGTGAACGAACTCGCCACCATGGAAGCCAAAGGCCTGGACGTCGTCTTCGAACGCCTGTCCAAGTCCTTCACTCCCGACCCTGTCCGCCGTTCCTACGAACGCTATGCTGCCCGCATAGGTGCAGCCACCGACAACCGGATGGGTGCGACGGGACTGCTTTCCCCGACCGCGACCGGACCCCACAAGACGAAGCACACCTTCTATGGCCAGCATCCCTCTCCGCGCGATTAATCTCGGTCGGCAGCTGGCCTCGATCAAGGCTGTACTTCCTGATGCGCGGGGAACAGTGCGTGGTGGCGAGCTCGTCTGCGCGGTCGACCTGCAACCCACCCCCGCCAGCAGGCGCTACACGGTACGGGTCACCTACCGACACCGGCGACAACCGCGCGTAACCGTCACCGACCCGCCTCTGACCCTGCATCCACGCGCCACGACCCTGCCGCATGTCTATCCCGATGGTGACCTATGTCTGTACCTGCCGGGGGAGTGGAAGGAGGACATGCTTCTTTCACACACGATCCTGCCGTGGGCTTCGGAATGGCTCCTCCATTACGAACTGTGGCGGGTTATGGGACGCTGGTCTGGCACCGGCCACGACTGCGCCGTGCCATCGCTCACCGAGTCCGCCGATGAGGGTTAGGCGCAGCTTTTTGAACAGGTATGACTGCGGAGCCACGGCGGATCAAGCCCTGCCGAGTCGATAAATCCACCTGTCGGTAGTTGGCCGAATCATCTCCTGCGCATGGTGTGCTTCAGACGGACACTCGACTCATGGCCACCATCGAGCAACTGCTCCACAGGCGCAATGACCTGTCCACGTTCCTTGTCCACCTGAGTCGCGATGATGATGACTCCAAGACAGATGCCCGCGACAACCTGCTCTCGATCCTGGGGGCACGGAAGATCATGGCGGCCAAGTGCTTCGGCGAAGCCAGGGAACTTGCCACACAGAGCGAAAAGATCGCCGCCACACAGCGCGTAGTCTGCTTCACTGAAACCCCCCCTTGAGCACATCTGGATGATGTGTGAGCACATCCCGGACCGGGGCGTGGGGCTCAAGGGATACGGCCTGGCCATCACGAAAAGCTACGCACGCAGCCGTGGGGTGAACCCCGTCTGGTACTTGGACCAGACTCCGTTGGCCAGCGCAGGGACATGGCTCACGAAGTCCGTGAAAGCCCTGGTCGAGGAGGCTGAAGCTAAGGCGTTGGAGGCCAGCGCTGAGTCTGGATCGGACTACTTTGAGCATCTGGCGAAATCCGAGATCCTTCGGTTGACGCCATTCATCGAAGCCATGGGCACATACAACGTACGTCGAGAGTTCTGGTGGGAGCGCGAGTGGAGGCACGTCGGTGACTTCGAGTTCCTTGCGCCCAGTGACATCGTGGTCGCCTTCGTGCCAGAGCGAGACCACGGAGAGTTCCGCGCAGTTTTGACGGGATACGTTGAGCATCTCCTAGAGGAAGAGGATCCCTTTGTTACTGGTAGCGGAGCGGAACCCCTCGACACGGACTACTACACGAACCTAGTCCTCGTGGATGTCACCTGGAGCCTTGAGCACATGATCGCCACGATCGCGGGCGCAAGGGCCGGATAACCGCATCCTCGCCAAGGTTGTCTCCCATTCCACTCCTGGGACGCCGCACCCGATCATCTCGCAGACGAGTGGGACGGCGGGTAGTAGATGCCCGCGAACTGCTCAATGACGCTGTCCACGACGTCACGGGGCTCGTCGCGATACTCGCGGTTGCCCGCTGGTCCCTCCCAGAACCACCAGCGGCCGTTCCATGCGACGACGACCCGGTCACGGAGGTACGGGTCGTTGACGACCAACAACTCACCCTCGCGGTATGTCAAGAGCCGTCGCGACTGGAAGGCGTGTTGGAGGACTTGGAGGTAGGTGACGCGGGGGTCTTCCATGGGTTCCATGCCGACAGTGAGCCTTTTTCATCCTGAAGGTGCTGGTCACAGGCTCGCACCGACTACCCGAAACCTCCCCTGACAGCAAGAAGCCCCTGGTAGATGAGTTAACGACCAAGAAAACCAGCCCACCAGAGGCTCCACATGCTGTTCTACCGCGCCTGCCTGCCCCTGTCACGCCGAACCTTGAACCTGGCCGCCCGCACCATCCGCACCCACCGCAAGAACACCGGTTCCCGATGGCGACGCCTGGACCCCGCACAGCAGGCCCTGCTCGTGCTGGTCCATCTGTACAAGGGCGAGACATTCACCCACCTCGCGGCCGGTTTCGGGGTGGGCACCACGACCGCCTGGCGGTACGTGCGCGAGACCACGGCACTGCTCGCGAAGCTGGCACCCACCCTGAAGCAGGGATTGCGCCGCGCACGCCGCACAGGGTGGGGGTATGTGATCGTGGACGGCACGCTCATCGCCTGCGACCGCGTCGCGGCCGACCGCCCCTTCTATTCCGGCAAGCACAAGCAGCACGGCATGAACATCCAGGTCGTCGCGGCCCCGGACGGAGAACCCCTCTGGACATCGTGGTCACTCCTGGGCTCGGTACACGACACCAGAGCCGCACGGGTATGGAGGATCGCCGAGCGCATCGCTGCCGCGGGGCTCCTCGGCTTGGGTGACAAGGGGTACGTGGGGCTCTCGGACGTGGTGTTCTGCCCGTTCAAGGGCTGGGACAAGCCGCAGTGGAAGAAGGACGCCAACTCCGAGCACGCCAAGCTCCGCTCACCTGGCGAGCGGGCCATCGCCCAACTCAAGAACTGGGACGCCCTACGCCGGCTGCGGTGCTGCCCGCACCGGGCAGGAGAGATCGCCCGAGCCGTGCTCGCCCTCCAACTCCGAGAAGCAGGATGAAAAACGCTCAGTGTCACGCGCTGGAAGGTGCCTAGTGAAGGGCCGTCTACAGGGGCCGTCACGCTTTCCACGCTGCTAGATTTTTCTAGAACCTCTGCGCCATCACTAGAAATCGTGCTGTCATGGCTGTCATGCCCCCTGACAAAGAGGCCGTTGTCCGCTATGGGCGAGAGCTGCGCACCCTGCGCGACGAAACCGGCATGACGCAGACTGCACTAGCAAGAGCGACGAACACCAGCAAGAGCACCATCTCCGCCGTTGAGCGCGGTCTCACCGCGCCTACCACGCGTCTCCGTGAGGCCCTCGACTCCGCGCTCGGCACCGAACACCTTGCGCGTGTGTGGGAAGAGCTGACAGGAGACGGCCGTGAGGCCTGGAAGGCGGAAGTCGCGGAGCTGGTCGACACGTCGAGCGCGGTCTACGAATACCTCGTGCTGGTGTGGCCCGCTCACCTCCAGACCGAACAGTACGCGCAGGCGCTGATCCGGCACGGTGCCCAGTGGCTGACCGACGACGAGGTGGCAGCGCAGGCGAGCAACCGCGCAAAGCGTGCCACGAGGCTGACGGAGAGCCCGCGCCCGAAGCTGTGGATAGTGATGGATGAGGCATTGCTCTACCGCCGCTACGGCAGCACAGAGACCACACGTGATCAGCTGGCGTCCGTGATCGACCTTGTTGAGCGAGACCGGATCACCGTGCAGCTCCTGCCCATGAACGCGGCGAAGCATCCCGGCACCAGCGGCGCCTTTAAGCTCATTACGACGGAGACACTCCCAGACGTGTTGTTCGCGGAGAGTGCGCGCGAGGGGCAGCTCGTGACCAACTCGGCGGAGGTCACGAACTGGAGGATGCAGTTCGCTGCCCTCCAGAGTTCGGCGATCGGCCCGAGTGAGACCCTGGCGATGATGAAGGCGGAGCTTAGGAAGATGGATCATGAGTGAACCCATGTGGCACAAGAGCACTTACTCGGACGGTGGCGCGAACTGCGTGGAGGTCCGCGAGCACGCGACGGGTGCTGACGTGCGCGACACCCAGAACCGGGACGCCGGCCACTTGGAGTTCCCCTCCGACCAGTGGGCCGCCCTCATCGCGCGGGTGCGCGTCGACCTGTAGGCAGCGGTTGGGGGCCTCTTCGGTCTCGTCACTTACATACTGCCGTCATCCACAGCCGCGGAGCGCGTGAGGATGGACTGTCTTAGTCACTCTCTCCCGGCCGTGGACGTCGCACCTGCTTGTTGTTCCATAGGACTAGACGGGTTCTGCCCGCACCGAGTGTCTGAGCATCAGAGGTGCCAGTGAGCAGGCGCAGGCCATCCGAGATCCCTCTCCGCAACCAGTTCAGGATCATCTGTACCGACCGTGGACAGCACAGCGCTGTTGAGATCGTGGTGTTGACGGACAACCGCGACTCCCCGACGGACGAGCGCTTCAGAGAGCTTCACGAGCACTTGGGGCGCTTCTCTCCGCAGCCGGTAGACGACCCCGTGCAGAACATGGAACCGGAGCACGTCCGGCGTTCCATCACGCAGAGCAGAAGCAGCTTTCGGATCGCCACTAGCAAACGGGCGTTCATCCTCAGCCGCTCTATACGGCTGATCCCCACGCCGGACGGCGGTAAGAAGCTCCGTCTGGAGTGCCCGAGGTGCGGCCGGGATGAGCAACTCGGCGCGGAGCGGCTGGACAGACTGGCAGACGCCATGATGAAGGCGACTCAACGGCTGAGGAATGTCGGAGTAGACATGTCCCGCCTTGCTGGCTATCTTGAAAGTCAGTAGCGGAGCAGTAGGCCGGTCGAGTGCGAGCGGCCGATCACACCTCGCACATCCGTGGCTCTCAGTAGGAGCCCTTGGTTTTCATGTCCAAGGAGCTCTACCGCAGATGTTCACTCACCTCGCGCTCGTCGCCTGCAGGGCCCTCGAACTTGTCGAGCGGGCCATTGAGGACGAGTACAAGACCCGTCGTCTCGCCGCCCTCGTCCTCATTGTCGTGCTCGCGCTCGTCGCTCTGAACGTCACCGATCCCAGCCCGACTGACTCCGAGTCCCTTCTCCGCAAGGCGGGGGCCTGGATCGCGCAGACCACGACCCAGGCCCTGGAGAACCGCTAGTGTCCTGAGTCGTTAATTCGTGTGCAGTAGGCAGCGAGGGTTTCGATGATC